>JACRJZ010000038.1 GCA_016219875.1 Verrucomicrobiota bacterium | reverse complement strand
GCAGTTCCGCGAATTCCTTCTGGTAGTTGCCCAGTTCGTTGGCCTTGGTGGGATCTTGCGCCAGGGTGGCCAGTTCGCTCATGCGATCCAGGGCTTTGCCGACTTTCTTGAGAAAGCCGTCCTGGGTCTGGTTGAACGAGACGGCGCTGCCGATGTTTGACTGGGCCGCCCGGAGGCGGTTGATCTGCGCGTCAAACTTGATCGACGTCGCCAAACCCGCCGCGTCGTCTTCCGGGGAAATAATTTTCGAGCCGGAGGACAAGCGCGCGAGCGACTTGGACAACAGTGCAGAGGACTCCGAGAGCACGCGAGCCGCGCCCATCGCCGATGTATTTGTGTTAATGACCATAACTCTATCCGTGAGTTCGCCCCGACGAGGGGGCATTGATTTATCACGACATCCTTGTCGCGGATGGAATTTCGATAGGGGCATCCACCGTTTTCCCCGCCGGCTCTTTTCGGCTGCCAGCCGCCGTGTCTTGCGACGGCCTCTTATCGGTGGGGCGGCGGGGGACTTTAGCTCCTTCCGCGTGATTCGACAGGTGTTTTCGCAAGCGTCCCCTCTGCCGTCATGGCTCTGGCCGGGCGCGGAAGGACCGGCCGGAGTGGTTGGTGGCCCGGACCAAGTAGCGCGATACCGCACTTTGGCATTGATCGGAAAGCGCCGGTTGCTACCTTCTCCGCACATTTCCGAAGCGAAAATGGACCACGGCATCGCCATCGACATGCGACACGCTGAACAGCGAAAGGAACAGCCATGAACACATCCTCCAACAACTTCCCCAAACTTCACAACGCCATGTGGCCCGGCCTCGTCGGCAAGGGCAGCCCCGGCGCCGAACCCTGCATCGGCCTCGACACCATGCTGGACCTCACCGCCAGGGCCGAGGTCAACGGCACCAAGTTCGACGGCGTGGACATCTTTCTCTTTGAGCCGCACATCAACATTGATTCCAGCGACGACGACCTGAAGCGCATCGCCGCCAAGATCGCGAAGAAGGGCCTCGTCGTTGGCTCCGTGGTGGCCCCGATCTGGCCCCCGACCGGCGGCGGCTGCGCGATGGGCGGCGAGGAAGACCGCAAGAAGTTCGTCGGCCAGGTCGCCAAGGGCTGCCGCATCGCCAAGAAGTTCCGCGAACTCGGCATTCGCCCGCACGGCGTCGTGCGCATAGATTCCGCCAGCGGCGTGATTGATTGGGACAAGGATCCCAAGGGCAACACGAAGCGGATCATCGCCACGTTTAAGGAAGCCGCCAAGGTCGCCAAAGACCACGGCGAACGTCTCGCCGCCGAAGGCGAAATCTGCTGGGGCGCGATGCACTCGTGGAAATACATGCTCCAGGTGCTCGAAGGCGTGGGCCAGCCCAAGTATCTCGGCTTCCAGGCCGATATGGCGCACACGCTCCTCTACGTGCTCGGCTACAACGCGCCGGAGCACCGCATCGTGCCGGAGAAGTTCAACTGGGAACCGGAAGTCTTCCACAAGGCCATGAAGAAGCTTACCGCCGCGTTGCGCCCGTGGACGATCGACTTCCACGTCGCCCAGAACGACGCCACGGTGAAAGGCAGCGGCGCGCACGAGAAGACCGGCAAGCACTGCATGGCCACCGACCCGAACGGCAAGCTGAACATCGCGCGCGACGCCGGCTACTGGATGCGCGATGATGCCGGCAAGGTGACGAAGAAATTCAAACACGTCTGCTGGGACGGCTGCATGTTCCCAAACGCCGTCATGATGCAGCAGCAGACCTGGAACGACATCCTCGCCGCCATGATCCAGGTGCGCGAGAACCACGGGTGGAAGGCCTAGCTGGGAACACAAGCTCCATCTCAACAGACAACGAACAACTCACCACGAACAACGATCCAACATGAAACAACTCAACGTCGGACTCATCGGTTGCGGCTTCATGGGCCGCACGCATTCCAACGCCCACCGCAAGGTCGGCAACTTCTTTGACCTCGAATACCAGCCCGTCCTCAAGGCGATCTGCGATTTCAACGGCGAGAAGGCCGCCGCCCACGCCGCCAAGTGGGGCTTTGAATCCGTTGAGACGGACTACAAGAAACTCCTCGCCCGCGAAGACATTGACCTGGTTGACATCTGCCTGCCGAACAATCTGCACGCCGAGGTCGCCATCGCCGCCGCCAAGGCCGGCAAGATGATCATTTGCGAGAAGCCGTTGGCCCGCGACGGCAAGGAAGCCGAGGGCATGGTCAAGGCCGTCGCGAAGGCGGGCGTGCCGAATCTCGTTTCGTTCAACTACCGGCGCATTCCCGCCGTCACGCTGGCCAAGAAACTCATCGACGAAGGCCGGCTGGGGAAGATTTTCCACTACCGGGCCAAATTCCTTCAGGACTGGACCATCTCGAAAGACCTGCCTCAGGGCGGTGACGCGCTGTGGCGTCTCGACGTGAAGGCCGCCGGCTCCGGCGTCACCGGCGACTTGCTCGCGCATTGCATCGACACGGCCCTCTGGCTCAACGGCAGCATCGCGACCGTCAACGCCATGACCGAGACGTTCATCAAAGAGCGCAAGCACCAGTTGACCGGCAAGGTGGAGAAAGTGGGAATCGACGACGCCTGCGCGTTCCTGTGCCGCTTCGCCAACGGTTCGCTGGCCACGTTCGAGTCCACCCGCTACGCCCGCGGGCACAAGGCGCTCTACACCTTTGAGATCAACGGCGAGCACGCCTCCATCGCGTGGGACCTGCACGACTCGCACCGCCTGCAATGGTTCGACCACAAGGACGAGGGCAAGTTGCGCGGCTGGCGCTCCATCCACGTCACCGACGGCGACCATCCCTACATGAAGAACTGGTGGGTGCCCGGCCTGACCATCGGCTTCGAGCACAGCTTCGTTCACCAACTGGCCGACTTCCTGACCGGCCTGGCCACGGGCAAACCCGCCAGTCCGACGTTCAAGGAAGCGCTGGAAACGCAGTACGTCTGCGACGCGGTCCTGAAGTCGGCCAAGACCAACAAGTGGGAGAAGGTGAAAGTGGTGAAGTGACCTCCCCGAAGACTCGGAAGCGCGCTTTGGATCAGGGCCACCGCTTGCGTCGCAAGTGAATGTGTGTGACTCTTTCGCCCGCGACGGGTGAGCCTGATCGCGCCCATGAGTATCGAAGCGCAGTATAGACTATGAAATCAGTGAGTCCCCTCGCGGTCGCAGCCGTCTCCCTCGCCCTCCTGTCCACGGCCTCCGGCGCCAAACCGAAAGCGGTGGACCTCAGCAAACTGCCCCCGGCCGCAGCCAAGCCGAACGTGACTTACGCGGCGGACATCAAGCCCATCTTCGACGGCACCTGCATCAAGTGCCACGGCGCCGAGAAGACCAAAGGCAAGCTCCGGCTGGACAGTTTGGCCGGCGCCCTCAAGGGCGGCGATCTGGGAAAGGTCATTGTGCCGGGCGACAGCGCCAACAGCTTCTTGGTCCAAGCGGTGGCCCGCATCGTGCCCGAAGACGATGCCATGCCGCCTGCTGACAAAGCCAAGCCGTTGTCGAAAGACCAAGTTGCCCTGATCCGGGCCTGGATCGACCAGGGCGCGAAGTAGCACACGTTCCCCCTGAACCCTCACCCCAACCCTCTCCCATCCGATGGGAGAGGGAGAACCTTTCCTGCGGCCCGGTCATCGACCGCGAACCAGCCGGCCACCTGTGCTCCCACCCGATGGGAGAGGGAGGACCTTTTGTGCGGCTGTCGAGGATCAGGAGTCGAAGCGCGAACGAATGTTCCAGAGTCACTCACCCGCCGCCGACGCGGGCGAGGTCGCGGGCGTTTTCCTCGAAGGCCGCCATGATGGCTTCGTCGCCACTCAGGCCTTGCTCCTTCACCTTCTGCAGGCAGTTGAGCACGCGGGCGTAATCCTTGGGCAGAACCTTGACGAACTTGGGCACGTACTGTTCCCACAAGGCGAGCACTTTGAACGCGAGTTGGCTCTTGGTGTGGTGGGCGTGGTTGTGAATCAGCTTGCGGACGGCCTCGGTTTCCTCCGGGTCGGTCAGCTTCTCCAGCGAGCACATTTGCTGGTTGCAGCGCGTGGCGAAGTCGCCGGCTTCGTCAATGACGTAGGCCACGCCGCCGCTCATGCCGGCAGCGAAGTTCCGGCCCGCTGCGCCCAGCACCACGACCCGGCCGCCGGTCATGTACTCGCAACCGTGATCGCCGATGCCTTCCACCACGGCGCTGGCGCCACTGTTGCGGACGCAGAAGCGTTCCCCCGCCATCCCGCGGAAGTAGGCTTCGCCGCTGGTCGCGCCGTACAGAGCCACGTTGCCGATGATGATGTTCTCGGCCGGGACGAAGGACGAGCCTTCGGGCGGAAAGACAATGATCTTGCCGCCGCTCAGCCCCTTGCCGATGTAGTCGTTGGAGTCGCCTTCGAGCACGAAGGTCATGCCCTTCGGGATGAACGCGCCGAAGCTCTGGCCCGCGGAGCCTTTGAAGTGAATCTTGATGGTGTCCTCGGGCAGGCCATCGGCCCCATAGCGGCGGGTGATTTCGCTGCCCACGAGCGTGCCGACGACCCGATTGACGTTGCCGATCGGAAGCGTAGCGCGGACTTTTTCGCGGTTCTCCAGGGCCTTCCGGCAAACCTTGAAGAGGATGCGTTTGTCGAGCGACTTGTCCAAGCCGTGGTCCTGCCGGTCCCTGTTGTAGGTGCCGACATCGAGCGGCACTTCCGGCATGTAGAGGATGTTCGAGAAGTCCAGGCCCCGGGCCTTCCAGTGTTCGATGGCTTTCTTCGGTTCGAGTTTGTCACGGCGCCCGACCATTTCATTGAGCCGGCGGAAGCCAAGCCGGGCCATCCACTCGCGGACTTCCTGCGCGATGAAGCGCATGAAGTTGACGACGTACTCCGGCTTGCCGCTGAACAGTTTTCGCAGCCGCGGGTCTTGCGTGGCCACTCCCACCGGGCAGGTGTTGAGATGGCACACGCGCATCATGATGCAGCCCAGCGTGACCAGCGGGGCGGTGGCGAAGCCGAATTCCTCCGCGCCCAGCAACGCGGCGATGACCACGTCGCGGCCCGTCTTCAACTGGCCGTCCGTTTCCACCGCGATGCGGCTGCGGAGATTGTTCATCACCAGCGTCTGGTGGGTTTCCGCCAGGCCGAGTTCCCACGGCAGGCCCGCGTGTTTGATCGAGGTCTGGGGCGAGGCCCCCGTGCCGCCATCGTGGCCGCTGATGAGGACCACGTCGGCGTGCGCCTTGGCCACGCCCGCGGCCACCGTGCCGACGCCGATTTCGGCCACGAGTTTCACGCTGATCCGCGCGTGCTCGTTGGCGTTCTTCAAGTCATGAATCAACTCGGCGAGGTCTTCGATCGAGTAGATGTCGTGGTGCGGCGGTGGGGAGATGAGGCCCACGCCCGGCGTGGAGTGTCGGACCTTGGCGATCCACGGATACACTTTTTGTCCGGGCAACTGGCCGCCTTCGCCGGGCTTGGCGCCCTGGGCCATCTTGATCTGCAGTTCGCTGGCATGGACCAGGTAGGAACTGGTCACGCCGAAACGACCCGAGGCCACCTGCTTGATGGCGCTGCATTTGGAGTCGCCGTTGGGAAGCGAGGGATAGCGCGCCGGGTCTTCGCCGCCTTCGCCGGTGTTGCTCTTGCCGCCGATGCGGTTCATGGCGATGGCCAGCGTCTCATGGGCCTCCTGGCTGATCGAGCCGTAGGACATCGCGCCCGTCTTGAAGCGCGACACGATCGACTCAACGGACTCGACTTCCTCGAGGGGGACGGGGTTGGCGGCGAACTTCAACTCGAGCAAGCTGCGCAACGTGCAGAGTTGCTTGCCCTGCTCGTCGATCAGCTTCGAGTACTGCTTGAAAGTGTCGTAGCTCCCGGTGCGCGTGGCCTTTTGCAGCAGATGGATCGTTTCGGGGTTGAACAGATGCGCCTCGCCCTCGGCCCGCCACTTGTAGTCGCCGCCGGGGTCGAGCACCTCGCCATTGACCGGGATGGGTGGGAAGGCGTGTTCGTGGCGGGTGAGAACTTCCTTGGCCAGTTCCTCCAACCCGATGCCGCCGACGCGCGACGGGGTCCAGGTGAAATACTTGTCCACCAGTTCCTGGCCGAGGCCCACCGCTTCAAAAATCTGCGCGCCGCGGTAGCTCTGGATGGTGGAGATGCCCATCTTGGAGCAAACCTTGACGACGCCCTTGACCGCGGCCTTGGCGTAGTTTTTGCACGCCGTCTTGTGATCGAGGTCTTCGAGCAGACCCTCGCGGATCATGTCGTCGAGCGTCTCGAACGCCAAGTAGGGGTTGATCGCGCCGCAGCCGTAGCCGATGAGGACCGCGAAGTGGTGGACTTCGCGCGGCTCGCCCGATTCCAGCACCAAGCCGGCGCGGGTGCGCGTGCCTTCCCGAATGAGATGATGGTGCAAGCCGGACACCGCCAGCAGCGCCGGGATGGGCGCGTGGTCGCGATCAATGCCGCGGTCGGAGAGGATCAGGATGTTCACGCCGCCCTGAATGGCCCGGCTGGCGTGGGCGTATAATTCGTCGAGCGCCCGCCGCAGGCCGTCTTCACCTTCCGCCGCCTGGAAGAGAATCGGCAGCGTGACCGACTTGAAGCCGGGCAGGTCGATGTGGCGCAGCTTCGCGAGTTCCTCGTTCGTCAGGATGGGCGACTTGAGTTCCAGCAGGCGGGCGCTTTCCGGCTCGGGCTGGAGCAGGTTGCGTTCGCTGCCAATCGTGGTTTCAGTCGAGGTGACAATTTCTTCGCGGATGCAGTCGATGGGCGGATTCGTGACCTGCGCGAAGAGCTGTTTGAAGTAATTGTAGAGCGGCTGCGGCTTGTTCGAGAGCACAGCCAGCGGAGCGTCGTTGCCCATCGAGCCGATGGCTTCGACGCCATCCCGCGCCATGGGCGCCATGAGCATCCGCAAAATCTCGAAGGTGTAGCCGAAGGCTTGCTGGCGCTGCACCACCGTCTTGTGGTCCGGCTCCACCACCGAGGGCGCGGCGGGCACGTTGGCCAATTCGACCATCTGCTCGTTGAGCCATTGGCGGTAGGGATGCGCGGTGGACATCCGCTTCTTGAGTTCCTCGTCCGCCACGATGCGGCCCTCTTCGGTGTCGATGAGAAACATGCGGCCCGGTTGAAGACGGCCCTTGTGCAGCACGCGTTCCGGCTCGACTTCGAGCACGCCCACTTCGGAGGCCATGATGACCAGATCGTCCTTGGTCACGTAATAGCGCGAGGGCCGCAGGCCGTTGCGGTCGAGGCACGCGCCGATGCGCACGCCGTCGGTGAAGGCGATGGAGGCCGGGCCGTCCCACGGTTCCATGAGACAGGAATGGTACTCGTAAAACGCCTTCTTCGCGTCGCTCATGCTCTCGTGGTTGGTCCACGGCTCCGGGATCATCATCATCATCGCGTGCGGCAGCGAGCGGCCCGCCAGCGTGAGCAGTTCGAGGCAGTTGTCGAACATGGCCGAGTCGCTGCCGTCGGGGCTGATGATGGGGAGGATTTTCTTTATGTCGTCGCCGAAGAGATCAGACGCGAAGAGCGCCTGGCGGGCGTGCATCCAATTGATGTTGCCGCGCAGGGTGTTTATCTCCCCGTTGTGGGCGATGAAGCGGTAAGGATGAGCGCGGTCCCAGCTCGGAAAGGTGTTCGTGCTGAAACGCGAATGCACCAACGCCAGCGCGCTCTCCATCGCCGGGTCCTTCAATTCGGGATAGAACTCCTCGACCTGTTCGCAGGTGAGCATGCCCTTGTACACGATCGTGCGGTGCGAGAGGCTGGGGATGTAAAAGCTCTTGTGGGCGGCAACCTTGCCGTAGCGGATGGCATTCTCGGCGCGCTTGCGGATGACGTAGAGCTTCCGCTCGAAGGCCATGTCATCGTACAGCTTGGGGTTGCGGGCGATGAAGACCTGCTGCACGACCGGTTCGCCGACCACGGCGGTGGCGCCGAGCGTGTTGTCGTCCGTGGGCACGGTGCGCCAGCCTAGCACCCGCTGGCCTTCGTCGGACACGATCTGCTCGAAAATCTTGCGGCACTCCTGGCGGGCCGTAGGCGTCGTGGGCATGAAGACCATGCCGACGCCGTATTCGCCCTGCCCCGGCAGGGGGATGTTCTTGTCGTCGCAAGCCTGCTGGAGGAAGGAATGCGGCATCTGCATGAGGATGCCCGCGCCGTCGCCGGTGTTCGGCTCGCAGCCGCAGGCGCCCCGATGGCGCAGATTCATCAGGATGGTGAGGGCCTGGCGCACGATGCGGTTGGACTTGCGGCCTTTGATGTTGACGACAAAGCCCACACCGCAGGCATCGTGCTCGAATTGCGGGTCGTACAAACCCTGCTTCGGTGGCAAACCCGCCGGCTTGGGCGGGCGCTCTTGAACTTGCTCAGGCCGTCTGTTCATCGTCGCTATATGCTCTAATTCTCGTGATAACCTTACCATCGGACCAAAATCCGGCGAGTTATTACTCAAAGCCGGGCAGAGCGCAAGAGTTTCAGACGGGAAGCGAGTGCAGAACTGTAGCAGCCGACGTGAGGAGGCTCTGTCTGGATTGCAGATTGCAGATTGCGGATTCCGACCTCTGACCTCTGAATGGAGCCTCCTCACGTCGGCTGCTACAGTTTGACATGACGCTCACGGGACGGAAATTTTTCCGGCGGCGAAGATTTCAAACTTGTCTGTTGCCCCGTGGGGCCGGCCGCCGCAATCTTCTTCCCCAGAAGTGATGACCTGCACGCAACGACTCCTGAAGGCCCGTGATCGAGGGCTTCCCCCGGACGCGCGTTCCGGGCCGCTGACCCTCTCGCCATGCTGGGAACCTATTTGAACATCATTGGAGTTGTGCTGGGCGGCTTGATGGGACTGGCCATGCGCCGTCCGTTCTCCGAGCGGTTGCAGCTATATCTCAAGGTGGTCCTGGGTGTCTATACCGTCTGGGTGGGCATGAAGATCACGTTCACCAGCTTCGGCGGCTCGTTCTGGCAGATCGGGAAGCAGGCGTTGATCCTGATGCTGGCCATTGTGCTGGGGCACCTGATTGGACGCTTGCTCCGCCTGCAGAAAGGGGTCAACCGGCTGGGCCAGGTCGCGAAACAGAAACTCGCCGCCGCCAAGCCGGATTCGCCGACCCGCGCCAGCGACGGCTTCATCGCGGCCGCCATCCTCTATTGTGCCGCGCCGTTGGCGATGTTGGGGCCCCTTCAGGATGGTCTGGCTCAGAACTTCCAGCCACTGCTGATCAAGGCCGTCATGGACGGCTTGATCGCCATGGCGTTGGTGATGACGTGCGGCTGGCCGGTGATCCTCGCGGCGGTGCCGATGGCGGCCTTCCAAGTCACAGTCACGCGGGCCGCGCAGTGGGTCGAGCCGATGCTGCTGGACCGGGCCCTGGTGGACCCGGTGAACGGCATCTGCGGCCTCATCATGGTCAGCATGGCCCTGATCATTTTTGAAGTGCGCCGGGTGGAACTGGCCGACTATTTGCCGTGCCTCGCGGTGGCGCCGCTGCTGGCGTGGCTGTGGCGATGAGCGCGGCGCGGCACCATCCTCGCTGCTTTTTCCCTTTTGTGGCGTGCGGCTTTGGCTTCTAATCGCGCCATGCTTTGGCCGGCTGACTATCACATGCACACGCCGCTCTGCCAGCACGCGGTGGGCACGCCCCGCGAGTACGCGGCGCAAGCGCAAAAGCTGGGACTGACGGAAATCGGCTTCTCCGATCACTCGCCCATGCGCCAAGACGGCTTCGACAACTGGCGCATGAAACTCGCCCAGCTTGACCAATACGTGGAGGACGTGCGCGGCGCCCAACGGGACTTCCCACAACTCGTGATCCGCCTGGCGCTGGAAGTGGATTATCTGCCGGGGCACGAGGAGTGGATTCGCGACCTCGCCGCCCGGCACGCCTGGGACTACTTCATTGGCTCGGTCCACTACGTCATGGACTCGTGGGACGTGGACAATCCGAGCAAGCTTGCCGAGTGGGCAGCGCACGACGTAACCGAGGTGTGGGGCCTCTACTTCGACCGGCTCACGCACGCCGCAGCTTCGGGGTTTTTCCAGATCATTGGCCATGCGGACCTGCCGAAGAAGTTCGGGCATCGTCCGTCCGGCGATTGCGGGCCGCTCTACGAACGCTTCCTGGACGCGGCGGCCAAGACGGGCACCGCCATCGAACTGAACACCGCCGGCCTGCGCAAGGACTGCAAAGAAATCTATCCGAATCCGCAGTTGCTGGGCCTGGCGGCGCGGAAGGGCGTGCCGATCACGTTCGGCTCCGACGCGCACGCGCCGGCCGAAGTGGGGCTGAACTTCACCGAAGCGGTCGAACTCGCCCGCCAGGTTGGCTACTCGCAGCGTTGCCGGTTCGTCCAGCGGCGACGCGAGATCGTGGCTTTGTGAAGCGAACCACGGCGCGATGACAAGCGGAGTCCTGGAGCAATGGAGAAATGCGGCAAACCAAACCATGACAGCGGAGGCACCACTCCATCCCTCCACTGCTCCACCGCTCCGTCCCTCTTCCCTCCATGACCCGAAAGAACATCATGCTCGGCACCGCTGGGCACGTGGACCACGGCAAGACGGCCCTGGTCAAAGTCCTGACGGGCTGCGACACGGACACGCTGGCGGAGGAGAAGCAGCGCGGGCTGACCATTGATCTCGGCTTTGCCCCGTGCCGGCTCGCTGGCAATCGCGTCGTGGGCGTGGTGGATGTGCCGGGCCATGTCGATTTCATCCGCAACATGGTCGCGGGCGCGCACGGCATCGACGTCGTCATCTTCGTGGTGGCGGCCGATGACGGGATCATGCCCCAGACGCACGAGCATCTGCACGTACTCACACTCATGGGCGTAAAGCACGGCTTGGTGGCGCTGACCAAGATCGACTTGGTCGATGACGCGCGGCGCTCGACGGTCATCGACAACATCCGCGCGTTGCTGGCGGGAACGTTTCTGGAGGCGGCTCCCATTTGTCCGTTGTCGAACATCACCGGCGAAGGCTTCGAGGGCTTTTTCGACGCGCTCAACCAAGTGGTCGATGCCTGCGACGAGCGGCCCAGTTCCGGCCTGTTGCGCGTGTGGGTGGAAGACGTGTTCACCATTCGGGGTTCGGGCACGGTGGTCACCGGGATTCCGTCGAGCGGAAGACTGCGGCTCGGCGACCCATTGCACCTGCTGCCGGCGGGCTTGATGGGGCACGTGCGAAGGATGCAGGTCTATGGCGAGGAAGCCGCCGAGGCGCGGGCCGGCGAATGCGTGGCGATGAATCTTCCTGAGATCGACCATCTCGCCGTGAAGCGCGGCCAAGTCCTCTGCGAGTCCGATGCCGTGCCGGCGGTTTCGATGGCCGAGGCGGAACTGCGCGTGCTCGGCTCGATGCGCGGTCGCGTGGAGGATTACCTCGAAGCCCATTTCCACGTCGGCACGGCTTCGGCGCTGGCCCGCCTCGCGATGCTGGAAGGCACGGAGATGTTGCCGGGCCAGACGCAACTGGTCCAAGTGCGCCTGGCTGAGCCGCTGGCGCTGGTCCCTGGCGAACGCTTTGTCGTGCGCGCCAATCTACCGTCCTCCGGCCAGAGCGGCCTCACGACCATCGGGGGCGGTCGCATCCTGGGCGTGAGCAACACCCGGCTGCGCCGCCAGAAACAATGGACCCTGGATAGCTTGACCGCCCGCCGCGAGGCGCTGGACGATCCCTTGCGCTGGGGCGAGTTGATGCTGAAGGAAACCGCCGCGCCGCTCACGCTGGCCGACTTGACGAAGCGGTGTTTCCTCCGCGCCAACGAAGTGGCGGCGTTGGTGAAGACGTTGCAGGCGGGCGGCCGCGTGATGTCTCTCTCCGGCGGCGCGTTCGCTCATCGCGAGGCCGTTGGCCAAGTGGCGGCGCGAATCCTCGCGGCGATCCAGTCGTTTCACGCCGCCAACCCGCAGCGCGCCGGGGTGACGACGGAAGAACTGGCCGCCAGTCTGGGGCCGTGCGCGCGCCTGCAAGAGAGGGCCGTGGCGTCGTTGCTTCAAGCCGGCAAGGTCGAGCGCAACGGCGTCGTGCTGGCGCAAGCCGGCTGGAGCGCCCGCGTCACCGACCGCGACCAGCAGTTGTGCGACCGCATCACCGCCGCCATGACGCAAGCCGGCTGGGCCACGCCGAGCGCCGAGGAACTGGCGGCAGCGGTGGGCGAACTACTGCCGCGCGTCGAGCGCATGCTCCGCCTCCTGACCGAACGCGGCGTTCTGGTGCGCCTGGACGAGCGCGTCACCATGCACCGCGACGCGGTGGAGGCGGGCCAGCAAGTGGCCCTGCGCCTGTTCGCCCAAAGGGCGTCGTTCTCCACGATGGAATTTCGCGACGCGCTGGGCGTGAGCCGGAAGTTCGCGGTGCCGCTGCTCGATTACCTGGACAAGGTCCGCTTCACCGTGCGCAGCGGCAACCACCGCACCCCAGGCCTGGAGGCGAGGAAACGATTGACGCCGGCCGAGGGGGCGGGGGCGCCTCCCGCACGCGGCCATTGAAAGACCGTTTCGCCCGTCGTATCCTCGCCCCATGCCGCAAGTGCTGGAACCGGTGGTTCTCCCCGACGTTGAGCAGGAGAACCAGACGAAATCGAAAGACGCCCTGGAGCCGGGCTGGCTGGTGATCTGCTGGAACGACCCGGTGAATCTCATGCCGTACGTGACCCACGTCTTCATGGCGGTGTTTGGCTGGAACAAGTCCAAGGCCGAGCGGCACATGCTGCAAGTCCACAAGCAGGGCCGGAGCGTGCTCACGCGCGAGAGCCTGGAACGCGCGGAGTTTTACGTGCATCGCCTTCAAGGCTACACCCTGCACGCCACCATGGAGCGCGACGAGCCATGAAGCTGGCCAGCAAAGAGCCGGACCGGCTCGTCTTCACCATGAGCCGGCGGGAGCGGAGCATTTTCCAGGAAGTGCTGCAGCACTATCCGCTGGTCCCCGTTTCGCATCATCGGCTTTCGCGCCAGGGCCGCGGCGCGGCCCAGTCCTCCGACCAGGAGCTCCTTGAACACACGATGGCGGCCGAGAAGGACCAGCGGAAGGGCCAGGTCGCGGCGTTGCTGGGCGACTCACCGCGCTTCACCGCGACGGGGAATGCCTGGCGCATCGCCTTCAGCCGCGAGGAAGCGGAGAGCTTGTTGCAGGTGTTGAATGATGTCCGCGTGGGAAGCTGGCTGAGGCTGGGCTGTCCCGATCCCGACGAAGGCAAGACGCCGGAACTCACGTCGGAGAATGCGCCCTACGTCTTCTTGATGGAGCTTAGCGGGCACTTTGAGTGCGAGTTGATGGAAGCGCTGGAGGCTTCCCCCTGAGACACCCGTGCCCGACTTCATCCGCCGACGGCCGTGAAAGCAACTCCCACCATCCTTGGCAACCGGCTCTGGTTTCCCGATCCGAAGCAGACGGCCGCGTCCGGTCGCATCAACGGCTTGGTCGCCGTGGGCGGGGACCTCTCCGTCTCCCGCCTCCTGCTGGCGTATCGCAGCGGCATTTTTCCATGGGGCGACGAGCCGATCACGTGGTGGTCGCCTGATCCTCGCGCCATTTTCGAGTTGGACGGCTTCCACGTTCCGCGCAGTCTGAAGCGCGTCCTCCGCCAGGGCGTGTTCGAGATCACGATTGACCGCGCCTTTCGGGCGGTGATCGAAAGTTGCGCGGTGGCCGGGCCGGGCCGCGGGGACACAAGCTGGATCACGCCACGGTTCGTGGAGGCCTACACGCGGCTGCACGAAGCAGGCCACGCCCACAGCGTGGAGTGCTGGCAGCACGGCAAGCTGGCGGGCGGCGTTTACGGAGTGGCCCTCGGCGGCCTGTTCGCCGGCGAGTCCATGTTTCATCGCGTGAGCAACGCCTCGAAGGCGGCGTTGGCTGCGCTGGTCGCCCGCCTCCAACAACGCGGCTTCACGCTCTTCGACATCCAGATGATCACCCCGGCCACGGCGCCGCTGGGCGCGGAGTTGATTTCGCGGGATGACTATCTGGCGCGGCTGGTGGCGGCGATCCGGCTGGACTGTGACTTCGCGGGGCCGGCGCCGCGCGGGATGGGTTGAAGCCGCTTCGTCTTTTGAACCGTGCCAGCCGGCGAAAAACCCGCGTTTTTATTGAGATAATTTCCATAAAAAACCCTTGCGCCCCCGCCGGGTGGGGGTTTAATACCGCCGAGTCGCAAGACCCAGTAGCAACAACAACAACAAAAACAACACTATGGCTAAAACACTCTCCAAGTCGCAAGTTGCCGCCGCCATCGCGGAAAAAGTCGGTATCACCAAGAAACAGTCCGTCGAGATTCTCGACTACATCGCTGAACTGGCCTACAAGAATGCCAAGAACAGTTTCGTGCTGCCCGGCCTGGGCAAGCTGGTGCTCGTGAACCGCAAGGCCCGCGTCGGCCGCAATCCGGCCACGGGCGAGCAGATCAATATTCCGGCCAAGAAAGTCGTGAAGTTCCGCGTGGCCAAGGCCGCGAAGGATGCGATCCTCGGCAAGAAGTAAGGGCGTTGTTTTCAGACGAGGCACTCTGATCCGTCAGAGTGCCTTTTTTATTGGCGCATGAAGATGGCGGTGGTCGGATGCGGCGCGCTGGGAAGTTTCTACGGCGCCAAGTTGTGCCGGGCAGGCGAGGAGGCGCATTTCCTGTTGCGCTCCGACTACGACGTGGTGCGGACCCAGGGCGTTCGCGTCCGCAGCATCCACGGAGACTTCCACGTCCACCCCCGGTGCGCGCGGTGGCCGGAGGAAATCGGCGTCGTCGATCTCGTCGTGATCGGCCTGAAGACCACGGCAAACACGGAGTTGCCGAAGCTCCTGCCGCCGCTGGTCGGACGGGAGACGCTGGTGGTGACGCTGCAAAACGGCTTGGGAAACGAGGAGCAACTCGCTGCTCTCTTCGGGCCGGAGAACATTCTCGGCGGCCTGTGCTTCGTCTGCCTCAACCGGCTGGAGCCGGGCCTGATCCACCACACCGCCCACGGCAAAGTGGTGCTGGGCGAGTTGGGCCGCCCGCCGCTGGCTCGCACCCACGCGCTGGCGGAAAGGTTCCGGCACGCGGGAATCCCTTGCACCGTGACGGAGAACCTGGCCGCGGCCCACTGGGAGAAACTGGTGTGGAACATTCCCTTCAATGGTCTGGGCGTGGCCGGTGCCGCGGGCTATGACGCCGTCGTGCGCGGCAACGTGCCGACGGATCAGCCGCCCGGGCCGTGCCTGGCCACCGATGCCTTGCTGAATGACGCCCGCTGGGAACGCCTCGTGCGGGAGCTGATGTGGGAAGTGGTGATGGCCGCGCGAGCGCACGGTTACGCGATCCCGGATGCGGTTGTGGACCACCAAGTGGACCGGACTCGCGTGATGGCCGCCTACAAAGCTTCGACGTTGATCGACTTCGAGCGCGGCCTGCCGTTGGAACTCGAGAGCATGTTTCTGGAGCCGCAACGCCAGGCCCGCGCGCTAGGTGTGCCGACGCCCCGGCTGGCGGCGATGAACCGTATTCTGGCGGCGCTGGAAGAACGAACTCTCTCTCGAGAATAGAGACCGGCGCGACGCCGAGCTTGATGCAGCTCTGAGCAAGGTCGGGCTTGCACCTTTCGGAGCGGCCCTGGCAAACTCGCTCCGCTATGCCGAAACAAACAGAGTCAACGGGCCCGCTCGCGACCCAGAGGAACACCATGCCCTCACAACTTGCCCGCCGGAGTTTTCTCAAGAAGTCGCTCGCCGTCTCGGTCGCCGCGCCGGCAATCATGAGCCTGGAGGAAAACGCTCTCCTTCTTGGCGCTCAAGCCGCGTCAGCGGAGTCGCCCAAGCCCGCCGCCAACCCGCCGGCCTCCCCGTGCCCGGTCGGCAAGATCGGCAAGGTGACGATCAGCCGTCTGATCTGCGGCGGCAACTTGATCAGCGGCTACGCCCACAGCCGCGATCTCATCTACGTCTCCGGACTGCTCAGGCATTACTTCACGGACGAGAAGATCATGGAAACCTGGGCGCTCTGCGAACAGCACGGCGTCAACTCGATGGTGGCGTACCCAGGCGATCCGCACGCGGTGGAGGTGTATCAGAAATACCGCCAGCGTGGCGGCAAGATCCAGTATCTGGCTCAGATCAGTCCGACGAAGGACGACTTGAAGACCGCCGTGAAGCAGGCGGTCGATGCCGGCGCGAGCGCCGCCTTCCTCGTGGGCAACAACGGCGACGCCTGGGCGCGCGAGGGATCGGTGGGCCGCATCGGCGAGTTGGTCCAGAACATCAAACACGCCGGACTCATTGCGGGCGTGGCGGGGCACGAATTGCGCACGGCGCAAACCGTGGAGCAAGCCGGCGTCGCCCCGGACTTCTACGTGAAGACCCTCCACAACACCAATTACTGGTCCCGCCGCCAGCTCGCGCAGGAAAAGGAAGTGATCGACAACTACGGCATCGACAACTACTGGTGCCGCGAGCCGAAGGAAACCATCGCCTTCATGTCGGAGCTGAAGCGTCCGTGGATCGCCTACAAGGTGCTGGCCGCGGGGGCAATTCATCCCCGATCCGGCTTCAAGTACGCTTTCGAGAACGGCGCCGACTTCGCGCTGGTGGGGATGTTCGATTTCCAGGTCGCGGAGAACGTGGCCATCACGAAGGAGCTTCTCTCCGGCAAGCTGGACCGGGAACGCGAGTGGATGGCGTGAACCGGGAACTTGGGATGGCTTTGGGTCTGACCTGGGGTTGTTCCCAGGGAAGTTGCAGCGTTGAAGGGTTGAAGAGTTGAAGAGGCTTCACCGATGGCCGCAGTACAATGCCGTGGCCTCTTCAACCCTTCAACCCTTCAACCCTTCAACGCTCCCTCTCTCCACTCCACAGGTTGCATCGGCTTTGCCCTGCCGGTTTGAAGTGCGGCCTGACTTGCCCTCCGATTTGCTCTGGCTTCCGAACCTCGTTTGCCCTATTTCAAGGGCCATGAATCGCATCGCTGCCTTCTCTTGCTTCTGTTGGCTCACTGCCTCCACCCTGGCTGCGCAACCGGGCGCACCGCTCACCACTACCGGCACACTCCTGAAAGAGATGACCGACCTCGCGCGGCTGGCCCGCTGGCCGGAGCCGGCCTACCGCACGATCCAGTTTTCCAGCTACGATCGCCGCTCCACCACGAGCGAAGCCCCCGGCTGGTTTTCCAACGCCGATGGTTTCGGCCGCGAGCCGGTTCCCGGCTTCCTCAAGGTCCTGCGCGAGCCTCGCGAGGGACAGCCCGGTCTTTACCTGCTCGCCGACGTGAGCGGGCCGGGCGCCATTGTGCGTGGCTGGTCCGCGGGAATGGGCGGTGTGCTGCGCGTGTATCTCGACCCGTCTGCCGCCGACGCGAGCGCGCCGGGTGGTTCGTTGGTCTGGGAAGGTCCGGCCTACGAATTCTTGGCGCGGCGCTCGTCGAACTACCTCAAGTCATCCGGACTCGACGTGGCCACGAAGAACGCCTTCAGTCAGGAGGATGCGGATTATCTGCCGATCCCGTTTGCTCGCGGGTTGAAGGTCACTTGGGAGGGCCGGCTCGGCGAGCTTCATTTCTACCACCTCCAGGTTCGCCTCTATCCGCAGGGCACGGCCGTGCGCAGCTTCGATCCCAAGAAGGACCTGAGTGAATTCGCAACGTCGCTTCGGGCAGCGGTCACTGGCCTGACCCAGCCTTCGAGCGACCACAAGGGCGAACCGGCGACATTGGTTGCGGCCATCGAGCCGGGCCGAAACTGGACTTGGTCGTCGCCGGCCAACACGCCCGGCGCCGTCCGGGAACTGAAGCTTCGCCTCGTCGCAGACCCGCTTGACGTGGCATTGCGCGGATGCCTGCTGCGGATTGCTTTCGACGGCTCACAACGCCCGCAGGTGGAAGCGCCGGTGGGTGACTTCTTCGCCTCCGGCCCCGGCGTGAATCCGCTCTCGAGTCTCCCGCTTTCGGTCGAGGCGGACGAGACGCTGACCTGCCGCTTTGTGATGCCTTACGAGAAGTCGGTGCGGCTGGAGATCGTCAATCACACCAAAGCGCCGGTGCGTGTCGAAGGCTCCGTCCTCCTCTCGCCGTGGCAATGGGACGAGCGCTCGCTCTACTTCCGGGCCAAGTGGCGCGCCGATCACGACCTCGTGGCGGGCGGCAGCGTCATCGACCTTCCGTATCTGGTCGCCATCGGCAAGGGCGTCTTCGCCGGCTGTGCGGCCATGCTGATGAATCCGACCGGCGTGCCGACGGCGGGCGGCAACTGGTGGGGCGAAGGCGACGAGAAGTTTCTCGTGGACGGCGAACTCGCCCCTTCGACCTTCGGCACCGGTTCGGAGGACTACTTCAATTATTCCTGGAGCCGGCCCGACCTCTTCGATCATCCGTACTGCGGCCAACCTCTGGACTCCGGTCCCGACACCGCGGGCTACGTCTCGAACCATCGCTTCCAGATACTCGATGCGATTCCGTTCGAGAAATCGCTGGCGGCCTATCTGGAACTCTGGGCGCACAACTTCACGCCCGGCTTGAGCTACGCGCGCATCGCCTACCACTACGCGCGGCCTGGCACCGTGGACGATCATCGTGGCCTCATGCCGTCGGACTTGAAGATCCCGGTCCTGCCGCTGCGCGAGCCGAAGGCCCTGGGCGGAGCGTCTGGAGCGAAGTTCTACTTCGTCGAGGAACTGAAACCGGAAGCCAGTGCGGGCCGGCTGGAGACGGTCCCGTTTCCGCTGGCAACTCATCTCCGAGTCTCTCTCTGGCAGGCCGAGAAAGGCGGCATACTCAAGTTCAACCTGCCGATCGAAAAGGACGAACGCACGGCGCTTCACTTGGTCGCCGTCCATCGTCCCGGCGGCGCCACCGTGAGAATGCTCCTTGACGGCAAGCCTCTTCCCGCCGCGGGAGGCGCTGAAGAAATCCGGCTGCGGGCCGCGCACGCGCCTCGCGTCCTCAACGTGAATTTCAAGCCCGTGGAACTCAAAGCCGGATCGCACGAGATCGTGCTGGAGTGCCTCGAAGCCGGCTCCGTGGGGCTGGACTACGTGTGGGTGAAGAAACAGTAGCGGACGAACTGATTGGGGGTCAGCCGTGGCTCTGTGTGATGACGCCCGCACGTCGCCCTTGTCGCCGGGCCTGGTTCTGGTAGCCTGCGCGGCATGTTGCGAGTTTTGATTTTCTGGATGGCGGCCTGTCTGGTCGTCGCGGCGGACGAACGGACGTTCGATTTCAGCCAGACCAAAGTGAATGAGACGCCGCCGGGCTTCCGCAGTCTCGTGTCCGGCGAAGGCCAGCCGGGCGAGTGGAAAGTGGTCCTGGACGAGGGGCCGTCGGCCCTGCCGGCGTTGTCGCCCAAGGCCCCGGCGGCGGCGAAGCAACCGGTGCTGGCGCAGCTTTCCCGCGAGGCCACTGACGAGCATTTTCCGCTGCTGGTGTTCGACGAGGAGACGTATTCGGATTTCACGTTTCGGGCGCGGGTGAAGACCGTCTCGGGCGAGGCGGAGCAGATGGCGGGGCTGGCCTTCCGCATCCAGGACGAAAAGAACTACTACGTGGTGCGCCTCAGCTCCCTGGGCAACAACGTGCGGTTCTACAAGTTCGTCGGCGGCCTCCGCAGCCCGCCCATCGGGCCGGAACTGCCGGTGCCCAAAGGCGTGTGGCACGAGCTGGCCGTCGAGTGCCGCGGCAACCAAATCCGCGTGTCGTTCAACGGCAAGGAAGCCTTCCCGCCGCTGAGCGACAACTCGTTCTCCTCCGGCAAGGTCGGATTCTGGACAAAGTCCGACTCGGTCAGCCACTTCGCAGACACGCGAATTACCTACACTCCGAAGGAGCGGACGATGGATGTCGTGATCGCGGACACACTGAAGCGGTTCGGCAAGGTGCGGGGGCTGAAACTGTTTGCCTTTCCGCCGGGCAAGGACCAGCCCGAGGTGATCGCCAGCAAGGCTCCCGGCGACCTGGGCCAGACCGGAGGCGAAGCGGAAACCAAATGCCTCAAGGACGGAACGCCGTTCATCGGCAAGAGCCGGGAGACGGTGGCGGTGATGTTGCCGGTGCGCGACCGGAACGGCGAGATTGTCGCCGCCGCGCGCGTGACCTTGGACACCTTCATGGGGCAGACGGAGAACAACGCGTTGATTCGGACGCGGCCCATCGTGAAATTCATCGAGAGCCGGGTGATCGCCGCCAGCGAAGCGTTGCGGTAGGCAGCGTGAAAGCCGCTTGAGGTGGCAGATGTTCAAGACGGCCCACCACAAAGTGGATGATTTCCGCCAGGGGCGGATTCGCCAAGCTGACGAAGAGTTCCTCCAAGACTGTCAGATCTGCAGTGGCACCGAGGCGGCCCGGATCGGACTCGCCGTTCGCCGAGCCGTTGGCGGGGTGGGACTGGTGGACCCGCTGTTCGTCCGGGCCGACGACAGTTACCCCGGCACGCTCGAGAGGCTGCCGCTGTGGGACAGCATGGACTGGGTGGCTTTCGAGATGGAAGTGGAGCGTGAACTGGGCGAGCCGCTGCCATCCGGGGAGCATGTGCCAACGCCGTCGGCCCAGCGAATGACCGTGCGGGACTTGGTCGAACGAGTGCGAGAATTGATGAGGCCATCGCCGACCCGTTCGGAATTCCGCCGGTAGGCGCTGGCTTCCTTTTGCTTTCTGACCACTGAAGGGAGCCTCCTCACGTCGGCTGCTACGAGGTTTGGCCGTGGCCTCACGACAGACTCAGACATCCTGAGCCGTGGAACGCGCGGCCGCCCGGTGAGGGCACCGGGCCTACAAGGCACGCCTTTCCTGTAGGCCGGGTCCCCTGACCCGGTGAACGCCGCTTCATCTCGATTCCTGGCTTCCACAAAACAGAGCGGACAACTCAGGATGTCTGAGACTGCGGAGTCTGCGCTCCAAGGCGGGGCCAGGCTGAGCGAATTGCAGGATTGCGAACCCGTTTCCCGCCGCGTGAAATCAGCCCCGCCCTGCTTTTTTATTCCTTTTCGGGAACTGGCCGCGCTCCTGCTTGCTCTCACTTGCATGAAACTAGCGGTGTTCATCGAGCGAGACGGCATCCTGAACCGGGTGCAAGTGCAGGGCCGATACCCGGTCAGCCCGCTGACGCTGGATGAATTCGAAGTAAACCTGGAGGCCATCGCGCCGATCCGCTTGCTCAAGAACGCCGGGTTTCTGCTGATCGCCACCACCAACCAGCCGGGATTGTCGCGCGGCCATCTGGCGCGACGCGAGTTGGACGCCATGCACGCGGTCTTGCGGCGCGCGTTCCTCCTCGACGACATCCTGGTCTGTCCGCACGAGGAAACCGATCACTGTCCGTGCCGCAAGCCCAAGCCCGGCTTGCTCCGGGAAGCGGCCTACCAATGGCACATCGATCTCGACCATTCGTTCGTGATCAGTGACAAGTGGCAGGACGCCGAGGCGGCGCGCACGGCGGGTTGCACCTCGTTGCTCCTGTCCTCACCCTGGGTGGGGAAGGTACATCATGACTTCGTGCTGCCGGGCCTGTCCGGCGTGGTGAGCAAGTTGACGGAGTTCAGTCATCATGGGCGGTACCAGATGGCTTAGGGCGTGTTTGGGAAGACGTGCCGGGCGGGACCGGGCCACCGAATCTCACCGCGATTCGGTGCTGGACCCGGTCCAGCGATCCCGGCCCCGGCGGCGCAAGGGGGCTTCTCAAACACGCTCTGGGCCGGCGGGATGCGGAAGCCGGAATCCGAAAGAAGCCGGAGGCTCGAATGGTCGGAGCGCGGCGAGGTTTTCAGTTGGTTTTTCCTCGCACCGCCCAGCCCACGGCGAGCGCGCGACTGAGAGCTTCAGGCTTCTTTCAGATTTCGGAACCGCCCGGCCCACGTTGGTCGGGTGAAGCGGAGGGATCCTTCTCAGCCCGCTCTTTTTGCCAGCGGGGTTGAAGGGTTGAAGGGTTAAAGGGGCAAAGAGGCTTTGGCAAAGGGCTGAAGCGATCTCACGAAACCTCTTCAACCTTTCACTCTTCAACTCTTCAACCCTGCAACGTTGACACCCTGACCCCGCAAGCCGTGTCCTCTTCACGCTGGTGCTGAGAACTCCGAGTCAGAACTTCACGCCGACGGACGACCGGATTTGCAGGTCGTTCGGGGTGACGTTCTTGGCGGGCGCAGTGTCGTAAGTGTCCAGCACGCTGAGATTGAGCGAGATGTTTTGCAGCAGCCAGTAGCGGAGGGTCGCCTCGCCGCGCAGGCGAAACTCGGCGGCGTCTTCCAGGCTGGGAAAATACTCGAAGCGGTGATCGAAGGAGAAGCGATCCGTGATCTTCCACACGCCGCTTTCGCCCAACCGTCCGTAGAAACGGCTCACGTTGGGGCTGTCGGCCCGGTCTTCCATCTGGTAGTCGAAGCCAGCTTCCGCGTTCAGAACAAAGTTGGGCCGGGTCAGCAGATGATACCCCAGGCCCGGCCCCACTTCGTAACGCAGATCGATTTTGCGGACGCTGTCGTAGCCCATGCCCGCGAGGTTATAGACGTACCACCGTTGGCCGATGTCGAAGTCAGTCTTGTTCGCCGCGTCAATGCGGTCGGCGTCCACCACGCCCTCGGTTTTGCCGTAACTCCCGCTCACGTCGAAGATAGTGCGGAACCGGTCCTTGATGTAAGTGAGCTTGGCGCGTCCGTGGGCAAGCTGGCGCGTCTTGGTGCTGCGGAGAACGTCCAGTCCCACCTGCGCTTCGCCGGCCCAGCGTTTCGGAGGCTTGGCCACGACGGGTTTGGTGGCGACGGCGGCGGGGGCGGGGCTGGCCTTGGCTGGGGTGTTGGTCTGGACGCCGGCCGGCGGGACGGGCGAGACGGGCGCGGTCGCCAGCGGCGTGCGGCGGGCAATCTGCTCAAGCGGCAACACCAGTGCCTTGCTCCAGGCGTTGCTGAGGACGACGCGCTCCGAATTCTCCGTCACAATGTTGCCCGACACCTTGTCCCCGTTCCGCAATTCCAGCGAGACGGTGGCCGGCGCGGCTTCAGCCGCCCGCAAGGCGGGAACCAGAGACAGCGCCGCGGCGAGCGTGAGCCAGAGCGTTCTACAGGGCCTTTTTCTGCGGAGGTCTAGCGGCTTCATGGTTCGTGGAGAGGTCAGTGGGCGACGGCGACAGCGCCGGCGGCGGCAGATCGTTGAGCAGAACCAAGCGGCGCCCTCCGGCAACGAACAGCGTGCCGTCGTCAGCGGTTTGCAGTGTCGGGCGCGTTTCCGTGTGCTCGTGCGTCTGCCGGATGATGAGTTCGCCGTCGGGCGTCACGATTTCGTAAAGGAAGCTGCGGGCGCCCGTTTGGAAGAGCGCGTGGAGGTTGCACGATTTGTCCAGTTGAGCCGTCGGCTTGCTGAAAGACACCAGCGGGCCGAGCGCCTGCACTCGGAACACTTTCTGGTCATGCGGGTCGGTGATGCGCGCGTAGAGGCGGAGCTGTTTGAGGAACGTCGCCTGCACCAGGGCGTACTTGCGCACGTCCGGCGGGCTGGTGCGGGGCACGCCAAACTCCCGCTCCCAAATCTTCGAGCCGCTGATGATGTTGAAGCTCTCGGCCCGGGAGGAAAAACTCGCGTTCAATTGCCCCACCTTGAGGGTCGCGCTGACCGAAAAATGTCCGATGGAACTCAGGTCAAAATACGGCATCAGGTCTGTCTTGAGCGTGGCCACGCGCGCCGAGCCGAGGTTGAACGGATCGGCCAACGGCACTTTGCCCAGGCGCCGCACGGCGTGGCCTTCGGTGTCCTGAATCTCAAACGCGAGCCAGTCCGCTTCGGCGCCGAAGCGCAGGGTTTGGCCGGAGGAATTCGAGATGCGCACGCGGAGCGGCAGGGACTCGTTGCGGAGGTACTGCTCCTGTTCCAGCAACAACTCGACCGCGACCTGCGCCGGACTCCAGCCGGTCGCGGCCAGCCATGTTGCAATGATGAAGACAGCTTTGTTCATGGAGCCGAGTCTAGGCGCGTGCGGTGACGAGGCAAGCGCGCCGTTCGGTTTGCCGAACGCACAAAACGACGCCGGAGAGTCAGGCTCTATTCAGGCGGAACTGGGAAGAGGCAGGTTCGGAGATGGCGAGGAGAGGAGGGAGGAGGTTGAAGAGATCAAGGGTTGAAGAGTTGAAGAGGCTGCATGAGGTGGCTTCCGCCCAGTGTCGAAGCCTCTTCAACTCTTCAACCCTTCATCTCTTCAACCTCGCCAGAGCTACTTCCCCAGCGACAGCCGATCCGCCAGACGCTGCGGAAGTCCCGCGGCCATGATCTTCCGCTGCACCGTGGGAATGTCGTAGTCGAGGCGGCGGATTTCGATGGAGCCTTCGTCGAGGTCGTAGATCACGTAGGCGGCTTTGGGGTTGCCGTCGCGGGGCTGGCCCACGCTGCCGACGTTGACGAAATATTTCCGGCCCGGCTCGACCTTGAATTTCGAATAGCTGCCGCCGCGCACCACGCTATCGCGCACGAAGGCCACCGGCACGTGGGTGTGGCCAAAGAAGCACACGCTCGTGTTCTGGTAGGTGAAGCTGGCCGCGGCCATGAGCTTGTCGAAGACGTATCCCCAGCGTTGCGGGCCATCGAGCGTGGCGTGGACCATCGAGAAGCTGGCCACCATGCGGACGTACTTCAGGTCGCGCAGCCATTGGCGGTCTTGCGGCAGGAGCTGCTTGCGGGTCCAGACCACCGCTTCGGCGGCGTGCGGATTGAAGCCGTCAAGGTCTTCCTCGCTGGAGCAATACTCGTCATGGTTGCCCTTCACCGTGGGCATGTTCATGCCGCGCACGATGTCGAGACATTCCTTGGGATTGGGGCCGTAGCCCACGACGTCCCCCACGCAGCAGTAATGCGTGCATTTCTGGCTCTTCGTGTCTTCAAGGACGACCTGGAACGCCTCCAGGTTGGCATGAATGTCGGCGATGACCGCGTACTTCATCTGGTTCGTAGATTAACGCACAATTTCAAAACCGTGAAATCCTCCGGTGGCGTCGCTCCACGTCACGGCTTCCTGCCGGACGAGACTTCCCAACCCGGAATCCCGGATCGCGTCCCGGAACCCTTCCAACTCCGCGCGCTCGCCCTCGGCGATCAACTCGACGCGTCCATCAGACAGATTCCGTACCGTGCCGGTGACTTCAAATCCCGCCGCCACCGATCGCGCGGTGTAGCGAAATCCGACTCCCTGAACGTGGCCGGAATAGAGGACTCGCATCCGCTGGCGGCTCATCGAGGTTTGACAACAGACTCTACGTTCGGAGTCACGGCCCGATGAAGCCACAACCCCGCCGCGCCGCGCAACGAAGATTTTTGGCCCGGCCTCGCGCAAACAGTGCATCTCCCAGTGGCCGGTCCCCGTATGGACTGCGGCGGCCAGCGGAGCGCGACGCCGCTTTGGCTGTCGGGCGCCGGAGAAGGAAAAGCGCCGTCGTCGCTCCGCTCTGCCGGCGCAGTCCAAATCCTTCGTCACCCCGACCGCGCCGACAACTTGTGGAGGCACCGCCTCGCCAACCTTGAAGCCAACCTTGAAGTCATTGTCATTCGCCTCCTCCTCGGTTACGTTCGCGCCCATGAATTCGCCCAGATTCAAACCGCTCTCCGCTGCCGCCCTCCTTGGCTGCTGGCTGCTCGCGCCAGCCGGTGCGCTCGCGGCACTGCCGCTGCAGGAGCGGGCAGATCGTTTCCTGGACTTGGTCAATGCCGGCTACCAAGCCCTCTCCCGCGTGGAGAGCGAGGCGCAATGGGCCGCCGCCACCGATGTGAAGCCCGAACACGACGCTGCGGCCGAAGTCGCAGGCAAGGCGCGCGCCGCGTTCACGGGCAACCCCGCGCTCATCCGCGAAGCGCAGGCCTTGCTCCAGCAGCGCCCACAACTCAAGCCCGTCACCGTCCGCCAACTCGAACGGGCGCTGCTCAACGCCGCTGAAGGGCCGATGACCAATCCCAAGCTCGTCGCCGACCGCATCGCGGCCGAGACACAACAGTCTTCCATGCTGAACGCGTTCGTCTTCCGGTTGAGCGGCCAGCCGATCACGCCGAACCAGATCGACAACTTCCTTCAGACGAACAAAAACCTCGCGCAACGCCAGGCCGTCTGGGAGGCGAGCAAACAATCCGGTCCCGCCCTCAAGCCTGGCCTCATCAAGCTGCGCGACTTGCGCAACGGCGTCGCGCGCGAGTTGGGCCACCGCGACTACTTCGCGTTGCAGGTCGCCGCTTACGGCCTGACCGGCGAAGAGATGGTCCGGCTCCAGGACGAGTTCATGCGCGAACTGCGGCCGCTTTACTTGCAGCTTCACACTTGGACGAAGCACGAGTTGGCGAAACGCTACGGCCAGCCGGTGCCCAAGCGCATTCCAGCCCACTGGATCAACAACCGCTGGGCGCAGAACTGGACCGGCCTCATCGACGCCGCCAACCTCGATGACCGGTTCAAGGGGTGGCCGCCGGAACAGATCGTGAAGACGGCGGAGCAGTTCTGGAGCGGCTTGGGCTTCCCCCAATTGCCGGATAGCTTTTGGAAACTCTCCGACTTGTATCCGATCAAACCCGGCGAGGCACGGAAGAAGAACACCCACGCCTCCTGCTGGCACGTCGATCTGGAGACGGACATCCGCTCGCTCATGAGTGTGGAGCCGAACTGGCAGTGGTTCGAGACGGCCCACCACGAACTCGGCCACGGCTACTACGACATCAGCTACACGCGCCCGGAGGTGCCGCCGCTCTTGCGCACGGGAGCGAACCCGGCGTTCCACGAGGGCATGGGGGAACTGGCCTCGCTCGCCTGCGGCCAGGTGCCGTATCTGAAGGCGGTCCGCGTCCTGCCCGCCGACTTCAAGGCCGACGAAACTTCCTTCCTGCTCAACGACGCGCTCTCGACCACCGTGCCGTTCATCTTCTGGAGCAGCGGCACGATCACGCATTGGGAGGCGGACGTGTACGCGAAGGCCCTGCCGCCCGACCAATGGAACGCCCGCTGGTGGCAGTACGTGCGCGACTTCCAAGGCGTCGAGCCGCCGGCGCCGCGCGGCGAGGAGTTCTGCGACGCGGCGACCAAAACGCACATCAACGACAATCCGTGTTACTACTTCGCCTACGCCATCGCCACGGTGCTCAAGTTCCAACTGCACGAGCACATCGCAAAACACATCCTCCGGCAGCCGCCGCAACAATGCAGCTACGCCGGCCACCGCGCGGTCGGCGACTTCCTCCGCCAGATCATGGCCCAAGGCGCCACGGAGGATTGGCGCAAGGTGCTGCGCGAAGCCACCGGCGAGGAACTGTCCACCCGCGCGATGGTCGAGTACTTCAAGCCACTCCTGGCGTGGCTCCAGGAACAGAATGCGGGGCGGGTCATCGGCTGGGACTGACCGGCCTCCAAGTTTCATGCCGCTGCGCACCCTCAACAAGAAAGCTTGGCTCAAGTGGCCGCTCATCTTCGTGCTCTGGACGCTGGTGGGGTTTTCGTTTGCCGCGCAGTTCTACTTCACCAGTGCGCAGCTTCGGTATCCGGTCAGTTGGCACCTGGCCGTGTCCAACGCGCTCACGGACTGGTATCTCTACGCGCTGCTCTCGCTCCCCGCGCTCTGGCTGGCCCGGCGCTGCCCGCTCGACGCGCCGAACTTCTGGCGCAACTTCACGCTGCACCTGCTGGGCAGCGGCGCGTTCTCCATGCTCTACATGGCGCTACGCGCCTGGGTGGGCCAGCGCCAGGCGGCCAGCCTCGCCGGCTTCTCGGAGATCTTCGATCCGCTCCTGGTGAAAACGTTCCACTTCAACGTGCTGGTCTATTGGATCGTGGTGGGTCTGAGCAGCGGCCTGGACTACTACCGGAAATTCCGCGAGCGCGAGTTGCGCACCATCGAACTCGAGAAGCGCCTCGCGGAAGCGCGCCTGCAAACGCTCCAGACCCAGTTGAACCCGCACTTCCTCTTCAACACCCTCAACGCCATCGCCACCCTCATGCACCGCGACGTGGATGCCGCCGACCGGATGCTCGTGCGCCTGAGCGAACTGCTCCGCTTCGCGCTCGACGCGACGGACACGCAGGAGGTGGCCCTGCGCCGTGAACTGGAATTTCTGTCGCGCTACCTGGAGATCGAGCAAATCCGCTTTGGCGACCGCCTGAGCGTGGAACACGAAATCGCGCCCGACACCCTTGACGCGCTGGTGCCGAACCTGATCCTCCAGCCCATCGTGGAAAATGCCATCCGCCACGGCATCGAGCGCCACGCGGCCAAAGGCCGCATCACTCTCCGCGCCCAGCGCGAGCGGGACCGGCTTCTTCTGCGCGTGCAGGACAACGGCGCCGGACTGCGCCAGCAGTCTCGCACTCACAAAGGCATTGGCCTGGCCAACGCGCGTGAGCGGCTGCGGCATCTCTATGGCCAGGCCCAGCGGCTCGAACTCTGCAGCGGCTCGGGGAAAGGGCTGCTGGTGGAGATCGAACTCCCCTTTCACACCACGCCCATTCTCATGACCTATGAAAATTCGGACGCTGATCGTGGATGACGAAGCCCTCGCTCGCGAGCGGCTGGCCGGCTTGCTGCGCGCGGAAACCGAGATCGAAATCATCGGCCAGTGCGCCGACGGACGCGAGGCGGTGGAAGCCATCCGGCGCGACAAGCCCGACTTGGTGTTCCTCGACGTGCAGATGCCGGAACTGGACGGCTTTGGCGTGCTCACGGAACTGGGCGGCGAGGTGACGCCGGAAGTGGTGTTCGTGACCGCCTACGATCAGTTCGCGGTCAAGGCGTTTGAAATCCACGCCGTGGACTACGTCATGAAGCCGTTCGATCGCGAGCGGCTCCAGACGGCCTTGCGCCGCGCGGTGGACCGTCTCCAACAGAAGCAGGCCGGCTCCATGCAGCAACAGCTCGCCGCGCTCCTGGCGGACTTGCGCCCCGAGGAAAAGCCCGCCGACCGCCTCGCCATCAAGACCGACGGCCGGGTGGTTTTCGTGAAGTTCAGCGACATCGACTGGGTGGAAGCCGCGGACAACTACGTGAAGATCCACGTTGGGACCGAAGGCCACATGTTGCGCGAGACGATGAATTCCCTGGAGGCGCGGCTCCCGGCGAAGCGGTTCCTCCGCATCAGCCGGTCCACCATCGTGAACGTGGAGAAGGTCAAAGAACTCCAGCCCCTCTTTCACGGCGACTACGCCGTCATCCTGCGCAACGGCGCCAAGCTCACCCTCAGCCGCGGCTACCGGGAGAAGCTGCGGGACCTGGGAATTTCCTGACCGGAACCCGTAGGCCGCGTGCCCTCACGCGGCGGGCAGGACTTCGCCCAGATTGGGATGTTTTCCCCTGCCCCTCCGTTGACACTCGCTCCACTCGCTCTTAGCCTCCTGCTGGCATGAAACAACTGCACGACTCACTGGTCGAACTGATCCGCCGCGCGTCGGCGGAGATCCCGGACGACGTTCAGGCGGCGCTGCTGCGGTCGCTGGAGGAGGAGAAGAAGGGCACGATTGCCGAATCCGCGCTCCAGATCGTGCAACGCAACATCGAACTGGCGAAGCAGAAATCGCAGCCGATTTGCCAGGACACCGGCAGCATCCTGTTCTACGTGGATTGTCCGGTCGGCTTCGACGAGATCAGCTTCGCCGACACGGCGCGCGAGGCGGTGAAATTGGCCACGAAGAAAGGCTACCTTCGCCAGAACTCGGTGGATTCGATCACCGGCAAGAACGACGGCACCAACGTCGGCCCCGGCGCGCCCACGCTGCACTTCCACCAGCATCGCTCACCGGAAGTGGCCGTGCGCCTCATGCTTAAAGGCGGCGGTTGCGAGAATGTCGGCGCCCAATACTCGCTGCCCATCGAGCGGCTCAAAGCCGACCGCGACCTCCCCGGCTGCCGGAAGGTGATCCTCGACGCCGTGCTTCAGGCCCAAGGCAAAGGCTGCGGGCCGGGCGTCTTGGGCGTCTGCGTCGGCGGTGACCGGGCGACGAGCTACGAGTTCTCCAAGCAGCAACTGCTCCGCAAACTGGACGACCGCAACCCGGTGCCCGAACTCGACGCCTTGGAGCAGGACATCGTGAACACGGCCAACAAGCTGGGCATCGGGCCGATGGGCTTTGGCGGCAAGACCACTTTGCTGGGCGTCAAGATCGGCGCGGCCAACCGGGTGCCGGCCTCCTATTTCGTCAGCGTGAGCTACATGTGCTGGGCTTTCCGGCGCCAGGGCGTAACGCTCGGCGCGGACGGACAAATTGAGAAGTGGCTGTACTAACTCCGTTGCCTTCCACCACCATGATTTCCCTGACGGCTCCCTTCACCGAAGACAAAATCCGCGCGCTCAAGGTGGGCGACGAAGTTGCCATCACCGGCGTGCTCTTCACCGGGCGCGACGCGGTCCACAAATACCTCCACGAAGGCGGCGCGCTTCCGCCGGGCGTGGATTTGCGCAACGGCATCCTCTATCACTGCGGGCCGGTGGTCATCAAAGACGAACAAGGCCAGTGGAAATGCGTCGCCGCTGGCCCCACCACGTCGGCACGTGAGGAGCCGTACCAAGGCCAGATCATCCGCCAGTTCGGGCTGCGCGGCGTCATCGGCAAGGGCGGCATGGGCGAGCGCACCCTCGCGGCGTGCCAGGAAGCCGGCTGCGTCTATCTCCACGCCGTCGGCGGCGCGGCGCAAGTGCTGGGCGAGTGCATCACCAAAGTGCGCAACGTTTATCTGATGGACCAGTTCGGCGCCCCGGAAGCGATCTGGGAATTCGAGGTCAAGGCCTTCCCCGCCGTGGTGACGATGGATTCCCACGGCAAGTCCCTGCATCAAGAGGTGCTGGCGGCAAGCCAGGCGGAGTTGGCGAAGCTCGTGTAGGCCGGAAAACTGCGCAGAGGGCAAGGAACGCACGCGGCCCGCCGAACACGCTCGTCCCTTCAGGTTTTCCGCAGCACACTGCGTTAGCGTGGTCACGGCGCGGACATCCTCGCCGACCACCTGCCGCAAGCGGGCTTCAACCATCCGTTGACGGCTCAACGACGATCACGCTAACTTCCGTCCATGCGGAAAGTGAACTTCTACACGACCGCCGGCGGACGCGCGCCGGTGCAGGAGTTTCTGGACGCATTGCCGCCCAAGGCAGCGCGGAAAGTGCTGTGGGTGCTGCAGGCCATCGAAGACTTGCCGCGCGTGCCGGAGCAGTATCTGAAGAAGCTGACCGGCACCAGGGACATTTGGGAAGTCCGGGCGGACTTCGCGAGCGACTCGTTTCGGCTCCTGGGCTTCTGGGAAGCCGGCCATCTGATCATCGTGACGAACGGTTTTGCCAAGAAAACGCAGAAGACGCCGCCGGGCGAAATCCGTCTGGCGGAAGCGCGACGGCTCGAACACTTCAACCGAAAGTTCAAACCATGAAGAGCGATTTGCAGCAATACGTCGAGGCGCGCAAGCGGCGCGATCCTGAATTTGCGGACGGCTATGACGCAGGCTACGAGGAGTTCAAGCTGGGTCTGCTCTTGCGCCAGGCCCGTGAAGAAGCGGGGCTGACTCAGGACGCCCTCGCCAAACGTGCCAAGACTCCAAAGACCACCATCGCTCGCATTGAAGCCAACGCGGAGGGCGCGCCGCTGACCGTGATTGACCGTTTGGCCCGCGCCTTGGGCAAGACGCTGAAAGTGGAACTGGTGGAGGCGACATAACGCACTCCGTTCTGCGGTAGGCGGGACAGGTTTCTGGACCGATCCCGATAGCACCGCAACTCGATACCAACGCCCTTTCCTTTGCCTTCAATCCCGCCAAAACTTTTCAAATTCCGGACGTGGAATCCTGCCGGTAAGAACCGCACACGCGAGCTCTTGGAGGAAGGCGCCTTTTATTGCCCTTCTCCGCATGAGCTCGACGATCCGCATGACACCCTCCTCGGAGCGCATGCAACGGGCAGTCCTTTGGACATGGATCGTTTTGTTCTTCTCGACTTGGACGGCGTCCATCCTCTGATGGATAAGTACAACATCGGTGCGATCACTGAGTTAAACGAGAAAACCGTCACCGACCCGCAAGACCAGAAGGTCTTGCGTGCGATGGGCCGGCGGAAGTCCCGACGCCACACGCGGATCGTCTGTTTCTCCGCCCACTTTGGAAGTGAGCTCATGTGGGCCTTCTACGCTGCAAAACATACCGGAATCTGCTTGGTCTTTGATACGGACCACGAGTTCTTCCGAAGAGCAAAGCCGGTCGTTTACTGTCATTCGCCTACAGACCTCGGCCACTTCGCTCTTGAACCTGGCGAGGATGACGAACTGGCGTTCTGCAAATCGCTGCCTTGGCAGTTTCAGGAGGAGTGGCGATTGGTCTTTCAAGGCGACGAACCAAAGAAAATGCCATTTCCAAAGGAGAAACTCACCGCCGTCATTCTCGGCTACCGCTTCCTCGAACAGCATCGCAATGACCTCCAGGATGTCCTGATGAAGGCAAATTACAGAGTCGATATTTGGCGCGTTGATCGACTACCAAACACCTACGATTTGGGATTGATGAAGGTTGAAGAGATTGGCACTCACATCGCGTCCGCCCCAATGACATAGAACAAAAAGTCGCAGTGGAACGGGCTTTCAGCCCTGGTTGCATTGCCGGTTCGTGGCCTGGGGCGGCGCCCCAGGCTGATATGAAGACGCGCCGTTGGCGCTAGCCGACCCGACTGGCCGTGCTCCCCAATGCCTCCCAAAATTCCTCGAATCCATCCGTACCGGACTCCGTCCCATCGCCCGCCCATCCAGGGCCAAAGGTCCGGTGCATACCAGCGTGGGGCCTCGCCCCACGCCATCGGCGCGATTCCTCGGTCTGGACGATGCCAGCGAGCCAGGGGCGTGAGCCACACGGAGGACGTTCGGACAGCGTGGCTCGGCATTCCTGGAAACAACTCATGGACATCGCTGCGGAGTGTGCCAAGGGATGGGAGAAGTTCAACACTGGACATCGGGAGTGTCTGAATCAGAACTCCGAAGTTGGGGAGCACACGCCACCGGCGTGTGTTGTCCGGCGGCCCGCCGGACAACCCGCTCCGCCTCGTCCTCTTGCAGAGGCGGCCCGTTTGGAAAGAAACCGCGTCGCTCTCCAGCCAGTAGTGTGGAAGGTTTCGGCGGGCCGCCGAAACCCGCACGCGGGCCGCGCGCTCTCCCCATCCGATTTCGGAATTCAGGCTAAATCGTTGACGAACCGCAGCGACCTGCACTTCGGGGCGAACGCCGGGTCAGGGGACCCGGCCTACACCTGCGCCTGGCAGGCCGCGTGCCCTCACGCGGCGGGCCAGGATTTCGCTGAGCTTGCGAGGCATCGCGCCCCCAGTTTCCTCTTGCCACAGAAAGCCCTCGTTTGTGACATTCCGACATGGCGAAACCAGCCGACAACCTCGACGCCCACTTCTTCAAACCGGCCGATGAATTTTTCCCGGCCAACAGCAAACTGGCGCTGACGTTCGACGACGTCACGCTGGCCACGCACTTCTCGGAAATCCTCCCGCGCGACACGGTGCTCGAAACGCAACTCGCCGAGGGTTTGCACCTCAACATCCCCATCATCTCCGCCGACATGGACACCGTGACGGAGTCGCGCATGGCCATCGCCATGGCCCTGAACGGCGGCCTGGGGCTGATCCACTACAACATGACGGAGCGCCAGCAGTTGTCCGAGGTGAGCCGGGTGAAGAACCACGTCCACGGCCTCATCCAGGACCCGATCAAGGTCGCGCCGGAATTGTTGATCGGCGACGTGCTGGAGATGATCGAAACCAAACGCTACGGCTTCCGCACGTTCCCCGTGGTGTCCGCGCAGGGGAAGCTCGAAGGGCTGCTCTCCGGCCACGTCGTCAAGCCGCGCTACGCGATGAAGAAGGCGGCCGAGGTCCTCACGCCGCGTTCCCAGGTGCAGACGATCAACAAGAAGGAACTGGGCCGCGACCCGATTGGCCGTGCGGACAAATTCTTCCTCGACCATCCCGGCATTCACAAACTGCTTGTGGTCGATGACGACGACCGGTTGCGCGGGCTGTTCACCCTGAACGACGTCGAGCGCATCATGATCGAGCGCAACGCCCAGTTCAAACCCGCCCGCGACGCGAACCACCGGCTCCTTTGCGGCGCGGCCGTTTCCGCCACGCGCAACGCTTTCGGCGAACTGGACCGCGGGCGCATCCTCACCCACGTCGGCGCCCTGGTGGAGCGCGGCCTGGACGCGGTGGCGGTATCCACGGCCCACGGCCACAGCAAAGGCGTGGGCGAGACGGTGAAGATGCTGCGCGAGGCCTTCCCGAAACTCCCGCTTCTCGCCGGCAACGTCACCACCGCGGCGGGCGTGGAATTCCTCGCCCAGGCTGGCGCGCACATCGTGAAAGTGGGGCAAGGGCCAGGCTCGATTTGCACCACGCGGCTGGTGGCCGGAGTGGGCATTCCACAACTCACGGCCCTCTACGTCACCTCCCGCGCCGCGAAAAAGAAAGGCGTCACCATCGTGGCCGACGGCGGCATCACCAAGTCGGGGGACATCGTCAAGGCGCTCACCCTGGCCAACGCCGTCGTCTGCGGCGGGCTGCTCGCCGGTTGCAGCGAGGCGCCGGGCGAAGTGGTGGAGATCGGCGGCAAACTCTACAAGCAATACCGCGGCATGGGCAGTCTCGCCGCGATGAAGGCCGGCTCCGCTGCGCGTTACGGCCACGACAAAGACCCGAACCGCAAGGTAGCCGCCGAAGGCATCGAGGCCCTCAAGGAATCCGCCGGCTCCGCCGACCGCGTGCTGGCCACGCTCATCGGCGGCATCCAGTCCGGCCTGGGTTACTTGGGCGCGGCGAACCTGCCGGAGCTTCGCGACCACGCCCGCTACATCCGCGTCAGCCCCGCCGGCATCAAGGAAGCCGCCCCGCATGACGTGGTGGAGTTGAAGACGGGGAATTGAGACCCGTTGCAAACCTCCATCCTCCCGCTATCTTTTGCGCCGGCGGGGACGAAGGTTGAACGCTCCTGAGTCCTCCCGCGTCCAACCCGCGAACGGTTCGCAGAGGTTGAACGACATTCAGAGAACCAACGACTTTTGACGGTATGCAAATGGCGAAACGACTTTTTCTCTTCGGCTTGGTGAACATGCTGGTGGTGGCCACGATCTCCATCGTGCTGGCCCTGCTGGGCGTGGACCGCTATTTCCCGCAAGGCGGGCTGACCGGCTTGGCCGTGATGTGCCTGATCTGGGGCTTCGCGGGAGCACTGTTTTCGCTGGCCATCTCCCGCCTTTCCGCCAAGTGGATGATGGGCGTGCAAGTCATCTCACCGGACACGACCAGCCCTGACGCGCGCGAACTCATCGAGACGGTGTACGAACTCTCCCGCCGTGCCGGACTGCCCAAGATGCCCGAGGTGGGCGTCTATGAATCGCCGGAGGTGAACGCCTTTGCCACTGGCCCGACGCGCTCGCGCTCGCTCGTCGCCGTGTCCAGCGGCCTGCTCAACTCGATGCGCTCCAGCGAAGTCGCCGGCGTCCTGGCCCATGAAGTGGCCCACATCGCCAACGGCGACATGGTGACGATGACGCTCCTGCAAGGCGTGATCAACGCCTTCGTCATGTTCCTGGCGCGGGTGCTGGCGTTCGTAGTCAGCCAGGCCCTGCGCTCGCGCGATGAGCGCGGCGGCGGTTATTTCATGCAGTTCATGCTGGTGATGGTGTTTCAGGTCGTGCTCTCCATGCTGGGCATGCTGATCGTGAACTGGTTCTCCCGCCAGCGCGAATTCCGCGCCGACGCCGGCGGTGCGGCCTACGCGGGCCGCGGCAACATGCTCGGCGCGCTGCGCGCCCTGCAACGGCTGCACGATCCGGCGGTGGCCGCTGTTGAGGCGCAACATGCGCAAGGCTTCCAGGCGTTCAAGATTTCCGGCAAGCAAGGCGGCTTCGCGGCCCTGTTCTCCACGCACCCGCCGCTGCAAGAACGCATCGCCCGGCTGGAGCAGGCGCGGGTGTAAACGTAGGACAGGCGTCGCGCCTGGCTCCGATTGGTAGCGGAAGGGACCTTCCGCGGGACGCATGGCGCCTCTCTTCAATGAACGCAAGTGAGGAATGGAGACAGGCGCGACGCCTATCCCACGGCTTCTGCTTTTCGCGTTGGACCTTCGAAGAGCTTTGCCTACGTTTTCGTCCATGCCGAGTCGGCTCATGAACTGGTGCCGCGTGCTGTTCTGCTGGGCGATGGCTTCGCTGGCTGCCGCCCTGCCCTCGCGTGCCGCCGAGGCGCGGGTCATCGTCATCACTCCGCACGTCGAAGCCATCCGCACGGAATTTGCCCGCGGCTTCGCCCGTTGGCATCAAGCGAAGTTCAACGCCCCCGCCTCAGTCGAGTGGCGCGATCTGGGCGGCACGTCAGACGCGCTCAAGTTCGTCCAGTCCGAGTTCGCCCGTAAGCCCGACGGCATCGGCATCGACTGTTTCTTCGGCGGCGGGCTGGAGCCGTTCCTTCTCTTCAGCGACAAGAAGCTGGCCCAGCGTTACCAGCCGCCGCCGGAGATCATGGGCAAGATTCCGCGCGAGTTGAACGGCATCGAACTCTACGACCGCGACTTCGCCTGGTTCGGCGCGGTGCTGTCGAGCTTCGGCATCCTGCAGAACACGCGGCTCCAACGGCTGGCGCACCTTCCAAATGCGACGCGCTGGGAAGACCTGGCCCGCCCGGAATTCTTCGGCTGGGTGGGCGCGGGCGATCCGCGGCACAGCAGCACCATGAACGTGATGTTCGAGTCGATCCTCCAGTTCTACGGCTGGGAACGCGGCTGGCAGGTGCTCACGCAGATCGGTGGCAATGTGCGCAAGTTCGACCGCGTCTCCTCTTCCACGGCCAAGGACGTGACGCTGGGCGAAACGGCCTACGGGTTCGCCATCGACTTCTACGGTTTCTCGCAAGTCGCTGCGTCGGGCAAGACGAACGTCACCTTCGTGCTGCCGCAGGACTTCGCCGCGCTGAACCCGGACGGCCTCTGCATCCTCCGGGGCGCGCCCAACTTGGCCACAGCGCAACGGTTCATCGACTTCGTGTTGTCGGAGGACGGCCAGAAGATTTGGTTCCTCCAGCGCGGCCAGCCGGGCGGGCCACAGGAATTCAGCATCGACCGAATGTCGATCCGGCCCGACTTTTACACGCGCTATCGCGACGCCAGCAACATCGAGTTCTCGCCGTTCGACCTGAAGGCGAAATTCGTCTATGACTCCAAGCTGGGCCGCGACCGCCGCGAGATCGTGGCGGGCTTGGCCGGCGCGCTGCTGGTCGATACGCACACGGAACTCCAAAACGCCTGGCGGACCGTCATCCGACGCGGCTTACAGGACGGCGACTTGCAGGAGTTGGGCCGCGTGCCGCTTGGCGATGCCGCGGGACTGAAGCTCGCGTCCACCGAGTGGAAAAATCCCGCGCTCCGCAACCAGAAAAAGATCGAGTGGCAGCAGTGGGCGCTGGAGAAATACCGGCGGGTGCAGGCGAAGTAGCGCGGCTGGCGCCTCGACCCTTGCTGAGACTGGGGTCTGTTGGTAGGGCGAGCGTCGTCGCGAGCCGCCCACGGTCCAATCCGGCTCGCGGGTACGCTCGCCCCACCAAGCTGACTTCACCCGCAGGTGATGTTCCTGTGCTCATCACGAAAGCTCAAGGCCATCACACCCGTGGCTTCATCGCATCGTCACCGCCCGGTTTGGCGGCTCGTTCCGGCAGCGCGAACGCCGGTTCCACCGCGCCGCACGTGGTGCATTCCAGGCAGCGCACACAGCCAGTCACGTTGACTTTCCGGTCGAGCTTCACGCCCATGGAGCAACGGCTGCGGCAGAGGTTGCACTCGACACACGTGCTGGCGTTGAACCGGAGATGAAAGAGGCTGAAGCGGTTGAACAGCGCCAGGAAGCCGCCCAGCGGACAGAGCACGCGGCACCAAGGACGATTGAAGAACAGCGCCGCCAGCAAGAACGCGGCGAGGATGCCGGTCTTGAACCAGCTCATCAGCCAGCCGTTGCCCGCCATGAAACTCTGCACCGAGTAGGGCAGCCCGGCCTCCAGCGCCCCCGCGGGACAGAGACGGCAGATGGAAATTTCCTGCTCCTCGAAGGGCACGCCGCGCGAGCCAAGCCACATCGGCAGGAGCACGACCAAGCCGACCAACACCACGTAGCGCGTGTAGCCGAGCCAGCCCGGAAGGCGAAGCTTCACCGGCGAGAGCTTGCCCAGCAAATCCTGAACGTAGCCAAATGGGCACGCCCAGCCGCACGCGAGCGAGCCACTCACCGCCCCGGCCAGCAGCAGCACGCCGAGGAGCAGATACGGGACTTCCATCGCCACGGGAAACAGCGCCGCGTAGTTCGCCGCCACGCCGACCGGGCAGGCGAACGACGACAACGGGCAAGAGTAGCAGTGGAACACACACGACGGAATGCCGCGCAGCCACTGCCCCAGCGGCGCCAGCCAGACGCCAAGAAAGGCCGTCTGCACCCACGGGCGCAGGCGCATCAGCTTGACGCCAAGTTTCGTGGGGGAGCTTTGTGGGCAGTCCGAAGAGGGGCAGTCCATGAAGTAGAGGCGGCCACGCCGTGTGGCCGGAAGTTCATTTCACTCAGGTAGGACACGGCGTCTTGGCGCCGGTATCGACCCGGATGACCCAGCGGGGGCCGCCTTCGTTGACGCGCTTCTCCAGTTCCTCCAACGCGCGGGCCGTCGCGGCGGGATCCTCATCTTTGGCCGGTGCGGTCGGCGCGGAGAGGTCTTTCCACTGGACTCCGCCCATCGCGAACGCCGTCACAAGTTGGGCTTCGCGCGCGGTGCCGCCATCGGTGGTCTCAAGGCCCGTCAAGTGGAACGCGCCGCAGAGCAAAACGATCACGCCCATGAGCGCGCCGACGAAGCCCGGCCAAAAGTCATGGCGCTCCGGGTCCCGCAGCGCGGGCTGGATCGGCGGTTGTGCAACGCGTTCGCGCATGTCAATGACGCCTGGCCCGTGCGGCGGCAAGGCTTTGGCGGAGGTGGATGGGAATCGAACCCACCTGAGACTTTGTTGAGCCCCACGCTGGTTTTGAAGACCAGGAGCGTCACCAGATCGCCCTACACCTCCAGCCTCGCTGGATCGCACCGGTCGGTCGCTGCCAAACGGACTTCGGCGGCAGCAGACGGACAGTCAGGCGTGAAGAAGTTGTGACGGAGCGGACGACGTTTGGCAATCGACAAAACGCACGGCGTTCGGCTCGGGGCGCAACCGGACACCACCGCCGTAGTGCAGGCTTTCCAGCCTGCCGTACCGCCGACATTCCTGTCGGCAGGCCGCCCGCCACGATGCAGGCGTCCGAATCGCTCGCTCGCCACGCAGGCTGGAAAGCCTGCGCTACGGCAGACAGGTATGTCTGCGCTACGGCGGCAGTGCCAACGGCTCGGTTTGGCAGTCAGGCAGGTTGAACGGGAACAGGCGCGGAAGGCAGGGCCGGTGGAAGTGGATTCTCCGCCGTCGGCTTCAGCAAGGCCCGAAGCCGTTCCCGGTGAAAGGAGTTGGCAAACGAGAGCAGCAGGAACGGCAGGCACACCATGAAGCTGCCCAACGCCATCATCAAAACCCCTCCGATCATCTCCCCCCAAACGGAGGAGCCGGATGAAACGACCGCGATCAGGCAGAACGGCGCCGCCAGGAGAAACCAGCCCGCAAGAAGAAGCGCCAACAGCCAGGTAAGGATGCTCGCGACGCTGAACCGGCGGCGGCAGATCAACCCGACAAGCAACAGCGCCAACGAAAGCATGAAGGCAAACACGCCCAGCATGAAGCTCTGTCCCACGAGGCTGATGAGAATCTCTGTGTCTTCGAACCCGACCGCCACTGCCAAAGCCACGCCACCGAAGAGCAACTGGATTCCCAAACTGGCCAGCCCAATCAGGGCCCGATGCCACTGGGCGAACCGCGACGCCAGCAGCCAGACGGCCGCCAGCCCGAAGGCCATCGCCGCGACGAGCGAACCCAGCATGTCACGCAACTCAGATGGAATTCCGATCAGCTCCGATTCACCCCAAGTGCGCAAGGCCACGTCCCCACCGAAGATCAACGCCAGCGGCACCAACACCAGCCACGCCGCGCCGCAACGATTTGGCTTCAAGGCCAGCAGACCCAGAATCGCCAGCCACGGCAGGAACACCGGCATCAAGCTGGGCATGGCCCAGACGTAGGAGATGGGCACGCCTTCCTTGCTGCCCATTCCGCCGAGATCGGACGCCGCCACGATCTTCAGGTCACCGGCCAGTGTGAGAGGTACTCGCCATGAGTACGAGCAGGTGCCGCCTCAGCCAAAAGCGAATTTGCCGGAGGCCACCTGCCGGCCACCGTGGGAAATCGCGACCGTCGGCGGCTCACTGCGGTCCACGATCTTCATCCGATACGGGCCGTCCACGCCGAGGAGCTTGTAGTCAAGGACCAACTGTTTGCCGCGTCGGCTCGCGGTCACGGAGTTTGTCAGCGGCCCGCCCGTGACCAGGGCGAAGGGCTTGTTGGACGCGATGGTGACAGTTCGTTCGGCAGTCGAGACCGCTTCCGCCGCGGCGTTCTTCAACCACACTTCGCTCAGCTTGTAGTGGCCGGTCGGCAACTTCACCGTCGTCTTGGGTGAATCGAGCACGACGGTGAAACCGTTGCCGGTTTCAAGGACAAGGCGATTCAGAAACATCCCCGTGACGTTGAGTTCGCCCAGGGTTGCTTCCGTTGGGGTGAAATCCACCAGCCATTTCCCGACCCCGTCCCGAACTTCAAACCGGCGGCTCAACTCGAAGCCCTGGTCCAGCCAGAACAACTTCTTCGGGAACTTCACCGCGTCCGCCGTGCCGCTGGCGAGAGTGAGGGGGGCACTCCGTTGTTCCCAAGGACGCAGCACCAGAAAGGCAGCCGGGGAAGAAACCCGTGGCCCCAGGAGGTCTTCCACCACACCCACCTGCCATTCTCGGCCCGCCATCGCCATCTTCCCCTGCCACCACGACCGCAGCGAAACCGTGCCATAGGTCGCAAACTGGTTGAAGGAATTCAGATTCAGGTCCGCCAAAATGCGCCGGCCTCCCTCCGGCGTTTTCACGGTCAGAGGGACGTTGGTAAAGTTCTGAAAACCGCCCTTCAGCCCCGAGGTGAAGACGTTGTCCGCATCGTCGGTCAAGTCGCCGTTGCGGTTGAAGTCGATGTGGAGCCTGGCCTGGGACTTCTCCCACGCAAAGGCGAACGTGTTGTTGAAGTCGCCCGCCAACCGCAGTTGGCTCCGCACCACCGTCCCCTTGCCGAACGCCGGCTCTTTCGTGAACGAAGCCTTCTCGCTGAAGGACCATCCGCTGTTCACCAAGGGGTAACTCAACTCCTGATATTCGAGGACGACGGTCTGCGGCGTCGCCACCGGGGCCGCCGCCCGTGCCGACAACACGGCCCAGCCTGCGAGGCACAGACCCGAAATCAGTTTGACGGCCTTCATGGCGACAGTTCTGAACGACGCCAGCCCGACCCACTCGATCTTCTGTGTCGTGCTGGCGAGAGAGATTAAGCTCGCCGCACGCGGCTCCCGCAACTCATTTCTTGAGTGCGTGAGCGAGGGGGGCGCAACCGGACATCCCCGCTGTAGCGCAGGCTTTCCAGCCTGCCGTAGCGCCGACTTTCAGTCGGCGGGGTGCGGGGAAACACGGAGCGCTCGCAGGTTAGAAAACCTGTGATACGGCAGGCTGGAAAGCCTGCGCCACGCTGGACACATACTGGGACGGAGGCCCGCCGCGACCGTCAACGTCAAGGCGCCACCACACGATAGAAACGCTGAGGGCGGTCACCGATGGGGTCCGTCACCGACAGCACCGTCCCACTGGCCTCCTGAGCGGGTATCAATTCCCTCCATTCAGGATCAGAGAGAGAGTCCCTGTAATCCACCCGGTAGCTGATACCGGGCGTGGTGCTGAAGGTGATGGTCACGACGTTATCCCCAACGGCCAGAGTCACTACAGGCGACGGCGGCAGAGGCAAGGGATTCGCCGTGCGCGGCGTCGGGGTGAGGAAGGACGCGAGGTTCGTGGAGCCATCCGGTTGGCGGCCCATGCTGACGTTGTTGACCTGCTGGCCAAAGACCACTGCGTCAACGAATGTGCCGTCGGGCGCGTAGAGGGCTATGGCTTCGCCGTTTTTCTCCAGCTTGAAGCTGACGTGCAGGTCGGCACGATTCGAATTGTTCTGGCCCGTTTCGCTGTCGGCCCAGACCAGCAGGAAGCCGTAGGGCGAAAGCGAGTAGCCGGACGGGATTCGGAATTGCGTTGGGTTGGCGAAGTTGTCAGTCAGCGTCCAGCCGGCCAGATCAACGGTGTTGCTGCCGGGGTTGTAAAGCTCGAACCAGTCATCGAAGTCGTAATCCGCGGGGTCGGTTAGAGTGCTCGTGTTCGCAGCCATCCACTCGTTGATGAAGATCTGCGCGGGCGGCGTGCGGGCGTCGTTCGTCCCGCCGGGCGTGGCGTAATGGAATTCCTGCCGGTAGAAAGGTTGGCCGTCCAGGTAGGCTCCGTAGGACAGGCCGGCAGGCAGGTCACGATAGTTGAAGTAGTCGAGAATCTGCGGCGCACCGTCGAGAAGGCGCGACAGGACGACCGTGCCTGAACCGGCGGCGAGCGCGAAGGAGGTGTGCAGTTCGGTGGCGGTCGATTGCTCGGACTGGCCGTCGGCGAAGACCACTTTGAATTCGCCCGGCAGCATCACAGTGCCGGTCGGGAACGCCCACGGCGTAAGGTTGGTGTAGTTGTTCGCCAAAAACATGCCGTCGAGGCTCAGGGCGTTGGTGCCGGCGTTGTAGAGTTCGATCCAAGGCGCGTGTTCGCCCGCGCTGTCCGTCACGCCGTTCACGTTCTCGGGCTGGACCTCGTTGAGCCAAAGCGGCGGGAATGGCGGCAGAGTGGCTTGAGTCGAGTTGGTCGCGTTGGGTGTGAACGCGACGCCGCGAACGGGGCTTTCGGCGACCAGCGAGAATCCCGGATACGTGCGCGCAGTGATTCGGTCGCCACTGAAGCTGGTGTAGTACCAGTAGCTCAGCGTGTACACGTTGCTCAGGGTGATGCCGGGCAAGAGCTGGCGCAGCGTGTTGGTCACGGTCGTGCCGGCGGCGTTCGCGATGAGGTGAAGACTGGCATGGCCCGAGCGTTTGACTTCGGTGCTCAGGCTGGAGTTGCTCACGGCCAGACCGACCAGCCACGTGCCGGCCAGCGGAGACTCGAAGCCGCCGTTCAGGATCGCGTTCTGTCCGGCGTTGGGGCCATTGCTCGTCACGAGGGAAATGTCGTCCAGATAGACCTCGCCGACGCCGTTCATGAAGATCATGAGGTTGGTCGCGTTCAGAATGTTCCCGGTGACACTCGCGTAGCGCCAACCCGCGGCATCGGACCAATTGGCCACGCGGCTGTTGTCCTGCGTGGGATCGATCAGTTGCAGCGCGGCGCCCTGCACAGCGCCCGCGGGCCACGGCGCATTGGGTTCGTAACGGACGCGATCGACCACGAGTTCGCCGCCCGTGGCGGGATCGGGCCGGAGCAGCGTCAGCGTCTCGCCGTTGGGATCGAAGTTGCCGTCGAAGACATCGAAGGCGTTCGTGCGGTAAGCAGCGGTGAAGGCCGCAGTGTTTTTCACCAATGTCAGGTGAGCGCCCGGCCCCAGGAAACTGCCGGGCTGAAAGGTGTAACCCAGGCCATTGATGCGCCAGTTCGAGAGATCGAACGTGGCGGTCGGCGAAAGATTGCGCAGTTCAACGTAACTGGCGTTGGTCGCGGCGGGGCGATACATGATCTCGCTGATCACGACCGCACCTTCCGGCATCTGAAGCTGGCTCGTGGAATTGACCGTGACGATGCGCGTGGTCGAGGCCACGGGTTCGCCGTCTGGATCGTAACCAGTCACCTCGAACTGGTTCGTGCCCGGCTGCAGCGGCAGGCGAATGGACCAATTCACTGGCGTGGCACCGGACCAGGTTACGCCAACCACAGCCCCGTTGACCTTGATCGTCTGAATCCCCAACGGTGCCGTGCCCGTGAGGGTCACGACGTTATCCGCGATGTTGAGGTTGGTCGCGCTCACGGTGAACGCCGCGGTGGGCGCCGTGCCGAGCGTGCTGAGGGTGAAGGCGCGGCGCTGCTGAATCCACGTCGGCACCGGCAGACTCTGTGCGCCGCTTGGCTCAAAGGGCGAGGTGGTTGTGACCACGCCGTTGTCGAGAAAGCTCTGGTAACGCGCCGTCAGGATCGGCAGGTAAGCCGCGTCCAGAAGCGGCCCGTCCGCGATGCGCTGCAAGGCCCGCAGGTAAGCGCGGCGGAAATAGCCGTGATTGTACAGCCGGCCGATCTCCGGCATGTGGTTCACGCCCGTCGGCCCGTCCAGGCTGATGAAGAACAGGTCCTGGTTGTAGCTGTGACCGATGCCCAGCGAGTAGTCGAGGTCCCACATCAGCATCCAGGCTTTCTGGCCAGGCGGGAAATACAGGAACTGGTTCTTCCCGCGCCGGTAACCGTAGCCGTCGTAATCGCTGACGACGTGCCGCAGCGCGAAGACCAGAATCCACTCTTCCGCTTCGGTGGCTGCTTCGACGGCGCTGACATAACTGGCGTCGGGCGCGTTCAAGGCATCATCGACTTCATAGAGCCGCGAGTAGTCGTCGTTGAGTCCGCCGTTGGATTTCTTCTCCCAACTCCAGCGGTAGCGGGCCTGCTTCTTCACGCCGCCGGTGGTGGTGAAGTTTTCCAGGCTGCCGCTCTTCCAGCCTTGCATGGTGACGGCATCGCTGAACTCGAACCAGTCGTCGATCTTGAAAATCTCGCCGTCGCTCTCGTCCGGGAACCAAGCCTTGATGTAGTCGCTGTTGGGTTGCTGGGAATCGGTGTAGATCGGGATACCGCGGCTGGTGTTGTTCACGCCGTTAATGACGAGATGAACGAAGCGCTGATGGCTGAAGGGCAGCCCCATTTGCTCGAACATGCTGAAGCAGGTGACTTCACGCAGCGCCGTGGCGTCGCGGGCAGCCGGTTCCATTGAATCCAGGTTTAACTCGTCCTCGCCCAGAAACCGGTCGTCCTCGGGCAGCGTCCAGATGTAGCCACACGGTGCGCCCGTCGACGTGCTGTAGTTCGGCCGCATAAACGGACTGCCGCGATAGCGCGCGCCGGCGTTGTAGATGGCGCGGCCATCGCCATAGACGAACGTGCCGTCCTGGGCCTGGTTGCTCATCCGCTCGCGGACGCTCCACTGGTTCATGTTCGAGGCCGTCATCCAGAAGCGGTAAGCCGCAAAGCTTCCGAACTGCGGTGTTTCGCCGAAGCGCACCAGGCATTCCCGTGCCGGGGCATCGTGCGGGAAAGTCGCGCCGGCGGCGGGCACGGCGGCATCGGTGGCTTCGATGCGAAAGGCCACCAGCGTGTTCGCGGTCTGGGCTGGAAGGGTGGCGCTGAACAAACCGTCGCCTGCCACCGCGTCACCGTTGGTGCCGGCGTCGTTCATCGGGACGGTCAGCAACGTGGCGCTGGGATCGAGGCGATAGCGCAACTGGACTGCGCTCAATCCGTCGGGATCGCTCACCCGAGCCGTGACGACCACGGGTTCGTTGGCGGGCGGCATCACGGGCGAGTGACTGACTTGCACGATGGCCGGGCCAGCGTTCAAGACAGCGCGGCTGTTGGGCTGACCCGGCGTGCCCAGGTTCGTCGGGATTGGCAGCGAGGCGAGCAACTCCAGCCCGCCGCCGTGCAAGCGCAGCAGCACGTCGGGATGACCGCAGAGCCAGCGGAGCTTCGCCGCGATGGTGCCGTTGGTGTTCGCTGGCAACGCGAGGCTGAGATCGCACTCGACGCGATTGGCGCCGTTGTCGCCGCCGCCGCTGGCGCGCAGGTGCAGGCACGGACTGGGATTGTTCGGGCCGGTCGGTTCGAAACCCGAGTTCATGTGATTGCCCTGAATGACCCAGTTGCTCAGGCCGGAGTTGAACGTGGAGTTACGCACGACATTCGTGCCAGGTGGACCACGCACTTCCACGTCATCCACCAGCGCTTCGCCGGCGCCGAGGATCATGACTTGGATTTCGTCCAAGGCGGCGCCGGCGGCATCGCGCATGTACACATGGTCCATCAGACCAGTGAAGACCACGTTGGTCCACGGTGCCTTGGCCGTTTCGTCGCTGTCCGCCCAATTCGGCGCGAGCCGGTTGTCGCTGTAAGGATCGATCAGCTCGAGACTGCTACCGCCACGATCAGCCCACTGGCCCCAGCGCCCGCCGTCGTCATAGGTGACTGCGTTGACCACGATGTAGTTCGTCACGGTGCCGTTGGTGGTGACGACGACTTCCGGCATGGAGAGCGCAATCCGTTCGCCGCCGTTGTCGAGCGAGCCGCTGTAATTGCCGACGGTGTTGGCGCTCGTCAGATGCGGATAGTGGCTCATCAGGCGCAAGGTGTTTCGCGCCACAACGAGGTAACCGCCCGGAGCGAGCAGGGTGTTGGCGGGGAACGTGAAGTTGACGCCGTCGCTCAGGCGCCACAGGCCGAGGTTCACCGTGTTCGTGCCGCGATTGTAGAGTTCGAGATACTCGTCATCACTGTTCCCGGAGATCGGATTGAACATGATCTCGTTGATCACGATGTCGCGCCGAAGGGGCGCGGCGTTGGTGGTGGCGAAAGTCGGAGTGGTCAACTCGCAGAAGTCCGGCGCGCCGTCGGGATAGCGGCCACTCGAAACGCCGGTGGCCTGCCCGCCGAAAGCCGCTACGTCGATGACACGGCTTTGGTTCGAGTTTACGAGGTAGATGCGCTCGCCGCCGGAACTCAGCGCAAAGCCGAGCGTGCTTTCCGTGAATGCGACGAAGCCGCGCGGGCCGAGGCGCGTGCCGTCCGGGATGCGGAACTTGTTCGTGTCGCGATCGTCGCTGAGATACGCGCCGGAGAGATCAACCTCTTGATTGCTGTGATTGTAGAGTTCGACGAAGTCCTCGGCCGGCAGTTCGGAGTTGGCGAGGAACTCATTGATGACGACCGAGCTCAGTGGCTCCGAGGTGAACGGCTCATCACGGCCGGGCGATCCGCCGATCGCCTCACTGGCCGTCCAGGCGCGCGGATCGTCCTCGCCGTAAGAAGGACGGGCCAGGACCATCGAATGGCCGGTGCCGTCGGCAGCCATCGGCCAAGGCGCTTGGCCGCGATAGTTCACCTCAAGCAAGACTTCGCCCGCGCGGTGACGCAGCCGGAGGCGGCCTTCGTCATCGGGCAAGCCGTTCGTGATGGCGCCGTCCCACGGACCGAGCGAGTCCGCCAGACCGCAGGACGCCTGCAACGCGGCTGGGTCGCGGGCCACCACCAGAAACGAACCGGCGGGCATGACCGTGTTGGTCGGGAACGTGTAGTCGATCGCACCGGTCAAGCGATAGCCGCTGAGATCGTGGAAGAGCGGTTCGGCGTTGTAGATCTCAATGAACTCCAGCAACTGCGCGCTCTGGCTCGGCTCGCGGCGCGGATGATACATGATCTCCGAGAAGACCAAGCCGCTGCGCCGGCTGCACGGACCGAGCGGTTCGCGCGGCAACGTGAGCGCCACGCCGGGCGGTGAGTTGGTCACGTTGGCGTAGTCGCGGAACTGAGCGGTGGTCGGGGCGTTCGTGTTCCGACTGCTCAGCGCGAGGCCGAGCAGCACCGGGCCGGGCAGGTTCATCGTGACGCTGCCCAGGCGGGTCCAAGCTTCACCGTCGAACCCGGCGTAGCCGACGAACAAGTTGCCGTTTCGCTGCAAGCGCAGCCACGTCGCGGGATACGTGACGGGAAACGCGCCGCCGTTGGTCGTGTTGCCGTTCGCGTCGAAGCGATAGCAGAAGAACGTCCCGCTGAGCGCCGGTGGCGCGAGCGTCGCGGCGAACCGGCTGCCGGCCGCCAGGGACTCGCGCGCCATCAAGCCGGCGGTGGCCCAGGCGTCGGACAGGCTGAGTGATTGCACGCGCACCTTTACATCGAAGTTCCCGGTGCGCGATTCGCTGGCGAAGTAGAACTGGTCTGACGTTCCGTTGATCCCAGTGCCCGCCGCAACCACATCGAATCCGCTGCCGACCTGGATCGCGGAGCCGGCCAGGGCGGGATTGCCGATGTTGGCGCCTTGAAAACTGGAAACCGTGAAACGGGCTTGCGAACCGGGCGCCAGACTCTGGCCCGCAGCGTCCTGCACGTTTGAGACGGTCAGCGTGTAGCTGGCACCGGGCGCGAGTGGGGAGGTGGTGAGCAGAACGATGTTGGAGGCGGCGCCGTAGCCGGCCACGAGCACCGTGGCGCCCAGGTCCAATCTGTAGTTGCCGGCTGCGAGCGCGCCCGGGGCCACGACACGCTTCGAGAGAAACACCGTGACCTGGTTCGTCGTGCCCGTGGCGGAAAGCAACACCGGCGGATTGGGGTCACTCACGTGAATCGTCACTGGCATCGAGGTGACAGTGGCGCCGTCAATGTCCATGACTGCCGCGGTGAACGTGTAGCTGCCTTCGATTAGATTGCTCACGCTGACGCTGTAGGGACTCGTGGTATCGACGCCCAGACTGCTGGTCCCGCGGAAGAACTCGACCTGCGCTACACCCGCCAAGTCGCTGGCGTCGGCCACCAGAACGATGGGAGTGCCGACCACGAAGGCGGCGTCGTTGGTGGGCTGGACGAGCGTGACCGAGGGAAGCGTATTCGTTCCGACGAGCGACAGGTCGAAGCTGAGATCGGAACTGGTGCGGTTGCCCTGGTGCATTTCGACCGCGATGACGTTCGTGCCCGCGATCAACACGGAGGGGCTGAGGTCGGTCGTGACGGGCTGGTAGTTGCTGGCCACCGTCGCCCAAGTCGAGTAGGAAACCGTGCCTTCGGGCAGGTTGAGGCGGAACACTTCGCCGCCGTTCACATAGACCACCGCCCCGTCGTCATAGACGAGCGTCAGGATCATTGGCCCCCACGCTGCCGGGTCCGCCACCGTGAACGTGCGCCGGAAATAGGCGGTGGGAAACTTGTTCGTCGAACTCGGCCCGTAGCTGATGACGGTCGCCTCGTCGTTGTCACCGTAACCCAGCTCGGCGCGGCCGGATTTCCAGGAGCTGTCGTCGAAGGTGAGCGCGGTCCATTCGCTGCCTTGGTCCACGCCGGTATCGAGATACTTCCAGGTGGAGCCGAGTGGAATCACGGTGCCCTGAGCCAAGCCGGACATCGGCCCGGCCAGGCTGGCGAGCAGGAGTGTCGTGAGGACGGTGAGTGGAACGAGACGAGTTTTCATCGAACGCGGTGAGAAGTGGATAGCCGGCCAGAAACCTCGCGCAGAGACGCAGCGACACAAAGAGGCACGCGGCACAGGACGATCACCACCGAGCCGTAACAATTCAGTAGAACCACGAAATACACGAAACACACGAAAGGAAGACCCAAGAAAACCGTGGCTGGCCCGGAAACGGAAAGGTCCCTCAGCGCGGTCACCTTTTGGTGACGCCGGAGCCTCCGCTCCCCACCGCGGTTCAGCCTTTGTTTTCGTGTATTTCGTGTGTTTCGTGGTTCCCTCAACTGCATGGATACGGCTGAGGTGAGCATGCTGGCTGGCCGATTTCCGTGGCCATTGCGGCTGGGCGTCTTTGCGCGAGATCAACGGCACGATCAAGGTTCAAACCAAAGCGCCGGCGCGGCTTCGCTCTGCCGGCGCACTCCCAAGAACGGTTCACTGCGGCCTGGCCTCGATCCGGTAGAAGGCCTGGCCAGCGGGGGCGTTGGTGTCGGTGAACCGCGTCCCCCGCAACTCGCCCGAGATGTCCTGAAACGCCGTGGAAGACGTCAGGTTGGTCGCGCGCAGGACGCGGAAGGCCACGTTGCCCGCCGCTTGCCACTGCAATTCCACGCCCTGGGGACCGGGAGCGCAGTTCGCGAGGCGGAACGTGGGAATGGTAAACGCCTCGTTGTGGAAAATGAGCAGGCGCCCGTTGCCATCCGCAGTGCTCGTGTCGCTCAACACCAGGACGCTGCCGTCCGGCGCGAAGGTCATGCCGGGATCGTGGATATCAATCTGCCGATCGGGGCGGGAAGGATTGGTCAGCGGGAAACTGAGTTCCTGCCGGTCCGGTTGCCGGTCGAACGGATCGATCGTGGAGTCGATGGACCACACTTGATCCAGCGCGTCATCGGCCACCCAGATGCGTCCCGTGGTCGGATCCACAGCCACGGCGCTCGTCAGCACGGGGCCGCCCGCCGAATAAAGAGCCGTCGGCACAATCCGGCGCGCCGCGCCATCGCCGTTGATGGCCGCGATGTAACCATCCTCACTCACGGTGACGACTTCGCCGCGTAGCGCCAAGGGAGCGATGGCGTTCACGTTGAGCGTGCCCAAGGTAGCGATGGTCGGCGGCACGAGGAAACTCTCGTAAGGAGCTTGGTCCAACTGCGTGGTGGCCGCATCGACGAAGAACACCGCATTGCTCGAATCACCGTCGGAGCCGCGATCCGCCACCAGGATCATGCCGGCGCTGGCCAGCGCGCCCCCGAAGGTCGCGGGCGCGATGGTCAGATCAATGGGATCATCATCCGTGGTCGCCGGACCGAAGTTGGCGATGATGCGCTCGGCCACATTGGATTCCCAAGGCGCGCGCAGCCGCATCAGCGACATCGTGAAGTCGTGCGTCCACCAGAGCGTCCCGTCCTCAGCAAGGACCAGGCCGGAGGGACGATCGAGATTCGCGACCACCGGCTGCGGATCGATGGTCCAGTGACCGCTGGCGACTTTGCGGGCCCGATAGATGCCGCCCGCCGGTGCCGCCGCATCCACCGCGAACAGGATGGTGGTGTTGTCGCGCGGATCAACGGCTACATCGCCGACGGGTCCAGCGAACTTGAGCACGGTCGCGTTGGTGAACCGGTCAGCGTGGAACGCCACCGTGTACGGCTCCGGCAGCGGATTGGGATTGGAAGTCAGGGAGAGAATTTCGATGTCGTCCACATACACCGGCGGATGCCCCGAGCCATTCGAGGAACTCCAGGCCACCAGGAAAGTCGGCCCCCAATTGGTTGCCGTGCCGATCAACGCCGCGCGTTCCACGATGATTTCCGGCGCGCCGCTGCTCGGGTTCTTGATGATCGTGTACTGCCCGAAGTGGTTGTGCGTGGTCAGTCGATACTCCTCCCAGGTGTCAGGGGTGTAGTCGGCGCCCGAGTTCACCCAGGCCGTGGTGTAGTAGGTGAGCGACGTCTCATCGCCGACGCTCGCATCGCGCGAACCGTAGCCGAGCAGCGCCGAATCGCCCGCGTAACTGCTGCCGTTCTCGACGCCGTAGAGGGACATGCGAAGATAGTTTGCCGTCGTGCCCCGGACCGAAGCCGGGACGCGCGCCCACCAGGTGATTTGCACGTCGCTCAGCGGCGTTACGCCCCAGGCGAAGCTCACGCCCGCGCGCTGGCCGCCTTCGAGTTTCAGGCATTGCTGGCCGGAGTGCGGGATCACGACGTTCGTGCCTACCACCTGCACTTTGGTGGGAACGACATCTTTGCCCCCGCCGGTGCCCTGGGTTTCGACCGTAACCCAGACTCCCTGCGGGTCCGCGTCGTCCGTCACATTCGTCACCGCCGCGTAACTCTCGAATCCGTCCCGGAAGGTGCTCGCCAAATCGGTCGATCCCGTGACCGTCAGGCTGAGGTCGTCGATGGCGAAGTAACCGTCGTCGGCGGAATCCCCCTCGTGCCGGATGATCAGCATCGTAGGAACCGGCACATCGGGACGAGACAGGTCGCCGTTCGTGACGACGGCGGTGTCCATGTCATCAATGAAGAGGTGGAATTTCTGCGCGGCCATATCGATGACGAAGCGGTGATGTTGCCAGGTGCTCTCGACGTGCTGCACCCCGGTTTGCACCCAATTGGCGGCCGGCACACTGCCCACGCCATCGTAGTAGCGGATGTTCCGATTGGCGGCGCGGTCGGACTGATAGGCGAGGAGGTCGTCCCCGTTGCTGTCAGCGCCCATCGCGCGCAGGATCGTGAAGAAACTCCGGTTGCCGGCGCCTTTGACGACGTAGAGCCAGAAATCGAGCTGGTAACGAGGGCCACTGCGCGTGTTGGGCATGTGCAACTGGGCCTCGGTGCCACTGCGGAGCAACAGCGACTGCGAGCCTGAGTGGGCCAGCCAGTTGATCAGTTGCACGCCGCTGCCTGCGACCGCACCCGTGCCGACGGGAGTGTCGTCGGCAATCGCGATGCTGGGCGTGGCCGGGTTGGCGTTGTTCGTGTCGCTCAGACTCGTCGCCGCGCCGGTGTAAGCTTCGAAGTCATCGCTGGCGATCGTGACTTCTTGGGCTGTCAACCGGGCAACCACGGTGCCGAGCAGTACCGCCCAGCCGAGCAGCCGGAGGAAGGGGCGAGTAGGCTGTCCAAGGAGACGGGAGGACCGGGGGAGTTCTGTTAGGATCTTCATGAGTAGGAGAAGTGAGCGGGTGCTCACCGGGAGGGTTCAACTGCCGAGGTGGGGATGCGACGTGGGGCCAAGGATCGCACTGCCCTGAAGCACAACCGGCCCCTGGAGTTGCCAGCGTTTCGCCAGTAACACCATCGCGGCCTCGGTCGGAACAGGCATTCATGCTGCGCGGCATTGCAACCACTTTACCGGACGTCTGGCGCGGATTGTGCCGGCGGCCCGCCCTCGTTGTCAACTGGCCATGATGACTTGAGGACCTCCTCGGCACGCACATCGGAGCGACCGCGGAAAAGGCGATGCACGGAAACGCTCGTGGGACGTGCCGCTGATTGAACGTGTAGAAGTCCGCCGGCGTGCTGCGCCTCGCTCGTGAGCCAACGCGCCAAGCCCGGCTAGCTACCGTGAAAGAGGTCTTCCAAGCCCACGCTCAGCGCCTTGGCGATTCGCTGGAGAGCATCCACCGAAATCGTTTCCTGACCCCGTTCGATGTCGCTGATGTAGGTCGGAGCGAGCTGGGCCTTTTCGGCCAGCCTCTCCTGCGTCAAACGGCTCAACTTGCGATAGAGCCGAACGCGCTGCCCCAGAACCCGGCGATGTTTCGGAACGGACGCCACGCTGGCAACGGAACCAGCAAGGGTCGCGGCAGCCCATAAGGCATATCTTAAGTTTTTGAATTCCGGGCTTGCGTTCTTGCGCCTGCGCGCTCAGGGTTCGGCCCGTCCACTGGCGGTCTGGGGGTTCCTGCCCGCAGGAGTGTGGAGGTCTGCCGAAAGGCGGCAGGCGGAGAAATCGGGAAACTGGTCAAATCATGAAAACGCTGAGGTCGGTCTTGGGGTTCGTCACTCTCTCCTTCACCCTTTGCTGTGCCGTGTCGGTCCACGCGCGGCCGCGGCCACCGGTCCCGCCGCTGCCGCCGCTGCCAGGCGTGCCGCCGCTGCTGTTTCAGGCGAGGTTCGATGATCTCTACACGTTCGGGCAAAGCGAGGCGGTGGTGGCCGTGCCGCACTTCGGCAATCTGGTCCAGTCGTGGTCGGGCCTCGCTCTGGAGCGGGCCGGAGTGTGGGTGCCGCCGTTCCTGGTGCGCGGGATCGACGCGGGTGGGCACACCAATCTCGCGTGCGACGGCTTCGGCGGCGCGGTGCGGTTGTGGCTGACGCCGTATTGGTCGTCGGCGGGTATGGGCGGGGCGGGGATCGGGTACGCGGCGCGCGTGCTGGACTTCGCGGCGGTGGGTGGTGGGGACGCGGTGACGGTCTGGTCGCTGCAAGTCACGCCCGACGGCAACGCGCTGGTGCTGCTGGCGCCGGGTGAGCGCGGGCCGACGGAAATGCTGCGGGCACCGATCGCATGGCGCGCAGGCGAAGCGCATTTAGTGGTGTTGGATTACGGGCCGCAAGGCACGGGGCTTTTTCTGGATGGCCAACTGGTGGCGACCGGCGCAGGCACGTTGGCCATCCCCGCACCGGCGGCGGCGTTGGTGCTGGGCAGCACACTCGCGGGTACCGAGACGGCGGGCGGAGCGTTTGACGAGGTGGGTTCTTTCGGCGGTCCGTTGAGCGAAGCGCAAGTGGCGGCGTATTTCCAACAGACCTATCGCCAAGCCGCCTTGGGGCCGATCTCGGAAGACGAAGACGCGGCGCGGCTGGCGGCGAGACAGGCGCGCGCCGCGCAGTCGCTGTGGGCGCCGGTGGGACAGACGATGCTGCTGGATGGGGGCGAAGGCGGCTGCTCGGAATTCAAACTGACGGCCACGCTGCTGCCCGCCTTGCACGTGTTTACCAACCAGGGCGCGGTCTTCACGAATCACAACGTGAAGCTGACGTGGTGTGGCCGGGAGCCGGGCGTGGTGTATGATCTCCTGTATGCAACCAACATTGCGCCGCCGGTTCGCTGGGAATGGTGGCGCGAAATCCAGACCAACGACGTGGAGTTGACGATCACCAACTTCAATCCGCCGGCTATGTTCTTCCGGCTGGCGCGCGTGCTTGATCTCGAGACGCTGCCGGCACCGTCGCTGTATGTGAGCGCGAGCGCGGCGACGGGCGGCGACGGGAGCAAGGACCTGCCGTTTCAGAGCATCGGCAACGCGCTGGCGGCGGCGACCAACGAGTCGGTCATCCGCGTGTTGCCGGGCGTCTATACCGGGCCGAGCAATCGCAATCTCAGCTTCGGCGCGAAGCGGCTGGTGTTGATGGCCGAGCGCGGAGCGGAGCAGACGGTGATCGATTGCACCAACGCCGCGGGCAGCCGGGCGTTCGTCTTCAACTCGCCGACGCAGGCGTGGTGGACCGTGGTGGCGGGCTTCACCATCAGCAACGCGGCCAGCGGGGCGGTGTGGTGTTCGGGCTTGGCCAGCCCCACGTTTGTGAACTGTCTCTTCGCGCGCAACGCCAGTGCGGACAGCGGCGGCGCGGTGTTCTGCACGAATGCCAGCCCAGTGTTCGTGAACTGTCGCTTCATGACGAACCGCGCGACTCGCGCGGGCGGCGCGGTCTATGTGACCGGCTCGAACGCGCTGGTGCGGCTGAGCCATTGCACGCTGAGCGACAATGCGCGCGGCTACACCAGCGGCCAAGTCTATGCGACGAACCTGGCGCGGGTGGAGTTGAACAACTGCGTCGTCTGGTCCTCGTTCTCCAGTCAAGGCACGGAAGTGGGCACCAACGGCGGAGCCAGCGCCACGGCGACCTACTGCGACATCCGCGGGCTGCCGATCTTGGGCGTGGGCAACATCAACATCGAGCCTGGCCTCGAAGCCTACGGGACCGGTCGGCTGACCAACAACACGGCGTGCATCGACCAAGGCACGACGAACACCTTCCCGATCTTCCGCCGCTTGGTGCGCTACGACCACGATGGCGAAGCGCGTTTGGACCACAGCCAGAAGACCAACGCCACCGCCAGCGCGGCGGACATCGGCGCGGATGAGTTTGTGTACCGGATTCAGTTTCCGACGGTGACGACGACCAACTACGTGCGCGGCGCGGATGGACTTTACACGCCGCAGCTTCTCACGGTTTCCGAAGTGGACGAAGCCTCCGGCGTAGCCTACTTGGGCAACACCAGCGGGGCGATGATTGTCGTCGTGGATGACGAGGTGCGGACGAACTTCCATGTTTACCGACTGAACGGAGATGCCACCGCGGTTACGCAGTCCAACCTGGTGGCGGTGGAGGATGAGATCGCGGACGTGGAAGGGTTGGCGTTCGACACCGCCAATCGCGAGATTTACGGGATCACCTCCCAGACGAAACGCAACCGCTACCGGGACGTGGACGCTTCGCCGCCGATTGCCGAGCCAGTGGTGGACCCGCCGTCCAGCGATTATGATCGGAGCCGCTGCGCGCTGGCGATGGTGTGGCTCGGCACCAACCTGACCACCGTGGCT
>JACRJZ010000037.1 GCA_016219875.1 Verrucomicrobiota bacterium | reverse complement strand
CCGGAGAGGAACCGACACGGCGGGCCGCAGCCACGCCCACGCGCTCAAGAAACCATCATCAGAAGACTAAAACAAGCATCGAAAAGATGTGGGTAATGACAAGGGTTGAAAACCTGCCGTAGCGCCGACTTGCAGTCGGCAAAGCCGTGAAACTTCCAGCCGGCTGGCCTCCTCCTACGCTCGCCGGTTGGAAAACCGGCGATACGGCAGACTGAAAGTCTGCACTACGAGTGCTCCCGAACCGAGCTTGATGCAGCCTTGCCAGCGGCCCGGGGAACCAAGGGAATTGCAGATTGCAGATTGCGAATTGCGAATTGGCCTGCGCCTTCAAGGCCCGCGGCCGCGCTCCAATTTGCACTTTCAAATTCTCAATTCTCAATTCTCAATTTCCGCCGCTCTCCGCTCCACCCATCCAACCCACCCTTTCAGCGAAACGCTTCCCACTCCGGCTCGTTCTCGAAAATCCAGCGGTAGTAGTCGGAGCCTTGCAGCTTGCCGGCAGCGGCTTGGTCCACCACCACGGTGCAGTGCGGATGAAGTTGAAGAGTGGTGGCGGAAATCATCGCCGTGATCGGGCCTTCGACGGCCTTGGCCACGATGTCGGCCTTTTCCGCGCCGGTGGCCAGCAGCAGGCAACGGCGGGTGTCGAGGATCGTGCCCACGCCCATCGTGATGGCGCGATGCGGCACTTGGTCGGGATTGGCGAAGAGCGGCGCGTTCTGGGCGCGGGTCACCGGCGCGAGCGCCTTCACGCGGGTGCGCGAGCGGAGGGCGGAGAGCGGCTCGTTGAAGCCGAGGTGCCCGGCGCGTCCGATGCCGAGGAGTTGGAGGTCGATGCCGCCGGCCTTGACGATGCACTCCTCGTAGCGGCGGCATTCGGCGTCGAGGTCCGCAGCCGTGCCGTCGGGAAGGCAAGTGTTCCGCAAGTCGATGTTCACCTGAAGGAACAGGTGGTGATTCATGTAGTGCCGGTAGGAGTGGCGGTCGCTGGCCGGCAGGCCGACGTATTCGTCGAGGTTGAAAGTGCGGCAGAGGGAGAAATCCAGTTTCTCCTCGCGGTTCATCCGCACCAGCCGGGCATAGACCGTCTCCATGGTCCGGCCCGTGGCCAAACCCAGCACGAGGTGCGGGTTGGCGTGCAGTGCTTTGGCGATGATCCGCGCGACCAAGTCGGCGGCGGCGTCAGCGTTCGGTCGAATGATGACTTCCACGGCGGGGAGTTAAACAGATGCTCAATCCTTCGTCATCAACATCTCGATGGCCTTGTCGAGTTGCGGGTCGCGCTCGGCCAGCCAGTCTTCGGCGGTGAGCGGCACGCGCACGTCGGGCTGCTCGCCGATGTTCTCCATGTTGGTGCCGTCGAGCCGGAAGGCGCCGCTGAGCGGGAGGCGGGCGTTGGTGCCATCGACCAAGCGCAAGCTGTCCGTCCAGATCACGTAACCCGGCGTGGGCATCCCAACGAGCTGGCCCAAGCCGCGGGTGCGGACTTCGCAGGGGAAGATTTCGCCGTTGGAATAGCTGTGCTCGTTCATCAGCACGATGATCTTGCGGTCCCAGGCGCGGAAAGGCGTCGGTTCCTTGGCGCCGTCGCGCGGGCGGGTGTAACCGTGCGGCTTGCGGGAGAGCCACTCGATGAGCGTGTCGGCGATGTTGCCGCCGTTGTTGAACCGCACGTCGATGACCATCGCCTCCTTGCCGACGATGTACTCGTAGGCCTCGCGCTCAAACTGGGCTTGGTTGTTTGCGCCCATCGCCGAGATGTGCAGGTAGCCGAAGCGGCCGTCGGATTTCTCGGTGACGTACTTGCGAAGCCGTTCAGTGCGGTTGCGGTAGTTCAGGTCGTTCCACTCTTCCTGGGTGAGGACCTTGTATTTCACCTTTCGCGCGTCTTGGCGCGACGCGTTGGTGCTGACAAGAAACTCAAACTCGCGGTCCTGCTTGTCGTTGATCCACTCGTAGAGCTTCTCGTTCAGCGTGATTTCGCGGCCGTTGATCTCCCAGATGTACTCGCCAGACTTGATCGCCGTGTTGGTGAACGAGCCGGGCGCGCCGGGCGGCACTTTGCCCACGCGCAGTCCCGGCCCGCGGTAGCTGTAATCGAACGTGAAGCCCAGGTGCGGCGTCACCGGCGCGCCGGCGGTGGCGGCGGAAGTGACTTCGGCGTGGGAAGTTTCGAGTTCGCCCACCATCGTATGGAGCAGCGAGGCGAACTCATCGCCGGTGTCCACGGCGTCGAGGAACGGCTCGTAACGCTGGCGGATGGTCACCCAGTCGCGGCCATGGAAGTTGGCGTCGTAGTACCCGCGCTGGTAGGTCTTCCAGAATTGCCGGAAGGCGGCCAGGCGCTCGGCGCGGACATCGCGCTCCCATTCGGCGGTGAAAGTGATTTTCTCCTCCTTCTTGTCGCCAAGGGCCATGGAAAACATCTCGCCGTTGGCCATGTAAAAGGCCTTCTTGCCGTCTTTGCTCAGCCGCAGGGCCGCCTTGCCGCCGCCCGTGGTGAGGCGCTTGGTTTCCTTGCCATCGTAGGTCACGGACCAAAGGTCGTTCTCGGAGAGGAACACGATCGTGCCGTCCGGCCCCGCCGTGAGGTCGGCTTGCGGTTCCTGCGAAGCGAATTTGCGGATGCGGCGCGAGAGGTCCTCGAACTCGATCGTCACCTTCACCGCGTTGGTGGGCTTCTCGAACTTGAAGTCCATGTCGATGCTCCGGGCGTGCTCGCGCGTGAGCGGCAGGACGTAGAGCGCGCCGCCGCCTTCACGATTGCTTTGGAAGTAAAGGAACTTGCCGTCCGCCGACCAGCAGGGCTGACCGTGATGCGCGTAGAGTTGGGTGACGTTGCGGGCCTCCCCCCCGGACGCCGGCATGATCCAGATGTTCCAGGCTTTGCTCTCGCCGCGCATCGCGTAGGCCATCCACTGCATGTCCGGCGACCACGCGAAATCGCCGCCGCCCCCCTGGCCGCGCCATTGCGGGCCGGGCGCGGTCACGAGCCGGCGCGTCTCGCCGGTTTCGAGCCGGAGCAAATAAAGCCCGCCCTCTTTGCCGGAAGCCCAGAAGCCGAGCCATTTGCCGTCCGGAGAAATCGACAGCCGGCTCACGTCACTGTCGCGCGCCCAGACCGGTTTCACCTTGAGCGAGTCCAACTCGACCTCGAAGAGCCGGGAGTAGAACTCGCGGTCCGAAGTGAAGAACAGCCGCTTGCCGTCCGGTGCCCAATAGAAATCCGAGTCGTCGCCCGCCCAATCGGTCAACCGCCGGGCGAACTCCGCGCCGCGGCCCGCGATGCCTTTGGGCTTCTCGACGGCCACGGTCCAGATGTCGCCGCGCAGGCCGAACGCGACCGTCTTGCCGTCGGGCGACGGCTCGGCTTCGGTGACTTCGCGCGCGAGCTTTTCGCGGCGGCGGTTGGTTTGCTTGTCGTCCACGGCGGCGAACAGCCGCAGTTTCTCCGGTTCGGTCGAGCCTTTCTTCATCAGCCACAGATCCGGCCCGTACTCGAACGCGATGTCGCCGCTGGCCGTGGCCACCGAGGGGCAGCGCACGGCGCCGCCGGTGAGGAACGTGAGTTGCTTGCCCTGGCCTTCGAGGTCGAAGACCCACAGGTTCGGCGTGCGTTGGGGATTGTCGATGAACTTGGGAATGGTTTCGTCGATCTTGCCGACGGACGGCGTCGTCTCCCCGATGGTAACGGTGAGGAGATGTTCGCCGTCAGGAAGGAACTTCGTCCAGAGATGCTGGCGGTCGTCGTGGGTAAGGGCGCGGCGTTTGCCGTCCGCCACATTGAGCAGCCAGATTTGCGCAGCCGCGGAGCCGACATAGCGCGGGCGCGTCCAGTGGAAGCCATAGCGGCCATAAACCACCGTCTTGCCGTCGGGAGAATAGCTGGGGTAGTTCATCGGCGCGAAATCCTCCGTCAGAAGCTTGGAGCGGAGCGTGGACACGTCGAGCGCGTAGAGCGAGTGGTGCGGCGTGTCGCGGCGGCTGGAGAAGAGGAGATACTTGCCGTCGGGCCGCCAGCCGAAGGCCTGCTCGGTGCCGGAATGCCAGGTCAGTTGGCGCGTCGGGCCGCCCTCCGCAGGCACGGCGTAAAGGTCCCAACTGCCGCTGCGCTTGCTGCTGAAGGCGACCCAGCGTCCATCCGGAGAGAAGAGCGGAGTATGGTCCGTCTCGACGTGCGAGGTCAGCGGGCGGGCGCGGCCGCCGGCGAGATCGGCGATCCAGAGATCACCGCGATAGGCAAACGCGATCCGGTCGCCGTGCGGGCTGAGCGCCGGCATCCGCGCGCCAAAGATGGGCGCGTTGGTGGGCGGGGGCAGTTGGGCGGAAACGGGCAGAGCGGCGGACAGCGCGAGGGCTGCGGCCGACAGTTGGCTCAAGAGCGTGAATCTCATGTTCGGCTGAAACTTGCGACTGGTGTAGCCGCCCGCCGCGCGAATGAGAAGCGGAAACGAGATCGAAGTTCCAAGTTCCAAGTTCCAAGTTCAAGGTTCGAAGTTCTGCGCGGTGTCAGGTTGGGAACCAGGCACCGCTTGGCCGGGGACGTCTTCGCGAACGGACCTTCCGGAACGAACCTTGAACTGTGAACCTTGAACCGGCAGCGTCTGTTTTTCCTTTTGCCTTTTGCGCCGGTCCTTCCTACGTTCGGGCATCATGAATCAACGGTTTGCACTGTGGTTCGCAGTGGTCCTCATCGTGGCGGCGCTTCCCTACCGGTCGCCCGCCCCGCTGATTTACGACCCGGAGCTTGGCTGGATTTACGAGAAGCCGGGCGAAGACAAGGGCTGGCAGAAGCTGCGGGCCAAAGACCAGCTTCAGGTGGCGCAGGAGGCCTTCGGTCAGAAGAAGTTCAGCCTCGCCGCCAAGGCCGCCAAGCGCCTCGTCGCGCGCTGGCCGTTTTCCGACTACGCGCCCGAAGCCCAGTATCTGGTCGGGCGCTGCTACGAAGCGCAGGGCAAGGACGAGATCGCCTTCAAGCACTACCAGAAGGTGATGGAGAAGTACCCCAAGATGACCAACGCCCAGGAAGTGTTGCAGCGGCAGTTCGTCATCGCCAACAAGTTCCTCGCGGGCAAGTGGCGCAAGCTCTGGGGCTACGTCCCGATCCCGCCCTCCCAAGACAAGACGGTGGAGATGTACGAGAAGATCATCAAGGACGCCCCCTACAGTGACGTCGCCCCGCAGGCCCAGTTGAACATCGGCGCCGCGCGGGAACGGCAGAAGAACTACCCGGCCGCGGCCAAGGCTTACGAGCACGCCGCGGACAAATACTCCGACAACGAAAGGGTTTCCGCCGACGCCCTCTACAAAGCCGGCGCCGCCAATCTCATGCAAAGCAAATCGGCCGAGTACGACCAGAACGCCTCTCTCCAAGCCATCAGTTCTTTCACCGACTTTGCCACGCTCTTTCCGGACGACCAGCGCGTCGCCGAGAGCCAGAAAAAAATCGACGAACTTAAGACGGAGCAATCGCGCGGGGCGTTCGAGATCGCGAAGTTCTACGAGAGCAAGAAGAAGTGGAAGGCGGCGAGCATCTACTACAACGAAGCCTTTCGCGCCGACCCCAACTCCAAGTACGGCAAGGAAGCCCTCAAGCTCATCGAGCAAATCAACAAGCGGATCGAACCGTGATGACATACGCCCTCCGCAGGCTGGTTTTGGCGGTTGGACTGGTCGCGCTGTGCGCTGCCGGCTGCGCCGGCTACAAACTTGGCCCGACGAACGGCCTGCGTGCGGGGGAAAAATCCATCCAAATCAACCCGGTCGTCAACTCCACGCTGGAGCCGCGTTTCGGACCGGTCGTCACCCAGGCGTTGCGCCAGGAATTACAGCGCGACGGAACCTACCGCCTCGACACCGCCGGCACCGGCGATGTCGTGGTGAACACGGACATCGCCCGCTATTTCCGCCGCGAGGTGGCGTTTCAACCGCGCGACACCCTGTCCGCGCAAGACTACGAATTGAACCTGATCGCCAAAGTCGTGGCCACCGACCGCCGCACCGGGCGGGAAGTGCTCAACAAGGAGGTCCGCGGGCGCTTGATCGTCCGCATCGGCACGGACTTGGTGAGCGCCGAACGGCAGTCGATGCCCTTATTGGCGGAGAACCTCGCGCGCCGCATCGCGACCTTGCTGGTGGACGGCGAGTGGTGAGGCGGCCTTCAAGCCTCGCGGATCGCCACCGTCCGCTGGATGCGCGAGCAATCCGCGCCGCCCGCCTGGCCCCACTCGCGCCGCGGCTCCAACAACGCGGCCTCCGACTCGTTGCTAGAGAGGGCCACCTCGCACCTGTGGTAAGTGGTGGCATACTGTATCAATTCGGTGACGTAGTTCATATTGCGCTCAGAAATTCCACCAGCCATTGGCAACCTGTTGTTGGATTCTCGGCAAACGAAGTTGGCGAAAGGTGCGGGCGTTCCGGCGCGAAGCCGTGGGCCGGTACAACGGTGAAGATGACTTCATCGCCGCACCGTTTGGTCGCCAACACCGGCACCCGCTCCGCCAAGCCAAGCCAGCCACAGAGTAGGCCGCAGCGCAGAACCACGCTCATCCAACCAGACGTGCTCGCTCTCATCAATGGTCGCACTGTGGCAGGAAGCCCTCGGCCTGAAAAGGCGGTTTTACAGGCCGCAATGTGCCAAAGATAGGAACTGACACCTTCAATGACACCTTCATTGACACCTTCATGACATTCACGCGGCGGACCTTCGGGTTTGGGCACTCCGAAGCCGAGGAACTTGAAGCCTTCCTGCCGGACCTCCAGCCGAAGGAAGTCATATTCTGCTATGCAGCGCCGAGAAGACGAACTAGTTCCACCAGGATCGCCTCCATACGTTCGACATCCTCGGTACGCTCGCGGGACAGAGGTTCCAGCGTCTCACGCATTGTGGCCAGATAAGCCTGCCACGCGTTGATCATCTTGGCGCAACTTTCTTCACTGACCGGCAACCTCACGAATCCTCGCCGGTCCAAGTCGCAATGGAGCTTGGCAAGTTCGGCTTGGGCGCGATGACGGAAGGTGAGTTTCTGCTGGCCCACGGAAAGGGATTTCGCGTCGTAGAAATCGTGCGGGTCATAGAGGACGGCTTTGCCCTCTGGCAGTTCGACGTTTTCCAACGGCTCACCGGCTGGCAGGAAATCAGCCGGGAAGTGGCGCAGTTGCGCCGGCTCGATGGATTCCAGAATCTCCGCGGCTACGTCGCGCACGCTCGCCACTTTGCCTTTCTTGGCCCGGCGGCGGTTTTCCATCGCTTGCAGTTCAAGGATGCGGACTTGCCGGTAAAATAACGCCACTTCCTCGTAGAGCCGCTGGCGCAGCTTCCGTCGTTGCACCGTGGACTGCACGCCGATGAGTTCCAGCACGGCTTCGTCAAGTTGCTGGCGATCCGGTGACTCCAGTTCTGGAGGAAGGCGGACAGGATCGTTCTCCATCGCCTTCGCTCGTTTGGAACTGTCGCACTGGGCGAAGGCCGTCTCCAAGAAAGGCTGGATTTGACGACCACCCATCGCGTCGAGCGCGTCCTCCAGTTGTTTCACCAACTTCGGGGAGGCGCGTCGCGGGTCGGGCACCGGCATCATTTTCACGTCCACCACCATGATGTCAGCGGCCCCTTCGCGGCCCAGCGCCCGGCCATAGAGGCAGCGCCACAACGCGGCGAGCGTGGAATTGAGAATGGCGGCAAACGCCTTCTCCAGTATCGGCACTGGCGCGGTGAGGTTATAGACGCGCGAGTTGCAGAGGAACGGTTCCGGAGCGTAGAAAACGATATTGCCGTACTGCTGGCCCTTGGGCATGAGCAGGCGCGTGCCTTCCGAGGCCGTCAGATCGTACCAGTGATTGGGCCGGGCTTGACAGGTGGGCTTGTCCGGCACGACTTCGCCTTCGCCAAAGTTTTCGCGCTGGCCATATTTCAGGTAGTCGAGGACATGCGTGCCTTTCAGTTCCGACTTGGCTTTGTTGAGCCAGAGGATGCGCTGGCGATTCTGCTCCGGCGCAAGGAGAATATTTTTGATGTCGTCTTCGGGAACGAACACCGTGCCGAGGAACTTCGCTTCGATGGGATGCTCCGAACCATCGCCGGCGCGCACGACACGAACCTTGCCCTTCGCTGCCTCAGCGCGAAGGCAGCGGTAGCGGCGGCGGAATGCCTCTGGATCGGATTCTTCTTTCAAGGCCGTGCCCGTGATGTCGAGCGGGAAGAAGAAAGGATCGCAGCCCGACTTCACGGCGTAGCGGACCTGAGCCATCTGGCCGAACGGAACAAGAGCGTCGCCGTATTTCGCCACGATCTCGAAATACAGGTCCGGCGCCCGCAAGTAGATGCCCCACTTGCCGCCGCGATAGCCCAACTTTCGCAACTCAACCCGTTTTCTGATTTTTTCCGGGGCATCGATCCTGCAAATCGCCCCATTTTCCCCAGTTTCCACCTGCCAAAGCGCTTTGGGGCAGACCTGCCCCATTCCCACCGCCCCCGCGGCCCTGAT
>JACRJZ010000040.1 GCA_016219875.1 Verrucomicrobiota bacterium | reverse complement strand
TGTCGGCCTTCGCGGGCCAGACGGCCAAACTGCAGATCACCTCTCAGCCTTACCGGGAATCTGGAGGCATTGTGACCTATCTGGACAACATCGCGTTTTCGCCAGAGCCAGTTCCTGAACCGGCCACGCTTGCGCTGCTGGGGCTGGGCGGCGCATTGGCGTTGGCCGGCTGGCGTGTTTGCAGGAGGAAAGGATAAAGCGATGAACCACACTCTTTCGGTTCGGACCCGTTGGGCTTTAGCCTTGGCTCGCATCGGGGTCTGGGATCCCTGCGGCCTCCTGAAGAAGGCAGCCCTTCTCGCGACGTTGGCCCTGTCGCACGGGACGGCGTTCGGCCAAGGCTGGGTGTGCCTGAACACTGTCAGCACGGATGCCTACGTGCGCTACGGCTTCATCAACGGGCTGACGGGTGAATCCGGCTGGTGCAGTGGCGAGCGGTTCTATGCCGGTCTGTATTGGGCGACGGATCGGAGGACTCTGGAAACTGGTGGAGGAACCCTCGTCCGTGGCGGCGGAACCAATGACACCGGCTTGGCGGTGTTCACCACGTCGCCGGATGGATTCGTTTCCACCATTACGTTTGGCGGAAACCGGCGCCTGTTCGAGCGGGCCGGCCAGTTGACCTTCTTTCAACTGCGGGCCTGGAGCGCGCCCTACGAGAGATGGGAGGCCGTGATGGCTACTGGCTCGTGGCATGACTATTGGACCTGCGTCAGCGGAGGCTGTGGGTCTCCCATCGTGACCGCGACGCCCACGGCCGACCCGTTGAGTCCGGTGCCGCAAATCTTGTGGGCCCCCGGGAGCAGCAGCGCGGACCCGCGGGTGGTGATGATGGTCGTCATCCCAGAGCCGAACAGCCTTGCGCTGTTGGCTCTGGGCGGTTTGCTGCTGGCCGCGTGGCACGGGCGCCGAGGAACGAAGCAGCGCTGACGACTCCGGTGACGCTGAGCCGTGGCCTGTTCCAGTTTGCGCTCCCCAGCGACGCCTGGCCGGTCTGGCAATTCGGCGATCCGACCGCCACGAACCAGCCGCTGCGTTTCTGCCGGCTGCACTGGCCGTGAGGTGTCGACGTCCGCGCTTCGAAGGTCCGTGGCCCCAAGTCACGTTTGTCGAAACGTGGAGCCTCCCCAAAACCCGTCTTGATCGCCGTCGTCGCTTTGGGAACACTGCGCCTGCGTGCCGGCCGGTGTGGGCCGGCTCCGAATCGCCACGATGTCCGAGCTGCCCAAAATCAGTTTTATCATGCCGACGCTGAACGCGGAGGCCCTGTTGGACAACTGCCTGGCTTCCATTCGCCGGCAGACCTATCCGCGTGACCGCTACGAAATCATCCTCGCGGACGCCCATTCCAAGGACCGCACGCGGGAGATCGCGACGCGCTACGGCGCGGTGGTCCTCGACGACGACGGCAACAACATGGAGGAAGGAAAGCGCCTGGCCCTCACTCGCGCCACCGGCGACTACATTGTGTTCGTCGATGCCGACAACGAGATCAGCCACCCGGATTACATCGAACTGGCCGTGCGGGCGCTGGCCGCGAACCCGCAGGCGCTCGGCGTCGAGGGCTATTACCCGCCGTCGCCGAAGATGAGTTCCTTCTGCGCCTACGTCACGCACCTGCTCCACATCAGTGACCCAGTGTCGTGGTTGATGAGCGTGAACCCAAAGCTCGTGGCGCGCGACGGCGAGGTGGAACGATGGACGCTGAGCGGCGAGTCGTTCGCCTATCCCCTCGGCGCGAACGGCTTCGTCTTCCGCAAGGCTGATCTGGACGCGGTGCATCAGCGGCAGGAGTTGTTTCAAGACACGCACGTTCCCTACCACTTGATGCGCGCCGGCAAACGCGAATGGCTGCGCCTCCGCGGGCGCGGCGTTCACCACTACTACATCCAGACGCTCGGGGCTTTTTTGAAGAAGCGCCGCCGCGCGATGGCGCACTACTTCAACGTCCGCGCCCAGTCGAGCACGTCGTGGGCGGCCAAGCCCGCCGTGCCCGCCTGGCTGGCCGCGCTCTACTGCGTGACCCTTGTTGGGCCGGTCTTCCACACGGTGCGTGGGATCATCCGTGACCGCGACTGGCGCTGGTTGTGGCACACGCCGGCGAGCGTGGCGTCGTTGCTGGGGATCCTGTGGGGCTACCAAACCCAGCGCGCGCGGGCTGGGCACAAGAAGCTCATCGCCGACTTGCAGGTGGACCAGACGCTGAAGCCATGACGCGAATCCACTTCTTCACCAACGGCGTCTTCACCACCACCATTGCGGGCGGAGACATTCACTTTCTGAAGCTGGCGGAAGCCGTAGCCAGGGCGGGCTACGCGGTGAATTACTTCGGCGGCCACGCGCTGGCGGAAGTCATCCAGAAGCACAACGTCCCAGGCACCGTCGCGCTCACCGATGCCGCCAAGATGCAGAAGGTCAACACTGGCGCGCTCGACGGACAAGTCGCCATGTTCCGCGACATGTTCGGGCGCTACCGGCGCACGATGGCTTTGCTGGCGCAGGTCCGGCCGGAGGATTTCGTGTATGCGGTGAGTGACTACTGGTTCGACGTGCTGCCGGTCGTCCGCTCCGCGGCGCGCCGCCGGCTCATGGTGCTGCACATGGAAGCGCCCACGTTCCGCCAGATCCTCACGCGCGGCCGCCCCGACGTGGATCCCAAACGCCTGGCCTCGCTGCATTACTGGGCCAGCCAGGAATACTCGCTGCGCCGGTTCGCTGCGGCGCGCGGAGGCCAGAGACATCTGTTCCATCTTCATCCGCTCATGCAACCGCGCTTGCGCCGGCTGGGCGTGCGGGACGAGGAGATGACGCTGCTGTCCTACGGTCTGGAAGTCGGCCCCACGGAGGCCGTGCCCGCGCAGCCGCGCGCCTACGACGTGGTCTGGATCGGGCGGGTGCATCGGCAGAAGGGCATCGACGATTTGCTGGACACGCTCGGCTTCCTGAACCAGCGGTTGCCGAACCTCCGCGCCATGTTCATCGGCAACGTGCGCGACGCCCTAGCGCCCGAGATCGAGCAACGCGGCTTGGGCAAGGTGGTGGAGTTCTCCGGCTTCGTTTCGGAGGAAGAGAAGATTCGCCTTTTCAAAGCCAGCCGCGTCTTCCTTATGCCGAGCAAGCACGAAGGCAGCCCGCGGGTGATCGGCGAAAGCATCATCGCTGGAACGCCGGTGGTGGCTTACGAGATTCCGAACTACCGTCCGCTCTTCGACGACTTCGTCCGCTATGCGCCGCCGTTCGACTTGGCAGCCTTCCAGCAAGTGGCCGAGCGCGAAATCCTCGCCCTGCGTGCAGGCCAGAACTACCTCGACCAACTGGACCTCGCGGCCTTCAAGCGGGAGAACTCGTGGGGGACGACGCAGGGGAAGTTCCTGGCGGCCCTGGAAAAAATGCGCTGAAGCGTCTGCACGACGACGCACGCTGCGGCTGGTGCTTCGCACCCGTATGTGTTGAGCGTCGTAGCGCAGGCTTTCCAGCCTGCCGTATCGCCGACTTGCAGTCGGCAGGGCGTGGCCAGTTCAGAAGCACGCCGAGTTCATACCCGCCTTCGCCCGGCACCGTCCCGCAGGTTGAAAACCTGCGATACGGCAGGCCGGAAAGCCTGCGCTACGCTAAACACATACTCGAACCCAGCCGCGCCCCGTTTCACCATCCGCCGAGGAGCAGTGACGGGCGGTCGATGTCCCGGCCCAGGCCGTAGCGCGGGAAGGCTTTGATCGAGAAGGTCACCGCAATGGTGTAGTCGTCGCGGCCGGCTCGGTTCTCGCGGAAGCGGAACGTCAGCGCAGAGGTCCAACTGCGCATGTCGCGATAGAGCGTGTAGGACTGTTCCTCCATCCGGCCATCGCGCGCCTCGAATTGGTGCGTGGCGCGCGCGGCCCAGTTCTCGCTGAACCGCACGGCGACGCTGCTCAGGATGAGGCTGGTTCCGAAGTCATCGGGACCGAACTCGTATTTGTCGCGATAGCGATGGCCGACCGAGACGCTCCACGCGCTGCTCGGATGCACCGTCGCGATATGGGTCATCTCCTGGAGCCGGCGCTGGTTCGGGTTGTAGCGCGTGATCTGCTCCATGTGGAGCCACGAGCGCGGCTTGAAATCCAGGTCGGAGTAAATGTGCGCGAAGGTGGTCTGGTTCGCGCGCGGCTTCAGGCGCCAGTCGGTGAGCAGCGACCAACTCGCCAGATAGTCCACGCCGTCCTCGCGCTTCGTCTGCAGCCGGTTGTGCAGGCCGAAGCGCAGGACGTTCTGGCTGTCGATGCCGTCGATGGCGTTGTAGTCCGGGTAGGTGATGGGCAGCAGCCAGTAGCTGGGCAACTCGGCATCGAACTGCGGCAGGCGGTTCGGGGTTACGTTGGGCCGCGGCACGAAGGTGTAGTTGATCGTCGGCTCAATGATGTGCCGCAGGCCGTCCACGTCGAGCAGCGTGCTGCGCGCGTGCCGCCAGAGACGCGACGCCTTGAAGGAGACTTCCACGCCAGTATTGAACACCCCGCGCGTCTCTTCGAGCGTCGTCGCCCCGGAACCGTTGGCTTCGCCGTAATAGGTGAAGCGTCCGCCCACACGCGGCGCAACGTTCAGCCAGCCGAAGAGATTCAGCGGAACAAGAATTTGGTGGAACGTGTCCGCGCGGGCCGCTTCGTAGGGCAGCGGGCGGAAGGGATAAAACGAATTCGTCGGGATGTCCGGCCAGACGTGGCGGTAGTAGCCGACGGAGCTTTCGCTGTCGTAGTAAAATGGCGATTGGCCAAGCTCCTGTCGCAGCCCGGTCAGCTTCACGTCAGGCAAGCGCTCGACGGTTTCTTGGAATTTGTTCACTTGCGCCTGGGCGTAGAGGTTCAGGTTCCAGTTCGACCAATCCTGGTTGAGTTCGAGAAAGGAACTGGGCTGAAGGTTGTCGCGATGTTCGGACTCGAAGAAATCGCGGGTCATCTGGGCGTCGCTTTGCCAGCGGACGACGGCCTTGGCGGTCAGGTTCGTGCGGAGCGTGGCCGAATGCGAGAACCAGACGCGCTGCCGGTTCTGAGGGATCTGTTGCAGCATCGGACTCAGGCCCGGATCGTCATCGCGCGTGAAGTAGTACCGGAACTTGCCTTCGCCATACTTCGGCGAATTCCAGATGATGTCGGGGCCGACGCCGGGGCCGCGCTTGAGGCGGTAATCGAGGTTCAGCGCCGTCTCCAGTTCCGGGCTCCAGTGATAGTGGTAGGCGGTGAGCAAGTACGGGCCGAACAAGCTCCGGTAGCCGGGCGTGACCGTCCAGAAATTCGGATGGTATTCCAGGCTCCGGCGCATGTAGGGCAGGTAGAAGATGGGAACCTTGCCCAGCCAAAGCGTGGCGCCCTTGGCCTCGATGCGCTTGCCGGGAAAGATCGTGATCCGCTTGGCGTGGACGGTGTAGCCCGGCTCGGCGTAATCGTCCGTTGTCATCACCGCGTTGGTGGTGGTGTAGATGTGGTTGGTGATCGTGGATTCGAGACCGTGGCCGCTGACGAAGAAGGGCCTCTGCCCCGTGCGGAACTCCGTGGTGGCAAGCTGCCGCGTGGTGAAGTTGTAGAGGATGCGGTCGCCGTTCCAGACCTGGCCATCGTGCTGGATACGGACGTGGCCCACGGCGAGGACTTCGGTGGTGGCTTCGTTGATGGTGGCTTGATCAGCGCTCAGGATAGCCTTGCCGTAGCGCACGGTCACGCCGTTGGTGTACGTCACCACGCCGGTTTCCATGTGGAAATCGACCTCGCCCGTGCGGTCGCGCGCCTCGATGATCAACGGTACCGGCTCGTCCGCCGCGCGTGCCACCGAGGACGCGCAGAGCAGAACCAGGCAGCACATTCGGGCGCGAAGCTTCTTCATCCGGCGGCGGAAGCTAAGCAGAAAGCCGCGCCGGCTGCCAAGAGGGAAGTGGGGGAGAGGCGCGTTCTTGCGCTCGACTCGCGCGGCTTCACCCGCTAGCGTCCAGCCCATGCGCAACGAATCACTCGACTTCCTTCGGACCCTCCTCAACACCCCCAGTCCTTCCGGCTACGAAGCGCGCGGCCAGCGCGTGTGGCTGGACTACGCCCGGCAGTTTGCCGACGAGACCTTCTCGGATGCCTACGGCAACTGCGTGGCTGTCCTCAACAAAGGCGGCTCTCCCCGCCTGATGTTGGCCGCCCACGCCGACGAGATCGCGATGGCGGTGAACTTCATCACCAAGGAAGGCTTCATCTACGTGCGGAGGATCGGCGGCGTCGATCCCGCCATCACCAAGGCCCAGCGCGTCATCATCCACACCCGCGGCGGCCCGGTCAAAGGCGTCGTCGGCAACGTCGCCCCGCACCTCACCAAGCTGGACAAAGAGCGGAAGGTTCCGGAGATGCACGACCTGTTCATCGACCTCGGCGTCAGCAGCCAGAAGGAAGCGGAGAAGCTCGTGCGCATCGGCGACCCGATCACGTTGGCGGACGAGTTTGAGGTGCTGCGCGGGGACGTGGCGGTGTCGCGCGCCTTCGACAACCGCATCGGCACGTTCGCCGTGGCCGAGACGCTACGCCTCCTGCGCGAGAGCAAGGCGAAAATCGTTCCCGAGGTTTGTGCCGTGTCCAACATCATGGAGGAAGGCGGACTCCTCGGCGCCCGGCAGATCGCTTACTCGCTCAAGCCGGACGTGGCGCTGGTGGTGGATGTGACCCACGCGACGGACTGCCCCACCATCAACCAGCAGCAACACGGCGACGTGAAACTGGGCCACGGCCCGGCGATTACGCATGGCGGTCCGAACCACGCCGAAGTCGTGGCGCGCCTGGAAGAAGTCGCCAAGAAGCAGAGAATCCAACTCCAGCACGAAGCCTCCTCCAACAGCACCGGCACGGACACCGACGTGATCTTCTGGACCCGCGGCGGCATTCCTTCGGCCCTCATCAGTCTGCCGAACCGCTACATGCACTCGCCCGTGGAACTGGTCAGCCTGAAAGACCTGGAGCAAATCCCCCGGCTCATGGCGGCCTTCGTCTCGTCGCTCAAGCCGGGCGAAGAATTCAAGCTGCGGCTTTGACGCGGAGTTCGCGCGTTCTGCCGCGCTTGCCAATCTTTCGCCCGCCATGCTTAATTCGCCGCCGTGCTGACACAACAGACACTCAAGAAACCGGTGAGCTTCTCGGGCCTTGGCCTGCACAGCGGCAACCGCGTGAACATGACGATCCAGCCCGCCCCGCCAGGGACCGGGCTGCGGTTCCGCCGCATCGATCTGGAAGGCAAACCGGAGATCGAGGCCCTCAGCGAGAACGTCACGGAAACCGCCCGCTCCACCACCCTCTCCAAGGGCAACGCGAAGATCCACACCGTGGAGCACATCCTGGCTGCCTTGTCCGGCTGCGGCGTCGATAACGCCATCGTCGAGCTCGACGCCAACGAGCCGCCCATCGCCGACGGGAGTGCGCGTGAGTACGTGCGCATGATCGACGCTGCCGGATTGGTCGCCCAGCCCCCGGCTCGCGAGCCGTACGCCGTGAAGGAGCCGATCAAGCTCGAACGGGGCGACACCATGATCTCCGTGTTTCCGCACGACAGCTTCAAGCTCACCTGCACCAGCGCGGACAAGGCGGGCCGGTTCACGCAGTTCTTCAGCCTGGAAGTGAACCCCGATTCGTGGCGCAAGGAATTGTGCCACGCGCGGACCTTCTGCTTTTACGAGGAGATCGAATACCTCTTCAAGAACGGCCTCATCAAGGGCGGCAGCCTGGAAAACGCCGTCGTCATCCGGGACGACGCCGTGCTGACCAATGAACCGCTGCGCTACGCGGAGGAATTTGTCCGCCACAAGATGCTCGACATCGTGGGCGACCTCGCGCTTGTGGGCCGTCCGATCCACGGCCACGTCATCGCCGTCAAACCCAGCCACTCTGCCAACTGCGAACTCGCCCGCGCCATCGTCGCCCAAATCAAGAAGCCCATGCAAGCCGCACAGACTTTCGCCCCGCCTCCTTCTCCGCCCGTCGAGAAGCCCGCCCGTCCCGCGCCGGCGCCCGCCGCCGAAGCCAGGACCACGGCCGCCGCCGGAGTGGAGAGCGTGGTCCGTGATGGCGCGACGCTCGACGTGATGCAGGTGATGAAAGTCCTGCCGCACCGGCATCCGTTCCTGATGGTGGACCGGGTCATCAAGATCGAAGGGAACCGCATCGTGGGCGTGAAGAACGTGAGCATCGGCGAGTTCTATTTCGAGGGCCACTTCCCCGGCCATCCCATCATGCCGGGCGTGCTGCAGCTTGAAGCCATGGCCCAGGTCGCCGGCATCCTGATGATGCGCCAGGCCGAGAACGCGGGCAAACTCGCCTATTTCATGTCCGCCGAGAACGTGAAGTGGCGCAAGCCCGTCCGCCCCGGCGACGTGCTCCACATCGAAGTGGAGATGACGAAAATGCGCGGCAAGATCGGCAAAGCCAAAGGCACCTGCCGCGTCGAGAGCGAAGTGGTCAGCGAGGCCGACGTGACCTTCATGCTGATCGATCAATGACAAGGTTACGTTTTACGTTTTACGGATCACGAGCTGAGATCGCGTAAAACGTAATGCGTAATGCGTGAATTCCCATGGTCCATCCTACCGCTGTCATTCATTCCAACGCCAAGATTGGCGCTGGCTGCCAGATCGGCCCTTACTGCGTCATCGGCGAACACGTCGTGCTGGGCGACGGCTGCAAGCTCCATTCACACGTAGTCCTCGACGGCCACCTCACGCTCGGCCAGGACAACGAAATCTTCCCGTTCGCCAGCCTCGGCCTCAAGACGCAAGACTTGAAATGGAAAGGCGGCGTCACCCGCGTGGAGATCGGCGACCACAACACGTTTCGCGAGTACGTCACCGTCCACAGCGCCACCAGTGACGGCGGCGTCACGCGCGTCGGCTCGCACAACCACATTCTCGCCTACTGTCACATCGCGCACGATTGCCAAGTGGGCAGCCACGTCATCATGTCGAACGTCGGCACGCTGGCGGGTCATGTCGTGGTGGAAGACCACGCCATCGTCGGCGGTCTGGCGGCGGTGCATCAATTCTGCCGCATTGGGCGGATGGCGATCATCGGCGGCTGCTCGAAGGTCGTGCAAGACGTGCCGCCCTTCATGCTGGCGGACGGCAGCCCGGCCGTGACGCGCACCATCAACAAAGTGGGACTGGAACGCAACGGCGTTTCTGAGGAGGCGCAATCGGCGCTCAAGCAAGCTTTCAAGCTGTTGTTCCGCGAAGGGCTGACGATCTCGAACGCGCTTGCCCGAATCGAAGCGGAACTGCCGCCGCTCCCGGAAGTCCAGCATCTGCTCCAGTTCGCCCGTGCCAGCGAGCGCGGTCTGAGCAAGTAGCGCTCGCGCTTCACTCCGTCCGCTCGGGCTTCCTGCGCACGTAGGTGTGCGTGGCGTTGCCGTAGAAGACTTCCGCGCACTCCATCAACGTCTCGGAAAGCGTGGGGTGCGGATGCACGCACTCGGCGAGGTCGCGCACAGTGGCGCCCATCTCGACGGCAAGGGTGCCTTCGGCGATGAGTTCCCCTGCGCCATGTCCCACGATGCCGACGCCGAGGATGCGCTCCGTCTCGGGTTCCACAATGAGCTTGGTCAGGCCATCGGGGCGGTCGAAGGTCATCGCGCGGCCCGAGGCGGACCACGGGAACTTGGCGATCTCCACTTTGAGGCCCTTGGCCTGCGCTTCGGTTTCGGTGAGGCCGCACCAAGCGAGTTCGGGATCGGTGAAAACGACGGCGGGAATGGTGATGTTCTCGAAGGCGTTCGGCTCGCCCCGGATGACATCCACAGCGATGCGCGCTTCCTTGGAGGCTTTGTGGGCGAGCAACACGCCGCCGACGATGTCGCCGATGGCGTAGATACCCGGTTCGTCGGTCTGCTGCTGCTCGTTCACCTTGATGTAGCCGCGTTCGTCGCGTTGGACCTTGGTGTTTTCCAGGCCGAGGTTCTCGCCGTTGGGCGCGCGGCCCACGGCCACGAGCACGCGGTCGTAGAACTCTTCCTTCGTCTCGCCGCCGGTTTCCATGGCGACCTTGATTTTCTTTCCGGCGGTGGCCATGTCTTTGACTCTGGCCTTGGTGCGAATCTCTTTGAACTTCTTCTCCGCAGCTTTCACGACCGGACGAATGAGGTCTTTGTCCGCGCCGCCAAGGACGGTGTCGAGCGCCTCGACGAGCACGACTTTGCTGCCGAGAAGCGAATAGACGGTGCCGAGTTCCATGCCGTTGTAGCCGCCGCCGACGATGAGGAGGTTGCCGGGGATTTCCGGCACTTCCAGCGCCTCGGTGGACGTCATAACGCGCGGGTTGCCCAGGTCAAAGAGCCGCGGCACGGCGGCGTTGCTGCCGACCGCGATGATGGCTTGCTCGAACTGCACGAACTTCTGGCCGTCGCTGGTCTCGACGCGGAGGGTCTGGGCATCTTCGAAGTAGCCGCGACCCCACATCACTTGCACGTTGCGCCGTTGGGCCAGCGCAAAGATGCCCTGGGAGAGGCGGGAGAGAATCGATTCCTTCCAGGCGCGCAGTTTGTCGAGGTCGATCTGGGGCGTGCCGAAGGCGATGCCGCGATGCTCGCACTCGCGGGCCTCGTCGATCATCTTGGTGGCTTGCAGGTAGGCTTTGGACGGGATGCAGCCGCGGTTCAAGCACACGCCGCCAAGACGCTTGTCCATCTCGACGAGAATGACCTTCTTGCCATTGTCGGCCGCGTAGAACGCCGCGGCATAGCCGCCCGGGCCGCCGCCGACGACCACGATTTCAGTCCGAATAGGTTCCATAGGGGGAATGGGAGTGATGGGGTAAAGGAGTGATGGAGTGAAGCCGGACTCACAGTTTCACGTCGGTTTCGGCGATGCTTCCGAACGCCGCGACCAAGTCCACCGTGAACCGCGCCGCCGCCCCGCCGTCGATCAGGCGGTGGTCGTAGGAGATGGTGATCGGCATCATCAGGCGCGGCACGACTTGACCGTCCTTGACCACCGGTTTCACAACGCCGCGGCCCAGGCCGAGGATGGCGACTTCGGGCTTGTTGATGATCGGCGTGAAATGCCCGCCGCCGATGCCGCCCTGGTTGGAGATCGTGAAGGTGCCGCCCTTCAGGTCGTCGAGGCTGACCTTGCGCTCGCGGGCTTTCTTGGCGGCTTCATCCAGGTCTTTCGACAACTCCAGGAGGCCCTTGGTATCGACGTTGCGAATCACCGGCACGATCAAGCCCGCTTCGGTGTCCACGGCCACGCCGATGTGGTAATAGGACTTGAACACGACGTCGTCGCTGGCTTCGTCGAGGCTGGCGTTGAAGAGCGGATGCTTCTTGAGCGCGGCCACGACCGCTTTGAGCGCAAGCGGCGTGAGCGTGAGACGCGCGCCCTGGGCCTCGTAGGCTGGGGCATATTTCTTGCGCAGCGCGTCGAGGGCGGTGATGTCCACCTCATCGAACTGGAAGACATGTGGCACGGCGTTCCAGTTCTCCGTCATGCGCGTGGCGATGGTCTTGCGCAGCGTGGTCATCGGTTTCTTCACCACCGGTCCCCACTGCGAGAAGTCGATGCTGATTTTGGGCGGAGCGGCTGGCGTGGCCGGAACGGCGGCGCGGGCCTGAGCGGCCAGTTTCATCAACCGCTGGATGTAGCCCCGCAGGTCTTCCATGCCGATGCGTCCTCCCGGCCCGCTGCCTCGAACGCGGCGGAGGTCGAGGCCGAGGTCGCGGGCAAACCGGCGGATGGACGGCGGCGCGGCGGGAGCCAGCGCAGAATCCGATGGCTCTGCTTCTTCGGCTTCCGGCAGTTCCGGCACTGGGGCCGGCGCGGGCGCGGCGGATCTTCTCTCTGCCGGCGCGGGAGTCCTTCTTTCCGCGACCGGTTCTGGGGCCGGGGCGGCGTCGCCTTCAATAACGAGCGCGAGAATGACTTGCCCGACGGAAAGCTTGTCCCCTTCCTTGACCCGCAGCTTGCTTACGGTGCCATTGGCGGGCGACGGGATGGGCGCGACGGCTTTCTCGTTCTCCAGTTCGATCACGGTCTGGCCTTTTTTGATCTGATCGCCTTCCTTGACCAGAATGCTGACCACGGTCCCGGAATCGGCGCCTTCACCCAACTTGGGAAGCTTGATGTCCATAAATTCGAGGCCGGAACTGTGTGTCATCACCGCTAAAACTCCAGAAAAAACTCCGGGCGCCCGTAAGGCCTCAGTCTTGTCCGGCGAGCGTCGTAGCGCTGGCTTTCCAGCCGTAAAATTCAGTAGAACCACGAAAGACACGAAACACACGAAAGGAAGAGCCTCTTTCAAAACTGTAGCAGCCGACGTGAGGAGAGTCTGAGCCACCGCCGACGGTGGCTGCATCGGGCCAAGGAACGGAGCGCGGCTGTGGTCGAAGACCCAGCCGCAGCACGCTCCAGAGGACGAAGCTCGGACATGCTCCCACGCCCCGCGCCTAGGTTGGTGCGGCGGCTGGTCCTGCGGACACAGCCGCGCTCCGTTCCTTGGCCGGCTCCGTTTCCAATCTGCATTCCGCAATCTGCATTCCGCAATCAGAGTGAGCCTCCTCACGTCGGCGGCTACAGAGTTTTGAAATCGCCTCGGAAGACCCAAGAAAACCGTGGCTGGCCTGGGAACGGAAAGGTCCCTCATCGCGGTCACCTTTTGGTAACGCCGGCGCCTCCGCTCCTCACCGCGGTTCAGCCTTTGTTTTCGTGTATTTCGTGTGTTTCGTGGTTCCCTCGACTGCATGAATACGGCTGAGGGAAAGCCCGGCGGCGGCCCCGGAGGACCTGCTGTCGCGCGACGGGCCGGCGCGGTTGGCTCGCCCCCTGGCAATTCAAGGGAAAAACCCGCACTATCGTTTTGGGAGGCTGCTTCGTTTCTATGAGTAGTGATGGCCTGATGGGCTGCCGGTGGGATCATGGTGGCAGTCCCTGAAGGACCAGAAAACATGAGTTCTGAAACTGAAATAGAAAACCAAGCCAACCGGAACCGAAGCCCGCAGGTTGGCCATGCGACAGGAGATCAAATATGAAAGCAGATGAAATGGTCAGAAACGAAGACTTCTCGTGGGTGGCGCGAGCCAGACGAGACTTAGTCCCCAACCACCGACTGAAACGCAAGATCAACCCGGCGGTCTTGTTCGTGATGCCCAAGCCTAAGTTCAGACTGCCGCAGAAGAGCTTGGCCATGCTGGCTGGTCTGGCCCTGGCCCTGGTCTTGCCGGCGCCCTCCACTCTGGGCCAGACCCAGCGTCACGGGGTCATCAGCCCACCCGGAGGCGGTCCGGGATCCATCCTGAACAACTCCGGCCTGATTCCCTTTGACCAGGCGTACTTTGCCTTCGAGGTGGAGGATACGCTCGAGTCGTTGAAAGAGGTCCCCATCTGGAACGAGATCGAGGCGATGCTGGACAACCCCTACGCGATCACACTCGCGACGGATTTGAATAATTCCGGAAACTACCCGTACTTGGTTTCGCCGTTCTCTCCGGCCAACAACTATTACTACGCGGGCCTGCCTCTCGGGTACAACTACCAGGGCTGGCCTGGCTATCTGTCCACGCTGCCGCGCCGCCGGTCCTTCCATTACCGGGATGGGGCGGGCAACCCCTGCGCGCCGGGCACGCCGGGCTGCAATGAGGTGCCCTTGCCTCCGTTCCTGGTCCATCCGCTCAACTACAACCACATGAACGGCGAGGAACTGCGCCTGCTGAACATCGAATTCGCAGGGGCAGATTGGACCGTTCCGGATGTCTTGGTCCTCAATGACCCGCCGACCACGATCGGAAGGGACGGGGTCACGGAGGTCCCTTCCTACCTGTGGACCTATCGCAACATCTTCGTCTCTCCGGGCGCAGATCGGGTCGAGGCCGACGAGACGGCGCCCGATTTCAACAGCCCCATCAGGCCGGATCCCGTGGTGAGCGTCTTCAGCCCGGAACCCACGATTGACCCGGTGACCGGCCTCGTGGGGGAGGGCGGGATGATCACCGGCGGTGACCCGGGCGAACCGGGCTACGCCGGATTCGGATTCCTCCGCGGTGTGGATCGCCGGTCCGAGCAATACTCGACGCCCGCCCTTACGTTGAACAGCTTCCCCGCCGCCGCGCGCGTTCCGGGGACCGATGTCACTTCCGGCTCCGTGGCTCTGGGGACCGGAACGATGCGCCTCTTTGATCCGGCACGCGGCTATATCAACCCTCGCAATCCCACCACTGGCGCCGGCGGTCTGCGCAAGCCTTCGCTGGGGATACCGGACGCGGGCGGAACGCCGGCTCAGCCCAATTTTCTCGCGAACGGTGAGGTTCAATTGACTGACAGGCGTGATGCAGCCGTGGCCGAGGATCCGGAAGCTTCCGAGGATCCGCAGGCTTATCTGCTGCCCTCGAATGAGAATGATTACATCCGGCGGCCGGGCGCGGCCGTGGCCGGGATCCCGAGCGGGCGGGAAGCCGCCACCGTGTTGGGCAAGGCCCTGTTCTGGGACATGCAGTTGGGCAGCGATGCCGTCCAGTCCTGCGGCTCGTGCCACTTCCACGCCGGCGCGGACAACCGGGTCAAGAACCAGGTCAATCCCAACCACCTGGGTGGGGACCTGACCTTCCAAATCCGGCAACCGAATCAATCCCTCACCGCCACGGACTTCCCCTTCCACCGCTTGGCGAATCGCGATGGGCGAGGGGACGATCCAGCCAACGTGACTTTCCACGTCAACGATGTCGCGTCCTCGATGGGCGTCTTCTTCCGCCAATTCGTGAACATTCCCGTGATCGGGACGTTCACTCCCCCGAGCAGCGGCGTGGCCTCGGTGCTGCCCGACGTGGGCACGGTGGTGCCAGACCCGATTCCGAGTTACAACGGAGCCGATGGGATGGCCCGCATCCGCCGGGTGGAGCCGCGCAACACGCCCACGATCTTTGGGGCGGCGATGAACTTCGACAACTTCTGGGATGGCCGCGCCCGTCACGATTTCAACGGTGGCAGCGTCTTTGGCCCTTCCGATCCTCAGTCGCACGTTTTTGTCAACGACGGGGGCACGCTCGTGGCCACCCGGCAAATCATCCGGTTCTGCAGCTTGGCCTCGCTGGCCAACGGGCCGGGCTTGAGTGAATTCGAAATGTCCTGGTTGGGACGCAATTGGGCCAAGATCGGCAAGAAACTCCTCCAAGCGGGCGTGACGCCTCTGGCCAACCAGTTGGTGGCTCCAGACGACAGCGTGCTCGGGCCGTATTCGAACCAACGCGCGGGCGTCGGCGGACCGGTCAGCAATCCCGGCCGACCCGGGCTGAATGTCACCTACCGGCAACTGATTCAGGCGGCCTACCATCCCCGCCTCTGGAACAACGCCAGCCAGCACCTCAACGGCAGCACGGCGGCCCCGGTGCCGATCCCGGTGCTCGCGGATACGGACGGCGATGGGAACGGCGACGTGCTCTCGACGGCAGCGGAGGATCCGTTCGATCACTTCTCGCTGACGATTGCCGGCGGGGCGGCGGCGGCGGCCAACCGGAACCAGTTCAGTCAGATGGAAGCAAACTTCAGCCTCTTCTGGGGGCTGGCCTTTCAAACGTGGGCCAACATCCTGATCCCCGACGATGCGCCGATGGACCGGTTCTATGACGCGAATCCGAGCGCCTTCATCAGCTTCGGCGAGGCCAACGAGAAATACCTCGTGCCCGATCTGCTCCCGTGTGGCGCCATCGATCCCCGTACGGGCCTGCCCCAGGGGGAACCGTGCTTCCGGGAAGTTGGGCGCTTCAAGCGCGATCCGGGCGCCACCGCGAATCTGTACTGCTTGACGGAGAATTGCGACAATCCAGAAGCCCTGCACAACGTCCCGGCCGGCGGCACCCGCGCGCCGTCCGATCCCGACCCGTTGCTCGGCATGGACCTGTTCCTCGGCTCGAACCTGTCTTTGAAGAACCCGCTCTATCGCTCCTTCCGGTGCGGTGAGTGCCATGCCTCCGGGACCTTGACCGACCATACGCTCTCCATCAGCCACCAGTGGGAATTCAACGACTGGGTGCCGGAGTTTGGCGAGCCGGGGCGCGAGGTCTTTCCTGAGCCGTTGGGCCGCAGCCGGGTCATTACCGGATTCTCCCTGGAAGGCGAAAATCAGGAAAACGCCCAAGACGGGATCGAGCGCAACATCGCGGACTTCGCTCTGGATGACGTAATTACTACGGGCCCACAAACCGGGGCCATACTCGGAGCGCCGAAAGGTCAGGCCCTCTTCGACAACGGCGTGTATAACATCGGGGTCACGCCCATTGGCAGTGACATCGGCCGGGGAGGCAATGATGGGTTCGGCTGGCCGCTGGCGCTGACGGCCCTGGCCCTGAAAAACATCGGTGGTGTGGACTATACCCCCGGCGGGCATCTCGCGACCGACGGCTTCGCGCTGCCGCCCGCTCCGGGGATTCCGCTGCCCAACTTTGATCCGGCCATTGACGAAACCGGTGGCGGCGTGTTCGAGACGACGGCCCAGGACCAGCAGATCAACCCTGGTTTCGGGGAAGAGCCCGAGGATCCGCAACTGCCGCCTTACCTGGCGAAGTGGGCCAGCAACATCAACGTGGGCGACGAGACGCTGCAGGATGAGGTGTTCATCGGCCTCAACACCCTTTGCCGCGAGCCGATCCTCGAGGGATTTGTGGATACCTTCGGTCCGTTCAATCCCGCGGCCACCATCAGCGAGATGTTTAACAACGCCAATCAACCGCAGATGGCCACCTGGCCGGTCGTCAACCGGGCGAACCGGATGGGCAGCTTCAAGGCGCCGAGCATTCGCAACGTCGAGTTGACCGGTCCGTATTTCCACAATGGCGGCAACCTGACACTGCGCCAGCAATTGGACTTCTACCTGCGGGGCGGCAACTTCCCGATCGCGAACTCCTCGCACCGGGACTTCCTCATCGCGAACCTGAACCTCGAGGATGAAGCTCTGGGCGGGGTGGACCCGATCACCCTCCAACCGGCCTTCACTGAGGCGGAGAAGGAGCACGCCAAGACCTCGCTGATCGACTTCCTCCTGGAACTCACCGACGAGCGGGTGAAGTGGGCGCGCGCGCCGTTCGATCATCCGGAGCTCTTCGTGCCGCTGGACGGTCGGGCGCCGAACAATAACTTCGGCCGGAACGGCTTTGCCGACCGGGACGATGATTCGGCCACGGGCACGGTCGCTCCCACGGCGAATCCGATGTTCCGGCACATCGCGGCGGTAGGCCAGGGTGGCCGGCCGGCGTTGGTTCCGGGCAACCCTCACACCGGGCCGTTGCCGAACTTCCTCGGCATCTCCAGCACCCCGGTTCCCGGACCGAACAACGATCACTACGATCACTAAGGTCCGGATGCGCTCGCTGCTCGTTCCCCTCCCCCGGCGGGAGGGGGCGAGCGGCGAGGTTCTATTCGGAAAACCATTTGAACTGAGAAAGAAAACACCTCCATGAAAAACCCGGAACAGACTCCACAGACTCGTGAGTCGCTCATGCGCAAGATCGTCATCGTCGCGCTGGGCGGACTCGTCATTGCCGTGGCCCTCGCCACTTCACGATCCGTGCGAGACAACGCGGCTCCGACGACCGTCTCCACGCCCAACGCCTCTGCCCCCGCAACGGCCGGGGAGGAATTCGCGTCGGCGCCTCAGACTTCCATCACCGCAGGAGCGCCGTCCGAATCAGGAGACGCGGGCGACATGTCGCCCGCGCCCGCGACCAGCAAGCAAGAAACTGAAGTCCTAGTCGAAGCGGCCGATCCCGTTACCCCGGCAGAGGCCGCCGCCGTGGCCGCAGAGGCCGCGATGGCCGCACAGGAGGCCGCAACCTTGGGCCAAGATCCCGGCCCAGGCGACATGGGGGTCGGGCCGCTCGAACTCGGGGCAGGACAGGAAAAGCCGGCGGTGGTGCGCGGCGCCAACGCCACGCTTCAAGATGTCAGGCTGGCTTTCAAACTGGACCCGCGGCTTACCGCCGGTCTGTACATGGGGGAGCGCTGGGTCAGCCCGCCCACGTATATCAAGACCGGCGAAGGGGAAACCTGCACGCTGGAGGCCACCGTCCGAGGGATGGACAACCAGGGACAATCCACCGACGTCAATGCCCGATGGACGGCGGCGGACCCGGGCATGGTGACCGTGGCGCAGGGTCCGGGCAAGGTCGTGCAGATCACCGTGCATCACGCCGGCCAGACCAGTCTCGAAGTGGCGTCGGTAGGGTTCGCCAAAAGACTGCCGCTGAAGGCCATGTCCATGGGCGAAACGCTCGTGGTCGAAGTCTATCAACAGTGACCCGGCTTCAAGGAGAACGGGAATCAGAAGGTCTGAAAACACCGCACCCAGTGGCACACCATGAAAACGGCCCAACCCTCAACAACTGGATCACCCGTAGCCCGCATTTCTTACCACCAGCGCACCCGGCCGACAGGGTGTCGGAGCGCGGCTGTCCCAGCCGCAGCAACCCGAACGGGACGGAGGCCCTGGAAAGTCTCCACGTCTGGGTGGGTAGGAGCGTTGCTGCGGCTGGGACAGCCGCGCTCCGGTGAGAAATCCGGGATCGCACGCCTCGCGGCCCATCGCTGGGGACGCGTGCTGATGCACCTCCGATGTGCCGTGGCTCATCCCGCTCACCTGAGTTGGCATTGGCAGGGGATGCTTCGCGAAGTGGCTCAGCGTGGCTTGAAGATGAATCTCGGAAACAGGTGGACGCCGATCGTTTTGGCCGCTTCCGGGTTTGCGGCCGTGGCGGGGGCAGAACTGACCAGTTCTCCCCCGCCATCGACGGCGTCCCGTTCGCCGGTCGCCCGGCTTGCGCCGCGCCTCCTCTTCGCGGAGCAGACATTTGATTTCGGCAAGATCAAGGCGGGCGACGTCGTCCGGCACGAGTTTGTGTTTACGAACGCGGGCGACGGGCCGCTGGAAATCACCCGCGTGGTGCCGGGTTGCGGTTGCACCACCGTCACCGTGCCCAACCAGCGGGTCGCTCCGGGACAACGCGGCGTCATCCCGGTGGAGTTCAATTCGCGGGGCATCAACGGGACGACGCAGCGGTCCATCAGTGTTCTCGCCAACGACCCGGCGCGGAGCAACGTGGTGCTCAAAATCCAGGCCGTGGTCTGGACGCCCGTCGAGATCCAGCCGAGCATCGCCGTCTTCTACCATGATCCCGAGTCTCCAAAGAGCGAAACCAAGGTGTTGCGCGTGCTCAATCACCTCGAGGCCCCGGTCGAGATTTCGGTGGCCGAGTGGACGAATCGATCGTTCCAAGTGGCGCTGGAGACCGTGCGGCCTGGACGCGAGTTTGCGCTGAAGATCACCTCGGTGCCGCCGTTGGGAACCGGAACAGTGACGCTGCCGCTGCTGTTGAAAACTTCGGCTGCCGAGGCGCCGTCATTGAAAGCCTACGTCTGCGCCATCGAGCAGCCGCCCGTTCTCATCGCCCCCGGACAATTCACCGTCCCCGCGGGACCGCTGGCGGCACCCGAACAACGGGCCGTGATGGTCCGCTGTCTTGGGCGTGAGCCGCTGCGGCTGTCGCAACTGGAGTTGGACCTTCCGGGGGTCGAGTCCAAGGTGCATGAGATCCAGCCCGGACGCCTGTTCAGCATCGTTTTGAATTTCCCGTCGGGCTTTGTCCTGCCGGCGAATGAATCCGTGGAAAATAGAACCGTAGAAGTGCGTGTCCACTCGAACCATCCGCGCTATCCGGTGATCCGCATTCCGGTGGGACCGCCGGCCTTGGGCCAAACCGCCCAGACGAAAGTCCAAAAGCCGGAGAACCAAAACACGCCGACCATTTTGAGTGCGAAATGAACGCCACTCAATCCCTCCAGTGAAAACAATAACCAACTAGTGAAAACCAAAACCAAAAACAACCACATGAAATCCAACTCTCCATCAACGATCGTCCGCCCTGAGCAGGGTCGGCGCACCCTTGCCACCCTTCGCGCCGGGAGCCGGTGCGCGGCGTTGTCCCTCTGCTTGGCTTTGCTGGCGGGAGCCGTCGGCGCGGCGGATGCTCCAGTCCTCCAGAGCGAGAAGGAACAGATCAGCTACGCCCTGGGCATGGCCTACGGAAACTCGCTTCGTAAACAATCCATCGACCTGGAACCCGCCGCCTTCAATCTGGGCCTCAACGACGCCCGTTCCGGCGGCAAGACCCAGCTCACCGAAGGCGAAGCCCGGTCGTTGGTGACCGGCCTTCAGGATAGTCTGAAGAAGAAGCAGCTCGCGGTGCAGGCGGAAAAGTTGCAGGCCGAGAATGAGCAGGCCGAAAAGAACAAAAAGGATGGCGAGGCGTTTCTGGCCGCGAACAAATCCAAAGACGGCGTGGTCGCGCTCGAAAACGGCCTCCAATACAAAATCCTGAAGGCGGGGGAGGGAAAGATACCCGGCCCCGACGACATGGTGGTGTGCCATTACAAGGGGACCACCCTGGACGGCAAGGAGTTCGACAGCACCTACGTTCATGGCAAGCCGGCGACCATGCCGATCAAGGGAGTCATCAAGGGCTGGAGCGAGGCCCTGCAACTCATGCCCACCGGTTCCAAGTGGCAGCTTTTCATCCCCTCTCAACTCGCCTACGGCGCGCGTGCCGCCGGCCAGAGCTTCGGTCCCAACTCCACGCTGATCTTCGAGGTGGAACTGGTTTCCATTGTTGAAGAGAAAGCCAAGGCCTCGGCCCAGCACTCGGCGCCAGCCACGACCGCAGTTGCCGCGGCCGCGAAGTAACTCGAACGGAGTTGAGATTCGCGACTGACATGAAATCGACCCCCCCACTTTCTATCAGCCGCCCGAGGCTGGGTCGTAGCGTACCGGGTTGTAGCGCCGGCTTTCCAGCCTGCCTTGAAGCGCTCTCACTTTGCGCCGTCCTGCTCGCAGGAGTCGCCTGTGCGCAGGACGCTGCGCCGGCGCCCCAGGCCCGCCCCGTGCCCGACGCCAAGGGCGCTTCCGTATCGAACGCGCCGGCGTTCAAGAGCGAAGCCGACAAGCTCAGCTACGCCTTGGGCGTCAACGCGGCCAACCTGCTTCGGAGGTATTCCCTGGAGGTCAACCCGGCCCTGTACAATCAAGGTCTCCGGGACGCCCTGTCCGGCAGCAACCTGCTCCTGACCGCGGTGGAGGCGAGCGCCGTCGTGGGCCAGAAGCAACGAGAACTGGCCAGCCAGCAGCAGACCGAGAAAATCCGCACCACGAAGGAGCGCTCGGAAAAGAACCAGAAGGAAGGCGAGGCGTTCCTGAAGGAAAACAAAACCAAGGAAGGGGTCGTCACGTTGGCGAGCGGCGTGCAATACAAAGTCCTGAAGGCGGGAACCGGCCAGAAACCCACGCTGGACGATACGGTCGTGTGCCATTACCGCGGGACCCTGATCGACGGGACGGAGTTCGACAGCACGGCCAAGCGCGGCCGGCCCGCGACCTTGCCGCTCGGCAAAGTCATGAAAGGCTGGCGCGAGGCGCTGCCGTTAATGCCGGTTGGTTCCAAGTGGCAGGTGGTCGTTCCTCCGAACCTCGCTTACGGCGCGCGTGGCACGGGCCGTGTGATTGGGCCGAATGCCACCCTCGTTTTCGAGCTGGAACTGCTCGACATCAAACCCCAAGCCCAGCAACCCGCCGCCGCGGCGGCAGGGGTTGACGACAAGGATGGCCCGTCGGCAAACAAGAACGCCGCCAAAGCCGTCGGGGGTGAGCATACCAAGACGGTGCCTCACTCGAGCGCCGATTGACGCTCCTCCTCGCATGCAGAGACGCGCCACCCCTGCTCAGTTCCAGCATGACCTCAATCACCGTGAGCCAATCCAGGTGCGCTCGCTGCTGGCTGTGCTTGGCCGTGTTGCTGGTCCTGCTCTCTTGGAGTGAATCAGGTTGGGCGCGGTCTTGGCGGCCGGACCAGATTCCCAACGGCAACGTCTTCGGCTGCGCCACCTGCCACTTAGATCCAGGCGGGGGTGGACCGCGGAACCTGTTCGGCCAAGCGGTCGAGGACGAATTGGTGCGGCTCTATGGCAACGCGGTGAACAACCCCCAGCCCTTTTGGAGTGCCGTGTTGGCCACGGCGGATGCGGATGGCGACGGCTTCGCCAATGGCACGGAGTTAGGCGATCCAGCGGGAACGTGGCAGCCGGGAAATCCTAATCCGCCAGGACCGGTCACCCGTCCGGGCGACCCGAGCAGCCCGCCCACAGCGCCCCCGTCCGTGACCCTCACGGCCCCGACCAACGGGGCCGTCTTTGTCGCTCCGGCCCACGTGACCCTCGAAGCCACGGCCAGCGACAGCGACGGCACGGTGACGAACGTGGAGTTCTACGACGGCCTGACACTTCTGGGCCAGGACAGCATCAGCCCTTACAGTCTCACCACCGACTTGTGGTCGCCGGGCACTCACACACTCAAGGCCGTGGCCACCGACAACCGGGGCGCCCGAACCACTTCGGCGGCCGTGACGGTGACGGTGCAGCCGGACCCCAACGCCCAGCCCAGCGTGAATATCGCGGACTACGCGTTTCTTCCGAATTCCATCACCATCAACGTGGGCGACACCGTGAGATGGACTTCGCGCAGTACGCTCAACCACACGGTCACCAGTCGCACGAGCCTGTTCAACTCCGGTTCCCTGTCGAACGGAGACACCTTCGAATACACCTTTCACACGGCGGGCACTTACTCCTATTTCTGTTTCTTCCACGGCGACTTTGTCGGCAACCAACGCGGCACCGTGATCGTGCAACCCTCCGCCACCACCGGCGTGGTGAGCACCTCCGCCAATCCGGCGCCGCCCGGCCAGTTGGTGACGTTCACCCTGCTGGTGTCCGCCATGGTTCCGGGCGCGGGCACCCCCACCGGCCCGGTGCAGTTCAAGGCCAACGGCACAAATCTCGGAGCGCCGGTGCTGCTCAGCAATGGCGCGGCCAGCCTCGGTGTCTCGACCCTGCCCACGGGTTTCCACACCATCGCCGCGGAGTATGCCGGCGGCGGGAATTTCATCGGCACCACCAATGCCCTCGCCCAGGCACAACTCATCAACACCCCGCCGGTGGCCGGCGCTGACACCATCAGCCGCACGGCCCACAGCGGCTCCAAGGTCCTCCTCGCCACCCTGCTGAGCAATGACCGGGATGCCGACGGCGACGCGCTCCAACTCCTCCCGCTCAGCGGCACGAGCGCCAACGGAGGCGCCATCACCCGCAGCGGCGACCTGGCCTTCTACACCCCGCCGGTCGGGTTCACGAACGAGGACTCGTTCACCTATACGATCGCGGACAGCTACAACGCCCCGGCGACCGGAACGGTGCTGGTGCGGATCAACGTGGACCCTGTGCCGTCGCCGAACCTCCGCGTCGCCGACTTGGGCAATGGCTCCTATCTGCTGCGGTTCGACGGCATTCCCGGCAGGAACTATCGGATCCAATACACCGAGGACGTGAATGTGCGGAATTGGCAACCCCTGGGCAGCGCCGCGGCCGATCCTGCCGGGACGTTCGAGTTCACGGACACGCCTCCCCTCGGTTCGCCGCCGCGGTCCTATCGTTCCGTGTATCCGTAGTCCTGCTCGACGTGCATGAATCAACAGGCCATCCATCAGCATGAAACCAATCAGCGTTAACAAGGCAGGCCGGGTCCGGCGCTGGCTGTTCCTGGCCGCCGCCGTCGCCGTCCTGGCCCTGAGCGAATCCAGTTGGGCCAGACCCTGGCGGCCGGGCCAGATCCCGAACGGCTACGCGAACAACTTCGCTTTCGTGTGCGCCAACTGTCACATCAATCCCAACGGGGGCGGCCCCCGCAACCCCTTTGGCCAATCCATCGAGGCCGAACTGGTGCGCCTCTACGGCAATGCCGTCGCCAATCCTCAGCCCTTCTGGAGCGCCGTGTTGGCGGTGGTGGATTCGGACGGCGATAGTTTCACCAATGGCCGGGAACTGGGCGATCCGGCGGGAACCTGGACGCCGGGAAGTCCCGACCCGGCCGGCGAGATCACCAATCCCGGCGACCCTGCCAGCCGGCCCACGCCGCCCCCCAACACTCCGCCGACCATCAGCCTCACGGCTCCGGGCACCGGCGCCTCCTTCACCGCTCCGGCCAGTGTCACCCTTGAGGCCGCGGCCAACGACACCGACGGCACCGTGGCCCGGGTGGACTTCTTCGACGGCGCAATTCCCGTCGGAAGCGACAGCCTGAGTCCTTACAGCGTCACCACCACGCTGTCGTTGCCCGGCAGTCATCTGTTGACCGCTGTGGCCACCGATGATCGGGGTGCCTCCAGCACGTCGGCTGTGGTCACGGTGACGATTCACGGGTCCGGCAACCAAGCCCCTGGCGTGCTGGAGACGTTCAGCGTCACCAACCTCAACAAGCCGGTGCCCGACGGCAACGCGGCTGGCCTGAGCGACCACCAGACGGTCAACACTGCCATCACCGAGATCACCGCGTTGCGCGTGCGACTCCGCGTGGCCGGCGAGTTCAATGGCGACCTGTACGGTTACGTGCGCCACGTCCGCAACGGCGTGACCAATTTTTGCGTTCTGCTCAATCGACCCGGCCGCACCGCACCGCTCCCCTCCGGTTACGGGGACGCCGGTTTCGATGTGACCTTCGACGATGCGGCTGCCACCGGCGACATCCACGCTTACCGCAACGTCGTGGTTCCGACGATCGGGGCTCCCCTGGCCGGTTCCTGGCGGCCGGACGGCCGCAGTCTCGATCCCGGTCTCTCGCTCGATACCACCCCTGCGACGACCTCGCTCGCTTCGTTCAACGGCACGAATCCCAACGGCGAGTGGACCCTGTACCTGGCGGACCTTGAGTCCGGCGGCACCAACCGGCTCGTGAGCTGGGCGTTGGAGATCACCGGCCGCGCCGTGCCTGCCCTGACTTGGCCGACGCCGGCCGATCTCGTGTATGGCACCGCCCTTGGCCCGGCGCAGTTGAATGCCTTGGCTGCCGTGCCCGGTTCCTACGCCTACAGTCCAACCAACGGCACGGTGTTAAATGCCGGCGCCGCTCAGACCCTGACCCTCACCTTCACGCCCGCCGACACGTCCACCTATGTGCCCGTCACAACCAACGTGAGTGTGAACGTCCTCAAGAAGGCTCTGACCATCACGGCGGCGAACACGAACATGGTCTATGGGGCGGCGCTGCCGCTGTTCAGCGCGACTTACGACGGGTTCGTGAACGGTGACACCAGCGCCAGCCTCGACACTCCCGTCACCCTCACCACCACGGCCACTGGTGCCAGCCCTCCGGGAACTCATCCGATCCTTGCTGGTGGGGCCAGCGACGCCAACTACGCCATCACGTTCATCAACGGAACACTGACCATCACCCCGGCGGTCACCGCCGGCCAGGTCACCTCATCGGCCAATCCGGCGTCGCCCGGTTCGTTGGTGACCTTCACATTCCAGGCGAGTCCCGTTGCCCCGAGCACCGCTGTGCCCACCGGCACGGTGCAGTTCAAGATCAACGGCGAGAACGTCGGCGCCCCGGTGACTCTCACCGCGGGTGTGGCCAGTCAGAGCATCGCGACGCTGCCGCACGGCCGCCACACCATCTCCGCGGAGTATGCCGGCGACGGGAATTTCCTGGGCACGACCAATACCCTGGCTCAGTCGCAGCTCATCAACACCGCGCCGGTGGCCGGCGCTGACACGATCGAGCGCAGCCTCACCAACGGATCCAAAGTGCTCGTCTCGCTGCTCCTGGCCAACGATTCAGATGCCGACGGCGACGCCCTTCAACTGCTGGCGGTCAGCGCCACCAGCGCCAACGGTGGCGCCGTCACCCGCAATGGGGACTGGGTCTTCTACACTCCACCGGCCGGATTCACCAACCAGGACTCATTCACCTACACCATCGCCGAAAGCCACGGTGCCCAGGCGACGGGCACCGTGATCGTGGCCATCAAGGTGGATCCAGAGCCTTCGCCCAACCTCCGGATCACCGACCTGAGCGATGGCTCGTACCTCCTGCGGTTCGACGGCATCCCCGGGAAGACTTACCGGATCGAATACACCGATGATCTGAGCCTGCAGACCTGGCAACCCCTGGGCAGCGGCACTGCCAATCCCTTCGGCGCATTCGAGTTCAGGGACGCGCCACCAAACGGTTTGCCGCACCGGTTCTATCGGTCCGTCTATCCGTAGCCCGGAACTCCACGCTGCGGCTTCACTGTTCCAATGTTTGACCGCAGGACCAAGATTCTCGCGTCACCGTGCCTGACGGTGGTCGGCTTGGCGTTCGCGCTCGTGCCGGTGTTCGTGGGCACGCCGGCGCAGGTGAACGAAAGGCTCAGGACTCCTGATCCCGTGGAAATGATGTGGCCCGCCCGGTGAGGGCACCGGGCCTACAGGGTCGCGCGAGAGCTGTAGGCCGGGTCCCCAGACCCGGCGATTGGGGATCAGCGTTGATCCACGCGGCCTCAACTCCCAGGCGTGGGATCAGGAGCCCTGAGGCTCTATCAGGCGTAGATGGGTCGGTGTCGCCGCCGTTCGAGTCGTCCCCTTTTATGGCCAATGTCGCAACGTTGATCTGTGCCGCACGAATCAGGGTTTTTCCCTGATATGGGATTTCTATTTATGGATGACTATAGCATCCGTTATTTGGGGCGGCTGCGGTCGGGGGGCACAGGGGACCAGGAGGCGTGAGCCTCGCGCCGCGCGATCAACGCCCGTTTTATCCGGCATGAAACTGAAAGCAACACTTCAACGAACCAGTCAACGCACCGTGGGATCAAAAATGGAATCAACGAATCTGAGCAATGCAGGTTGCGCGCCAAGAACGCTGTTGCTGGCCGCGTCCGTCATCGTCTTGGCCATGAGCGAATCAGCTTGGGCCCGGCAATGGCGGCCGAACCAGATCCCGAATGGCGCCTTCAACAGTTGCGCCAACTGCCACGAGTTTCCCGGCGGGCCTCGAAACGCTTTCGGGCTGGCCGTCGAGGCCGTCGTTACGCCCGGTTCGACCGCCCCGTTCTGGTCGCCGGCCCTGGCCGCGCTGGACTCTGACGGCGACGGTTTCACCAACGGCCGGGAGCTGGGCGACCCGGCGGGGACCTGGAATCCCGGAGATCCCAATCCGCCCGCGCTGATCAGCTTGCCCGGCGACCCGAACAGCACGCCCAACGAGCCGCCGTCGGTCAGCCTCGCCAGCCCGACCAACGGCGCGGTCTTCGCCGCGCCGGCCAGCGTCACCTTCGAAGCCGCAGCCAGCGACAGCGACGGCACGGTGGTCAAAGTGGACTTCTATGACGGAGTGGCGTTTCTCGGCAGCGCCACCACTGCCCCATTCAGCCTCACCGCCGAACTGTGGCTGCCAGGCAACCGCCTGCTGACGGCCGTGGCGACCGACAACCGCGGCGGCCGGACGACTTCGGTGGCCGTCACGGTGACGGTCGAAGCGGACACCAACGCCCTACCCAGGGTGGACGTCACGGATCGGGCGTTTCTGCCCGAGACCCTCACCGTCAACGTGGGGCAGACAGTCACCTGGACTTCGCGCGGATCGCTCAACCACTCGGTCACCAGCACCGAGGGCCTGTTCAGCGCGGGCTTTCTGACCAACGGCGACGGCAGCACCTATGAAGTGACCTTCACCAACGCGGGCACCTACCGTTATTTCTGCGCCTACCACACCAGCGGCTCGATCAGCTCCCAGCGCGGCACGATCATCGTCCTGCCGGGCGCGGTGCCGTTGGTTTCCATCGTGGGGCCGACTAACGGCGCGACCTTCACGACGCACGACACGATCACCCTCACGGCCACCGCCTCGGACCCGAATGGCACGGTGACTCAAGTGGACTTCTTTGACGGCGGACCCTCGGGAGAATTGTTGGGCACCGTCACCGACAGCGAGGTATTCAGCGTCACGTTCAGCTTGCCGCCGGGTACCCACGAGATCACGGCCGTCGCCACCGACAACGAGAATGCCACCACGACCTCCAGCCCGATCACGTTGACCGTGAAAACGGTGGCGATCACGAACCCCATCCCCGAGCGCATTCCCAAGGGCGACCTGACCATCGAACTGCGAACCGTCGCGACGAACCTCATCTCGCCGCTCGGCATGGCCGTGCCGGACGATGGTTCCGGGCGCGTGTTCGTCTATGATCAAGCCGGGGTCGTCTGGCTCATGACAGCGGAGGGCGTGTCGCCCAATCCGGTGCTGGACGTGCGCACCAACCTGGTGGCACTCGGCAACTACGACGAACGCGGCCTGCTCGGATTGGCCGCGCATCCGGACTTCGCGCAGCACCCGCTCCTCTACACCTACACCTCCGAGTCCAACGCCAGCCCGGCGGATTTCACGTCCGCTGCCACCAACCACAATCACCAGTCGGTCATCGCCGAATGGCGGATGGACCCTGCCAACCCCAACCAAGTCGAGCCCTCCAGCCGCCGGGAGATCCTGCGCATCGACAAGCCTCAGAGCAACCACAACGGCGGCACTTTACGTTTCGGCCCGGACGGATTCCTCTACGTCTCCTTGGGCGATGGCGGCCGCGCCGACGATCAGGGCGACGGTCACTTGCCCGAGGGCAACGCCCAGAACATTGGCGTGATCTACGGCAAGCTGCTGCGCCTCGACGTGGACGGAACGGACGCGGTCAACGGCCAGTACGGTATTCCTCTCGACAATCCTTTCGCCGGTTGGGGCCTAGTGGACGAGATTTACGCCTACGGGCTGAGGAATCCGTTCAGCTTCAGTTTCGACCGCGCGACCGGCGAACTCTATCTGGCCGACGTGGGCCAAAACAAAGTCGAGGAGATCAACCTTATTGTCAGCGGCGGCAACTACGGCTGGCGCGTCAAGGAAGGCACGTTCTTCTTCGATCCCAACGGCAGCGGCGCGGGCTATGTGACAGACACCGCCGTGGTGCCGCCGCCGTTCGATCTCGTCGACCCCATCGCCCAGTACGATCACGACGACGGTTCCGCGGCGGTCGGCGGCTATGTCTATCGCGGCACGAACCTCCCCGCGTTGGAGGGCCGCTACGTCTTCGGTGACTGGGGTTCGTTCGGCGTTCCGAGTGGACGGCTCTTCTACCTGGATGAAACCAACGCCGTTCGAGAATTCCGTCTCGGCCTGCAAGATCGCGCGCTTGGCTCCTGGATCAAAGGCTTTGGCGAGGATGCCGACGGCGAACTGTATGTGATGGTTTCGCGCACGCTGGGGCCGCGGGGCAACACCGGGCAAATCCTGAAGCTCGTGTCTGTGCCGGAGCCGGTGACGATCACCGGCGTGTCCCGAACGCCGGCGGGCGACGCCGTGGTTTTCACCTGGAACGCTGTGCCCGGCCGCTCCTACCAAGTGCAGTTCACGACCGACTTGAATCAAGCGAACTGGAGCGATCTCGGCGGCGTCCTGACGGCTACGGACACGGCCTTGTCCGCGTCCGACCTCATCAGCCCGAACAGCCAGCGACTGTATCGTGTGGTGTCGTTGCCCTGAAGTTCGGGATCGCTGGCAAGCCCGCCGTCGGGCCGGGCCTACTTCTTCTCCTCGGGCTTCTTCTTAAAGTCCAGTGAGGCGGAGTTGATGCAGTAACGCAAGCCCGTGGCGGTGGGGCCGTCGTCGAACAAGTGGCCCAGATGACCGCCGCAGCGGGCGCACAGGACTTCCGTGCGGACCATGCCGTGGCTGAGGTCCTGGCGCTGTTCGACGCGCTCCTTGTCGAGCGGCGCGTCGAAGCTCGGCCAGCCGCAACCGGAGTCGAACTTGGTGCCCGAGGTGAACAACTCCAGACCGCAACCCGCGCAGCGGTACAGGCCGGCGTCGTGGGTGTTCCAGTAGGCGCCCGTGAAGGCGCGCTCGGTTCCCTTCTCGCGCAGCACGCGGTATTGCTCCGCGGTCAGTTGCTGCTTCCACTCCGCTTCACTTTTGGTGACTTTGTCTTTCATGCTCGCAGTCGATTGAGGTGGCGCATTGGTGGCCGGACCCCTGCCGCCGGTGGCGGCTGAAGGCATCGGCGAAGAGCCGCAACCCGTCAGCGCCAGGCTCAATCCGCACGCGCCGGCGCACGCCAGCCAGGTTCTTGGTCGCATCATCACGGCGGAACTTAGCCGGAGAAACGGGAACCGCAAGGGACGGCGTGGCAACCCACCGGCGCGCGGCTGTCCCATCCGCCGTAGCGCAGGCTTTCCAGCCTGCGGGGCGTGCGAGCGATTCGGGCGTCTGCATCGCGCCGGCCTGCCGACAAGAAAGTCGGCGCTACGGCAGGCTGGAAAGCCTGCGCTACGTCGGCAGGGTCATGATGCGCACCAAGGCGCCGGCCCGCCGGTTTAATGTTTGAAAACCACCCTGCCTTCACCTTCAATCCCCGCCGATGAACGTGCCGTTTCTGAATCTGGCCGCGCAATACGCCTCGCTGAAAAATGAACTCCTGCCCGCCGTCGAGCAGGTGTTGGCTTCCGGCCATTACGTGCTCGGACCGAACGTGGCGGCCCTGGAGCAGGAGATCGCCCGGTTCACCGGCACGCGCTTCGGCGTCGGCGTCAACTCCGGGTCCGACGCGCTCACACTGGCGTTGCGGGCGCTGGACATCGGGCCGGGGGACGAGGTCATCACGACGCCGTTCACCTACATCGCCCCCGCGGAATCCATCCACCAGATGGGCGCGAAGATCGTGTTCGCCGACATCCATCCGCGCACCTTCAACCTCGATCCGGCGGATGTGGCCCGGAAACTATCTGACCGCACGCGGGCCATCATCCCGGTCCACCTCTTTGGGCAGGCGGCGCAGATCGGCGACTTCCTCGCCCTCGCGGCCAAACGCGGCATTCACGTGGTTGAGGACTGTGCCCAGGCCATCGGCGCCAGCCACGATGGAAAGCCAGTCGGGAGCTTCGGGCGCATCGGATGCTTCAGTTTCTACCCGACGAAGAACCTCGGCGCGGACGGCGACGGCGGGATGGCGGTCACGAACGACGAGGCTCTCGCCAAGAAACTCAAGATGCTCCGCGTCCACGGCATTGAGCGGCGTTACCACCACGATCTCCACGGCTACAACTCGCGGCTGGACGAAATGCAGGCCGCCATTCTCCGCGTGAAGTTGCGCCACCTCCCGCGTTGGAATGAACGCCGCAACGAGATCGCCGCGCGTTACTCGGCTGGGCTGGCGGACCTGCCGGTGGACCTGCCTACGGTGTGCGCGCTCAACCGGCACGTCTGGCACGTTTATGCGATCCTGACCGACGAGCGCGACGCGCTGGCCAAGTTCCTCGCCGACCGCGGCGTGCCGGGCATCATCTACTATCCGCTCCCGCTGCACTTGCAGAAGGTCTATGAGCACCTTGGCTACCGCGAAGGCTACCTGCCGGTGTCGGAAGAAATCTCCCGGCGCATCCTGCCGCTGCCGATGTACCCGGAGCTGACGGACGAGCAAGTGGACTACGTGATCGCCACGCTTCGGCAGTTCCCCTTTGGAGAAGGCGAGTAAGCCCGCAGCGACAAGAGGACGCTGCTTCACAACGATCCGTGTCTGGGAGGTTCAGGGCATCTACCTTGCGCGAGTCACGGCTTCACTACACGATAGAATCGGTTGGCGCCGTTGTGAGGGAGTGTAACTTGCCAACGCCCGCCTTGTGGCATGGGCTGCAGGCTGGCTGGGACCCAGTTGGCGTTGGAGCCAAGTGCGCCTGACTCTTCCAAAGTGCAGTTGGCGCAATCGCCTTCCCATTCGATCAGGACCGCGCCGGCTTGCTCGCGAATGCTTAGCAGCAATGCGGAGACTTCCCGCACACGACAGAAGAGGGCCGGGGCGAGGCTGTCGAGCGGACCGGACCATTCGCGAGTGCCGGCCAGTTGAACTTCCTGGGTGGCCCACCAGTCAGCACCGGCGAAGTTCGTGGTGGTGTCGATGACATATCTGCGGCCGGCGTGGCCGTAGAGTGTCAAACGGCGGGCGCCGTTGGTAATGATCTGCGCATCGAGGAGAGGCTCGCGGCCAATGACGAACACGCGGCCCGACGATACATCGCCAGCCAACGCTGATGGGGCGCTTTCTTGCCAGCCCGTGAGAGAGGTGGCGCGTAGGGGGACGATGGCAGAATGTTCCTGGGCCAACGCTCCGAAAGGAAGCCGCGCCAATTCAAGCTGGCCCTGCAATACGGAGCCAGGCCAGGTGCGGAACTGCAACTCGAAGCGGTTCGATCCGACGTGACGGAGTCCAGCACTGGCCAACTCAGGAGCGAGCGATTGCGGCAAGAGGAGTTGCAGGCGATTGGTTTCCGCTTCCAGGAGAAAGGCGAGATTCGTCAATCCCATGCCGGCGTTGAGAATCAACGGAACAAAACTGTTCTGACCGACCAGCAAGTTGGTCGTGCCGACGCTGAGCGACAAGCCGGCCCGCGTGTCGCGTACAATCACAGTGAACTGCTGGGTAGCGCTCAGGGTCGGTACGCCGTTGTCGGTGACGATGATCGAAATGATGTTCGTGCTCGGCCCCTGGAGATCGTTCGGCGTCCAGCGGAAGAGGCCGCTGCCGGGATCGATGCTTGGGCCCGACGGCGTGCCTGTTCCCAGACGGAAGGTGAGCATCTGTGAAGGCAGATCAGCGTCGTTGGCCAGGACGATGAAGCTGAGGGATTGTCCTTCTCTGACCGTGCGATCAGCAATCGAGGCCACACTGGGCGCGGTGTTCACCTCCTGGACGAACACTGTGAACTCCTTCATGTCGGTCAGGCTTCGGTCTGCGGTATCCCACACTCGCACGCCAATAAGGAACGAAGCACCACCGGCCGCTTCGCCGGGAGTCCAAGTGAGATCGCCGGTCGTTCCGTCAATGGCAACACCGTCAGGGGTGCCCGGTTCCAGGCCGAACGCCAAGCTGCCGGCGGGGCCATCCACGTCGGTGGCTCCGACGGTCAATCGAAGGGTTTGGCCTTCGGTGACGGTTTGACCGGCCAGTGCGGCCAGCACGGGAGCCACGTTAGCCAGCGAAACGGCGGTCTGGGCATCAGGCGTCGCAGGAGCGCCCTCGCGGTTGCGGGTTTGATCGGTGGCGATGCTGTAGAACGCGTAGCTGTTTCCCAAAGTTCCCTGGAAGAGTGCGCCGCGCAGAGTCGTTCGCTCCAGCCACAGCAGGAAGGGACCGCCATTGACGGATACGAACACGTCGAAGAAAGCAAGGCCGCTACCGCCTTCGTCCTGGCCGGACCACTGCACCGGGATTGCCGGACGGCTGTTGGCTGGAAGCGATGTTACCGCGCTGCTCGGCGCCAGTTGGTCGTCCGGAATCGGCGGTTCGTACACGAGCGTGTAAACGCCAGTGCTGTCGCAGTCGAGCAGGTGGAGCAGGTTCTCCGGATACGGATCCTGGTCGTGCGGGCGCACGATCCGGTGTGTGGTCCAGACGTTAGTGCCCAACCGCAGCACACGACCGTCAGAGCGAACGACACGGGTGAGGCGGAAGCCGCTCTCGGTCGGATCCGGCAGGCGCAAGTAGGCCCAGCCGGCCGGGAAAGTTGCGGTCAGGGTAATGTTGGGAGCCTCGGCCGTGGGCGCACGATCAACAAAGGCGTTGGTGACCAAGCTGACCGGCAGGGTCCCGCCGCCGCTTAGGTGGAGCGTATCGGGCAGCCGTTTCAGATCCAGCACGTCGTTCACCAAGAAATCCGCCAGGCCGTCATCCTCGGGCACGTCCGCCCGCACCAAGTGCAGGAGTTCGTGAGTTCCCACGCTGTCAATCAGCGAGAGTTTCTTGTCACCCAAAGCGTCCACGTGGGAGAACGAGGCCGCATAGTCGGTGAACCGGCCTTGGAGCGAGGTGGTCATCCACCATGTGGCGACGGCGGAATGGCCCGGCGAGATTTCTCCTAGCGTGACCCGGAGCGCGGGCGAGATGTCCTGTCCCCCGACTTGGCTGCCGATCAGGTCGAAGTCAATCAGAAGGCCCTTCTCGTTGTCCACGATCTTTGGCTGGGCGGAGGTCACGGTGACGTTCCTGGCCGTGCCGCGCCCCACGTTGGACATCATCATCGCCAGCGCAAACGGCTCAGATGGCTCGATTTCTTGAGTAAAAGGATCGTCCGCATAAACCTCCCGCTGGTAGAAATACTTTACGATCAGCCGCGGGTCCGGAAGAACTTCGATCGGGACCGGGAACAGCGGCAAAGTGATTACCTTGCCGTCTTGGGTGAAGGTGACCTGGCCGCCGATGGTGTATTGCTTGGGTTCGAGTGGCGCGGCGTCCCGGGTGGGAATGAACACCCAAATGGCCTTGCCCGAGGCGCCGTTGGCCAGCGAACCGGCGCCGTCCACGCCGGTCATGCCATCCAATCGCGGGATCCGGGTGCCGAACATATCATCGGCGCGGCTGCCGCTCGGTCCGCGAATCTCGAGGGTGACTCGGATGTTCTCCAGCGGCGCACCCGAGTTGTTGTTGATTTCCAGTGTGCCCTCGAACGCACTGCGGGTGATCACGGCGGACTGGTTGAGCCGGAGCTTGACCTGGGCGCAAACACCATCCTCATTCTCCGTCAGTTTCATCAAGTACTGGTCTTTCGCGTAAAGCGCGCCGTCCAGCACGTCCAGGAACCTTTCCGCCTCACTCTTGCGCCTGGCCTCCAGCCCCGCAGCCAATTTCGCCGTGAGTACGTCCAAGGCCACGAAATTCGTGTTCTGGCCAGCCGGCACGTTGGTGGAGTCGAGCCAGCCGCGGCCCCAGTACTCCAGGCTGCGATTCCACCGTTCGATGAACTTGGTGGCGATGGCAGCATCCACCGGGGACGGGAGCGGCAGTGCGAGCAGATCCGCTTTTTCGGACGGTGACACGGTGGCGGCTTCCACGGAGTTCGTTGCGGTCGCCTGCTCGAACGCGGTGAACCAATTGCCCAGTGTCGCGGCGTCTGTGCAAAGCAACCAGGCCTCGTCACCATACGACTCGGCCAGCGCGTCAACTTCAGCGCTGAGGCGACGCAGATGATCAAGAAACAGCAGCTCTTCCGGAGACGGACTGCCCGTTTCTCCGGCGTCCTTTCCTCGTTGGCTCGCGACAGCCGGTGCGCCTTCTGGTGTGCTGTGCCAGCAGTGGTCGTAGGCCAATTTCAAGCACTGCGCGGTTTGCACGATGGCGATCCTTTTCGCCAGTTCTTCGGCTGCCTTCCCGGCGGCAACCACGGCCTGGCATTTCAAGTAGGCCAGGTACACCTGCGCCACACGGTCTGCAGTCTCAGCCGGCGAGCCGATGCCTTTGCGGGCGCCTTCGAGGGCATCCAAGTAGTTGTCGTAGCATTCGTACGGCGCCGGCCAAGGCACCCACTTCAGCGCGCACGCAGCCAGTGCGGACGCACATTCCGAGCAGAAGGTGGCCTGGATGCCTGTGAACACCGAGAAAATGGACTCAGCCACGGTGGCCATCGGCTGGATCCAAAGTTCGGGGATGTAGGGCGGCAATTCGAAATTCCGAGCCGACACCTGAGGAAGTTGATAGCCCTCCCTGGGTTCCCGAGGCAGGGCTGGAAAAGCATTCGTGCATCCGGGCGAGGCGTTCAAAACGGGAACCAGGATTTTGAGCCACGGCCGTTCGGGGCCGCACGGATACCAGTAGTCCCAACCGAGGGAGTAGGTGCAAGGGCCGACCGGCGAGTCCTTCTGGTCCTTCGCCGAATGGGCCTGCGCCCCGGGGCTTTCAGCACCCAACCTTCGGAAAGTGACGGGCACTTGGATGGAACTTATGGCCGCCAAGTCTCCCAAGTCCGTAAGCAACGGGATGACTTCCCAATTGGGATGGGTCGGCAGCGCGAATTTGAGGTTCCGCGCGGCGATCAAGCCGTGATTTGTGAAGGTGAAGTTCACTTGCGTCGTATCTCCGCTGACGCTGCCCAGGTCCACCGTGGCGGGCTCCACGACCACCACGGGCGCCGGCACGTGGGTCTCATAGGTGGTCTGGAGTTGGAACTCGTAGCGATCCTCGATCTCGATGGGCACGACGTTCCACGAATAGGTCACGAATTGCCGCTGGAGGAAGGCATTGACCAGGTTGGTCTGGCCGCCAGCGAGCAAGAGTGTAGCGCGGAACTCGCTGTGCCGGTCCGCGCGCACGACGAGGTTGTAATACGCCTCCACCAGGTTGGTCAGCAGCAGTTCGCCGCTCGGGATCGTCGTGCCCGTGGCCACCTCTGCCAGTGTCGTCGCGTCGGTCAACGTCACGACCGCATTGGTCACCTTGGGCGAGCCGGGGGTGGTGTAGGTGAAATCGTCAGCCACGGAAACCAGCAGCGCACCCGTCAGATCCGAAACGGTGTTGAACTGGAACGGAACCGAAGTGGCGCCGCCGTCGCCCGAGATGACCAGGTTGCCCGTCGAAACCCCTAACGCCATGTCGGGCGGAGGCGAGAGAGAGAGCTCGACATCAGCCTTTTGTCCGGGCGCCAGGGAGGGGATGCGCTGGGCTGAGACCAACGAGAGCCAACTCGTGTTTGGCAGAAGGATGTCCAAGTCGCCTGAGGCGACCGCCCCGACATTGATCAACTCAAAGCGAACGAACGAACGCTGACCACGCCGCATGCTGGCTTGGAGGTATCCCGGGGTTGTGGTCAATTCAGTCCGTGGATGCACCACGCGGAACGCGAAAAGGACCTTGGTTTGGGCGCCTTCCGCGCTGCTCAGCGTGATGCGGATGACCCCGGTGGCAACGGAATCGTCAGCCGCGCGAACAGTGAAACGAACAATCGCATTGGATGACCCCGCCAGGGCGCTGGGAACTTCCAGCCGAAAATCAATGTTGGCCGGAACGTCTTCCAGCGCGGCGGTGATTCCCGTCAGGGGCACTTCGCTGAGGTTCTGGAGGGTGAGCTGGTAATCATCCGTGCTCGACAAGACCAAACGCTCGCTCATCGAACTGGGACTGATGCTCATGCCGACCAGCGTGAACTCGTCCTGCACGCCGGCGGCGGTCACGGCCGGATGCGTAGCCTCGACTTGGTAGTGGCCCGCCTCGCCCGGCAGCGGTTGGAACGTGGCGCCAAACGTCCCGTCTGCGGCCGTCGTGGCTTGGAGGACACGTTCCGTCCCGAGTACATGGATATGGATATTGACCGGCACGAGCGCCGCCGGTCCGCCCGCCGCCAGCGTCGCGCTGCCGTAGAGCGGGATGGCCGTGCCTGCCGGAGCGGTGCCAACCTCGGTCGCCACCGTGGCTGTGTAAGCCGGACCCACATGGATCGGGTTCCGCGAAACGCTGAGGTTGTTGTCCTCCGTTGTCTCCGGCAGTTGATTCAGCGCATCGGCGACCACGATCAGCCAGTAATCGCCCGGCATGCCGGGCAGCGTGAATGTCCACGATTCGCCGGCTTCCTGGCCCACGGATAGAGAACCGGTGAAGGTCAATTCACCCAGCAACCTGTCGTCTCCGCTGAGAGTCGGATCGCTAGACAAGAACACGCGTTGCTTCGACGTGCCGGTTGCCGCGGACAAACCCCGGTTGGCGAGATGATAGTCACAACTAACGGCTTCGGCTGTCACGCCAGCGGACGGCAGCGTGATGCCGCTGATGACCAAATCGGGCAGGTCGCGGTCCGAAACGACAAACGTCGTCGAGCTGCCGTTAAAGCCTGCCGCCTCCGCGCGGACCGTGACGCTTTGGCTGCCGTCGGGCGTGCCGTCCTGGACCGTGTTGATGTCGAATGCGACCGCGGCTTCTCCAACCGGGATTGTGACGGTCGCGGGCACCGTCGCTTCGGTGGTGTCCGAGCTGGTCAATTGGACCACCAGCGTTTCGCTATTGGTCACCGTGTTGCGCGAAACCGTGCCGATGTTGGCCGCCGGCACCCCCTTAGCCACGACGCTGTGGGCCACGACCAACGCCAGCGTCGGACCGTCGTTGTCGGTGATGTCCACACTGTCGGACGTCGCCGTCGCGAGCCGGACGCCCGTGACTGAATCCACGACAAAAGCCCGGACTTGCACTGGTCGTGCGCCGTCCAGCAACGAGTTGTCCACCGGCAAGATCGGGAAGGAGGCGAACGTCTCACCCGGCTGGATGCCGATCCGCTCCGGCACCCACAACGCGTTCGGGTCGCTGCTCTCCAGGTCGAGGACCATACCTTGAGGTCGGGCTGCGCTTCGGACCACGGTTGCCATGACCACGCCCGCGCCTTCGCTGACGGCGTCCGGGGCAATCTCCACCCGCACCGTGGGCCAGTCGTTGTCCACAATGGAAACCACCGCCGAGCCGGGCTCATACGCGGTGGCCGACGCAGTCACCGTGTAGGGCTGTGTGGCCTCGATCAAGCCGTCATCCAAAGCGAGGACATCGAAAGCGACGGCCATCTGGTTGGCAGGAATGGTCACGGAATCGGGCACTAAGAGTTGACGTGAGGAAGTGCTCCGGAGCCGGACCAGGATCGGGTCCGGCGTGACCTCGTTCCGCATGACGATGGCGTTCGTTGAAGTCCCTTCCTTGAGCAAGGAGTCGCTCATCATCACGGTCAAGCGAGGCACGTCCGTATTGTGGACGACAACTTGAGCACTGGCGCCGGCGTAACCGTCCGCAGACACGGTGATCGTGACCATCTGCGCGCCATCCACCGCATTGTCATGCACGACGCCAATCGCGAACGAAACCGCCGTTTGGCCCGTCGGAATGACCACGGTCGCCGGCATCGTCAGTTCGGTCGAGTCGCTGTTGGAGATGGCCAGCGTGAGGGGGTCCGTCAAATCGCCGTTGCGGTAAACGGTGGCCTGAAGAGCAGGGTTCATCGCGTCTTCCGGCACCTCCGTGGCGGAGACTTGGAGGATCAGACCGGTTTGGATCTGTGTCGGGTTCGTGGAGAATCCCAGGTTGTTGGTCCTGGTCTGCTCTTCGGGGAGTTGGTTGTCGCTGTCCACCAAGACGCCCAGACGCCACGAGCCGGTCGGGAGGCTCGGAATCGCCACGGCCTGCGTGCGCGTCACGGACGCGGCAGCCGGCAGCGTGTTGCTGAAAGTGAAACTTCCGAACGCGAGCGCGGAGTCGAGATTCGAGGCGGGTGCGAGGTAGAGAGTTTCGGTCCACGACGCTGAAGCCACCGCGTTGCCTTGATTGGTCACGGTCCACGATATCGGGATGACTTGGCCCGGCAAGACGGCTGCGGGCGCCAGGATGTTTGTGATGGTCAGGTCCGGCACGGGCGGCGGCAGCAGCGTGAGCGTTCCGCTGGCGCGCTCGTTGTTAGTGTCGTCGGTCTCGAACACCTGGTCCCGCACATCGCTTCGCGCGATCAAGACGCGTTCGCCATAGACTCGCGCGGGGAAGGTGACTTGCTGCGTAACCGTGATTGCAGCGCCGGGATCGAGCGAGCCGGCGAAGACTGCTTGGGCGAGGAGTTGTGCGCCCGTGCCGGCGCTGTCCCGCGCCAAATACAGCGAGTCCAGCCATGGCCCAGTCGCGAGGACGCTGCCGCGGTTTGTGACAGTCCACACGACCTCGGCAGTTTGCCCGGCCACCAGCGCCGTAGGTGCCACGACGCGCGTCACGGCCAGATCGGGCAGCGGCGGCAGGTCGAGACAGATAACGCCGCTGGCGGCCGAGTTGTTGTCGTCTCGCGACTCGCGGACCTGGCTATGCACATCCGTCGTGACGCCGATGTGAAAACTTCCCGGGGTGAGGGCGTGATGGAGCGGAAGAACCACTGTGGCCGAGCTCGTGTAGTTGGAGCCAGGAGCCAAGGTCGCCGCGTTCGTCACCGCGAGATCAAGCAGCACTCGGCTGCTCTCAGGCGTGGTGCCGCTCGAAAACCAAATGCGATCGCTCCAGCTTCCGAGGGCTGGAGTGTCGCCACGATTACGCACAGTCCAACTCACGTTGAGCGCGGCGCCAAACGCGCTGTTCGTCGCCACGTTGACCGATTCGACCACCAAGTCCGGCGCGGGGCCGGTGGTGGCCAGCGCGCGAATTTCATCGGCTGACAGCGCGCACTGAAAGATTGCTACTTCATCAATGCGACCGTGGAACGGCTCGATCTGCTGCGCAGGACTGACGCCGCTGAGCACGGTGCTGACATCAGAGTCGATCGTGTCGATCATCGTCAGGTCGCAGTTAGCGACGCGAGTGCCATCGACATAGAGTTCCAGTTGCGCGGCGGAGATGTTCCTGACGCCGGCCAAGTGGTGCCAGCCCGCGCTCAGGCTTGCCGGCAACGCAAGGCCCTGCCAGCCTGATGGTCCACCGATCTCAAACCACGGCGCGCCGTTGCGACCGGTGTTGCCACCACTGGTCGATTTGAGCATGAAGGCTTTTCTGGTGCCCGGCAGGAGATAGTTGTCGTGGCTGATGACGCGCTGTTCGCCGACGTTCAGATCCGGATCGACCCAGATCCACAGCGCGGCAGTAAAGCTGTCCAAGGGCGGTCCGACACCCAAGTCCACGTACCCGCCATTCGGACTGAAGGCGCTGCCGACGATGCCGTTGGTAAAGCCCGCGCCACCTTGCAGCGTGCCGTCATAACGCCCCAAGGAGTCGGTGGCATCGCCTTCGCCGGGCCACCAGCCAGCCAGCCAACTCGAGCTGGTATCGCGCATGACCACGTTGAGCGTGGCGACGCCGCTGGTGACAGTGAGTGTCGCCACATCGCTCACCAGCACATCGTAGCTGCCGGCGTTGGACAATTGGAGGTTCGTCAGCACCAGAGATCCGCTGTTGTTCGTGGCGAGCGGCGTGCCGTTGCGCCGCCACCGGTAACTGAGCGTGCCCATGCCCGTCGCAGTGATTCTGAAAGCGGCTTCGGCTCCGACGGCGCGTGTCTGCCGCAGCGGCTGCAAGTCCGTGAGAATTGCCAGTTTCCTGCACTGGCCCGCGCTGCCCGCGGTGTAGCTGGCCGCGATCTGCCCGGCGGAAAGGGCCTCACTGCAAATCGACACTTCGTCAATCAAACCGTCCCAGAAACCGTTGCCATTGTCGTCGCCGCTGAGGCGGAGGTTGGATGCGGACGTGGCGATCTCAAGGGGTCCGATGACATTGGTCGCGATGGGCTGGCCGTTGAAGTAGAGTTTCATGGCCGACTGGTCGTACGTCCACGCGACGTGCATCCAGACACCGGGGGCAACCGGAGTCGGCAGCGCGGCGCTGATGCTACTGCTGGGCCAGGGTTGGCCCGGACTGTTAAAGTTGCCAAGGAGCGAGGTGAAGTTGGCTCTAAAGACGAACTGGTAGCCGTTGTTCCCGGCCGCGCCGCCCACTTTGGACACGATGCCCCGGCCCCCGCCGACGCCCTCCGAGAGCGTCGCGGTATTGACCCAGGCCTCGATGGTGAACTGGTTCGTCAACTCAAGGCTGGGAGAGTCGGGAATGACGACCGATTTGTTGCCACCCGTGAGATCGAAGGCCCGGCCCACCTTGCCCGGCGCGTAGGTTATCCCTCCTTGCAGCTTCGCGTCATTGTGATTGGTGGTAAGGTCGAAGGCATGTCCGTCACCCGACCACCATCCGACCAAGCTGGACGGCGGCGGAACACAAGCCGGCTTGCACTTGCCCGCGCTGCCGGCGGCGTGGATGGCGGCGACTTCGTTCGAGGAGAGAGCGCGGTTGTAGAGCGCAAGTTCGTCGAGGATGCCGTCGAAGGCCCAACTGGGTGGCTGGCGCCCCAGAACGATTCGCCGTGTGGTATCCGGCGTGAAGCTCCCGAGGTGCTCGCGTGCGGCCGCTTCACCGTTGCGATAGATCACCGCCTCGCCGCTCGCCCTATCGTAGGTGAGCGCGACGTGGTGCATCTCGCCTGGCGTCACGGCGTTGGCTGACGACACGATGACATGTCCGGCGTGGGAGACATCCACAATGTTGAAGAAGATCGAGCCGTCCGACTGGAGATAGCCGTACGGGCCGTAGTACTGCGATTCGTTGTCCGACCAGCCGATCCACATGATCAGCCTCGCAGCGAAGGGCTGAAGCCAAGCTTCGATGGTGAAGCCCGGCCCGGCGCCGACATCGGTGGCGGGAGTGGGTGGGATCAAGACGGCGCTGCTGCTGCCGTCGAACCTGAAGCCTTGCCCCACCTTCGCCGGCACAAACTGCACGTTGCCCTCAACGGTTCCGTGGCTCGCGCCAACGAGATCGCGCGCATCGCCCTCGCCAGGCCACCATGCGACCAAGCCGGATGGCAGCGAAAGACAGTTTGTGCTTTGGCCATTGATTGATGCTGCAGCCAAGCAGCCTACGATGCTCAGGAGGAGTCTGGTTGTTTTCATGGGTTGGGACTTGCGTCGGTGGTTGAAGTCCAGTGTTGGGGTAGATGGAATTAAGGAAACTGCGTTCCTCTTGTCGGCGAGCGAAGAAATCTGAGGAGAGCATCATCGCGAGCCATTGGCGTGCCACGGCGGTCGGTGCCGGCAGCGCCAAGCTGATCAAAGCCGTTTCGGACAGAATCCGATCGGTGGTCATGTGGTGAACGGAACTGGGCCGGATCGAACCAGAACTGTTTCTTGCTTTCAAGCCGAAAGGAGATTCAAAACGCGCCATCTCAGCCATGGCTGGCTCAAAGGGACGTAAACACGAAGGAGAATTCAATCCCGGTAGGGCAGAGCTTTTGCCGGGCCGACAGCCCAAACGGGGCATGAACCTCCAGGCCGGGATCTATGCGGATCGGGACCGCGTTTCTTCTCATGCGACTCGGGCAAAAAATCTTCGTTGCAATTCCTCAGCCCAGGCGGCACCTTCTGCCCGCTTTTGGTTCGGGGCGTAGCGTAGCCTGGCTAGCGCGCTTGTTTCGGGTACAAGAGGTCGTGAGTTCAAATCTCACCGCCCCGACCATCTTTCCTGGAGGTCTTTCAGAATTTACTCGCTCTCCGGACAGACTCGCGCCCAGGTGAAAGTCGAGAGTGGAGAGGCAATTGCAGAACCCCGTAGCAGCCGACGTGAGGAGGCTTTAACTTCAATGGAAACAGAGCCTCCTCACGTCGGCTGCTACAGTTCTGAAAGAGGCTCTGGAAGGTTGGCTTGTCGGTGCGCCTTGGCTCTCAACCCTCCACTCTCAACTCCGCTCCAAACAAGTCCGCCTGCGCGCGCAGCGAGAGGAAGCCGGCCGAGCGCATGAAGTGGCCTTGCGCCGGTTGCGCGCGAAGCTGCTCGATCATCCGGCGATATTCCGGCTTCCCGCGGTTCCGGTCCAGCCAGGTGCCCAAGGCCCGGCTTAAAGGGTCCGGCAGCGGCGCGGTCTGGGCCAGCAATTGCTCGAACAAGGCCGCCAGGTCCGCGTCGCTCAAACGCGGCAGGACGCGGGGCGCCCACTCGCCGACGGCCTTGGCCATCATGTCGAGCGCCGTTTCGGCCAACGCGGCGAAGAACGGTGCCGCCAGCGGCGGCTGCGCCAACGGCCATTGGCGGAGGACGCCGATGCGCTCCGGCTGGCGCGCGGCGACGTGGCCCAAATGCCGGGCCAGTTTCCCCTGGGCGGCGGGCGGCACGCGCGGCAGAAACTCCACCGCCAGCCGCAACACTTCGTCATTCGGCATGATCGCCAGCAGCCGTTGCAGCACGCGCGCGGCGTCGGGATGGCCGCTGTGCAGCACGAACTCCTTGACCCGCGCCAGCCAGTCCGGCGTCAGATGACTTCTCAGGCACGCCGCCAGCATCTGGGCGGCGGACGCGTGGCGCGGCTGCGTGTCCAGCCAGCGGGCCAGCACCGGGCGGACGGCTTCATGCGCGGCGGGCGCGAGCGCCTCGAGCAAGTCCGGCGCGCGCTCGTGCCACGGATGCGCCACCAGCCAGGCTTCCACCACGGGGGCCAACTCGGCGGGCGGACGCTGCTCGCGCGCGACCACCAGCAGCATTTCCGCCGCCTGTGGATGCTCCGGGCAATGGCGGACCCATTCCAACGCCACCTGCCGCACTTCGGGCATCGCGCTGTGATGTTTCAACAGCAGCGGCCACAGTTCGGTCGCCGCGGGATGCGCGTAGAACTGCGCGCCCCAGAGCAAGGCCACGCGCACGACTTCCGGCTCGCCCAGGCCGGCGCGCAGGAGCTGCAGCAGCAACGGCCCGGCTTGGGGCGTGGCGGGATACCGTTGGAGCCACGTCAGCGCGTGCTGCCGCAGCGCGTGGCTCTCCCGGTGATGATCGAGCAAGACGGCCAGCAACGGCCCGGCGGTCCGGCCCGTCCAAGTCCAGTCCACCAGATCCATGGCCCACGCGTACAGTTGCGACTGGCCAAAGGGTTTTTGCAGCAGGGCCTCCAGCACGGCGGCGGCGCGCGGATGGCCGGTGTGCTGCTCCAGCCAATCGCGCAACACGGGCAGGGCCGCGGCGGAATGCTTGGTTTCGCCGTAGAGGCGCACCAGGCAGCCGCTGATGTCCTGCTTGCATTGCCGGAGGCAGTTCACCGCCGCGCGCTGCAACCGTTCGGCCAGCGGATTCTTGCGCCGATCCGCGTGCAACCAGGCCTCCGTGGCCAGTTCGGGCGTGAAGTTTGAGGCCGGCCCGGCTTCGAGCAGCGCGGCGGCGTCCTCCAACGAATCGGGTTTCAGCCGGAAGACTTGGCCAATGTCCATCCACACGGCCAGCAACGCTGCGGCCGGCCGCTCGCCGTGCTGGGCGCGATGGTGTTCGTAGATCGCGCGGAAAACGTCCCGGCGGCGGGAGCGGTGGAACAGATCTTCGAGTGGCTCGCTGTGGACCATCTGCCACAGAAACCGTGCCGCCGCGGCCGGGTTGTTCTCCTTCAACCAGAGTTCGACGAACTGGGTGAACCCCTCCGTCAACGTGAAGAACCGCTCGGCTGGATCGGGCAACAGTTTCTCCAACACCGGCCGGGCCAGGCGCGGCGGGGCCAAACGCAGACCGTCGGTGGAGAGTTGGACGGGCAGCAAACCTTCCGCGGCCAGCCGCAACGCTTCGGCGTGGCTGGCCGGCGGCAACAACGACGCGGGTGCAGGCAGACCCAGCACGTTGGCGGCCCAGACTTCGCGGAGGCTCTCGAGGCGCAGCGGCTCCACCAAGCGCGGCAGCAGTTCGGCCCACTGCTCCAGCGGCACGCCGTGTCGTGCGGCAAACAGGAATTCAACCAGCGACAGCCCTTCGCGCCAGACGCTGCCGAGGTTGAGGGTTGAGGGTTGAGGGTTGAGGGCTTCCCGTTCCTTCTGCGAGCCAGCGCCCCACAAGGCTTCCGCCAGTGCCACCACCTCCTCCCGTTGCGGCCAGGGCAAGTTCCACGTGGTGACGGCAAAATGGTGCGGATACTTTTTCGTGAGCCAGTCCAGCGCGGCGGGCGAGGCCGTGGTGACGACGAAGCACGGCTGCTGCTGCCGGAGGGCTTTGAGCCAGCCGTGGCCGTCCTCTCCATGCACCGCGTCCGGCAATCGGTCCACGAAATGCCAGGGCGTGTCGGTCGCGGGTGGGGTGGTGAACTCGCGCGCGTCCGGCTTGCGCTCGTACAGTTGCAACGCCGGCAGGGCGCCTTCCCGCAACGCCGCCGCCGCCAACTGGAGCAGCAGGACCGATTTGCCGTCGCCGCTTCGCCCGTAAAGGCAGAACACCGCTGGCGTTGCCGGAGGCGCGATGGTGACGCGGTGGCGCCACTCGTTGAACGCCGTCCACAGCGCGGCGAAGACGGCGGGCCGCTCGGCATAGCGACCTTCTCGCCACGCGGCCCAAGCCGGCGGCAGCCCTGGCTGTGGCGAAAGCCGTTCGCCAGCCGATGGAGAGTCCACATCGGCTGGCTTCAGCATGAAACTGCCTTGTCCCGTGGGCACGGGCGAGAGCTTGCCCTGCCGCCGCTGGCGGAGTCAAAAGACAAGTGAACCGAAACGAAGCCGTCGCCCACAGATCGCCCCAATGAACCCCAGCAGGAGCAGTGCAGCAGCCGGCGGCTCGGGCACGCTGATGAAGTCCACGGAAAGATAGGGCGTGTTCAAGGGATCTTCGCGCGAGCCAAACCGCCGGGCGGTGAAATCGAGCGTCTCCGACTGACTGATGAGCATCCAGCCGAAGTTGCGTTGCGGCTGGTCCAGCCAGAGTTGCGCGTCAGCCACCAGCGCGGGCGTGGAACCAAACACGTAGGGCGAATCGCCGACGCCGTAAATGGTGATGGCCGCACTCGGCAGGCTGGCGTAGTCCACGTCAGCCTCGCCGCCGGGAATGCCCCACGAGTTGGCGGTGGAAGCGAACCGGTGGAACCAATTCGCTTCGCCGGGGTCCGCGGGCGCGCCCGACCCGGGACTGGTGGAACCGGACGGCGTGACATTGTCGCCCTCGCCCCAATCCCGCAGTACACGATGCAGACCGAAGTCGGAGAGGTTGTAGCCGTCGCCCGGTTCGCGCGTGACTTCCAGGGTCAGGGCCACCGACGTGATGACCGAGCCAGCCGGGATCGCGCCCGCCAGGTCGAACCTGAGCAGCGCGCGGTTGGTGGTGAAGTTCTGCGTGGTACCGGCGTTGATGAAGGGCAGGCCGCCGAGATTGTTTGCCGCCCAGTTCTCGCTCAGCGTGGTGTCGGCCACTGGATACAAGAGGACAGGATCGGCTCGGCCGCCAACCGTTTGCAGCAGCAACAGGCCGGCTGAAATCAAGCCCCGCATCGAAACCATGACCCGTAGCAGCCGACGTGAGGAGGCTCTGACTTTCGGGGGAAACAGAGTGAGCCTCCTTACGTCGGCTACAAGGTTCATGGAAGGACACCCGTTCACAAAGGCCCACTCACACGATGCCCAGTTCCCCCGCGATGGGCGTGCCGTCCAGGCTGGACGTGCCGCCTCCCAGCAGGTGTTCGCCCGCGTCCGCGTAGCCGGGAATGATGCGCCCCAACTGGCTCGGCGTTGCTCCCAAGTGATCGCGGATCAGTTCGCCCAGCACCGAGCGGTAGTCAATGACCCGTTTCAGGTAGCGGTCATTGACGCCGAACATCGAGCCGATCTGGCCTGTGATCCACGGCAGGGCGTGTCCGTTGTACTGGTCGTTCGGATGACAGCCATACACTCCGCCGCGGACCGCCCCGCCGGCGACGAACATCGTGCCCGCTTCCGCGTGATCGGTGCCGTTGTTGGCGTTCTGGATCGTCGTGCGTCCAAACTCCGACAGCGTCACCACCACCACGTCGTCCCAGTTGACCTTCCGATCGGCGGACGGCGCGTTATTGCCGCGGCCATAAACGGAGAAATATTTCCGCAAGGCATACATCGCCCACCCGACGCGCCGCAGGAGGCTGGCGTGCGTGCCGGTGACGCCGCCCTGGTTGTTGTGCGTGTCCCAGCCGGTGACTTCCGTGCCGGCGATGATGGCGTCGGTGTTGTTGAGCACGAGCGCGGCCGCCTTCAGGTTGCGGAAAAACGCGTAGGCGGGATTGGTGTCGTCCACCACAAACTTGTTCGGATCGGGCGCCGGCTGCCCCTGGCCGTTCAACGCCGTGTGATAACGGCCTCCGCCGTTCTTCGCCGCGGCGGTGGGGAACAGGTAGTAGGGGCCGACATCGCCATCGGTCGGCGTGTCGTCCTCGAAGAGGTTTCCCGTCTCGTCGAACCCGGTGATGCCGTCGAAGATTTGCAGCGTCTGGCTGAGGTTTTCGTACTGCAGGTTCAAGAGTTCGCGGCTCAACTTCGCGGGGAACGGATAAGGCGTGGCCGTCTGAATGCCGCCGAGCGCCTTGAACTTGCCCGCGGCGGTGTTGGGCACGCCCAGCAACTCGTAGCGCGTCGGGTCGTTCAGGTTCGTCATCGCCGCCGCCGAACCGCGCAAGAGCAGCGGAAGGGCGGACTGAATCGAAACACCGGTCAGCGGCGCCGTGCGCGCCAAGCCGGATTCCACCAGCGCCCGATAGAAAATGCCCTCTTGCAGCACGTTGTTGTTCGGCGTGCCGTTCTCCCAGTAACGCTGGGAATCGAAGTGCGAGCGCGACTGTTTCGGGTAGCCGACGCGATGCGCGAGCACGAGGTCGCCGGCGTTATGGACGGGCGCCAGGAATTTCAAGGACGGGTGCAGCGCGGCGAAGCCGTTGCGCAGCGCGATGGAATTTCCGTACCAGAACGTGTTGAAGTCCGTCGCAGCGGAGTTGCTGGAACTGGCCGGGAAATCCGCCACGCCCGTGGTCGCGTCATAAATGCCCGCGGCGCCGTCTTCCGGGATGTAGAGGTCCGGGCGGTTGGTGGAGTTGTAAGCGTCGTCGCGGACCGGGATGAGGGCGTTGAGGCCGTCGTTGGCTCCGCGCAGAAAAATGAAGAGGAGTTTTTTCGTCGCGCCGTTGGGGCCGGGCACGCCGATGTTTCCTTCGGCCAACGCGCGTTTGAGGACGAGGGGCACGTCCACCAGCGTGGACAGTGCGACGCCGAGGCCGAGTTTCATGCTGCGGTCCAAGAACCCGCGGCGGGTGATGAGATTCAGGTGGTGCATAGTGAAAGATTTCAGATTTTCCCCGCTCACTGTTCATGAAACCGCGGCAGCGTCATCAGCAGGCTGACCATGCCGCGCACGCGCGTGTCATAGACGTTGCCCGGTGTGCTGCTCGGACTGAGCGACGCAAACGGCGCCGCCGCGCCCGCGTCACTGGTGTTGAGGAAGTCCTCCGCAGATTTCCGGTATAGCTCCAGATTGCCGCTGCCTTCCGCGGGATAGAGAAGGTCCGTGAAGTAAGCCGCCACCGCCGGCGCATTCGTCCAGCTTGCGCCCGGCAGTTTGTGTTGCAACAGGGCCACGGGGTTGCAGACGCAGTTGACGGCGTCGTTGACCGTGGCGCCGCCGGTGTGGCCGGATTGACCCTGGGCAATGCAGTAGGACTGGATGAAGCGGATGCGCTCGGCCAGCGTGCCCGCGCTGATCCACGCCGGGCCGTCCTCGGGGTAGCCATCCGGCGCTTCCCGATCAAACAGCATCATCGTGCCCATGCGAATCACCGGCGACGTGGTCGAGTTGTCCGTGTTGGCACTGCTCCCGCTGATCGAATAACCGTCCGTGTCGGCGGTGAAGCTGCCGTCGCGGTTGCTGCCATCCACGCTCGAGCGGAGGGCGCGAATCGCGCTGATGGCATATTCCAGCGGCGTCTTGACCTTCTGCATCGAGCCGCCGTGCGAACGGAAGAGATCGGACTTCACGATGGTCTCGAGGACTTTCCAAACCTGTCCTTTGGGGCTGTTGGTTTCCCAAGCCATCATGCAGGCGTGGACGAGCTGCGCCTCGGGACTCAAGTCCGGCCGCGTGTAATCGTAGAACGCGTACTCCGGCAGGTTCGTGCGCGTGCTGGGATTTGGGAAGCGGTCGTGGACGAGCAGCCGGCAGAGTTTCATGCAAAGATACTCCTGCGTGAACGGCTGATCGGCCATGTGCGCGATGATTTGATGGCCGTCCCGGATGCTGTTGGTGCCGCTGCCATTCGTCAGGACCAGTTGGTAGGACGCTCCGGCCCAAGGCGGCCCAAACCGCGCGGGCACGGTCTTGCCGGCGAACAGCGTCTTGGCGTTCGGGTTGTGGAAGTTCGCCTTGTAGTTGAACGCCCACACGCCGACGTTCGTGCTCTTGTTGCCCGGCACCGCCGCGGCGAACGGGTTGAACGCGTCCGCCGGCGCCACCTTCTCCAGCCGCCAGCCCGTCCAACCCTTCGAGATTTCCACGATGTCCTGCTGATCGTAGCCGTTGTCCACGCCGAAGCAGAACAGCTCGCAGAGTTCGCGCGCGTAGTTCTCGTTGGCGAGGCGCGTGCCGTCGCCCCGGCTGTCCACCGTGTCGAGATAGACGATCATCGCGGGGCTTTCGGCGCTGATCTTCAGCAAGTCGTGGAAGGTGCATTGCGGATTGAGCAGCGCCTGACGCCAGCGGGCGTTCTCCAGGTATTCCAATTGCGTTGCGAGTTGCCGGCGGAGCAGGTTGTTGGCGGTGTTGTTGTAATACCGGCCGAAGTACACGTAGCTCTTGCCATACTCGGTCACAAAATGGTTTTCGAGAAACTGGAGCAGGATTTCCAAGAACTGCCGCCGGGCGTTGACCGCCCGCAACACGTGCCACGCGCGCAGATCCTTCAACTGCGCGTGCGCGCTGCTGGTCACGATCTCATCCGCTGCGGGCAGCATGCTGTCGATGATGGGGATGCCGGCATCGGCCACCTCCGCATCCTCGGTCAAAGACCACGGGGCCAACTGCTCCGCGATGTAGGCGTCCGGGCCGATGCTGGCCACGCGCTCCAATTCGTCCGGAGTAGGCCCGTAAGTCAATCGGTTCAGGACATTCGCCGCCAGCAGCGCGTTGCTGCTCATGGGCATGATCTCAACCCGATGGAAGGCCGCCGGCGCGAGCGCATTTGTAGCACGCCACGCGTAGGTGACGTTGGTCACCACGACGCTGCCGTTGGTGGTGTGGTTCGTGGACGGCGTCAGCGCGAACGCCGGGTCGGCGGCGTAAACCCCGGCCAGGTTCGTGGCGGTGAGAATGGAATAAGCCTCGGCGGCCGGGTAGGGCGGGAACTGCAGCCGGCGTCCGGTGACATCGGCATGGAAATCGGTGATTGCCGGCGGGGGCGGATCAGCCGCCCAAGCCGAGATCGTCAGCACGCCGAGGCATACGCTACAAACAAGCGACCGACACAGGGCCTTCACGAACTCAAGGAAGCCCGGCAAGGTGTCTCGGGTGCTAGCCTCCAAAGAGTTTCCTGCAGAACCTCGTAGCGGCGTCTCGGCAGAGCGCCGCCATTCTCGGATTCTGGGCCAAAAAGTGCGGCGCTCTGCCGAGACGCCGCTACGCCCGCGGACTCTTGCTCTTGGCTCGAAAGGGCTTCCTGCAAAACTGTCGCCGCCGACGTGAGGAGGCTCTGACTGGCTTCCGACTTCTGACTTCTGACCTCTGCATGGAGCCTCCTCACGTCGGCTGCTACGGGGTTTGGCACTTGCCTCTAAACTCGCGGTGTTCATTTTTCGCTGTGTCATCGTCGAACTGCGCCGGCGGCCTTTCGAACCGGTGCCAAACGTATCATGGTAACTCACTTCGCCAGCGCCACGGCACTGTCGCATCAGCCCAGAGACTCGCCCCAATTCCATCCGGCCCAGCACAGGAATTGGAAGAGCGAGCCGAGGCTTAGGACTGCCAACAATCTGTCGCGCAGCGTGAGCAGCGTGGGCACGCGACGGCAGCACTTGAGGCCCTGCCGGCATTCGACAGCGTGTTTGCATTCGGCCGCGAGAGGGCATTGGCGGCAGTTGGCGGGGGTGGACTGAGGTTCGCCGTTTGCCCATGCGGCGGGTTGCCAGCGTTGAGCGGACGTTGGCGCAAGAGAGGCGGCGGCGCCCCAGGTCTGCGCCGGCGCCCGGTGATTGCCGTTGCCGCCGTGGCCGTTTTTTCGCTCGTGACCGTTGGCGCCGTTGGGCGTTGTCGCGATCGACGCATCCCTGGTCCCGGCGGCGCTCACGCCGGTGCCGCGGTGGGCCGGCTTCTCGCTAACGAGCGAGCAGCAACCGCCGGCGATTTGCTTCAGGCGGGCGCGGGCCTGATGCAACAGCAGTTTGAAGGTTGGCACGCTCACCTCCAGCATCGCCGCCGAATCCCGGTCGCGGTGGCCATGCACGTCAGCCAGCAGCACAGCCACCTGTTCGGCCGGGTGGAGGCGATGCGTGATGCACAGATAACAGCGCAGCCGGTCGCGGTTCTCACAAACCTCCGGCACTTCCTCGCGGGAGGTCCGCAGCGTGGGTTCGGTTTCGGTCTGCGCCGCTTCCTCGACCTCCACGAACTGGACCCGATTCCGCGTGCGGTAGTGATCCACGATCAGATGGCGGGCGATCGTGAAAAGCCAGGCCCGGAAGTTCCCGCCGCGAAATGTGCCTCGTTTCGTAAACGCGATCAGGAGCGTCTGCTGGGCGATGTCCGCTGCGTCGTCCGGGTTGGCCATGCGCCGGGCCACAAACCCGTGCAGTTCGCCCGCGGCCGATTCAAGTTCCTTCAGAGTGTCATTCACGCGGCCACGTTCCGCGGTCCACGCCCTCGCCGCTATCGGGGAAAAACCCGGATTTCCCAGGCCGCAATCCAGAAGATTCCATCCCAAAACTCCGTCGCGGCGTCTCGGCCAACCGCTGTGATGATTGCTTTTCGCGCCAGAGAGCGGCGCACTGTCGTGACGCCGCGACGCCAGCGAGGTTTTGAAAGCACCTCCAGGCAAAACGGCCGCGGACTCAGGAATCGATCAGCTTGGACTCGAGGGCGAAGCGGACGAGGTCCGCGCGGCTGCGGAAACCCAGTTTGGCCGTGAGACGCTTCCGATGCGTTTCGACGGTCTTCACCGTGATGTGCAGACGGGCGGCGGTTTCCAGATTGGTATGGCCCAACGCGAGCAGGGAAGCCACCTCCCGCTCGCGCGGCGTGAGTTCGGTCTCATGGCGTCGGCGGGCGGGCGCGGGGGCCTCGGCGGGGGCAGACTCGGTCAGCGCGTTGGCCAAGGCCGGGGTGATGTATTGCCGGCCCTGGTGTACGGCACGGAGGGCGCCGAGCAACTCGTCCGAAGACGACGATTTCAGCACGTAGCCCGATGCGCCGGCCAGCAACGCCTGCCGCACCACCGACGTTTCCCCCCTCATGGTCAGCACCAGAATCCGGACCGTGGGGCAACTGTGGCGCAGATCCCGGATCGCGGCCAAGCCGTCCCGGCCGGGCATGGACAAGTCCATCAGCACCACGTCGGGCTTCGCTCGACGACACTGTTCAACCACCACCCCGTCGCTGACCTCGCCGGCCACTTCGAAGTCAGGGTGTGCCGTCAGCAAGGCGCGCAAGCCGGCGCGCACCAGCGCGTGGTCATCCACGATCAAAACACGAATTCTGGACATGAGGCGTCTGGCAATAGACTGCTCGCGAACGGACTCATGCCCACCGCCTTGAACCGCGGCAGTCTCACCGCCCAGGCCCGCCTGATTCAACTCATCGTCCCGATCCATCCCGATCGTTGACCAGGAGCATGATCGCTCTAAACAAGGAGACGAAACAGCTCCTCAAAACGATAGTGGAGGCAATTGCAGAATCCCGTAGCAGCCGACGTGAGGAGGCTCCATTCAGAGGTCAGAAGTCAGAGGTCAGAAGTCAGAAGTCAGAAGTCAGAAGTCAGAAGTCAGAAGTCAGAAGCAAGTCAGAGCCTCCTCACGTCGGCTGCTACAATTCTGCAGGAAACTCAATGCGGCGCACTCTCCCAGAAACGATCTGACACTCGGTGGTGTGGCGGGTTTCGGCGGGCCGCGGAAATCTGCACGCGGCCCGGTGCGCTCACCATCCAACTTCGGAGTGCAGGCTTATTGCGCGGACCAGAGGCCCTGGGTCATCAGGAACGGCTTGCCGCCGTCCTTGTCCTTGTTCCGCTCCCAGAGTTGGAAGATGGTGTCGCCCCAGGCCTTGAGTTTGCCGAAGAACGGGTGGCTCTGCGCGATGTAGGCCCCGGACGGCAACGTGGTCTGGCCCGTGCCGTTAATCTCATCGCGGAGGAACTCGATGTACTCGCGGCTGGTGGTCTGGTAGTAGAGGTTCACCGAGATCGCGGTCGCCCCGCGCGGAAGTTGAAGCATGACTTCGTCGTAGCCGCCGGCGTATTCGGCTTTGGTGAAGTAGTGCGGGGCCGATTGCCCTTCCCAGACCGGCTCGCACAGCCGGGCTTTGGCCTCAGAAACCCTGAAGCCTTTGGGCGGAATCCGGTTGTCCTTGTGGCGGGCCGTCGCCAGCGCCATGTGAAAGGTCTTCTGCTCGCCGGTGATGGCACTGCTCATGGCGACCTCGTACACGAGCGAATCCTCGTAGGCTTCGTGGCTGGCCAGCGGCGGGCTGCTCGGAGCGTGCGGCAAGCCCTTGAGCGTGCCCACTGTATCATCGTAGGGGTTGATCTCATGGAGCAGCGTGTCGTTGGCATAGACTTGCACGTTGACGAACATGCGCCGGCCTTCGGGGAAACCGGAAATAAGCTTGTGGCCGGTCTGGTTCTGAATGCGGAAGACCAGCCGGCCTGAACTCGGATTGTAGGACAGGTCGGTGATGGAAGCGGCGTTGTGCAAGACACCGCGGATGCGGCTGGCGGCGAGGTCGAGCGCGGCGGAGATGCTGGGCGGCTGCAAGCTCGGGTCCAGTTGGCCGGGTCGCAGGCTCTGCCACGTGCCTTGCCGCGGGTCCATGGTGATTTCGTCCGCGCGATTCACGAGGAGACTCACGTTGCCTTCGTCCGGCTGGGGACTGTCCGGCGCGATGCTGCTCAGGAGGGTCGTCATCCACACGTTGGCGCCGGTCATGGCATGGCACGGCAGCCAGGTATTCGTATGTTCGAGGCTCTGCTCCGGCCGGACCGGACTCTTGGGGTCGTTCGAGCCAATGCTCCAGCGCGAACACATGTGGCAGTCCTGACACTTGGTGATCCGGTTGCCGGGCTGGTCCGTCTCCCAGCCGTTCGGCGGGAACGTCCGCGACGGGGAATTGGGCCGGAACGGCCCCTTGCCCTCCGCGCCTCCCGGCGCGTTGTAGGCGGAGAGCCGAAACTCGGAAAAGGTGCGCTCCACGTGTCCGTAAGCGTAGGCGGGAGAAACCTCAGTCGGCAGGACGCCTTTGTCGCCCGGGCGCGTGTCTCCGGCGTTCAAGTTGGCCAGCACGGGATTCGAGACGTCGTGGCAGGTGCCGCAGAAGGACTTCCCTTTGTGGTAACGGCTGTAGAGCGTGTCGTGCCCCGGCTTTTCGCCGTGGGTGCCGATGTCGGCAAACGGCCCCCGCGGTTCCGGGGCCGGGCTGACGAAATACTGCCCTCCGGCGCTCTCATCGTAATGGCGGCTGATCGGGCTGAGGCCAACGTAGAATCTGTCACCACTAAAAAGGCGGATGGTCTTCGCCATGTCCATGTCGGCCAGGAGCGTGTCCACGGCCCGCGACCTGGAGCGGAATCCTGGGGGCACGCGATGACTGTTCTGCTCATCCCAATAGACAGTCCAGTCCCGGCTTTCGCGCTTTCCCAGGAAGGTGTCTCGGAAGTGCGGGTCGCTCAGCCGGTGGCAGAACGTGCATTGGATGCCGTCGTAGTCTTCGCCGTGCATGGCCATCGCGTTGGGCGGGTCGGAACGGCCTTCCAGCCATCCTTTCGGGAAGTGGCACCGCAGACAAATGTCCACCGCGTTCGGGTTTCCCAGGACGTGCATGGAATCCTGCGCCGCCACGGTCAGGCAGGCGAACATGAGCGGGTCGCGGGCGGAGTTGCCCATCATCGAGCCTTGCCACGCCTTGTAGATCAGGTACTCCGCGTAGTCGGTCCTCCCGCGGGCATCGGGTTGGGTCGTCGTCCAATCCTTCCGTCCCTCGCCGTGGCAGGAATAGCAGTCGGCCGAGTTTTGAAGAGTGACCTGATGCGGTTGGGTGCCGGGCATGCGTACCAGCGGATCGTGGCGCACGGGCAAGACGTCGCCCTGGGCGGGGGCCGGTTGCACCGTAAGCGCCCACACGAACGGCGTCGTGAAGGCCAGCGAAGACAGAGTGCGGCCTGACAAAGTGTGGAGGAAGTGGCGAATGGTTTTCATGGTCATGTTGTTTCGATGCCCGCCAGCGGGCAACGGGTCCATGCAACCCTGCTCCGGCCCGTTTGACAATAGGGGACGGGCCGACTTGCGCATCGGCAAAAATCCTACGCCCTCAAGCGCCGATCAATTTGTATTCGAGGGCGAAGCGGACCAAGTCGGCCCGCGTGCGCAAGCCCAGCTTGGCCGTGATGTTCTTGCGATGGGTCTCGACGGTGCGATCGCTGATGTGGAGGCGTTCGGCAATTTCCAGGTTGGTGTGACCCAGGGCTACGCAGACCACCACTTCCCGCTCCCGCGGCGTGAGCGAATCCAGCACCTTCGTGCCCGGCGGCAACGGCGTGGCGGAACGCTCCGGCGCGGCGAGCGCAGCGGCCAGCGTGGCGCCAATGGGCCGCTGGCCCCGATGCACCGCGCGGATGGCGTTGATCAGTTCCGTGGCCAGCGACTTCTTCAACACATAGCCGGCCGCTCCTGCCAGCAGCGCCTGCCGCGCGAAGGTTTCATCCTCGTGCATGGTGACCACCAGGATCTTCGCGGCGGGACAGGTTTCCCGGAGGTCTTGGATCGCGCTGATGCCGCCGCGGCCGGGCATCGTCAGGTCCATCAACACGACGTCGGGCGCCAGCCGTCGGCACAGGTCCACGACGACCACGCCATCGGACGCTTCGCCCACGACCTCGAGGTCCGGCTGCGCCGTCAACAAGGCGCGCAAGCCCGCGCGCACCAGCGCGTGGTCGTCGGTGATCACAACGCGAATTTTAGCCATGCGGACGTTCTGTGAGCGGGATATCCACGAACAGGCTGGTGCCGCCGCCGGGCTTGGACTCAAGGCGCAGAGTCCCGCCTAGCAAGGCCGCGCGCTCCTCGATGCCGAGCAAGCCGGCGTGGCCGCCGCGCAAAGACTGCCCGCGCCAATCGCTCACGTCAAAGCCCTGGCCGTCGTCGTCCACCACGACCAGCACGCTGGCCGGCTTGCGATGGAGCAGCACTTCCACCGATGGCGCCCGCCCGTGGCGCACGGCGTTGGTGAGGGCCTCCTGCCCGATCCGGTACAGCGCGACTTCGATCTCATGCGGCAACCGGGCACTGACCTCCCAGCCGATGGCCGAGAAATTCACTTTCAGCCCAAGCTGCTGGGCCATGCCCTCGCACAATCGCTGGAGCGCCGGCACCAGCCCGGCCTCGTCCAGCGCGCTCGGACGCAGCGTGCGGGACAGGTTATGCACTTCGCTGAGCGCCTGGGCGGCCATGTCGAGGAGTTGGTTCAGCTCCTTGTTGTGCTTGCCGTTTTTCAGCGCGGCCAAGCTGGCGATGATTGAGGTCAGCGCCTGCCCCGTGTGGTCGTGTAATTCGCGGGCTATCCGCTTGCGTTCCTCTTCCTCGGCCGCGATGAGCTTGCGCAGGAGTTGGCGGTTGACGGCGTGTTTCTGCTGCAGCGCGCCCATCATGTCGTTGAAAGCCGCCGCCAGTTCGCCGACCTCATCTTTCGCGCGGATCGTGGCGCGCGCGTCGTAATTGCCGGTCTTGATCGAGCGGGTGACCTCGACCAACTCGTGGACGGGCCGGGTCACTACGCGCATGAGCCACCAGGTGGCGAGGAGACCGAAAAAGCCGATGAGGGCGGTCATGCCAATCAGCCGGCGGGTGTGCCAGCCGATTTCAAAGTTGACATGGCTGTCGTTGACCGCGACCGAGACGCTGGCGGGAAGACCACCGATTCCCACGGCTGTTCCCCGGATGAGCCGCGCCTCCGGTTTCGTGGCCGGAACGTGCGCGAGTAAGCGGCCCTGGCTGTCCCGCATCTCGATGGCATTGATCGAAGGAACCTCGCGCGCCATGTCATCCAGCAGGCGCTGGGCGCCGGCGCGGTCGTCGTTGCGGAGCAGCGGAGCAGCGCCGGTGGCGAGGGTGCTGGCGATCATATGGGCATAGTCTTCCACCTCCCCCACCTCCAGTTCGAGGTAAGCATGGCGGAGCTGCCAGATCAGGCTGGACCCAAGGAACACCGCCATGCCCAGGGCGATGCCCATGACCTTCACCAGCACGGGCATGTCCAGCAGGGCACTCCTGATTCGCGCCGTTAAGTCTGTGATGCGCATGACTCAGCAAACCCCAAAACGAAGACCCGGCACAATCGGGCCAAATCCTATTATGCCATAGGACAATCTCGGGGTTCCGGTATGGACTGGTGAATGCACCGCCATTCTTCAGCCTGAACTCAGCCGTAACGATGCAGACGAGGAAACCACGAAATACACGAAACACACGAAAGCAAAGGCCGCCGTGCGGTTCTTGGCTGGTGTGCCGGCGTCACCAAACGGTGACGGGACGAAGTCCCCGTCCTGCCGCGGCGCGGCCAGCGATTCTCTTGGGCGTTCCTTTCG
>JACRJZ010000039.1 GCA_016219875.1 Verrucomicrobiota bacterium | reverse complement strand
TCTGGCGCGCAAGCAGGACGGGCTGCCCGGCTGGCAAACGATCTGGCGCGGCTGGCAGCGTCTGATGTGGATGAGTGAAGGCGTCCAGCTAATGGGAGACTGAAAAGATGTGGGTAATGACAAGGTTTTCAACCTGCCGTAGCGCCGGTTTTCCAACCGGCGACGCGCTCGAAGGGAACCGGTCTTGGACCCTTGCGGAGCGTCTGGGAGCTTCGCCGGCCTCGCCGACTGGAAAGTCGGCGAAACGGCAGGCTGGAAAGCCTGCGCTACGGCGGGGGTGTCCGGTGGCGCCCCTGGGAGAGACAGACCCGCAATTCCTCCTTGCGGGCCGGGTCTGCTCTGGCATCCTGCGGCCAGAATGCAAGCACATGTCCAGCCGTTTCCGAGGATGAACCGCACGGGATGCGGTTTATCCAGGCTCTGGACCCGTGATACACCGCGCTTCGTGCGGTTTATCCCCGGAAAACCCGGGATGAGCCACTTGAGGCTCAGTACCTGTTCGGCGACATAGCGCCACTATGAGCGAATACGCCAAGACCGCGTTGGAAATTCTGAAGCTCGCGCCACGTTATCTCGTATCGCTTGGCATCATCTCGGCCCTGTTTGTTTTCACTCCCGACAAGACACTGAAGTGGTTCGGCGTCTTTGATTTTGCACAGCACTATCGCGCATGGTTCGCCATCGCGTTCATCGTCACGGGCGTTTTGTTCGCTGTAGATCGGACCATAGCAGTCGTCGGCTGGATACGTCACAAGGAGGCGGTCGCAAAAGCGACGAAGGCCAGACTGGAGCGATTGCACCGTCTCACCGAAGACGAAAAGCAGATTCTCCGATTTTACTTTGCCAAGGAGACAAAGACCAACGTGTTGCGCATTGACGACGGCGTCGTTCAAGGTTTGGTAGCCGCCCGCATCATTTATCAGTCGGCCAGCATGGGTCATATTCTTGATGGATTTGCTCACAACATCAGCGACTTCGCCTGGGATTATCTCCACGAACACATAGAACTTCTCGACGGGACGACGGACACATATCGAACGGACAAGAGACGTGACCTTTTTGACATCATCTAAAAATCGCCGAACAAGGGCGCCGCACCGAACAGCCGCCCGCGCTTTACGCATTTTATCTGTGATCTTCATGGCTCTCCTTTGCGCTCACCGGCCCCTGTCGCGGCTGTCGGTGAGCTTGGGTCGTTAGCATGACCCCAACCTCCATCACCGGCGGCTGCTACTGTGGCGCCGTGCGGTTCCACGCTGCACAGGCTCCCCTCTATCAAACCAATTGCCACTGCGCAAACTGCCGGAGAGCGGTCGGCGCGCAGTCCGTGGCCTGGATCACGGTGAACCGCGCGAACTTCCATTTCGACAAAGGAACGCCCCAGCGGTATTGCACGGACACTGGCGCGTGGCGGACGTTTTGCCCGCGTTGTGGCACCTCCCTGACCTACGAACGGGACACCCTCCCGGACGAAATCGACATCACCACCGGGAGCCTCGACCATCCCGAAGACTTCCCTCCCACGAAGGACTTCTACCCCGAGGAGAAGCTGCCGTGGGTCCACCCCCTTTGAAGTTGTCAGCCGCGGCGCCCTTGCGGCACAGTGCCGGCGCTGTGATTCGGATTCAGGAAACCACCCGCACGCTTCCGTTCTATCGGCCGGCGCCGCTGACGAACTTGCCGCTGATTTACCATCGCGAACACCTCTTCCCCTACGCCAGCTACGGCGCCACCGAGACGACACCGGTATCGCGCGCGTTCCGCATGGTCGCGCTGGAGAATGAATTCCTGCGCGTGGAAGTCGCGCCGGAATTGGGCGGGCGGGTCTATAGCCTCTTCGACAAACGAATCGGGAAGGAAATCCTCTTCAGCAATCCGGTCGTGAAGCCGGTGCGCATCCTGCCGATCTGGGGGTTCATCTCCGGCGGGATCGAGTTCAACTTTCCCATCGCGCATTCGCCCACGTCCATCGCGGAAGTCGGCTGTGCCACGGGGCGGGTGGGCGATTACGGTTTCGTCCGCGTGGGCGAACGCGAGGCGCGGACGGGGATGGAGTGGGTCGTGGAACTCGGTCTTGTCGAAGGCAGCCCCGCGCTGGTGCAACGCACGGCGTTCCGCAATCACACCGGCGCGGCTCACCCGTGGATGTCGTGGACCATCGCCGCCGTGCGCTCGACCGAAGGGACCGAGTTCGTGCATCCGCCGCATCGCGTGCTGGTGCATGACGACCGCGTGGTCGAGGCCGACTGGCCTGGCGAGGGCCTGAACTGGGATCGCAATGCAAAGCAGATGACGGCGCTGTTCTGGAAGCCGGGCAGCGCGCCGCAGTTCGGCGCGTTTCATCACGATCTCGGTTTCGGCCTGATGCACCTGGCCGATCCGGCGCAACTGCCGGGCAAGAAGCTGTGGACGTACGGCCACGGCAGGCATCGTGGTTGGGGCCAGGGCACGACCGAAGGCGGTTTCTCCTATTGTGAGATTGAGAGCGGCCCGCTGCTGGTTCAGAGCGAGAAGCCGATGTTTCCGCGCGGCACCGAGCGACGCTACGAGGAGTTCTGGGTGCCGGTCCACTCGCGCGAAGCGTGTGATCGCGCCGAGTGGCCTAAGCTGAAGTTGCCGCCAATGTCCGATTCCTGGCTGGGCTGGAGACATTCGGCGTGGCAGACGGAGTGGGAGAAGTTCCGCATTGGCGAAGGGCTGCTGCCAGTCTCGACCGTGGTCACCGGCATTGACCTCGAAGCCGCGCTCCACCGAGAATTGGAGCGGGGCAACACGGACGCGACTCAGCCGTTGGCCTTGTGGCTGGCGTTCCATGGACGACCGGAAGAAGCCTTGCAGTTTGCGCTCACTGATCCGAGCCAAACGAGCGCCCGGCTGGCCGGAGTCATCCTCTGGAAGGCCCTTGGCCAACCTGTGCGCGCTGTCGCCCATCTCGAAGCCGGACCGCTTCACGATCCAGTCGCCGTGGTGGAACTGGACGAGTTGTATGCGGAGTTGGGCTTGACGGCGCAGCGCGCGGAGTTGCTGGCGCGCGCGCCGCAGCACCGCCTCGTGATCGAGCGGCGGGCGGACCTTGCCCTCGCGGGCGCCAAACCTGCCGAGACCTTGCGCCTTTTGACCGAGACCCCGTGGCCACGCGAACACCAGCGCTACGTGAGGACGGAGTTGTGGAAGAAGGCCAAGGCCGTGCTGGGCGAACCCGATGCCGATGTTCCCGACTTCTTGAACGAAGACAACCTGGCCCGCTTTGGCGCTTATTGGTCGGACCAATGAAGCAGTTTCCTCCAGTCCGTAGCAGCCGACGTGAGGAGACTCATTTCAAGATCTGCAATCTGCAATCTGAAATCCGAAATGAACAGAGCCTCCTTACGTCGGCTGCTACCCACTTTGAAGGGACGCTTCCCCTTTTCTCGGTCCCATGATCTCTCGCGAACGAGTCCTCACCGCGCTGGCCCACAAGCCGACCGACCGCGTGCCGCGCCTGCTCTATGAGGAAGCCATCGGCTACACACCGCCGATCGAGAAGCTGTTGCGCGAGCATTGCACGCCAGAATCGCCGCGCGATCACTTCGGCATGGACATCACGAGCGTGGAGTTCCACCCAAGCAAACTGCCGCGCTCCCGTTTCACCGATTGGCTCGGAGCAGACGCGGATGCTGCGCTGGCCAGCGGGCAAGTGGACGAGTGGGGCGTGTGGTGGCGGATGGGCGACTTCCATCACTTCGCGCATGTGGAGTCGCCGCTGCAGGGCCTTCACGACTTCGCGCGGCTGAAGGATTATCCGTGGCCCGACCTCGACCAGCCTTACCGCTGGCAGGGCGTGCGCGAGCGAGTAGCGACGCTGCATGAGCGGGGCTTCGCGGTCGCAGGCTACGCCGGCTCGGTCTTCGAGCAGTCCTGGTACCTCCGCGGCCTGGAGGACTTGATGATGGACATGCTGGCCGCACCGGAGACGGCGCACTGGTTCTTCGAGCGGAGCGCCGCGTTGCAGCAGTTCGCCGCGGAGCAATTCGCACGCGCGGGCGTGGACATCGTGATCACCGGGGACGACATCGCCGGGCAAAGAGGAATGCTGATGAGGCTGGACCTCTGGCGCGAGTTCCTCAAACCACGCCTCGCCGCCACCGTCCGTGCGGTGAAGCAGGCTCGGCCGGAAACTTTCGTCTTCTACCACTCCGACGGGAATGTGGAAGCCGCCATTCCCGACCTGATCGAAGCCGGCATCGACATCTTGAATCCGATCCAGCCGGAGTGCATGGACCCGGCGGCGATCAAACGGAAGTTCGGCGACCGGCTGTCGTTCTGGGGCAGCGTGAGCGTGCAGCGGACCATGCCGTTCGGCACTCCGGACGAAGTACGCTCAGAAGTCCGCGCCCGCATTCGCGACGTGGGCCGCGGCGGCGGATTGATCCTGGCGCCGGCGCATGTCCTCGGTCCGGAAACGCCGTGGGAAAATATCGTGGCGTTCTTCGAGGCGGCGGATGAGACGCCGATGGCGTAGCGGCTTCGCAGAACCGCCGCGCTGCAGTGCCACACGTCAGAGTCGCGCAATTCCGCGAGGATTTGTTGTTGCCGCAATAGGTCGCAAAAAGTCGCAAAGAGTTTTGCGTCTTCTTGTGTTCTTTGTGGCAAATCACCTTTGGGTTGCGCCTCTGCGTTCAAGGCAACTGCTCCGCAGGTTGAAGGGGCTTCACCGGATGGCTTTCGCCCGATGGCGGGGCCTCTTCCACTCTTCATCTCTTCACCTCTGCCACAGGAAAGCCCTGACGCTGCCGACTCACCCTTACCAAGTCACTTCGCCGACACATCCAGACAGGCCAGCTTCGTCAAGTCACGCACCAGCAGTCGGCCGTCGGCCAGCGCCATCGGTCCCCACGATTCATGGCCGTGGAGCACCTGGGCTTCGGCGAGCTTCTTGAAGCCCGTGGCGGTGGCTTCGGCCAGCGTGAGTTTGCCTTCGTCATCCAGCACGTAGATCAGGCCCTGGGCGATCAGGTACGGCCCGCCCTTGCCGAACTTGTTCGCGCTGCCACTGCTCCAGACGACCTTGCCGTCGAGGCCGAGACACGCGAGCTGCTGGTCCGCGTCCTGGCGGACGCCGAAGAGGTGGTTCTGGTAGAGGATGGGGGTCTGTTGCGTGGAGCCAAAGACGTTCGGCTTGAGCCGGAAGAGCGGCTGGACCGTGAGTTTGCCGGCCTCCTCCTTCAATTGAATCATCATGCTGCCGGCGCCATAGCCGCCGCTCAGGAAAATGCGGCCGTCGCCGACCGGCACGGGCGCGGGGACGTTGGCCATGGTGATCTTCCAGTCGGGAAAGTCCCACAGGATTCTCCCGTCGTCGGCCGCCACGCCCACCACGCCGTTGTGGGCGCCATAGACGAACAGGCGTCGCCCCTGGAACTCGACCGGAGTAATGGAGCCGTGTGTCATGAGCGCCTGGCGCGGGTTCGGCGATTTCCAGACCACTTGGCCGGTGGCGAGATCGACCGCGATCAACAGCGCGTCTGCGCCGGGCGCGAGGATGACCCGGCCACGGTCGATGATCGGGCATTGGCCGGCGTACCACTCGGGCACGGTCGAGTTGAATTCCTGCACCAGGTTCATGCGCCAGCGCAGTTCGCCGGTGAGGGCGTAGCAGCAAATCACATCGCACTTGGGGCCGAACGAAACGACGTGCTGTTCCGTGACCGCCGGCACGGTACGGGTGCGGCCGTGGTAACGCTTGATCTTCACCGGGTAGGTGTAACGCCACAACTCCTGGCCATCCGCGAGCGACAAACAGCGCAAGGCATCGACGCGGTTGGTTGGGTCGTAGTCGATGAGATAGACGCGCCCCTTCCAGACGGCGGGCGCGGCGTAGCCTTCGTCCACGTCGATCTGCCACAACCGCGGCGGGCCGCCGGCGGGCCAAGTCCGGGCGAGAGGAACGGTCTCCGTGCTGATGGAATCGAGGTTGGCGCCGCGGAAGCACGGCCAGGTGCCGTTGAAGCCAGTGGGGGCTGCGGCTGAAGCCTTGAGCAACCGGCCCTCCCATTTCGTGGAGAAGCCGCCGGTGGCGTTGGTCCCCGCCGGGCGATCCAGCCCTGGAATGCGCTCGGCCAGCGCCGGATTCGTGCCGCTCCACCGCCACAACGAGAACACGGCCGCGCCGAGGACGGCGAAGCCAAGAGGCAAAACCTTCAGCAGCACGCTTTGTTTCATAGCAGACGGGGCGGCATCCTAGCGGCGCACGGCGGTGCGGCAAGGAGGTTTGTTGCGAGGCTGGACGAGGAACTCCGGGAGCACACCGAGGTGAACCGGACTGACTTTCGAGCGTCAAAACAGTTGAATCGGAACAGGCACTTCCCCTAGAAATGCGCATGACCTACTTCCTGCGAGAGAACCTGGCTACATGCGAGCCGGCCAAGATTGTCCTGGCGCCCGCTTTCTGCGCGTTCGACGGGGACGGACCCAGTGCCTCCGCCGACGAAACCTCTCGGCCACACCCGACGCTTTGACGCGCTCCTGTTCAACGATGGCATCGCAATGGTGTCAGCCTCTCACTCGAAACGGCTTTTCGTCCCATGAATAACGGCTCTTCAGAACGGCGCGCAGTCATCACCGGCATGGGCGTCGTGGCCCCCAACGGACAGACGCTGGAGGATTTCTGGCACACCCTGCGCCACGGCCTGAGCGCCGCCGATGTCATCAAGGAATTCGATCCGCGAAAATACTCTTCGGTGATCGGGGCCGAGATCAGGAACCTCGACTGCAGCCGCTACTTGGATGCAAAGAAGCTCCGCCGCTACGACCGTTCAATCAGATACGGCGTGACGGCCGCCTGCCGCGCGGTGGAAGATGCCGGCGTGAACCTCGCCTCGCTCAGTCCAGATCGGGTCGGGGTGGTGGAAGGCACCACCGTGTGTGGCTTTGAAAGTCTGTTCAAGGCGCACGTCAACTACCTGCAGGACGATCCCACCCGTCTCAACCCGATCCATGTCATCAACGGCTACGCCGGGGAAGGCAGCAGCGTGGTGGCGCGGGAACTGCACATCCAGGGTCATTCCATCACCCTCTGCTCCGGCTGTGCGTCCAGCAACGACGCGATCGGCTATGCGCGGAACATGATCCGCGATGACGACGCCGACGTGATGATCGTCGGCGGGGCGGACGCAAATCTGCTGGAGCCGTTGTGGGCCAGTTACTGTTCGCTGGGCGTGATGACCAAGCGCCGGGACAATCCCCAGCAGGCGATGCGCCCGTTTGACAAGCAGCGCGACGGGTTGGTGCTGGGGGACGGCGCGGGCTGCGTGGTCGTGGAGGAACTGGCCCATGCGCTGGGCCGCGGGGCAAAGATTTACGCGGAAGTACTGGGGCACGGGCGCAGTTGCGAAGCGCATCACGCGGTGGAGTTGCACCCGGAAGGCATCGGCATTCAACGCGCGCTGCACAAAGCCCTGCGCAACGCCCGCCTCCATCCCACGGAAGTGGATTACATCAACGCGCACGGGTCGTCCACCCGGCTCAACGACCCCATCGAGAGCCGGGCCATCCAGACCGTGTTCGGGGCCGCGGCGCCGCGGCTCGCGGTGAGCGCGACCAAGCCGATCACAGGGCATACGATGGGCGCGGCCGGCGTGCTGGAATCGATCATCTGTGCGCTGACGCTCCATCATCAGGAAATCCCGCCGACGATCAATTTGGAGGAGCCGGACGAAGGCTGCGAACTGGACTATGTGCCCCACCGCTCGCGTCCGTATCCGGTCCGGGTGGCGATCAACCTCAACGCCGGATTCGGCGGAAAGAATTCGTGTCTGGTGCTGGGCCGGTATGCCGGCCCGTCGCGATGAGAAGTTATGAGATAGCGTCCCTGGTCGCGGCGGTGTTTCATTTGGTGCTGACGATTTTCGTTCTCACTCGGAACCTGCGCTCCAACGTGAACCACGCCTATGCGGTGTGGGGCTTCTCGCTGACGGTTTGGAACTTCGCCACGTTCGTCAAGTATCAGGTCCAGGATCCAGCGGTCGCGCTCTGGTGGGTGCGCTTGATCAACTTCGCGGTGGTGTTCCTGCCGGTCGGCGTCCTGCACCTGTGCCTGTTGATCGCCCAAGTTGCGTGGCCGCGGCTGTTGCGGGCGATCTATGCCGTTACCCTCGCCTTGGCGGCGTGCGTGTTCACTCCGCTCTACATCAAGGGCGTCTTCCCCACGGCTGCCGGGTTCTACGGCGAAACCGGCCCGTTGTTCACCTGTTACTCGGTGATCTACATCTTCGTGGCGGTGACGACGCTGACGATGCTGTATCGGCGGCAACGGCACTTGGCGGGCCTGCACCGCACGCGCATCCGGGCCTTGATGTGGGGCTACGGGGCCTTGTTGGTGTGCGGCACGAACGACCTGCTGCCGCTGCACCACGTCACCAAGTACCCGGTCATCGGTCTGGAGTTCTACCCCATCGGAAGCATGGGAGCGATCCTCTTCGGACTGGTGGTGGGCTACGGCGTTTTGCAGCACCAGTTGCTCGACATTCACGTCAGTCTGAACCGCATCGCCGCCCTGCTGGTCCGGATGACCTTCATGTTCCTCGTCGGCTTCTTCCTGCTGCTTCTTGTCTCCCAGTTGCGCCTCGCCGAGTTCAAGATGGGTCATTACCTGACTTTCCTGGCGGTGCTGGCGGGGACAACCGTGATCACGACGACACTGTTCCCGCGCTTCATCGGCTTTGGCGAAGACCGTTTGGAGCGCCGGCTCCTGGGCGACTGCCTTGCTTACCAGGACCGGGTGCGCGAGTGGATCGCGACGCTCCGCTCGGTTTCGGAAACGCGCCAGGTGGTGCCGGAACTGCACGCCTTGCTGGTCCAGGTGGTTCACGTGAAGAGTTTCCAGATCATTCTGCTGGACGAAACGACGCTCAACTTCTCGCTCCGTCACGCGCATCCCGACCGCCTGCTCGGCCCGGTCGAAGGGATGCACGCGGACACGCCGCTGTTCCAATATTTCCGCAGCCCCAATCCCGGCTACTTGGTGTGCAAGATCGCCTACGCCATGCCCGGCGAAACAGAGCTGGAACGCGCCGCCCGGCAGCAACTGAAGGTCTTCGATCCGGAGTTCTGCTTTCCGTTCATCTCCGACCGGCAGGTCTTCGGCATGTTGCTCATCGGGTCGAAGAGCAACGGCGATCCCTACACGCGCGAAGATGTCCGCTTGCTCAACGAGTTGGTGCGCAACGTGACGCTCGTCCTCAACCAAGTCCGCCTCAAGAACCAGATCATGGCCGCGCAGGAGCAGGAGCTCTTGGGCCGCATGTCTCGCGGCCTGGCCCACGACCTGAATAACCTGCTCACGCCCGTCACCACCTGCCTTCAGTTCAGCGCCCAGGGTCCGACCGGCCAGGACCAAGCGGAAGAACTGCTGCCGCTGGCCTTGCGCAACATCGAGTCAGTCCAGGCCTACGTGAACGAGGCACTTTTCTTTTCCCGCCACCACCGTCTCGAGGTCAAGGCCGCGCGCATGGACGAAACCATCCGCGCCGCCGCCGACAGCATGGACCCGCGCGCACGCAAGAAGCAGATCGAGTTCCGGATGGAGGGCCTGGCGCCGCTGCCGGTCGAGATGGACGAAGTCATGATCCGACGATTGCTCGGCAACCTCATCTCCAACGCCATCGACGCCTCGCCCGTCGGGTCCGCGGTCCAGATCCAACTCATCCGCCTGCCGCGCACCGAGGCCAGCCGGGATTGGGTGCGCGTCAAGGTGATTGATGCCGGCGAAGGCATCAGCCAGGAAAACCTGGGGCGGGTCTTTCAACCGTACTTCACCACCAAAGACCACGGGGACTCCCAACGCGGCCACGGGCTGGGCCTGGCCATCGCGCGCCGCATCGTTCATCTCCACGGAGGCAATCTTAGTATTGCCAGCGCCGAAAAAAAGGGCACAACTGTCCAAGTCGATCTGCCCACCCGCCAGTTGGCGGCCGGCACCGACGCCAAAGCAACCGTGGCTGTGGCCACCCATACATGAAAACGCTGCTGGTGCTGGCACAACAAGCGGGCTTCGCCGACGCCATCCGGGCGGTGGTGGATCCGCAGCGCTACCGTGTGGCCCACTACCGCGAACTCTGGGAGGCCGAGCCGGCCCTGCGGCAATCCACCATCGACGCCTGCGTGCTGGACACCGACCTCACCAACGTCCAGCCGATCCGCACCATCGAGAAACTGCGCAAGCTCCTTCCGCAGTGTCCGATCCTGATTTATGCCGGCAATCGGCAGCGCGAATGGGAAGAAGAGGCGCTCCTTCAAGGAGTCAGCCAGGTGCTGACCAAGCCCGTGCGCGGGCGGATGCTGAACCTGCTCCTTGAGCGTCTTTGGCCCGCGCTGGCCATGCTCCCGCCCCAGCCACCCGTCAGCCGGCCGGTGGTCGCGAATCCACCGGCGCCCGGCAACCATCGCAATGCTGCCGAGTTGCTCGGCATCTTGCGCGACTTCTCCATCATTCTCACCCACAGCTTGCAGGCCGACGCGCTCTTGAAGGAATTCCTCCTCCTCCTTCGGGAAATCCTGGGCGTGAACCGCGCGGCCGTGTTTCTCCGCCAGCCCTCCGGCCTGCTCAGCGACCCCTCCACCACCGACGCCGCGCGCCGCCTCCGCGCCGCCTGCGCCATCGGTGTGCCGCCGGGACTGTTGGGCCAATTCGATCTCTCGCTCGAAGCCGGCATCGGTGGCTTCCTGTTCCGCTCCGGCCGCATTCTCCGGCGCGAGGCGCCCGAGGCCGAGCGCGACATGGAGATGCAGAAGGAATTCGAGTTGCTGGGCGCGCAAGTGGCGGTGCCCATCCTCGACCGCGAGAACCTCGTCGGAGTGGCGCTCTTTGACGGGCGCGTCACGGGCGAGCCGCTGGTCAACGGCGAGCTAAACCTGATCTTCCATCTGCTCGAGCAACTCGGCTTGGCCATCCGGAACATCTGGCTGCACGACCAGGTCATGGCCAGCCATGAGATGATGACCGACGTGCTGCGCCAGTTGCACAGCGCGTGCCTGGTGGTGGGCTGGGACTTGAACGTCCTGCACGCCAACGACGCCGCCCGCGCCTATTTCACCCGCGCGGAGCGCCGCGGGCTGCCGCTGGAATTCACCGATCTGCCCCAGGTCCTCGGCAGCAAAGTCTTTGAAGTCCTGAAGTCCGGCCACGAAATCCGCAACTTCCGTTACTCCCTCTCCACCGACCAGAAGCGGACGTTCCGAGTCACGATCACGCCGTTCCGCAGGGCCAACTTCGCCGCCACCAGCGCCGCGCTGGTGCTGGTCGAGGATTCCACCGACGAAGAGAAACTCCACAACCTGGAAATCGAGGCCGCCAATCTGCGCCTCGTCAAAACGATGGCCGAGCGGCTCTCGCACGAAGTCGGCAACGCCATCGTCCCGCTCTCCACGCACCAGCAGTTGTTCCGGGAAAAGCGCGACGACGCCGAGTTCCTCGAATCACTTCAAACGGCGCTCGACGACAGCGTCAAACGCGTCTCCCGGCTCGCCAGCCAGATGCTTTACCTGGCGCGCGACCTGCCGGGCCGCGTCGAGGCGGTGGCCCTGGAGCAACTCGTTCACGAAGCCTTCCGCGAAGCCCAACGGCATCAACCGGACAGCCAGCCCATCCTGGCCTACGAGAACGGCGCTTCGCCCATCACGCTCTACGGCGATCATGCCGGGCTGAAGTACGCGCTCTACGAAGTCATTCTCAACGCGCTGCAGGCCAATCCCAAGGACTCCAAAGTCAGCGTGCGCTCCAAGGTCCGCGCCGACGCCAAAGGCGTGAACTGGGTGGACATCGAGATCAAGGACACCGGCCCTGGCTTCACCGCCCAATCCGCCGACAAGGCCGTGGAGCCGTTCTTCACCACCCGCAACGTCGGCCTGGGCCTCGGTCTCACGGTCTGCCAGAAAATCGTGGCCGTGCATAACGGCAAGCTCCAGATCGAGAAGCCGGAGAAGCAGCATCCGGGCGTGGTCAGGATTTCCCTTCCCCTCGTGCCGAACCCCGACCAGCCGGCGCACAGCGTTCACGTGAACTGAGCCGGCCTGCTCTCATCGAAGGCCCAGATGAGGTTCGTAGGAATTTCAATTCACGCTCTCGCGGAGCCGCCGATATAGTCCGGCGCAGTGACCGTCAGCGGCGTTCACCGGGTCAGGGGACCCGGCCTACAGGAAAGGCGTGCCTTGTGGCCCGGTGCCCTCACCGGGCGGCCCAGGCTCGTCCCGAAACATAAAACGGCAGCACGGAAGACAACTGGCTATGCAACTTCTCATCTTGTGCGTTCTGGCTCTGGTCGCGGTCACAGTCTGGCTGGTTTCGAAGGTCCTCGCCCTCGCCGGCGACGCGGAGGAAAGTCGCTCGCGCCTGGATCGCGCGGAAGCGGAGCTGTACCGACTGAAGGAGCGCCTCGTGGCCAGCGAAATGAAACCGGCGGAGGCTCCTCGTGCCGTCACGCCCGCAACGAAAACGCCCGTCCCACCAAGCGCCGAACCCGCTCTCGCCGCTCCGCCCCCGCTTCCTCCCGCCGCTCAAGCCCAACAGGAAGAGCCTGTCTTGGTCAGGTTCCCCACCCAGCCTTCGGAGGCGCCGCCGCTCCTCGCCACGGAACCGGTCTTCTCCCCGGTGGAACCAGAGAAACCTCGCTTCGCCGCGCCGGCGATCGACTGGGAGCAATTCATGGGCGTGAAGCTGTTCGCCTGGATCGGCGGACTGGCGCTGTTCCTCGGCGTGGCGTTTTTCGTGAAGTACTCGTTCGACAACGACCTCGTCCCGCGCGAGCTCCGCGTTGCGTTGGGATTCCTCGCCGGCATCGGCCTGGTCGTGGGCGGGGTCTTCCTCAAGCGCAAAGAATACGAAGTCACTTCCCAGACGCTGTGCGCCACCGGCACCGTGATCCTTTACGCCACGGCTTTCGCCTGTCACGCGATCTACCATTTCCCGTTCTTCGGCGTGGTGCCGACCTTCGCGCTGATGGTGTTGATCACCGCCGCAGCGTTCCTGCTCGCAGTGAGGATGACGGCCCAAGTCGTGGCCGTCCTCGGCATGCTGGGCGGCTTCCTCACACCGATCCTGATCCGCAGCGGCCACGACAATCCGCTCGGCCTGTTTGGCTACGTGGCCCTGCTGGATCTCGGTCTCATCGCGGTGGCGCTGCACCGGCGGTGGAATTACCTCGCGCTGCTCGGGGCCGTTTGCACCGCTGCGATGCAACTGCTCTGGGCCGAGAAGTTCTTCGAGGTCGGAAAGGTGTCCATCGCCCTGGCGGTGTTCCTCGGTTTCGACGTTCTCTTCCTGGCCGCCTATTGGCTGCCGCAACGGCGCGCGCGCGCCACCTTCTGGAACTCCGCCGCCAGCGTGCTCATGTCGGCGGTCACGCTGGGCTTCACGTTCTACCTGCTGTCGTTCTCCGATCTCGGCAAGCAACCGTGGACGATCCTCGGTTTTCTGCTGGGAGCCGATCTTTGTCTGCTGGCGCTGCCGCTGTGCGACACCAAGCTGCATCCCGCGCATTTGGCGGCGGGCGGCGTCTCGTTCCTGGTGTTGGCGGTGTGGATGCTGGGCCACCTCACGGCCCCGCTGTTGAACTGGGCGCTCGCCGCCAGCCTCGTCTTCGCGGTGCTGCACACGGTGTTTCCCATCGTGCTGGAGCGGCGGCGGCCCGGCGTCACACCGGTCTGGTGGGGCCATTTCTTTCCGCCGCTGGCGCTGCTGCTCGTGATGCTGCCGATGGCGCGGCTGACCGAACTGACGTGGTTCTTGTGGCCGTGCGTTCTGTTGATCGATCTGCTGGCCATCTTGCTGGCCGCGTTGACGGCGTCGCTGCTGGCGATCCTGGCGGTGCTCTTCCTCACGGTGGTGGCCACCGCCGTGTGGCTCGCGCACGTGCCGGCCGTCGTGGCCGATCTTCCCGAAATGCTGGTCGTCATCGGCGGCTTTGGCGTGTTCTTCTTCATCGTCGGCGTGTTCGCGGGAAAGAAAGTCTTCGGCTCCATCGGCGAAGCTCTCGGGGCCAGGCAGCCGCCCGCATCCGGTCTGGACCTGCTGGGTCTGCAACTCCCGCCCGAAGTGGCGCGCGCCCAGATTCCAGCCTTCTCCGCCATCCTGCCGTTCCTGCTCCTCATCATGGTAACGCAGCGGCTTGACCTCGCTGGGCCGTCAGCCGTGTTCGGTCTGGCCATGCTCATGGTGGTGCTCTTGCTGGGCGTGACGCGGATGTTCAACCTCGACGCGCTCGCCGCCGTGGGCCTTGCCTGCGCGCTGGCGCTCGAACACGTCTGGCACCAACTCCGGTTCAAGCCGGAAACCGCCGGCCTCTCGCTGGGCTGGTATCTGGCGTTCTACGCGGTGTTCACCGCGTTCCCATTCGTGTTTCGCCGGACCTTCGAGGGCCGCACGGTCGCTTGGGCGGTCGCGGCGCTGTCCGGGCCGGCGCACTTCTACCTCGTTCACAACCTCGTCAAGCGCGCCTGGCCCAACGCCTACATGGGCTTGCTGCCGGCGCTGTTCGCGGTGCCGGCGCTGGCGTGCTTGGTGATGCTCGTGAAGCAACTTCCCGCCGGCAGTCCGAAACGCGCCGCGCTCCTGGCTTGGTTCGGCGGGGTGACGCTGTTCTTCATCACGCTCATCTTTCCAATCCAGTTTGACCGGCAATGGATCACTATCGGCTGGGCGCTGGAAGGCGCGGCGGTGCTTTGGCTCTTCACGCGGCTGGACCATCCGGGACTGCGCATCACCGGCGTCGGCCTCTTGATCGCGGCGTTTGCGCGGCTCGCGCTCAATCCCGCGGTGCTGAGCTACCACGCCCGCGCCGTGACGCCGATCTGGAACTGGTATCTCTACGCGTATGGGATCGCGACGCTGTGCCTCTTCGCCGGCGCTTGGTTCCTGCGCCCGCCGCGGCATGAACTGTTCAAGTCCAACGCCGCCGCCGTGCTCACAGGGCTGGGCACCGTGCTGGGCTTCCTGCTCCTCAACATCGAAATCGCCGACTACTTCACGCTGGCGGGCCGCGCGACACTCACCTTCGAATTCACCGGCCACTTCGGCCGCGACATGACCTACAGCATCGCCTGGGCGCTCTTCGCCCTCACGCTCCTGATCGCCGGCCTCTGGAAGCAAGTCCGCGCCGCGCGCTACGCCGGCCTCGGCCTGCTGATGGTCACGCTGGCGAAACTCTTCTTCCACGACCTCGCGCAACTGCAACAACTCTATCGCATCGGCGCTTTCATCGGCGTGGCCGTGATTGCCATCTTGGCGTCGTTCCTCTACCAACGGTTCTTCGCCATCGCGAAACTCCAATCGGACGCCAGCCATGAAACCACCAAGTGAACTCAACTCTCGTTCGGACCGCCGCTTTCCGTATGTGGTTAGCGCCGTAGCGCAGGCTTTCCAGCCTGCCGTATCGCCGACTTGCAGTCGGCAGGGCGTGGCCAGTTTAGAAACACGTCAACTTCGTACCCGCCTTCGCCCAGCAACGTCCCGCAGGTTGAAAACCTGCGCTACGGCAGGCTGGAAAGCCTGCGCTACTCTAAACACATGCCGATTCCCAAATCAGCGCGCTCGCACTCCGAACTTCTGCAGTCGGCTGTTGGCCACGGCGCTCTTGCTGGCGTCGCTCGCGTCCGCCTTCGCCGCGCCGTTCACCGAATGGCCCAGCCGTCAGGAACTGTCCGTGCCGGCCAGCGGCGTGATCAAACTCAACCTTCCCGCCGCGACTCTCGATGCCGCGCAACCTTCCCTCGCTGACCTCCGCATCGTCGATGGCGCCGGCAGCGAAGTTCCTTACCTCATCGAGCGTCCCGCGCCGGCAGCAAAGATCGTGCGCCAAGCCAGGGCCTTCCGCGTCACGCTGGAGAACGATGCCACCGTCGTCACCCTCGAACCCGGCTTGAGCCAGCCGATCGAAGCCGTGACTCTTCAAACGCCTGCCAGTTCGTTCATCAAGGCGGTCGAGATTGAAGCCACTCCTGACGGCCGCAGTTGGCGGACCCTGGCCACCGGCCAGCCGATCTTCCGCCGCTCCGGCCTCGCCCAGCTTGAAGTGCCTGTGCCCGCCCAACGCTGGGCCGCGTTGCGCCTCCGCATCCTGGACCGGCGCACCGAGGCCATCCCGTTCACCGGCGCGTTCGTTCATGCCGCCGAGCCAGATCCTGTGCCCGAAGAGTCCGTGCCCGTCACCATCTCTGAGCGAGTCGAGAATCCGGGCCAGACGCGGCTCACGCTCCACCTCGGCGCGGCAAACCTCAGCGTGGCCTCGCTGCGCTTCGACACGCCCGATCCGCTCTTCACCCGCAAAATCACGCTCGCCGTGAAGCAGATTTCTGAAAGCGCCATCCGCGAACAAACCGTCGCGGAGGGCGTCATCTATCGGGTGGAAGTTGATGGCGCGCCGGCCGCCGCCAACCTGAGCGTCCCTCTGGAGAAACAAATTCTCGCGCGCGAACTCGTCGTGTTGATTCAGAACGACGACAGCCCGCCGCTCCAGATTTCGGGCGTCTCGGCTAAACGCCGTCCCACCTACGCGCTCTTCCTGGCGCAGCAACCTGGCACGTTTGCGCTGCTCACCGGCCACCCCCGCGCCAACGCGCCGCGCTACGACCTGAGCGCGCTGGGCGCGAGCCTGAAAGGCTTGGCCGCTTCTTCTCTCAAGCCTGGAGCCATTACCGCCAATCCGCTCTTCCGGGCGCCCGAGGTGTTGCCGGAGATCGAGGGCAGCGGCGCCGCGCTCGACGTGGCCGCGTGGAAATTTCGCAAGCCGCTCGCACTTTCCCGCGCCGGCGTACAGCAGATCGAACTCGACCTCGACGTGTTGGCCCGCGCCCAGCCCGACTTCCGCGACCTGCGGCTCGTGCGCGACGGCCGGCAAGCTCCCTATGTCCTCGAACACCCCTTCATCACCCGCACGCTCACGCCGCAGGTCACGCTGGCCAACGACCCAAAGAAGCCGAGAGAAACCCGTTGGTCGATCAAGCTCCCGCAGCGCCGTTTGCCGGTGAACCAATTCGTTTGCGAAGCGGCCACGCCTCTCTTCCAGCGCGAACTGGATCTCTACGAGATGGTCCCCGATGACCGCGGCAACGAATACCGGCGCCACCTGGGTCACGCTTCGTGGACGCAAACCCCGGATCGCAAGTCCAAGCGCTTCACCTTGCGGCTCTCCGTGACTCCCGAAACGGACACGCTTTTTCTCGTCACGGACAACGGAGACAACCCGCCCATCGATCTCGCCCAGTTTCAGTTCTACCATCCCGTGACGCGCTTGCTCTTCAAGTCCGCCGCCGCCACACCCCTGGACCTTTACTACGGCAACCGTGAGTCGAGCGCGCCGCGTTACGACCTCAGCCTCGTCGCGCCGCAACTTCTTTCCGCCGACAAAAACCCGGCCAAGCTCGGCGCGGAAGAGCAGTTGAAGGAGTCGTCCTGGGCCGAGCGGCAAGTCGCCGGCAAAAGCGGCGTGCTGTTCTGGGGCATCTTGGGCGTGGTCGTCATCGCGCTCCTCGTCATCATCACGCGGCTGGTTCCCAAGGCCGGAAACGCCTGACGTCCGCGCCAGACTGGCCGGCAGATTCCGTCGCGTTCACTTCCCCGCTTCCCGATCCAACGTCGTCTTCCGCGCCTCCGCGGGCGCCGACGGCGGCTTCACCAACCGGACGATCTCTTCCGCTGCCAGGCAGAACCTCACGGGCACGCTGGGCGAGGCCGGCGCGGTCTGGCTTGGGTCCTCGGGCAACGGCTCGCCCGCGTCGGCAATGCTCGTGACCTGGCCGACCACGTTGCCCGACTCGTCCACCACCGGCGCGCCGCTGGAGCCGGGGGCGTATTCGGCCGTGATGTTCAGGTAGAGGATCGGGCGCGTCACGTTGGTTTTGCCCGCGGCATCGACCGTGGTGTCGCGGTTCTTCATCACCCGCGCCACCATGCCTTGCGCGAACATGAAGTGGTTGCCGCCGGGATGGCTCAGGCAGAAGACGGGTTCGCCGGTGCGCACGCCCGGCCGAAACGGCAGCGGCTTCAACCCGGTCGCATCAATCTTGAGGAAGCAGGTGTCCGACTCCTTGTCCGCCGCGAGCACCCGCCGGACGGGAAACACGCGCCCCGTCGAATCCACGGCGATCAGATAGGCGTCTTTCATCTCTTCCTCCTCCGCGTTCAGGATGTGGCAACAAGTGCTGATGACGCCGTCTTCCCCCACCGCGAATCCGGTCCCTCCGGTGAAATGCCACTCTTCGCAGTCCGCGCACCGGTAAAACGGCCCGACGGCAAACGTGCTCTCGCGGACGCGGTCGTAGAGATCGGGTGGGGAAAACTTCTCCCGGGAGAGTGGAACAGGGGCCAGTGTCACCTCGCGGCTGCGCTCAAGCTGGCGTTTCAAGCGGTCCAACGGAACCAGCTTCTGCTGCTTCACCAGTTTCGCCGCCGTGAGGGCGATGCGATCCAGGAACGCATCGTCATCCATCACGAACCGCGGCGCCTGCGCCGGAGCGCTCTGGGCGACCAGCCAGAGCCAGCAGCCCAGGAGAATTGACATTCGCATACTCGACAACATCGGCGGGCGGCAATCAGCCGTGCGCCGGGGCGTTTGTCAAGAACGCGGCGGTCCTTGCGCGGCATGCGAACCGGGGCGGCTAGCCACCCAGCTTGATCTCCAGTCCTTCCCGCGCTGCTTCCACCACGGTGTCGCCTCCTTGGTCCGAGACGATCTGCCGCGCATGGGCCACGAGGCGCGACACCTTCTCGTCGTCGTGTGCGGGATCATGGTGGAAGAGGAACAGTTGCTTCACCCGCGCCAGCACGGCGAGGTTCGCCACGTCGTCCACGCAGGCGTGGCCCCAGCCGATGTGCGATTGGTACTCCGCCTCGTCGTACTGCGAATCCATGATGAGGAGGTCCGCCCCGTCGATGAACTCCGCCAGTTTGCGGTCCTCGTGCATGGCGAACTCCACGGACGCCCGGACGGACGTGTCATTCGGGTTGGGCTGGGAGCGCAGCCGGTGAAACGGCTCCATGTCCGGCACGTAGGCGATCGAGCCGGCGCTGGTTTCCAGCCGATAGCCGACGCAGATGCCCGGATGATTGACGAACCAGGCCCGGGCCTTCACCCGCCCGATGGTGAACTCCATGTCCCGCAGCTCTTCGATCCGGATGTTCGCCGGGATTTCTTCCAGGCCAATCGGGAAGTACGGACTTTCCATCTGGCCCGACAGCGTGCGGAACAGTCCTTGGGTGGCCCCTTCGTAACCGAGGATGCGCAGACGGTTCCGCGGATTGTAGGCCGGCATGAAAAACGGGAAGCCCTGGATGTGGTCCCAGTGCGTGTGGGACAACAGCAGCGTGAGGTCCAGGGGCTGGTCTTTGAACTCCTGGCTCAGTTGCAGGCCGAGCGCCCGAATCCCGCTGCCCGCGTCGAAAATGATGATCTCGCCGTCCGCGCGCACTTCCACGCAGGACGTGTTCCCGCCGTAGAACATCGTCGAAGGCCCCGGCGTGGGGATCGACCCGCGCACGCCCCAGAAGCGCACCAGCGGCGCTTGATACACCGGCACGGTCAACACCCGCGTGTCGCCTTCGCTCTCGCGCGCGGTCAACCGCTTCAAGAGGCGGCGCAACTCGTCGGTCTGGATTGGCTTGACCAAGTATTCATCCGCGCCCGCTTCGAGGGCGTGCAAGCGGTCCGTCACGTAGCTGCGCCCCGAGGTGACAATGATCTTCACGTCCCGCAGGTTCTGCTCCGCGCGCAAGCAGCGGCAGACCTGGAAGCCGTTGCAGCGCGGCATCAGCAAGTCGCACAGCACGACTTCGGGCCGGTGGCTCCGGGCCAACTGGATGCCCGCCTCGCCGTCTTCCGCTTCGAGCACCTCCCAGCCGCTTTGGTGAAGAATCTGCCCCAACAGCGCCCGCAGCGCGCTGTCGTCGTCGATGATCAAGATCGTGCCCATGTTGCCGAACAGCCGTCGTCGCCGGCCCGCCCGTTCCGTGTCGCCGGCCAGGCTGAACTGCCGGGACACTACGCCAAGCGGGCCGAAAGGGAAACCGAAAAGCCGACGAGGGAGCCTCTTTCAGAACTGTAGCCGCCGACGTGAGGAGGCTCTGACTTCTATGAAAACAGAGCCTCCTCACGTCGGCTGCTACGGGGTTTTGAAATCGCTACCAAGGTTTGCCAAAACGCTTCCGCTGGTTATGCTCGCCGCATGAACTCGCTCCGCATCTTCACCGCGTGCCTTTCCAGCGCGGTTGCTTTCTTTGGACTGACGCTGCCCAACGCCTCGGCCGAGGGACTGCGCGCCGCCGTCGCCAAGATCGACATCACTCCTACCCAGCCCGTGACGATGGCCGGCTACGCGAGCCGGACGAACCTCTCGCAAGGTGTCCACGATCCGCTGTCCGCCCGCGCCGTGGCCTTCGAGCAGGAGGGCCGCCGGCTCGTGCTGGTGTCGCTCGACAACCTCGGATTCTACAACGGCACTACCGAGCCGCTGCGCCAAGCCATCCTCGACGCCTGCCATCTCCAGCCGTCGGAATTGTTCCTGTGCGCGATCCACACCCACAGCGCGCCGACGTTGACCCTGGACCGACAGAAGGGGCATCCCAACAACCTTGCCTACACGAAGGCCCTCCAAGGCCAACTGGCGGAACTCGTGCGCGTGACCCTGGCGCGCACGGCGCCCGTGCAGGTGGGCGTGAGCAACGGCGCGTCGCCGGTGGGCGCGAACCGCCGGGAGCCGGTCCGCGATGCCGCGGGCAACACGAAGATCGTGCTGGGCCGCAATCCGCTCGTGCCCACCGACCGGGAGGTGCAAGTGCTCAAGCTCACCCGCGCGGACCAGCAGGAATTGCTGGGTGTGGTTTTCGCCTATGCCACCCACAGCACGTCGCTCGGACCGCGGAACCACCTCATCAGCGGCGACGTGCATGGACTGGCGGAGCAGTTTCTCGAAAAGCATCTTGGGGCGGGAGTGGTGGCTCCGGGCTTTGCCGGCGCCTCGGGCAACATTGATCCTTGGTTTCGGGTCTTGCCGGGTTTCAACACCACCAACGGCTGGCTGCCTGAGCCGGTCTTGCTGGGCACACTGCTAGGCGAGGAAGTGGCGCACGTGCTGAGAAGAATCGAGAAGCCGGCCACGAATGGCCCGATCAAGACGACGATCAAGTCGCTGGAGTTGCCAGGCAAAACCCGCGGTGAGGCGCAGACAAACGCCCCGGCTCCGCCTGCCAGCCTGGTCATCACGGTTGGGCGCATTGGCGAGATCGGCTTCGTGGGTCTCGGCGGCGAAGTCTTCAACGAAATCGGCCGGGCGATCAAGACGGCCTCGCCGTTCCCGCACACGTTCGTATTCACGCACTGCAACGGCGCGACCGGCTACGTGCCGACTCGTTCCAGCTATGCGGAAGGCGGCTACGAAGTCCAAAGCAGCCCGTTCGGCCCGGAGGCTGAAGAGAAAATCGTCGCCGAGACGACGCGGATGTTGCGCGAGTTGTGAGATCACCGGGCGTGAACAACAGCATCTTTGCGCGTATCCGCGAACCAGCGCTTCAGATGCATTCGTGGCTTCCCCCTCACCCCGCCCACTCCCCCATTGGGGGCAGAGGGTGCCCGAAGCGCGGGTGAGGGGGCCGCCCGAAGGTTCGTGGCAGCGATGTCTGGCGATTCGGCCAGGAGAATACCTGCTCGCTTCAGCTCCCGCGATTCCGCAGAAGGCTGCCGATGACTCTTGGACCGTTTCAGCAGCAATCGCTCAATGCGAAGACACTCTTGCAGGTCATCCTGCCGCTCTTCCTCGGCTCGGTCATTGCCTACCTGGATCGCGTGAACCTGGCCTACGCGGCCTTGACCATGAACAAGGACTTGGCGCTCGCTTTGGCTGCTGCCACTTTGCGGCGGATCGACTTCACAAACTTGGGCAGGAAGTTCTTGGCCAAGCTCTCCAGAGTTCATCTGGAACGATCCGGAAACGGCGCTGCCTTGCTCGCGTAAGAATGCCGTCCTTCGGAGCAGAACTCCTTTTCCCTTTTCGGGAATTCTCAGGACAACGCTTCGGCTCAAGAGCAGGCGATTTTCACACGCCAACCCTGGCCTCTTTCAACCCTGCACCAACTCGCGCGCGAGTTGCTTGTCCGGGCCGAAGATCTTCACCGACAGCGGCAGGTGCCCCGGCAACGAGTGCGTGGCGCAGCCGAGGCAGGGGTCGTAGGCACGGAAGGCCATCTCGATCATGTTCAGCAGACCGTCGTTGACCTCGCCTTGTTTGATCAGACCCTTCGCGGCTTTCTCCACGCTCATGGCCATGCGGGCGGCGTTGTTCTGGGTGGCGACAATGAGGTTGGCCTTGGTGATGAGGCCGTTGTCGTCGGTGTGGTATTCGTGGAAGAGCGTGCCGCGCGGGGCTTCGACGACGCCGATGCCGACGGTGGGCTTCTCGGTCGGGATGGTGCGGATGTCTTTGCTCGTGATGTCGGGATCGTTCAGGAGTTCGACGATGGTCTCGGCGGCCTGGATCATTTCGACGACGCGCGCCCAGTGGTTGGCGAGGGTGTGGTGGACGGGCTTGCCACCCAGCGTGGCGAAATATTCGTCGGCGGCTTTCTGGGCGAGCGGGGTTCTCATGCCGTCGGCGGAGTTGAGGCGGGCGAGTGGAGCGACGGAGTAGATGCTGGTTTGCGGGCCGTCCTCAAATCCTTTCCAGCCGAGCGGCTTCAGGTAGCAAAACTTCATGTAGCTCCACGGCTCGACGTGCTCGGCCACGAAGTCGCGGTATTGATGCGCGTCGAACTTGGCGAATTCCTTGCCGGTGGGATCAACGACGCGGAGTTGGCCGTCGTAGAAGTTCACACGGTTTTGAGCGTCAACCATGCCCATGTAGTGGGTGCGATGCGTGTAGTCGTCGCTGGTGATGAGCTTCACGTAGTCGGAGTTTTTCAGGACAAGGTCGTGGAATACCTGGTTGGTGAAGAGCGCGAAGTCGAGGCCGTCCTTGGCCACTTCCTTGAACTTGGGAAGTTCTGCGGGATCGAGCCATTTGCTGACGCCGCCGGGTTGGCCGAGGACGGGATGCACGACCTTGCCGCCAAAGTAGGCAATGATCTCGCGCAGTCGTTTGCGCATGGAGATGACTTTCTTGCCGACCTCGACGCCAACCTTGCCGATCACGCCGACGATGTTGCGCTGCGCGGCGGGCGCGGTGGGGCCGACGATGAAGTCGGGACCGCCCAGCACATAGACGTGCAGCGCGTGGTCTTCGAGCATGAAGGTGTTATAGACGAGTTCGCGAATCCTCCGCGCAGCGGGCGTGGGCTGGACTTGGTAAAGGTCGTCAAGCGCCTTGGTGGCCGCCATGTGGTGCGCGGTGGGACAGACGCCGCAGATGCGGCTGGTGATTTGCGGCATGTCTTCCGCTGGACGGCCGATGCTGAAGACCTCGAAGCCACGCAACTCCGGCACCTGCATGTAGGCGCGTTCGACATTGCCGGCGTCGTTGAGGAAGATGTCGATCTTGCCGTGGCCTTCGAGGCGGGTGATGGGGTCAATGGTGTAGCGGCGGCGCGCGCCCTGGTAGGCGGCGTTGGCGCGGGCGGCTCCTTCGTTCCAGGATTGTTGGGTGGCGGTGGTCATACGTGGCTCACTTTCCGTTGCTCATGGGGAGGCCGGCTTTGCGACGAAGGAGGCTCTTGGCTAAGCCGTAGCGGTAGAAGGTGCCGACGGGATCGGGAATGCCTTTCAGCGTTTGATCAATTTCGTCTGCCTCCTTCGCCGCGATGTTGGCGCAGAAGGAGGAAAGCGCCTTCGCACCTTGGTCCTTCACGCGGTCGGTGCCGCCGAAGCAGCCGGTGCAAGGCATGTTGCCGGACGGACACTGCGCGCCGCAGCCTTGGCGCGTGGCGGCACCCATACAGATCACGCCTTGGGCGAGGAAGCAGAGTTGTGGGTCGAGGTGCTTCTGGTGTGTGCGTTTGAATTCGGTGAACGCGACGTTCGTGGGTTTGCTGTCGCGACGCGAACATTCTTCGCAGAGCGCCACATCGGGCGAGAGGACGGAACCTTTCGGCGGCATGCGGCCTTCCAGCAGCGCGCCGATGGCGGCTTTCGTGATCTTCGGCGTCGGCGGGCAGCCGGGGATGTAGTAGTCCACGTCCACGACTTGATCGAGCGAGCGGACGACGTTGCGGAGTTCGGGCAGAGTCACTTCGCGGCCAGCTTCAGCGAACTTCAACTGAGGGCGGGTCTTCGCTTCGTTCACGGTGGTGGGAGATTCCTCATAAACGTAGCGGAGGATTTGCTCGCGTGGGAACTGGTTCGCCAGTGCGGGGATGCCGCCGGTGCAGGCGCACGAGCCGTAGGCGATCATGTATTTGCTCTTGCGGCGGAGCATGTGGGCCATTTCTTCCTGCTCTGACGAGCGGATGGCGCCGTTGAGGAGCGTGGCTACGAGCGATTTGTCGGGCATCGCTTCCACGTCTGCTTTCTTGAAGTCCATCGCGCAAGGCCAGAACATGATGTCCACCTTCTCGACCACGCCGAGGATGTCTTCCGCGAGATCCACGACGGCTTCCTCGCAGCCGCCGCACGACGCGCACCAGTAGATTCCAATCTTGGGTTTAGGCATGAGCGACCTCACTTTCTGCTGACTGGCTGGTTTGCGCCGCGTGTTCGAGGCGCGTCATCTCAGCGTCCCACTCGGCGAACTGCTTCGGGATGCCGAGCGGGCCAAGGGCCTTGAGCTGGTCCACCATTTCGTTGACGACCGTTTTCACCTTCTCGCCTTCGGCGGCGGAAATCCACTCGAGCCGCAGGCGCTGCTCTTCGATGCCCAGGTCGGCGACCATGCGCTTGATGAGCCGAAAACGGCGCAGGCATTTGTAGTTGCCCTCGGCGTAGTGGCAATCGTTCGGATGGCAGCCGCCGATGAGAACGCCGTCCGCGCCTTTGCTAAAGGCGTCCAAAATGAACTGGGGATCGACGCGCCCAGAGCACATCAGGCGGATGGTGCGGATGTTGGGCGCGTACTTCATGCGGGAGACGCCCGCGAGGTCCGCAGCGGTGTAGGTACACCAGTTGCAGAAGAAGGCCACGAGAGACGGGCTCCAGGAGCCGTTCGTGGGTTTGGGAGTGGCATTCATAGTTAGGACAGATGGGACAATCAGACGGGGACGGGGGCGAGCAACCCCTCAATCTCGCTAAACACTTCCGCATCCTCGAACAGGTTCTGCACGATGGAGCCAGACGGGCAACTCGCCACGCACGTGCCGCAGCCTTTGCAGAGCGCCTCGTTGATGTACGCCTTCTTCTTGTCCTCCAGCAGCGAGATCGCGGTGTAGGGGCAGAGCGGGATGCAGGATTTGCAGCCGGAGCATTCCTTTTCCACGACGAACGCCGTGTTTGGCTCCTGCTCGATGTGGCCTTTATCAATCAGCGAGAAACATTCCGCCGCCGCCGCGCCCGCCTGGGCCACGGAGTCGGGAATGTCCTTCGGCCCCTGGCAACAGCCGGCGAGGAAGATGCCATCGGTGAATGTGCTCACAGGCGCGAGCTTGGGATGCCGCTCCAGGAACCAGCCTTCGCTGCTGCAACTCATGTTGAAGAGACGGCGAATCTTGTCGGAGTCGGGATGCGGCTCCAGCCCGACCGAGAGCACGACCATGTCCACGGGGATCTTAAGGATGCGGCTCATCAAGGTGTCCTCGGCCTGCACGATGAGCCGGCCGGTGGTGCCGTCGGTGGGATCGGGATACACGTCAGCGACCTTGCCGCGGACGAGCATCATGCCTTCCTCGGAGAGCCGGTTGTAGAACTCCTCCATGCCCTTTCCGGGCGTGCGCATGTCGATGTAGAAGTTCACGATCTCGGCGTTGGTGCGCTCGTGGATGAGGTGCGCGAGCTTGAGCGAGTAGAGGCAGCAGACGCGCGAGCACCAGCGGTTGGTGTTTTCGTCGCGCGAACCGACGCAGTGGATGACGGCGACCTTTTTCGGCACCTGGCCGTTCCGCATCACCAGCTCGCCGTTCGTGGGGCCGCTGGCGTTGATGAGGCGCTCGACTTCCAGCGCGTTATAGACGTTCGGATAAACGCCGTAGCCGTAGTAGGGCGTGCGTTTCGCGTCGAAGATTTGGTAACCGGTCGCGACGATGATCGTGCCGACAAGGATCTCGCGCAGTTCTTCCTGCTGTTTGAAATCAATGGCCTTGCGGTCGCCACAAGCCTCGAGGCAGGTCTTCTTGCACTTGCCGGATTTCAGTTCGATGCAAGTTTCTGGGTCGATGAGCGTGACCGGCGGGATGGCCTGTGGGAACGGCAGGCGGATGGGCTTGCGCTTGCCGAGGCCGAGGTTGAACTCGTCGCGGAACTTCGGCTCCTTGTACACGCAGGCTTCGACGCATTCCTGACAACCGGTGCAAAGGTCCTCCAACACGTACCGCGGCTTGCGGCGGACGACAACTTTGTAGTTGCCCACGTAGCCGTCCACCTTCGCGACTTCGGAGTAAGTCCACAGCGTGATGTTCGGATGCGAGCCGACGGCGGCCATCTTCGGCGAAAGCACGCACATGGCGCAGTCGAGCGTGGGAAAAGTTTTGTCGAACTTCGCCATGTGGCCGCCGATGGTCGGATCGCGCTCGACGAGATAAACCCGTTTGCCAGCGTTGGCCAGGACCAGCGCGGCGTGGATGCCAGCGATGCCGCCGCCGACGATGAGCACGTTCGGGTGGACGGCAACTTTCTTGACTTCGAGCGGCTTGTGGAGAGGGACGCGCTGGATGGCGGCGCGGGCAAGGGCCATCGCTTTGCGCGTGGCCTCCAGGCGGTCGGTGTGGACCCACGCGTCGTGCTCGCGAATGTTCACCATCTGGAAGAAGAACGGGTTGATGCCGGCCTTCTCGGTCGCCTTGCGAAAAGTCTGTTCGTGCAACATCGGCGAGCAGGCGGCGACCACGACGCGGTTCAGGCGGTTCTCGATGATGTCTTGCTGAATCATCTCCTGCCCGGGGTCGGAGCACATGTATTTGTAGTCGCGGGAGACCACCACGTTGGGAAGCGTGCCGACGTATTTGGCGACCTCTTTCACATCGACCATGCTGGCGATGTTTACGCCGCAATGGCAAATGTAGAAACCGATGCGGACGGGTTCGTGTTTTTTCGGAATATACATAGCTCAGTCTCCCAAGGCTTCGGCCAACAGTTCGACCACGTCGCGCACGATGATCGGCTTGTCGTGCGGGATCACTTTCAAGGCGTCTTCGAAGCGGTAGATCTCGTACGGACACGACACGGCGATCACATCCGCGCCCGTCGCGATGGCCTCCTTCACGCGGCGCTCGCTCAGGCGTTCCATGCCTTTTTGTTTGAAGAAAGTGTCCAGCCACATGCCGCCGCCGCCGCCGCCGCAACAGATCGAGTTGACGCGGTTGTGGGTCATTTCGACGAGCTTGATGCCGGGGATGGCCAGCAACAGGTCGCGCGGTTCGTCGTACAGCCCGGCTCGCCGACCCAGGCAGCAGGCGTCGTGGTAGGTGACGGTGTAATTGAGCTTCTTCGTGAGCTTCGGCTTAAGTTGCGGCAGGCAGCGCGCAAACAATCCCGTCGTGTGCTCAACCGGGTAATTGAAGCCATACATCGGGTAACGGATACGGAACGCATTGAAGGCGTGGGCGTCGCCCGTGACGATGCGGTTGAACTTGTACTTCTTGAAGATCTCCATGTTGTAGTCGGTGAGCGTCTCAAACAACCCCGACTCCCAAGTGAGTTGGCCACAGTCGCCGGCACATTTCTCCTCGTTGCCGAGGATGGCGAAGTCGATGCCCAGCGCGTTGAAGAGCTTGGCCACGGCGCGGCTGTTGTCCTGGCCGCGCTGGTAGTAAGCCGTGTAACACTCGACGAACCACAGCACGTCCACGGGGCGTTTGATCTCGGCCATGATTGGTACCTTGGTGCCGTTGGCCGTGGCCCAGTTCACGCGCTTGCGGGACGATTCGCCCATCGGGTTGCCGTAGCGCAGCGTGTTCTGGAGCGTCTTCTGCAACTCGGCGGGAATCTCCGGCTGGTTGATCAGCGTCTGCTCCTTCACGATTGGCAGCAGCACGTCGGAGAGCCGGATGCCGCGCGGACACTTGCTCATGCAGGCGTAGCAGGCCACACAACGGAGCATCGAGTCGGACTTGAAGACTTCCTCGATGAACCCTCGGCGCAGCATGTTGATGATCCGGCGCGGCGGGTAATCCATGTATTCGCCGTAAGGACAAGTGCCGGCGCACATGCCGCATTGGATGCAGGTCAGGATGCGCTTGCCTTCCGGCGTGTCGAGGACGGTCTCGATGGTTGCGCCCTTCTCGCAGAGTTCAGGTTCTAGCATTGCGACCATAGTCAGCCTTTGGTTGGATCTTCAAAGTGGGAGAGAAAGCAAAATCCGAATGTCGAAATCCGAAACAAATTCGAAACTCAAAACAGCGCGGGCGTAGCGGCGATTCACCCCAAAGGAGTGAAGGTGAAGCAGCCCAGGGCAAGTGAGTCTGCGAGCGCCGCCCTGAGTGTGAATGTCGAAAATGGAACGCACCCTGAAAGGGTGCGAGGAAGCCTGACGGAACATGGAAGCGCGATGCCACCTTTCTCGACCCGCACCCTTTCAGGGTGCGCATCCTCGTTTGGCATCCATGCCCCAGGGCGGCGCTCTCGCTTGCCCTGGGCTGGTTCACCTGCACCCCGTTGGGGTACCGAACTTGCCCGCCTTTTCGGATTTCGTGCTTCGGATTTGTTTCGGATTTCGACATTCGGATTTCGGATTTCTCACCCCTCCATCGCTTCCGCGATTAGTTCAGCGATGTCTTTCACGACGATCTTGCCTTCGTTGCCGGTGGTCTTAATGGCGTCGCGGAACATGGCGATGTCCTTCGGGCAGGCGACCACGAACGTCGGCACGTTCTCCAGTGCCACCGCCTCGCGGATGCGGCTTTCGGACGGACGCTCTTTCACTTTCTCCGCGTCTTCCATCCATATCCGCCCGCCGCCAGCGCCGCAGCAATAGCTCTTGTCGCGATGGCGCGGCATCTCAACGACCTCTGCGCCCAGCGCCTGCAAGATGCGGCGCGGCGCGTCATAGACGCCGTTGTAGCGGCCGAGGTAGCACGGGTCGTGATACGTCACGCGACCGGTGAGCTTCTTCTTGAGCGGCAGCTTGCCGGCCTGAATCTGCTCGTCGAGGACTTCGGTGTAGTGCTTCACGGCGACGCCGTTGCCGTTCCACGAATACTCGTTCTTGAGTGTGTTGTAAGTGTGCGGGTCGGTGGTGACGATCTGCTTGAATTGCGCTTTGGCGAAGGCTTGCTGGTTCTTTTCCTTAAGCATCTCGAACAAGCCCTCCTCGCCGATGCGGCGCACATCGTTGCCGGCGTTGCGCTCGGCTTCGTAAAGCAGGCCGAAGTCGAGTCCGGCTTGCGCGAAGACCTTGGCCGTCTTCGCCGTGATGTCCACACAGCGCGGGTCGTAGCTCGCGTAGTCGCCGACGAACCAGAGATACTCCACCGGTTCCTTGCGGGCGTCCTTGATCTTGAGGCCAGCGGTCTGGACCCACTTCGCGCGCATCCGGTCGGACTTCGCGAAAGAGTTCCCGTAACGCTGGAGGCTGCCCAGCATGTCCTGAACAGTGCGGTCCACTTCGCCCTGGCTCACAAGATGCCGGCGCAGCGTGACGATGATGGGCACTTGCTCGTTCCAGACCGCGCAGCAATTCATGCACGCCATGCAGGTGGTGCAGGTCCACAGGTCGGCGGCGGGGATCACATCACCGATGAGCTTCGGCGTGCCGTTCGGCGGCTTCAGCCCTACGGAGACGAAGTGCTGCTTGATCTTCTGGACGATTTGCTGCGGCTCCAGCGCGGAGCCGGAAGTTGCCGCCGGACACGAGCGATCACAGCGTCCGCACTCGGCACAGGAGAAACCGGCGAGCATTTGCTTCCAAGTAAGTTCTTCCCACTTCGACGCGCCCGCCGTCATGTCTTCCTTGGCACCGACGATGTTCAGGCTGCCAACAGGCCGCGTGGCCGCGTTGCTGAAGAACACATTGAACGGCGAGGCGAGCAAGTGGAGGTGCTTCGAGTAGGGCAGATAGACGAGGAAGAACAGCACCGTGATGATATGCACCCACCAGGCCGCAGCGATCATCGTGTGCGCGGTCTGCGGCGTTGCTTCTGAAAACGCCTTCGCCAGCAGGCTGCCGAATGGCGCCCAAGCGTTGAACTCGCCGCCTTCCGTCACGACGCGAAACGCTGAGCCGTACACCGTGCTCAGCATCAAAATCCCGATCAGCGCGAGAATGAGATTCGCGTCCACGCTCAAGTGCAGATGCGGCGGCGCGAAGAACAACCGCCGCACCAGCGCCACGGCCAGCGAGACGAGCACGAGCACGGAGAACAGTTCCAGGAACAGGCCGACGATTGGGACTTCATCGGGATACGGCACCGGCAGCAACGGAAACAGCCCCCGCACCAGCGCCCAGTTGAAGCACGTCGCGTAGATGACGAAGCCCCAGAAGATCAGGAAGTGCGGCAAGCCGATGCTGCGTTCGTTGAAAATGCGCGGCTGGATAAGGACGTGTTTCAGGAAATGCACCGCGCGCTGGGGCAGATTGTCGAAGCGGTCCTCGTAACGGCCTTTCCGCAACAAGCCGACGAGTTGGTAAATGCGCCAAGCGAAAACGCCGAAGGCAATGAGAGTCAGAATCCACAGAACCCACAACCCGGCCGAGCCGAGCAGAGAGACGGGGTTGGTGTCCATAGGCTCAACCCTTGCGGGCTTTCACTTTGTCGGTCAGCAGTGGAATGAACTCCAGCGCGTCGCCCACGATGCCGTAATGCGCGCCGTCGAAGATGGGCGCCTTGGGATCGGTGTTGACCGCGACGATGCACTGCGAGCCTTGCATTCCTTCCCAGTGCTCCGGCGCGCCGCTGATGCCGAGCGCGAGATAGAGGCGAGGCTTCACCGTCATGCCAGACTTGCCGACCTGCCGGCTCAGCGGCAGCCAGCCCTGATCGATCACCGGACGCGAGGCACAGACCGCACCGCCGAGCGTGGCCGCGAGTTCCTCGGCCAATTCCACGTTGCCCTTGTCCTGAATGCCGCGGCCCACGGCGATGAGGACGTTTTGCTTCGTGATGTCCACGTCACCGGTTTCCGGCTCGATGTATTTCTTGAAGGTGACTTTCGGCGCTTCCACCGACACCTCCACCTTCTCGATGGCAGGCGTCTTGTCGCTCTTGCCCGCGTCGGCTTGGAACGCGCCGGGATAAACGCTGACGATGCCCTTGCCGTCGGTCAGCTTCACGTCGGTAAGAATCTTGCCGCCGAACAACTGGCTCGTGAGCACCACCGCACCGCCGTCCGCGCGGATGGCCCGGCAATAGTTGACGAACGGAAGATTCGCCTTGGCAGACAATACGGCACCGACGCCCATCGAGACGTTGGTTCCGCCGATGAGCACGAGGCCCGCTTGCGCTTGGTCCATCACTGCTTTAAGCGCCGCGGCTGTCGTGTTTGCTGGAGCCATGTTCAGCGATGCGTTGTCCACGACGAAGACCTTGTCTGCCGCGCCCAGCTTCGCTGCGAGCGACGCGGCTTCGCTGCCAAGCAAGGCGGCGTAGAGCGGCACGCCCAGCGCGTTGGCCAGCTTGCGGCCTTCGCCCAGCATTTCAAAGGTGATGTCGGAGAGTGAACCTCGGAGTTGCTCCGCCAGGATGAGAATTGTGTTTGCCATACGCTTTGCCTCCTCAAATCAGACTGTTCTTCGCCAACACTTCCACCAACTTGTCTGCCACTTCCTCCGACGCGCCTTCGAGCATCTGCGCGCGACCGACGGCTTCCGGCTTGTACATCCGCTCCACGCCAAACCGCGTGAGACTGTCCGGCGGCGTTACGTCCACCGTCTCGATCTTCGCCGTCTTCTGGATCGCCTTGATCTTCGCGAATGGCACGTAGCGAGGAGGCTTTTCGGCAGACTGAATACCGATCACCGCCGGCATCGGCACCGCGAACTCCCCGCGCAAGCCGCCAGCGAACTCCTTCATCACCGTCACGCTGCCGCCTTCCGGCACGACGCTCGTGACGACGCACACGTAAGGCAACCCCAGCAGTTCCGCCAGGAACGGCCCGATCTCACCTTCCAAGTCGTCGATGGATTGCCCGCGCAACAGGATCAAAGTATCCGCCGGCAGACTTGCGCCCTCGGGCTTAAGGAAGTTGGCCAGCATCTGCGCCGCGGCGAAGCTCTGGGCATTGATCAGATTGCCGGTGAGCTTCACCGCGCGATCCGCTCCTTTGGCGAGCGCCGTAAACAGCGCGTCATCCACCTCCGGTGACTCCAGCGCCACCACCGTCACCTTGCTGCTGCATTTCTCCTTGAGCAGGATGGCTTGCTCCACCGCATGTTCGTCCGGGTCGCTTTGTTTGAACCTTAGGACTTCCGCCTCGAGCGACTTGCCGTCGCCCGCGATTTCCAACTCTTCCACGGTGTCCGGCACCAACTTCAGAAGGACGAAGATGTTCATAGGCCGAAAAAAAGATTGCGGTGATGCCGATGCTTCTACTGAGTGTCGCTATTCATTTTGCTGTGGATAGAGACTTCGGGATTTAAGAATTGCTTGGCTAGACTGGAATTGCCAAAGACTAATCCTCTATTGGCGTGGATTCAGCGGAGCAGTCTTCCCAGCGCCTGGAGAGGAGGCGCGAGATGACTCAAACTCCCGGCACCGACATGACCGGACCAACTCAGTTTTGACTGGCGGCGAGGGCGCGAACTTCCGCGCCATTCCTTGACTTCCTGGAGCCGGTTGTTTACGCAAGCTCCCGAAAGCCGCATGCCCGACCACAACTCATCAAACGAGATGGCTGCCAGCGCGCCCGGCGTGTTCGTGACCACGCACTGGAGCGTTGTGCTCAGCGCGGGAGAGAGCCAGTCTCCCCAGGCGCACGAGGCCATCACGCAACTCTGCCAGACTTACTGGTATCCACTCTACGCCTTCGTGCGCCGCCAAGGCTACGGCCCGCATGATGCCCAGGACCTGACCCAGGAGTTCTTTGCGCGGCTGCTGCAGAGCCACTTCTTCGCCTGCGCAGACCGACGGCGCGGACGTTTCCGCTCGTTCCTGCTGGCTTCGATGAAGCACTTCCTGATGCACGAGTGGGAGAAGGCGCGCGCGCTCAAGCGCGGCGGCGGCCAACACCTCCTCCCGTTGGATGCTGCCGCCGGTGAGACGCGCTACACGCAGGAGCCAACGGACAACGTCACTCCCGACAAGCTTTTCGAGCGTCGCTGGGCACTCACTTTGTTGGAGCGCGTGCTCGACCGGCTGCGCGAAGATTGCGCCTCCACCGGCAAGGCCGCGCTCTTCGACGCCCTTAAACCCACGCTCACCGGCGAGCGATCGGGACTCGCCTACGCGGAAGTGGGGGCACGGCTGGGTCTGAGCGAGGGCGCGGTGAAGGTCGCCGTGCATCGCCTGCGCCATCGCTACGGCCAGTTGCTGCGCGAAGAAATCGCGCACACCGTGGCCAGCCCGGCAGAGGTGGATGAGGAGTTGCGGTATCTGTTGGCCGTGCTCAGCCAATGATCGCAGGCGCTGCCGTAACCTTGCTCTCGTTCTTCGGTAGGAAGAAATGGAAGCCGGCACGCCGGCTCAAAACTGAAACCGAAGACCTATAGATCGAAACGGAGCCATGCACCTCGACAGAGCGGCGCGTCGGCCGACCACCGCCCTCTTCGGAAGTGGCCGTGCCGGGTGTTGATTCTCCGAGCCAATCCATGCAAGCTTTGCCCGCCACCACCGCCGTTGGCGAATCGAGCCGGAGTTCTCTCATGAACACAACGACCTCTTGCCCGGAATGCGGCACTCGACTGGGCGCCGACGCCCCGTCGGGCCTCTGCCCGCACTGCCTCGTGCGCGAGGGCCTCTCCATTCTGGCGGCGACCGAGGCTGAAGAAACAGGCAGTGCCGTGAAGACCGTGCCGACCCGCTCCGGCCCGTCCAAGACGGCATCCGCTCCGGCCCCGACGCGGTTTGGGGACTACGAGCTGTTGGGCGAGATCGCGCACGGTGGGATGGGTGTGGTCTGGCACGCGCGCCAGATCAGTCTCCACCGATCCGTCGCTCTCAAGATGATCCGGTCCGGCGGGCTGGCGACCGGCGTCGAGGTGCAACGATTTCACACCGAAGCCGAGGCGGCCGCGCGGCTGGATCACCCCAACATCGTCCCGATCTACGACGTGGGAGAACACGAGGGCCAGCATTACTTCACGATGAAGCTGGTCGAAGGCGGCTCGCTGGCCGAAGCCATTGGAGGCCGCCCCATGCCGGTGCGGCGGGCCGTCCCGTTGCTCGCGAAGATCGCCCGCGCTGTTCACTTCGCCCATCAACGCGGCATCCTGCACCGCGACCTCAAGCCGACCAACATCTTGCTCGACGCGCACGGGGAGCCGCAACTGACCGATTTCGGCCTGGCCAAGCTCGCCGAGCGCGAGAGCAGTCTCACGCAGTCTGTGGCCGTGATGGGCAGCGCCAGTTACATGGCGCCGGAGCAGGCGCGCGGGCAGGCCCGTGAACTGACCACGGCGGCCGACATCTACAGCCTGGGAACGATTCTCTTTGAACTGCTGACCGGCCAGGCCCCGTTTCGCGGCGCCAGTTTCGTTGAGACGCTCCGCCTGGTGGTGGAGCAAGACCCTGTCTGGCCCACGGCGCTGAGCGCCGACGTGGACCGCGACCTGAAGACCATTTGCCTGAAGTGCCTGGAGAAGCAGCCGCAACATCGGTATCCCTCGGCGGAAGCCCTCGCGCTCGACCTGGAACGGTGGCTGGCGGGCGAGACAGTCCTGGCTCGCCCGGCCACGGCCTGGGAACGCACCGTGAAGTGGGCCAAGCGCAAGCCGGCCGTGGCCATCCTGCTGGGACTCCTGGTCGGCATCACCGTGGCGGGCCTCTCCGTGGTGGTTTGGGAATGGCGTCGCACCGAAGCCAACGCCCGGGCGTTGCGGCGCAGCCTCTACGCAGCGGACATCAACCTGGCTCAGCGTGCTCTGAACGAAAACCACCTCGGGCGCGCGGTGGAACTGGTTCAGAAATACGGCCGTCCGCGACCCGGCGAAGAAGAGTTGCGCGGCTTCGAATGGCGTTATCTCTGGCAGGCCACGCGGGGCACCGAAGAGCGCACGCTGGCGCACGACGGCTTTGTGGAGACGGTCGCGTTTTCTCCTGACGGTCAAACGCTGGCCTCCCTGGGCCGGGATTCGTGTGTGCGGCTGTGGGACGTGACCACGGGACGCGCGCTCACCAACCTCACCGGCATCGACGTGCCCGCGGACCACGAGACGGCCCTGTTCTTCTCGCCGGACAGCCGGCTGCTGGTCGCGGCCATTCCTGTGAACGGCAGCGTCAATGCCCTCTGGATTTGGGAAACCGCGACCTGGCGGCTGGGCGGGCGGTTCTCCGCGGTCAAGCAACCGGTGTTCTTCCTGCCCGACGCGGACACGCTCGTGGCGCGCGTGACGGGCGGAGCCGTGACGTGGGACACCACCACTTGGCAACCCAACTTGGGCGTCGCGGAGAGCTTCGCTACGTTGGGCCGGTTCCGCGCCCGCTCGCCCGACGGACGGTTCCTTCTGACCACGCCGGACGACGCTCGGGTGCAGGTCTGGGACCTGACCTCCCACAGCCAGCGCGGGGGATTCGCGATCAACGATGCGGTGTACAAGGGACGGCGGACGCCGTTTGCTCTGGCCCCGGACGCCCGCATCGCCGCGGCCGGCAACTGGCACGGAGAAGTGCATTTGTGGGACACGGGCACGGGCCGCGAAATTGCGGTGTGGGTCGCTCATCCAAGCCCGGTGTTCGGCTTGGCGTTTTCGCCGGATGGCCGGACGCTGGCCACTGGGGGCTTTGACCAGGCGATTCATCTCTGGGATGTGGCCACCCGCGCCAAGGTCGGCACGTTACGCGGTCATTTGAGCGAGGTCTGGTGCGTGGCGTTTTCGCCCGACGGCCGCCGCATCGCCTCGGGGGGCAAGGACATGACGGTCAAGCTTTGGTCCGCCCGGCCCCAAACCGAAGAGGCCAGCTTGGCGGGGGCGCGGCTGCCGATCGCTTTCCTGGCCCACGGCGCACAGCTCATGGCCGTGAAAACCAGTCACGAGATCGCGGTCTGGGACACCGCCACGCACCAGGAACTCTGGAGCCTCAACCTGACCAACGGCGTGGCCCACGAATTGACCTCGCTCGCGGTGTCCGCGAACGGCGAATTGCTCGCCGCGGGAACCAGCCAGGGCGAGGTGCTGCTCCGTTCCCAAAACGACGCCGTTCCACGGCTGCGGTTCACCGCCCACAGCCGGCGAGTGATCGGACTGGAGATGTCGCCGGACCTGCGCCGGTTGGCGGCGGCCGGCCCCGAAGGGGTGAAAGTCTGGAGCCTTTCCTCTCGCGAGATGCTGGCCGACTTCGAAGGCGCCGCCCCACCGCTGGCCTTCAGCCCGGACGGAACGAAGCTGGCCACTGCCGGCTCGAATTACACCGTGCTCCTTTGGGATTTGTCCTCGGCCCAGAGACTCGCCACCCTGGCGGGACATAAGTGGGGTCTGCAGTCCCTGGCCTTTTCGCCCGATTCCCGGCGCCTGGTTTCCTCCAGCATCGACGGCACGGCGCGCGTGTGGCGGGCGGACACCGGTGAAGTGTTGGCCGTGCTGACCGGGCACAAGGAGGGCATCCCTTGCGTGGCCTTCAGTCCGGACGGAAAAACCCTCGCCACTGGCAGCACCGACGACACCGTGAAGCTGTGGAGCATGGAAAATTTCCAGGAACTCCTGACGCTGCCGGATTTCGGCGACGACGTGTCCATGGTCTTGTTCTCACCCGACGGGCGCACCCTGGTCGCCGGCGGCACGGCCCCAGGACCCGAGATCAAGTCGGTGCGAATCTGGAAGGCCCCGACGCTGGCGGAAATCCAAGCCGAAGAGCGAACCAGGAAACCGCGCCGGTGATCCACTGTCGAGACGACCGCGCGCCGCACTCAGCCGTAACGATGCCGTCGGAAATCTTCACGGAAACACCGCCGAGCACGTAGGACAGGCGTCACGCCTGTCTCCATCTTCCCACTTCTCGCTCACCAAAGAGTGACTTCCCTGACCGGAGGGATTCCCGTCGAGACTCCTCTTCCCTATGAAGTCAGAGACAGGCGCGACGCCTGTCCCACTGCATGGATGCGGCTCAGCTCACATCTTTTCCGGGTGGCTCATCAGAAAGGCCACGCGAGTCAACAAACGTCCCGCCGCGCCGCCGTCGAGCACGCGGTGATCGAAGCTCAGGGTGAGGTTCGACTCAGTCACCGGCACGAACTGGCCTTGGGCCTCGTCCCACGACGGCACACGGCGGCCAGCGCCCAGACCAAGGACGAGCGTCTGTTCCGGCAACGGAATCGGCGTGGCCCAGATGAGGCCGAAGGTGCCGAAGTTCGTGACCGTAGCGATAGAGCCGCCGGTGGCGTCCGCCGGCAGCCGGCGTTGACGAGCCATCTCGACGAGGCTGTTGTAGGCGGCCACGAGTTCGCGGAGCGGCCGCTGATCGGCGTTGCGGATCACGGGCACCAACACGCCTTCCTCCGCCTCCACCGCGAAGCCGATGTCGATAGCCGGCGGATGCACAATCTTGTTCCCGATCAGGCGGCCCGCCGGGGCGCTGTTTTCCGCCAGGGCCACGGCCAACGCTCGCAAAGCGTAGAGCGCGGGACCGGGTTTCGGCTCGCAAGTCTTGCGGTGGGCCAGGAGCGCGTCCATTTGCGCCGGCAGACCCACGGTCGCCAGCGGGCGCGTCCAACTGCGGCGCATGGCGTCGGCCACGGCCACGCGCATGGACGAGGCCTGGGTGAGTTTGTGTTTCTCCAGGTTCGCGATGAACCGCTCGAAATCCTCGACCGTCACCCGACCGCCCGCGCCACTGCCGGGCACGCCGGCGACGTCCGCGGCGTGCAAGCCCAATTCGTGCATGCGGGCTTTCATGCGCGGCGACATGTAGCTTGCGCCCACGGCTTGCGCCGGCACGGGCAGGCCGCGCACGGTCGGCTCGACGACGGCTTTCCTGGGCGGCTCGGCGGCAGGCTTCGGGACCGTTGAAGCTCCAGATTCGGGCGTGGCAGCGACCGACACGTCCTCGCCCGCCAACTGCGCTTGTTCGTCGGTGGCCTCGATGTAGCCCAACACCGCGCCGACGGGATGGCTCTCGTCCTGTTCCACCAGCCACTGGGCCAATCGGCCAGGGCACGGACTGGTCACGGGCATGGAGGCTTTGTTCGTCTCGACTTCCAGGATGCTTTGGTCGGCCGCCACCGTCTGGCCAGGGTTGACGAGGAAGCTGATGATCGTCGCCTCCGCGATGGATTCACCGAGCTGCGGCATGATGATGGGAACTTGGGGCATAGAAATCAGCGGAGTGCCATTTCAGAATCGTAGCGGCGCCTCGGCAGAGCGCCGCCATTTTCCATTCCCGGAGTCTAGACAAAGAGTGCGGCGCTCTGCCGAGACGTATGTGTTTAGTGTAGCGCAGGCTTTCCAGCCTGCTGTATCGCAGGTTTTCAACCTGCGGGATGTTGCCGGGCAAAGGCGGGTATGAACTCGGCGTGTTTCTGAACTGGCCACGCCCTGCCGACTGCAAGTCGGCGATACGGCAGGCTGGAAAGCCTGCGCTACGACGCTTAACACATACTCCGAGACGCCGCTACGCCGTCGAGGTGGTGAGATCGTCTCAGTGAACATGGCGAGCGTCCCGATTACATCCTCACCAAGTTCCGCGCCGCCGCCGCGATGGTGCCGGCGGTGGGCCGATGCGCTTTCCACAGATTCGGATGGAACGGCACGGGCGTGTCTTTGGCATTGAGCCGTTGCGGGGGAGCGTCAAGGAGGTTGAAGCCTTCGCTCGTCACGCGGGCGACGATCTCCGCCGTCACGCCGCCCCAGGGCCAGGATTCCCCCACGGCCAGCAACCGCCCCGTGCGCGCCACGGACGCCATCACCGTGTCCGTGTCGAGCGGTTTCACAGTGCGGAGATCGACGACCTCGACTTCGGTGCCTTCGCCGGCCAGTTCTTCCGCCACCACCAACGCTTCATGCAGCATGGCGCTGTAAGTGACGATGGTGAGGTCGCGCCCCACGCGGGCGATGCGGGCCTTGCCGACAGGGAGGGCTTCGGTCGGCAGCTTGTCGGCCTTGAGGTGGTAATACAGCAGCTTGTGCTCGCAGAAGATGACGGGGTCCTCCAGCGTGACCGCCGCCAGCAACATGCCGTAAGCATCTTCCACGGTGGCGGGGGTCATCACCACCAAGCCGGGATAGTGGGCATAGACCGTTTCGAGGCTTTGGCTGTGAAAGGGGCCGCTGCCCGACGTGCCGCCGCACGGGAGCCGAAAGGTGATCGGACACGGCACGTGCGTGCGCCAGAAGAGCGTGGCCGCCTGGTTCACGATCTGGTTGAAGCCCACGATCGAGAAATCGGCGAACTGCATTTCGACGATAGGCCGCAGCCCGTCGATGGCTGCGCCCACGGCCAACCCCACGATGGCGTCTTCGCTGATCGGCGCGTCAATGACGCGCCCGGGAAATTCTTTGGCCAGGTTCTTGGTGGCCTTGAACGCGCCGCCAAAGGCCCCGACGTCTTGCCCGTAGATGAAGACGCGCGGGTCTTCCGCCAGCGCCCGGGCCTGGGCTTCGCGAATGGCTTCAAGGTAGGTAGCACTCATGCGACTTTCAGAAGGCAACTCCAGGACGGCCAGTTCACGAAGGGTGCGGCTCAGAGAGATGCTTCGAGGCCAGGGCGCACCAGTCCTCGCGATACGGGTCCGGGCCTGCCTCGCGCTGCACCTGGGCCACGGTCTGATCGACCTTCTCAATGGATTCGCCGCGCCAGTGTTGAAGCTGGTCGCGACCGGCCCAGTCCTGTTTCAACAAGAACTCCTCCGCCACTTTGAGGCAGTCCCGGCCCATTTCAGAAGACTTGAGCCGTGGGTCCACGTAGCCGGCGTCATCGTGTTCACCGTGGCCGCAGAGCCGCAAGAGGTGGGCCTCGACCAACTGCGGGCCGCCGCCTCCACGCGCCCGCGCCACCGCGCTGGTCAGCACGTCCAGACAGTCGGCCAAGTCGGTGCCATTGACGGTCCAGCCGGTCACGCCGTAACCGGGCGCCTTGTCCACCAGCGCCTGACAAGCGAACTGCCGGTCGGTGAAGGTGGAGTAAGCGTATTGGTTGTTGGCAATGACAAGGACCAGAGGGAGTTTCTCCACCGCGGCCTGATTGATGGCTTCATGGAAGGACCCGGTGGACGTGGCACCATCACCGATGCTGGCCACGCCGACTGTTCCAGCCACGCCCTTCATCCGCCGGGCGAACAGGACGCCGTTGACCACGGAGATCATCGCGCCCAGATGGCTGATCATGGGCAACAGCCCCTCGCGCGGACGCCCGCGATGCACGTTGCCGTCGCGCCCGCGCATCGGCCCCAGGGCCGAACCGTAGTAAGTCCGCACTGCATCGACGACCGGTTCTCCGAACGCCAGCCGTCCGGCCAGGTCCCGGATGAGCGGGGCGAAGACATCGCCCTTCCGCAACGCCAGTCCGGCCGCCACGCTCAGCGCCTCCTGGCCACGGCCCAGGAAGACGCCGCCCTGGAGTTTGCCGGCGCGATACAGGCTGGCGAACTTGTCGTCCAGCGTGCGCGCCAGGAGCATCCAGCGGTACGCCTCAATGTAACTCTCCCGTCGCGATGCGGCTTCCGCCCCTGTCTCGCGGCTGAGAACAGATGAAACCATGCGCAAAATCTAGGGCAGTTCACCGCCGGAGCGCAACGGTTTCTTCGGAACCGCCGGGACATGTTGGTAGTTCACTGGGGAGCGGAGTTGTGCCTATCCTCGCCGCCAGCATGAAACAGTTGCTCAAAATGGTTGGGGTCGAGTGCGTGCTCGCGGCGGCCGTTCTCTTCAGTGGAATCCTGGGAACCCGGGCCGCCGATTCCAACAAGGCGGAGGCCAAAGGCCCGATCTCATCCGGCTCCAGCTTGGCGGAGAACTACTTTCCCCCTCCTGAATCGAAGGGCGGCTGGCGCCAGCTTGAGGCGCCGGACGCCATCCGCCGCCTGGCCGGCATGAATCCCGAAAAGCTGGCGGCGTTGCGGCAATGGTTGCTCGACTCCGACCAGCGCAACTTCGCCGCCGTGGTGATCCGCCGGGGCTATGTCGTGCTGGAAGTCGAGCGCGGCAACAGCGCGAAGACGGATTCGCGGAGAGTGGCGTCGTGCTCCAAGGCGATCTGCGCAACGGTGCTCGCCATCGCCTCGGAACGCAGCCAGCAGGGGCAGACGCCCAAGCGGATGACGTTCGACGATCCCGCGTTCCAGTTCATCCCGTGGGCGCAGCCACTCAGCGATCCGCGCAAGGCCGGCATCACCGTCAAGCAGTTGCTCAACCACACTTCGGGGCTTTGCCCGGAGGCCACGGGCGCGCCCAATGACGGCGCCTGGGACTACATCCTGGGCCACAGTGGGGACGCGCGCACGGCGCGACTGGCCTTCGATCCCGGCACGGGCTGCGGCTACTCGACGCACGCTTTGACCCACGCGGCGCTCGTTTGCGAAACAGTGACCGGCCAGCCGTACGATCAGTTCGCCATTGAAGCCTTGTTCAAGCCGCTCGGCATCGAGCACTGGTGGTTTCAGTTCTATGACGGCGGCGAGAAGTATGGCCGTCACCCGTCGCACGGGCTGGGCCTGCCGGCGCGCGACTTGGCGCGGATCGGTTGGTGCCTGACGCGCGGCGGCCGATGGGGCGAGCGGCAGGTCATTCCGAAATGGTTCGTCGAACAGACGGCCGAGCCGACCCATGAGGTGAAGACGCCCGAACTGCGCTGGAAACTCAACCCGCAGATTTTTTCCCACGGCTGGGAACTGCCGGCGCGGTTGACGGGTGAAGGCGGCCGCCGCGGGGATGGCCTTCCCCAGGACGCGCGCTCCAAGCCCGGCAGCGGCGGGCAGTTGATCGCGTTCGTGCCGAGCCAGGATTTGGTCATCACGCGCCAGACCGGCAGCAGCGGCGACTGGCCATACGAGGAGTACCTGCGGCGGGCGTGTGCGGCGGTGGTTCCGTAGCGGCGTTTTGTGCCGAGGGCGCCATCTTCCTTGGCCTTCTGCCTTGCCGTGCGGCGCTCCACCGAGACACCGCTACGCCACCGTGGAAGGCCCAGCGTCCAGCACCGTTCGGACTTTCTCCAGCAAGGTGAAGGCGTCGCAGGGCTTCCGCAGGAAGACGCTGACGCCCGCTTCCCTGACCGCGGAGAGCAACGGATCGACCGCCAGCCCGCTGGTCGCGAGCACCTTCACCCGCGGCTCCAGCCGGCGCAAGACGCGGACCAACGCGACGCCGTCCATCTGCGGCATCATCAGGTCGGTCAGCACCGCGCCCATCTCGGCTTGGTGCTGTTGGAACAGTTCGACGGCTTGGGTCCCGCCGGCGGCGGAAAGCACCCGATAGCCGTGTTTCTCCAACAGCTTCCCGGTGGCCGTGCGCACGCTCTCTTCGTCATCCACCACCAGAATCAGTTCGCCCCGGCCCGGCGGCGGCGGGGCCGGCCGCTTGATGGGATTCGGTTCGGGCGCTTCGAGCGCGGGCAAGTAGAGGCTGAACTGGGTCCCTTGGCCGGGCTGGCTCTCCACTTGAAGGCAGCCGCTGTGCCCGCGCACGATGCCCAAGACGGTGGAGAGGCCGAGGCCCGTGCCTTTGCCGACTTCCTTGGTGGTGAAAAACGGATCGAAGATGCGGTCGATGATTTCCGGCGGAATGCCGGTACCGGTGTCGGCCACCCGCCAGAGCACGTAGGGACCGAACTTGGCGTTGGGAATCCGGCGCGCGGACGCGTCGTCCAAGCGCACGTTCTCCGCCGCCAGGGTCAGCAGGCCGCCCTGCGGCATGGCATCGCGGGCGTTGACGCACAGGTTCATCAGCACCTGGTGCAATTGGGTCACGTCGCCTTCGACCAGCCACAAGTCCGCCGGCACAAGGGTCTGGACCGTCAAGGCGCGCGGGAACGTTTCGCGAATGAGGTTGGTGATTTCCTTGAAGACATGGCGGGACTGCACCGGCACCTTGTCGGTGCTGACGCCGCGGGAGAAGGTCAGAATCTGCCGAACGATGTCGGCCCCGCGTTTGGCGCTGGCTTCCAACGTATCGAGCAGGGAGCGGGACTCCGGGTGGGTGAGTTGCTCGCGCAGCAACGGGGCGACCATCATCACGGGAGCCAGGATGTTGTTCAGGTCATGGGCAATGCCGCCCGCCAGTTGGCCAATGCTCTCCAGGCGCTGGGTGCGGAGGAACTGGGCCTCGATCTTCTTCTTCTCGGTGATGTCGGTGTTGATGACGAGCACGGAGTGGGGCCGGCCTTGGTCGTCGCGCAGCAGCGTCCAGCGGCTGTTGACGATGACCTCCCGCCGGTCTTTGGCGAACTGGCGCAATTCGCCGGACCACGCCCCGGAGGCCACGACTTGTTGTTTGGCGGCGCGGAAGGCGGCGGGGTCTTTCACGAGCAGGCTGGTGACTTCGTTGCCAAGGGCCTCTTCGACGGTCCAGCCGTAAAGACGTTCCGCGCCTTGGTTCCAGAACTCAATGCGGTCCTCCAGATCGCGCACGACAATCGCGTCGCGGGCCAGGTCCAGAAGATTGGCCTGGGCGCGGACGCGGTCCTCGGCTTGTTTGAGTTCGATGCCTTGGGCGAGTTGGTCGGCGACCGCGGCGAGGGATTCAAACACCATCGGGTCGATGGTCTGGCGGGAGAACATGGCCACCACGCCCGCCAGCCGGTCTTCCACCACCAGCGGGTAGCCCGCGAAGGCGACCATGCCCTCGCGTTTGGCCCAGTCCTGATCGTTCACGCGCGGGTCGCCGAGGACGACGTTGGTCAGAAGCGGTTTCCGCTCCTGGGCGATCCAGCCGATCTTCAGACTGCCCAGCGGCACCCGTGAATGCGGCCCGTCCAAGTGCGTGTACAAACCGGCACTCGCCTGGAGTTCCAGACAGCGGCGCGCGGGGTTGAAGGTCCAAATCCGGGCGAACGCCACGCCGAGGTGGCTCACCATCGCTTCCGCGCACCGTTGGAGCGCCTCGCGCAAGGGGCCCTTCCGGCCCAGCGCGGCGCCCACGTCCGCGGCCAGCGCCGCCAGCAAGACGCGCTGCTGCAGGGCTTGCTCGGCGTCTTTGCGTTCCTTGACCTCCCGTTCCAAGACGACGTTGGCCTCGGCCAGGGCGGCGGTTCGTTCCTCCACCCGCCGCTCCAGTTCGCCGTGCGCCTTCTGCAAGGACGCTTCGGCCTGCCGCCGCGCCGCCAGGGACAGCGACATCGGACGGAACAAACAGAAATAGACAACCGGGAAGGTCAGCCCGGTCAGCACCACCCCGTCGAGCAACTGCCCCGCCTGCCGGGAAAGCTGGAGCGACGGCAGCAGAACCATAATCGCTGTCTCTCCCAGGAGAATGGAAACCGCAGTGATCAGAAGCAGACGAACAGGGGCGAAGCCGCCCTGCGCCCGATCCAATGACACCTCATCTTGCTTTTTCATAGGTCCGTCAGGTTCCTGGGAACCTCGCCTGACTCATCGCCAGGAAACCGCCCGGCTTGAGCGGAAAGTGCGCAGGACTGATTGGAGAAGGAGCGCGGGCAGCCTGACCGCGTGTTTCTTGGATCAGCCCTGGGGAAAGTGCGGGCCAGACGATTTAACGGTTTGACTTGAGGCGGCGTCTCCCGATAGGTTCCCCGGCGAGTCAAATTTATGCCGAGATTGGTTGTTCTGAGCGAAGGCCTCACGGGACGCACGCACGAGTTGAAGACCGACAAGGTCACCATCGGTCGCGTGGAGGACAACAGTTTCCAGGTGCCGGACGGCTCCGTCTCCAGCCACCACTGCGAAATCTACGTCAAAGGCAGCGAAGTCTGGGTCAAAGACCTTGGCTCCACCAACGGGAGCTTCATCAACGGCCAGCAGATCACCGAGGCGCAACTCCGACCCAGTCAGATTCTCCGGCTGGGGCAGGTGGAAATCCGATTTGAAGGCGACACGCCCGCCGCTCCTCAGAAGCGCGTCATCGACCACACGCAGGTCATTCCTCAAGGGATCAAACTCAACGAACTGGACCAGACCGCCAAGGTGGCCACGAATCCGGCCTTCGAGAAGAAGAGCAACAAAGGCGGCAAGATTTTTCTGGCCATCGCCATCGTCGTCGCCGTCCTCATCGTCGGCGCCATCATCGTGCTGCTGATGGGCGTCGGCCAGAAGTAGTGGTCAGCCCTTCAGCCACCGCGCCACGTCCGTCGCGGCGTAGGTGATCAGAATGTCCGCTCCCGCCCGCCGCATGGCGAGCAAGGCTTCCATCGTCACCGCCCGCTCATCGATCCACCCGTTGGCTGCCGCCGCCTTGATCATCGAATACTCCGCGCTCACCGCGTAGGCAGCGGTCGGATAGCCGAACGTCTGCTTCACCCGGTGGATGATGTCCAAGTAGGCCAGCGCCGGCTTCACCATCACGATGTCCGCGCCTTCCTGGATGTCGAGGGCCACTTCCCGGACGGCTTCGTCCCCGTTGGCGGCGTGCATCTGGTAACTGCGCCGGTCGCCGAAGTGGGGCGCGGATTCCGCCGCCTCGCGGAACGGCCCGTAGAAAGCGGACGCGAACTTGGCCGCGTAGGACAGGATCGGCGTGTCGGCAAAACCCTCCTTGTCCAACCGCTCGCGGATCGCCCGCACCCGGCCATCCATCATGTCGCTGGGTGCCACGATGTCGGCCCCCGCGGCCGCGTGGCTGGCGGCGGTGCGCGCCAGAAGGTCGAGCGTAGGGTCGTTGACGACGCGGCCCGTCTTGTCGCCGGGACGCACCAAGCCGCAATGCCCATGCGCCATGTATTCGCACAGGCACACGTCGGTGATGACGAGCAGCGACGGCATTTCCTTCTTCAGCGCCCGCACGGCTTGCTGGACGATGCCTTTCGACGCGAAGGCTTCCGAAGCTTTTGCGTCTTTCACTTTCGGAATGCCGAACAACAACACCGCCGGCACGCCGACCGCGTGGGCCTGGGCGGCGTCCTTCACCAACTCGTCGATGGACAATTGAAAGACGCCGGGCATGGAGCCGATCGGACGGCGGACCTTCGTTCCAGGCACGGCGAAGAACGGCAGCACCAGTTGCTCCACGCTCAGGCGCGTCTCGGTCACGAGCCGTCTCAGGGCCGGCAACTGGCGCAGACGCCGCGGGCGATAGGTCGGAAAGCTTCCACAGAATGGCATCAACATGCGCGCACAGTAGCCGAAGCGCCGGAGCGGGGCAACGCTGGTTTGCAGTGGAAGCGGGGCAGTCAGGGCTGATTCAAGAAAGCGTAGCAGCCGACGTGAGGAGAGTCTGTTTTCAATCTGCAATCTGCAATCTGCATTCCGCAATCAGAGTGAGCCTCCTCACGTCGGCTGCTACGATCCAGGGATTCTTGAACCCATCGTGATCCGCCCCGCGGCCGCCCCGGCGTGGCGCGTGGGAGGCCTCGCTTGACAAAAGCCTTATCTGACCGATTAAGTGAACTGGGATGCGGTCGAAGCGGGCGCGATCGACCACTCCCTTTCAGTGCGAACTTCGATCGAGATCCAGGCAGTCGAACACCGCGCGTGATGTGAAGCCAGTTCTCATTCCTCATTTGAACCGCCTTCCATCGCGAGAGGGGCGGCTGGCGTCGCTCGTCGAGCGCCTGTCCGACCGCGCGGGGGCTGGCTATGCGGTGGCGATACTGGGCACGGCACTGGCGGCACTGGTGCGCTGGGGACTGGGTAAAATGGTGGGTGAAGGCGTGCCGCCCTACATCACTTTCTATCCTGCCATCATCCTGGCGGCGCTGGTGGGCGGCTCCCGGCCGGGGCTGCTGGCCACGCTGTTGTCGTCCGTGACCGTCACGGTGCTGTTTCTCTGGCCGTTCAACGCGGCGGACATAACGGGATTGGCGTTTTTTACCGGCATCAACGTGGCGATGGCCTTCATCGGCAGCGCCGTGCGGCAAGAGCGCCAGGCGGTGCGCGAGAGCCGGGCGCGGCTGGCGGGCGTGTTGGACTCGGCGATGGACCCGGTCATCAGCGTGGATGAGAGCCAGCGCGTCGTGTTCTTCAATCCTGCCGCGGCGCAAACGTTTCGTTGCCCGTCGGCGGAGGCCATCGGCCAGCCGCTGGACCGCTTCATTCCCGAACGGTTTCGCACGGCGCATCGGCAGCACATCCGCCGCTTCGGCGAGGAGGGCGACACTTCGCGCAAGATGGGTGCGCTGGGCGAACTGGCGGCGTTGCGCTCCGGCGGCGAGGAGTTTCCCATCGAAGCCTCCATTTCCCGCGTCGAGGTCGGCGGCCAGACGATCTTTACTGTCATTCTGCGCGACATCACCGCGCGCAAACAGGCCGAAGCCGAGCGCGAGTTGCACACGCAAAGAGTCCAGCGGGCCAACGACGCGCTGCTTGCGAGCCAACGCCAGCTTCAGGCCGCGAACAGGGAATTGAACGACTTCGCCGCAATTGTCTCTCACGACCTCAAGGCGCCGCTGCGGAGTGTGGCGACGCTCGCCAACTGGCTGCAAAGCGACTACGCCGACAAGCTCGATGGCGAGGGCCAGGAGCACCTCACCGACCTGAACCGGCGCGTCATGCGCATGGACCGCATGATCGAGGGCATCCTCCATTACTCGCGGCTGGGGCGGACGGAAGAGAAGCCCGAGCCGGCGGCGTTGGGTGAAATCGTGCGCTCGGTGGTGGAAGACCTGTCGCCCCCGGCGCACGTGCGCGTGCGGGTGGCGCCGGACCTGCCGGTGGTCGCGGGGGAACCGGTCCGGCTGCGGCAGCTTTTTCAGAACCTGATCGCCAATGCCATCAAGCACGCCGACAAGCCGCAGGTGGACATCGCGGTGACGTGGGCCGACGCCGGAGCGTTTTGGCAATTCAGCGTCGCCGACAACGGACCGGGCATCGAGGCGCGGCATTTCGAGCGCATCTTCAAAATCTTCCAGACCCTGGCGCCCAAGGACCGGACCGACTCCACCGGCGTGGGGCTGGCCCTCGTCCAGCGGATTGTCGAGTTGGCGGGCGGGCGCGTGTGGGTGGAATCCCGCGTCGGCGCGGGCAGCACGTTCCACTTCACCTGGCCGAAGACGCGCGCCGTGGGCGCGAGCCAATAGTTTTCCGAACAACACACCCAACCTGATATGAACCCTGACAAACCCATGCTCCTGGTGGAGGACGACGACGTGGACGCCAAGACCGTTCTCCGCGCCTTGAAGGAACTGCACATCGTCAACCCGGTGGAGCGCGTGACCAACGGCGAGGAGGCGTTGGCCCGGCTGCGCGACCCGAAGCGCGCCCGGCCCGGCCTCATCTTTCTGGACCTCAACATGCCGGTCATGGGCGGCCTCGAGTTCCTGCAGGTGGCCAAGACCGACGAAGCGTTGCGCCGCATCCCGGTGGTGGTGCTGACCACTTCGCGGCTGGAGGCCGACAAAATCGCGAGCTTCGACCTGTGCGTGGCCGGTTACATGGTCAAGCCGGCGGACTACCTGCAGTTTGTCAACGTGATGCGGACCGTGAATGTCTATTGGAGCCTGAGCGAAGCGCCATGAACCCCGTCAAGTTGCTTTACCTCGAAGACGACGCGCTGGACCGCCGGGCCTTTCTGCGCATGGTGCGCGACAAGGCGCTGCCCTACGCCGTCACCGCCGCCGAGACGATGGCTGAGGCGCGGGCCCACTTGGCCGAAGCACGGTTCGACATCGTGGTCGCAGACTACAACTTGCCGGACGGCCGTTGCACGGAACTGTTCGACGAGCAGCCGGAAACGCCGTTTGTGCTGATCACGGGCACGATGGGGGACCAACTGGCGCTGCGCACGCTGGAGCGCGGGGCCGACGATTATTTGAACAAGGATCCCCAGCAACTCCACCTGGCTGCAGTGCCGGCCGCGGTGGACAAGACGCTCAAACGTCACCAACTGCGCCGGCGCGAGCAGCAGCTCGCGCGGGAATTGCGCGAGGCCCACGCCCGGATCACCAGCTTCCTGGAGAACATCAGCGACGGGTTCGCCGCGCTGGACCGCGAATGGCGCGTCCTGTCCATCAACGCGGCGGGGGCCCGCATCCTGCGCCAGCAAGCGGAGGATTTGGTGGGCACGGTTCTGTGGGAAGCGTGGCCCCGGCTGGCCGAATCGGCGGCAAGGGCCGCCCTTCGCCGGGCCGTCGCCGAGCAGGTTCCCGTGAACGTCGAAGCGTTTTGCGCCGAGCCGCTCAGCGCGTGGTTCGAACTGCGCGGGTCTCCCGCGGCGGACGGTCTGTCGCTTTTTTTCACCGACATCACCGAGCGCCAGCGGGCCGCGGAAGCGTTGCGGGAAAACGAGGAGCGGCTGCGCCTGGCCGTCGAAGCCGGGGAGATCGGCACCTACGAGACGGATTTCCAGGCCGGCCGCATGCGCTTCAATCACCAGTTCTGTCGCATCCTCGGATTGCCCGCCGGTTCGGAACTCACGCACGAGGAGACCGAGCGGCTGATCCACCCCGATGATCGCGAGCGCACGAGGAAAGAGTTCGCGGCCTCCCGGAATCCTGCGAGCGGCGGCGCCAGCCGCCTCGAGTTCCGCGTCGTGCGTCCGGATGGGGCGGTGCGCTGGGTGAGCTTGCGCGGGCGCACGCTGTTCCGCGAGACGGCAGACGGGCCGGCGCCGTTCCGCGCGCTCGGCGCCGTCGTGGACATCACCGAGCGGGTGCAGGCCGAGACCGAGTTGAAGCGCCAGGCCGAAGAATTGCGGACCATCAATAAAGACTTGGCGCGCTTCAACCGCCTCACGGTGGGCCGTGAGTTGCGCATGATCGAATTGAAACGGGAGGTGAACACTCTGTGCGCCCAGTGCCATCAACCTTCCCGCTATGATCTGAGCTTTACGGAGAAGGGAACTCCACCGAAGCCATGAAACCCTCGCTGACCCATCCAGCCATTCTGGCCGAGGGCCAGACCAAGTCCGCGCCCCACGACCAGAACGGTGACCGACGCGACGGAACGGATTGGCTGCTGGAACCAAGCCTCGCCGAACCCGCGGCGCCGCCGCCTCCGGTGAAGATTCTGCTCGTGGACGACCAGGAGCCTAACCTCAGGTTGCTGCAGGCCGTGCTCGCGGATTTGGGCCAACCCCTGGTCTGCGCCCGATCGGGGGAAGAAGCCTTGCGCCGCTTGCTGGAGGAGGAGTTCGCGCTCGTGCTGCTCGATGTGGCCATGCCCGGCCTGGACGGCATCGAGGTGGCCCGGCGGCTCCGCGAGCAGGCGGCGGCGCACCTCACGCCCGTGATTTTCATCACCGGCCACGCCGGGGACACCGATTTTGTTGTTCGCGGCTACGAAGCCGGCGGGGTGGACTACCTGATCAAACCGGTCAGGCCGGAAGTCCTGCGGGCCAAGGTCAAGGTCTTCCTGCAATTGGCCCGGGCGCGCCAGCATCTTAAGCGGGAGATTATCGAACGCCGCCGGGCGGAAGCCGCGCTGCAGGAGCTTAACGCCGGATTGGAACAGCGGGTCGCCGTGCGCACCGCGGACCTCCGGGCCGCGAATCAAGCCCTGGGCGAGGCCCGCCTCGCCTCTCTCAACGTCATGCAAGAGGCCATTGACGCGCGCCAGTTGGTCGAGCAAACCAACGCCGCGTTGCGGGAGAGTGAGGAACGCGTCACCGCCCTGCTCGACTCAGCGGCGGAAGGGTTCCTCGGCCTGGATGCCTCGGGCGGCTGCACCTTCATCAACCGTTCGGCCTTGCGGCTGCTCGGCTACGAGCGCCCGGAGGAGTTGCTTGGCCGGCAGCTTCACCCGCTCATCCACCATCATCGCCCCGATGGCACCGAGTATCCCGCAGAGCAGTGCAAGGTGCTTCGCTCCATCCAGCACGAAATCGGTTGCCACGAAGACGGAGAACTGTTTTGGCGCAAAGACGGCTCGTGTTTCCCGGTGGAGTATTGGTCGTACCCGGTGCAGCGGGCCGGTCGGACCGCCGGCACGGTCGTGACGTTCGTGGACATCGCCGAGCGCAAGCGGGGCGAGGAGCGGCTGCGGGCGTCGTTGCGCGAAAAGGAGACCCTGCTGCGGGAGGTCCATCACCGGGTGAAGAACAACCTGCAGGTCATCTCCAGTTTGGTCAGCCTCCAGGCCGACGGCCTGGCCGACGCGGGCTTGCAGGCGCTGTTCCAGGAGGTGTGCCACCGGGTCCGGTCGATGGCCTTGGTGCATGAAAAGCTGTACCAGTCCGTGGACCTGGCGCGCGTGAACTTCGGAGATTACGCCCGCGAATTGATGGATTACCTGGTCCGCTCCCACGGCACCGCGGCGCGCGTCACGTGGCGGATCGAGGCCGATCCCGTGCCACTGGACATCGAGAAGGCCACGCCCTGCGGGCTGATCCTGAACGAACTGGCCACCAACGCCCTCAAGCACGCCTTCCGCGGGCGCGACCGCGGAGAGATCGCCGTCGAGTTGCGGCACGGCAGCGACGGCGAAGTGCGTCTGCGCTTGGCCGACGATGGCGTGGGGCTGCCGCCGGGTCTGGATTGGCGGCGGGCCGGCTCGCTGGGTTTGCGCTTGGTGCAATTGCTCGCGGGCCAATTGAACGGGAAAGTCGAGACGGGCGTGGGTCCAGGAACGGAGTTCCGGGTGTCGTTCCCGGCTGAGAAAAATCAAACTGAATGAGCAGCCAATGAAAGCGGACATCGAGGCGAAGGAAACGGTCAAGCGCGGCACGGTTCTCGTCGTCGAAGACGAGGCCATCGTGGCGGCGGACTTGGCCAACAAGCTGGGCCATCTGGGCTACGAGATCGTCGGCCCCACGCCGCGCGGCGAAGAGGCAATTGCGCTCGCGCAGGAAACCCGGCCCAACCTGGTGCTGATGGACATCCGGCTCCAGGGCCGGCTGGACGGCGTGGAGGCGGCGGCCCAAATCCGCCGGGATTGCGACCTGCCGGTCATTTTCCTCACGGCCCATTCGGACGCGGCCACGTTGGAGCGTGCCAAGACGGCCGAGCCGTTCGGCTACATCCTCAAGCCGTTCGAAGAGCGCGAACTGGACACCACCATCGAGATGGCCCGCTACAAGCACGAAGCCGAGCACCGCCTGCGGGAGAGCGAGGAGCAATTGCGGCTGATCACCGACGCCACGCCGGCGCTGATCGGCTACGTGGACGCCGCCTCGTTGGAGTACCGGTTCGCGAACCGCGAGTATGAAACCTGGTTTGGCCGGCCGCGCCAAACCGTGGTGGACAAAACCATGATCCAAGTGCTGGGCCGCGCGGCCGTGGACCAACTGCGCCCGCATCTCGAACGCGCCCTGACGGGAGTGCCGGTCCGATTTGAAATCGAAGCCTCCTACGCCTCGGGCGCGCGGTGGGTGGACGTGCATTACATCCCGCGCCGCGAGGCTGGTGGCCGCGTGGCCGGCGTTTACGAGCTGGTGCAGGACATCACCCAGCGCAAGCGCACCGAGGAGGCGTTGCACGAAAGCCGCGAACACCTCGCCCTGGCCCTCGCCGGGGCGCGGATGGGCACGTTCGAGTGGAACGTCCGCACCAAGGAAATCCTCTGGTCGGCCTACCATTACGTGCTCCTGGGCTACCGCCCCGGTGAGGTCGCGGCCTCCTTCGAGGCCTGGCAGCAGCGGGTGCTGCCGGAAGACCGGCCCGATCTGCTGCGCAAGGTCGAGCGCGCCTTGGACGGCACCGAGGAATACCAGGCCGAATACCGCGTCCGCTGGCCCGACGGGAGCATCCACTGGCTCTGGGTCATGGGCCGCTTCCTCATCGGCCAGCGGGGCCAGACCGAACGGATGCTGGGCGTCACCATGGACATCACCGAGCGCAAGCCAAACCCGGAGCCGAGCTAGACCGCATTTTCTCACCATGCACTCAAAGCTCCGACAAGCTGTAGCAGCCGACGTGAGGAGGCTCCATCTTCAAACCGACAGACAAAGTGAGGCGATTTCAAAACTTCGTAGCAGCCGAGGTAACGAGGCTCAAACTTCAAGGATATCAGAGCCTCCTCACGTCGGCTGCTACCAAGCTGTTGAGAAAGGCAGGCTAGCATGAACCGCAACAGCGTTCTGGTCGTGGAAGACGAAGCCATCGTGGCCACGGACCTGGCCAACAAGCTCGACCATCTGAGCTATGAGGTCATTGGCGCCACCGCCCGCGGAGAGGAAGCGGTCTCCATCGCCCGCCGGCAGCGGCCGGACATCGTGCTGATGGATATCCGGCTGCAAGACCAGATGGACGGCACCCAGGCCGCGGGGATCATCCTGCGCGAACTGGATATTCCCGTCGTCTATCTCACGGCCTACGCCGACGAAAGCACGTTGCAGCGAGCGCGCGACACCGGCCCGTTCGGCTACTTGGTCAAGCCCTTCGACACCCGTGAACTGCGGACCGCCATCGAAATCGGCCTCGAACGCCATGCGATCGAGGCGCGCGTCAAGCGGGCCGAGCGCCTGCTCGCGGCCACCTTGCGCAGCATCAGCGACGCCGTCATCGCGACCGACGCCGAGGGCCGCGTCACCTTTATGAACCCGGTGGCCGAACAACTCACCGGCCGGCTGGAGAGCGACAGTGTCGGACGCGACTTGGGAGGCGTTTACGTGACGCGCGCGGCGAACATAGGGCCGGAGCGAGTGCTCATCGCCCATGGCCGGGCGCCGTGTCCGGTTGAAGACAGTCGCGCGCCCATCCGCGACGAGCAGGGTCAAGTCGTCGGGGAAATCCTGGTTTTTCGCGACGTCACGGAGCGCACTCGCCAACAGGCGGAGCGCGAACGACTCATCACCCAGTTGCAGGAAGCCTTGGCGAACGTGAAGGCCCTGAGTGGGCTGCTTCCCATCTGCTCCTGGTGCAAAAAAATCCGTGACGACCGGGGTTACTGGGAACAGGTCGAAACCTACGTCAAGAAGCATTCCCAGGCCGAGTTCACCCACGGCATCTGCCCGGACTGCTTGGCCAAACAGAACGCCGCGCTTGGTTTCGCGCCGATGGGTTCGGCCTGAGAACGCCTCCATGCAGTAGGACAGGCGTCGTGCCTGTCTCCATCTTCCCACTTCTCGCTCACCAAAGAGTGACTTCCCCGACCGGGGGATTCCCGTCGAGACTCCTCTTCCTGATGAAGTCAGAGACAGGCGCGACGCCTGTCCTACTGCATGGATGCGGTTCAGACGTTGAGCAGTCAGAGCGGATGTCACCTCACCGTGATCGTGCCCGTGGCGAGCCTCGAGTTTTTGGCGCCGTCGTACGCGGCGAAGGTGAACGTGTCGATGCCGGCGAACCCCGGCTCTGGGAAGTAGGTGGCCACGCGACCGTTCAACCGACGGAGCCGTGCGCCGACTGGGAGATGATCCGCAAGGTGGCGTTGGCGCCCGTGACCGGCAGCGTAATGGCCACCGGTTGCCCGGCGGCTGTAGTCGCGGCCACGTTCCCCACGGTGGGCGGCGTGCTGCGATTCCAGTCGCTCTTGGTCGGGCCGTTGTGGCAGTTGTAGCAGCCGATAATGGCGCCGCGGAAGAAGGTCTGCGTGCCGAGTGCTTCGAACGTGCGGGGGCCTTGCGCCCGCGAGAGCACCGTGCCGCGGGAGTCCGCCCCGTGGCAGCCCTGGCATTGCGCCAAGCCCACCTGCTTGATCAAGTCGTGGTGTTCCTTCACCCAGTTCTGACCGGTGGGATGCATGCCATGCGGGCCGCCGTTGACCGTGTTGGGCATGGTGGTGTGGCAGGCGGTGCATTCGGCGATCACCCCGATGTGACCCTGGAGTTGCTGGCTTTCAATGTTGTCGTTGCGGAAGGCGCTGGGAAACTCGGCGTGGGTCGAGCCGTGGCAGGCCGAGCATTGCAGGCCACCGTGGCCGACCGAGAAGCGGTAGAGCGAAAGCCCCGGCGCGGGCGTGTCGGGGGTGGTCGCGAACGTCTGGTTCACGGCCACGCGCTCCTCGCCGTTGGCCTCGAACACCGACGTGAACCGAATCTGCCCGTTGTTGTGGGTCGCCGTGCCGGTGTGGCAACTCTGGCAATTCGGTTCCATGAACCAGCCGACGCGATTGGGCGAACCGACCTGCGTCATGTTGCCGTGGCAGCTTTGGCACTGCATTTCCATCGAGCCGTCCGCGGCAACTGCGGCGCCCATCGCCCCGCGCAGGCACTTCGTTGTCGAGCCTGGATGGCAGCGGTAGCAGGCGGCGCGGTTGGCCGAGTCGTTGAGCGTGACGTTCAAGATGGGATCTCTGACGTGGGCGTGCCGGGTATGGATGGCGGCCGTGAGCGGCGGGATGCCTTCCATGCCGCTGCCCTGGAGGGCTTCGGAGGTATGACACGCGGCACAGAGGACCGGGCGTCCATTGTTCACCACATTGGCGTACAGCCCTGCCGGGTTGAACCCGCGCGCGGCCAGCGCCGCCGCATAGCCCGCCTGGTCCCGGAGAAACTCCAGGTCGTCGTGCAGGCGCAAGACGTTGAGCCGGTAATCCCGTTCTGGATTCGGGTCCATCACCCAACCGGCAAACGGTTCCGCGGCGGGCTGCATGCCGGAGCCGTGACACGCGCGGCAATCCATCTCGTCGGACACCGGCAGGACGATGTGGCTGGTGGCGATGACGCGGTTGGCGGAATTGCGGGCCACGAGGCGCATGAGCGGATACTCGTTCTTGCGCAGCGCATCGTCGAACGGCGTGATGGGGATGCCCTCGGCGCGGAACCAGTTGACGCGCGTCGAGACGCCGGCGGCCGGGCTGTTGTTCACCTCGAACAGCATCCGCTGGGGCCGGTTGTTCACCCCCGGCATGGCCCAGCCGGCCAAGCCCATGTCCGGCGCCAACGGCCCGTACAAGGCGGCGGTGAAGTCGTAGAAATTGCCCTTGCCGATGGAGGTGGAGTTGATCGAGCCGTCCGGGTCCGCGACAGCTTCGTAGGTGACGGTGTAGCCGGCCCCGCTTCGCACCAGCCGGCCGCCGACGATGAGTTGCGCCTCGATGGTGTTGTACGGGGGCAGAATGGAGAACACCGAGTAGTCACTGTCCATGCAGTGCATCCCCAGATTGTTCCAGCCGAGCAAAGCGGCGCTGGCAGCGAGGGAGGTCAGGCAGGAAGCATGCAGCGCCAGCGACAGCAGGGCCAGCTTCCCGACGAGGATCTTGGTTTTCATAGAATCGACGTGTTTCGATGGATTCGCAGTTCGGGTCGTCGCGCTTGCACCGAAAAGGCTGGCCCAGTCCTGGCCCGACCCTTTTCCGGCCCGGCAACCCATCATCCCAGGGTGCATCCCTTCAATGCATGTGGACGGTGTTGATACCACACGCTGACACTACTGGGCCGGGCCGGGTCGCGCCATTGAGCAGAAGAGGGGTTTTCTCGTAATGCAAATAGAGGGACCGTGACTCCTTCCAAAGAAGGAGGGAATTCTCGCCAGCGTGGTGAGTCCGCCAACGGGCCAGCGGCCCAGGACGGGCCGCGGCCCGCCGGTGGTGGTGCCGAGCGGCGCCCGGCGGATGCCCGCCCGCGCTGCGCGATTGACTTTCTAGTCATGGGCGGCATGTTTCGGCACTGATTTCGTCCGCATGTCAGCCATCATCGACAACAGTGAGGATCGGTCGCAGCCCGTCCTTGTTTCAAGGCCCAGCCCGGAGCTTCCGCGGCCGTCCAAACGAAACAAGGCCGCGGTCCGCAAGACCCTTGCTTTTGCAGATGGGGAGCGAGCGCCTGCCGCACCGGACGCGCACAAGACGCTGATCGATGCGCTGCTCGCCTCCAGGCTCTATCAGGACTATGAGCGGGCGTTCACGGAAGCGACGGGATTGGTGGTTTGTCTGCGCCCGGTGGAGTCGTGGCAACTGCCGTACCACGGGAAGAAGAACGAGAATCCGTTCTGCGATCTCATGGCGCAGAAGAGCAAGCCCTGTGGAGTGTGTCTCCAGGTCCAACAGGAACTTTCCGAAACCGCGACCACCGAGCCAAAGACCGTAACCTGCCCGGTCGGCTTCTCGGACACGGCGGTGCCCATCCGGTTGGGCGAGCAACTCATCGGCTTCCTGCAAACCGGCCAGGTCTTCCGCAAAGCGCCGACCGAGGCCCAGTTCAAACGCATCGCGGACCTGATGACGCAATGGGGCGTGCGCGAGGAGCTGCCAAAACTGCGGAAGATCTATTTCGCCACGCGGGTGGTGCCGCCCCGCCAGCACGAGTCGGTGGTCAAGCTGCTGTCCATCTTCGCGCAACACCTGTCCATGGTCAGCAACCAGGTGCTCGTGCATCAGGAGAATTCGGAGCCGCCGGTCATCACCCGCGCCAAGGAGTTCATTCTGGAGCACCAGAGCGAAGACCTGTCGCTGGGCCAGGTGGCCAAGGCGGTGAACACGAGCACGTTTTATTTCTGCAAGATGTTCAAGAAATCCACGGGGATCAATTTCACCGACTACCTTTCCCGCGTCCGCATTGAGAAGGCCAAGAACCTCCTCCTCAATCCCAGCCTCCGCATCAGCGAAATCGCCTTCGAGGTCGGCTTCCAATCGCTCACCCACTTCAACCGGGTCTTCAAGAAAATCATCGGGCAATCGCCCACGCAGTATCGGGCGCAGTTGCCGACGTGAGGAATCGAAGTTTGGAGTTCCGCGTTGACGCGGAACTCCAAACGAGGTTTTCAAAACAGGCTCTTACGACCCCGGCTCGTTGACCGCGGCAGTCGGCGGCGGCGGCGGCCGCAAATTCAGGCTCAGCCCGGAGACGCGCACGCCGTCCATCTCCTGCACGCGCAGTTCGTGCGGGCCGATGGTCAAAACGTCGCCCGGCTTGGGGAATCCGCCTAGCTCTTGCGTGACCCAGCCGCTGACGGTGGCGACGTCCGTGACCGGGATGCGTTCGCCGGTGATCGCCTCCAGATCGCGCAAGGGCAGCGCGCCGTCCACGTTCCACGAGTGCTCGTCTTTCTTGACCAACAGCGGCTTCTCCTGATCGAACTCGTCCTGAATCTGGCCGACCAGTTCCTCCAGGATGTTCTCCAGCGTGACCATGCCGATGGTCCCGCCGAACTCGTCCACCACGATGGCCAGATGCAGCTTCCGATCGAGCAGAAGCTGAAGGGCTTTCTCCAGCCGCGCGGTTTCGGGGACATAGATGATCCTGCGCGCGGCCGGGCGAAGTTCCGCGCCACAGCGGGCCTTGAGGCGCATGGCGAAGAGGTCCTTGATGTGGATCACGCCGAGGATCTTGTCGAGGTCGCCGCCTTCACAGAGCGGGAAGCGCGAGAAGCGGCTTTTCTCCGCCAGGTCGAGGCACTCGGCGACGCTCGACTCGGTGCTGAAGGCCACGATCTCTTTGCGCGGGCGCATGACATCGCGGATGACGCGGTGCCGGAGGTCCAGCGCGTTGAGCACGATGTCGCGGCCCAACTGGGTGCCGTGGCCACCCTTTTGCGACGCCGTGAAGAGCAGGCGCAACTCTTCCTCCGAATGCGCCATCTCGTGTTCGCCCGTGGTCTCGATGCCGATCTGCCGCAGCAGCCAGAGCGACGACTGGTTCAGCACCCAGATGAACGGATAGGCCAGCCGGCAGAAGAGTTCGAGCGGCAGCGCCACGAACATCGAGGACGGCAGCGGTTTCTGGATGGCCAGCCACTTCGGCGCCTGCTCGCCGGCAACGATGTGGAGAAACGTGATCGTGGTGAACCCCACGGCGAACGACAGCGAGTGCTGCCACGCCGGTGACTCAATCTGCAGCCAGCCGAGAACCGGCTTGAGCAAGGCCGTGAACACCGGCTCACCAATCCAGCCCAGGCCCAGGCTGGCCAGCGTGATGCCCAATTGCGCCGCGCTCAGCGAGCGGTCGAGGTTGTGGAGAACGCGCCGCGCCACCCGGGCCTGCCAGCGGCCCTTGGTGATGAGCGGTTCGAGCTGCGTGTCGCGAATTTTCACCAGCGCGAACTCCGCAGCCACGAAGAAACCGTTCAGCAGGACCAGCCCGGCCACGGCCAGCAACTTGAGGGCGATGACGAGAATGGGGTCCATGCCTACGCCTCGTCTTCGGCAGCCGCGCTGGGCGTCCTTCGTTCCGGTTTTGGCCGATTCAGTTTCATGTCACCGCGTCACAACTTCACCCGCCCGAACACCGCCTGCAAAATGTCCTGCAAGCTGACCACGCCGACTTCCTTGCGCTGGCGGTCCAGCACAATGGCCAGCCGCTGTCCGCTGCGCTGCATCTGGCGCATCGCGTCCTCGAGCCGCCGCTCCGCATCGAGATAGGTGGCCGGCTTGAGGAAGTGGCCCGCGTTCGTGCTCAGGTCCAGTTCTGGCCCATAGAGCAAGGACCGCAAGTTCAGCAGCCCCGCGATGCGCCGTTGTTCTCCTTCTCCCTGCCAGACCGGCAGCCGCGTCAGGCCCCGCTCGCGGCAGAGCTTGACCACGTCGCCCACCGGCGTGGTGATGGTGACGCTGGCCACTTGGGCCAGCGGCTTCATCACGCGGCCCACCGTGACGGTCTGCAAGTCGAGCACGCGATTGATCATGTCCTGCTCGTCGGAACTGAGTTGCTGGGCCGACTCCTGCATCACCAGGCGCAGCTCGTCGCGCGTGCCGAACAGCCGTCCCGAAAGGGCCGTGCCGCCCGACCACCGCAACACCAGCCCGGAAATCCGCGTCACCAACCACACCACCGGCCGCAGGACGTAATGCACCACTCGGAAGGGCCGGAGAAAAATGAGGCACAGCCGGGTGGGATACGCGCGGAACAGCATCTTCGGCAGCAGATCGCTCATGCCGTAGAACACCAGCCCGCTGGGGATGAAAATGACCCAGAACCAGCGGTGGTCCCCGCCCAACAGCCCGTGGAGTCCGGCCACCACCAACGCCACGATCACAAAATTGGCCAGCGTGTTGCCGACCAGGATGGTCCAGAGGAAATCCTCCGGTTTCTCCAGAAACTGGTAGAGCAGCCGCGCCTGAGAATGGCCTTCGCGCATCAGCCGCCGGATGCGGAACCGGCTCAAGGCAAACACCCCCGCCTCCATGCCGCTGAGGAAGAACGACACGGCCAGGCACAGCGCGAAGATGAAGAGGCAGAGCGCGGTCATTTCTTGCGCAGCGATTCTACCAGCACTTCCTTGACCCGCCGCTCGTCGGCGACGTGCGCGGTCAGTTTCAGCCCGCGATACACCACCGCTTCGCCCGCCGCCGGCACCACCTCGCACAGGGCGACCATCAGGCCGCCCATCGTATCGATCCCCGGTCCCTCGCCGAGGTCCGGGTACTCGCGGCGGAAATCGTCCAGGCGCATGGTGCCACTCACGCGCCAGCGGCCCTCGCCCAGCTTCTCCATCACGAAGCCCGGCGCTTCAGGCTCGCCGGGAATATCGCCGATCATTTCCTCCAGGATGTCCTGCATGGTCACCACGCCGGCCGTGCCGCCAAATTCATTCAGCACGATGGCCATGCCGCGCTGCTGGCGCTGGAGGGCTTTCATCAATTGCAGCACGTTCATGCTCTCCGGCACGAAGGACGGGAATTCGATGGCGTCAGCCAAGTCCACCTGTGGATCGAGGAGGAGGACCTTCGTGTCGAGCACGCCGACGATGGTGTCGGTCGTGCCGTCGAAAATGGGCAGCCGGCGGTTTCGGTAGCGGCGCGCGGCGGCGATCATGTCTTCGATGCTCAGGTCGTCGGAGATGCAGTGCGTGCGCGAGATCGGCGTCATGACGCGGCCCGCCGTCTTCTGGTCGAGGCTGATGATTTCGGCGATGATCTCCTTCTCGCCCTGGGCCAGGGCGCCCTGTTGAAACGCCAGTTCCAGCAACTCGCGGTATTCCTCCTCCGCGCGGGCGGCAACGGGCTTCAAGGCGCGCCGCAAGACGCCTTGCAGCAGGAGCGTGTTCATCCACTCGACCAGCCGGTGCAGCGGGCGCGCGAGCCGCTGCAGCCAGAGCATCACGGGGGCGACGCGCGCCGCCCAACGCTTCGGCTCGCGCACGGCCAGCGTCTTGGGCCACACCTCGCAGACGACCAGCACCAACACCAGCAGCCCGGCCACCGTCAGCCCCAACTGCCAGCGGCCGGTCAGTGCCTGGTGCAGGCCGAGCGCCACGATCATGCCGTTGGTGAGCGTGTTGCCGAGCACCAGGGTCGCGAGCAGCTCGGACGGGGTCTGCAACAACCGCGCCACCGCGCCGCCGCGCTTCGGGGATTCCTCCGCCAATTGGCTGACCTGCCATTTGCCCAAGGCAAACAGGGCCGACTCCGCGAGAGCAAAGAAGAAACTCGCGCCGGCGCACGCCACCAGACCTGCTGGAACCAGCCACTGCGTCAGGCTCACGGGCGGACTATCCGGCAAAGAGCACGGTGGAGAAAGTCAAAAAGCCGGACGCCAGCCCGCCGGCAGGAGTGCATCAAGCTCCGATCCGTGTCATCTCGTAACGCAGGTTTCCAACCTGCCGTAGCGCCGACTTGCAGTCGGCAGGTCCGTGAAACTCCCAGCCCGCCGGCCTTTTCCAACGCTCGCCGGTTGGGTAACCGGCGCTACAACAGACAGGAATGTCTGCGTTACGGCGGCAGGGCCAAGTTGCGCCCAGTCTTCCGTCGATGGCCACGCCAGACTCGACGTTGTCCGGGCGTTTCGGAATGATGCCGGCACACATGACATCGACGGACGCACAAGCCGGCTCCGCGCCGGGCGCGGTGTTTGTCACCACGCATTGGTCGGTGGTCGCGGCCGCCGGCCGTAACGACACCACGCGGGCGCAGGCGGCCTTGGAGCAGCTCTGCCGCAGCTATTGGCACCCGCTCTATCACTTCGTCCGCCGCCGCGGCTACAGCGCGGACGACGCGCAGGATTTGACCCAGGAGTTCTTTGCGCGGCTCATTCAGCGTCACGCGGTGGCGGCGGCCTGTCCGCAGAAAGGACGGTTCCGATCATTCCTGCTGGCCTCGCTGAAGAACTTTCTCGCGGACGAATGGGACAAAGCCCGCGCGCAAAAGCGGGGCGGCGGGCTGGCGCTGCCGCTGGATTTTCGCACCGAAGAGACACGCCTCGAGACGGAACCAGTCGCGGCCTCCACGCCCGAGAGCGCCTACGAAAAACGCTGGGCCATCGCGTTGCTGGAGCAGGTGTATCAGCGGCTGGAGCAGGAATTCGGCGCGCAGGGCAAAGCGGACCAGTTCGCCGCGCTGCGGGTGGCGCTGAGTGGCGCCCGTAGCGCCGTGCCCTACGCGGAACTGGGGTGCCAGCTCGGCATGAGCGAAGGCGCGGTAAAGGTTGCGGTCCATCGCTTGCGGCAGCGTTACCGGGTGTTGCTGCGGGAAACCATCGCGGACACGGTGGCGGGACCGGACGAGGTCGAGGACGAACTGCGCTACTTGCTGCGCGTGCTGGCAGGATGAGAACGGTGAGCCAATTTCAGAATCCCGCGGCCGTAGCGGCGTCTCGGCAGAACGCCGCACTGCAGGGCAGAAGGCAAAGGAAGAAGAGATGGCGGCGCTCTGCCGACAGGGCTGATTCAAGGAACATGCGGAGAGGAGCGCGGGCAGCCTGCCCGCGCGTTCCGTCGAAAATGGGAGCGAAAAACACGCGGGCAGGCTGCCCGC
>JACRJZ010000035.1 GCA_016219875.1 Verrucomicrobiota bacterium | reverse complement strand
TGAGGTCTTGTGGAGGCCAGGAATCGAGATGAAGCGGCGTTCACCGGGTCAGGGGACCCGGCCTACAGGAAAGGCGTGCCTTGTAGGCCCGGTGCCCTCACCGGGCGGCCCAGGCGCGTTCCACGGCTCAGGATGTCTGAGGCTCCAGAGCAGCTTCCCTCTCATCTGCGTTCCGCCCTGAATCGGCGAGGCGGTCCGGGTGGACTCGCGATGTCTTCGCAGGCGCCTTTAACCCGAAATCCGAAATGAGATGGGGAGCGCGCCCGGTATGTGTTGAGCGTCGTAGCGCAGGCTTTCCAGCCTGCCGTAGCGCCGACTTGCAGTCGGCAGGGCCTGGCCAGTTCAGAACCACGCCGAGTTCGTCCACGCCTTCGCCCGGCACAACGTCCGCAGGTTGAAAACCTGCGGCACGGCAGGCTGGAAAGCCTGCGCTACGCTGAACATATACCCGCGCCTTCGCGGAAAACTCCGGGGCCGTGGAACGATTCCCAGCGCCCCATTCCCTTCGTTGGCCCACGGGGCTGGATGCGAAGGCGCGTCCAGCTACGCTCGGGACGGGCGCGCTCCTCAACTTCAGTGTCGGGTTCGAGGGCGCTGCGAAAAATTCGGCGAGGAAAAATCTTGTCAACGCAGAGGCAGTATGTTTTTCTCCGCCCCAGCAACCCGCACGAGACATGACGGCAACAGAACGCGAGAAACGCGAATCAAGCGACGAACGAAGTGTTGTCGCGTGTACCAGTGCGGCGGCGAAGCCCCCCAGCTATGTCCGACCGGGTGGGCAACGCCGGTCCCGTAGAAACCTCAGTTAACCGCAGTATGAAAAACCTCACTCGTATCCTCTCCTCCTCTTTTCACCAGGCCCGCGCGGCTTGGGGAATCGCCACTTGTCTGCTCAGTTTGACGACGCTTCCGTTATGGGCGGCGGACCCCGACATCGCCACTCAGCCGGTCAGCGTCACCGTTTGCGCCGGCACCAGTAATTACTTCGCCGTAGAGGCGAGTGGCACCGCGCCGTTCACTTACCAATGGCTGTTCAATGACACCAACGTCATTCTCAACGCCACCAACCCCGTCCTGCCGTTGCCCAACATCCAGGTGGCCAGCGCGGGCACCTACACCGTGGTCATCAGCAACAGCGTGGGCTTCATCGTCAGCACGCCGGCCACGCTGACGGTCAATGCGCTGACCGCCAACACCCTGGCCCACCAGACGAACTGCCCGGGCACGACCGCCACGTTCACGGCCGTGACCACCGGCGCCGGCCCCTTCACCTACACCTGGAAGAAGGGTGTCGATGTCCTCCAAGGGCCGGACCTCGACAACACGTACATCATTGATCCGGTCACCACCGCCGACGCGGGGGCCTACACCGTCGAGATCACCGGGACGTGCAACAGTGTGACCAACACCGCTTCCCTCGTGGTGGTCGGTGCGCCCACCATCACGACGCAGCCGGCGAACCAATTGACCTCCGTGGGCAACGGCGTGGTCTTTAGCGTCGCGGCGACCACGATCAACACGGTCCTCGCCCCGCTGAGCTACCAGTGGCAATCCAACGGTGTGGACATCGCCGGCGCCACGGCTTCCAGCCTTGCCATCTCGAATCTCAACAGTGATTCGACTGGCCTGTTCCGTGTCGTCGTGAACAACTGTGGCGGTTCCGTGACCAGCGCGGCGGCGTCGCTCACGGTGAACCCGGTTCACGGCATCAGCTTTGACTTCGACACCCCGCTCCAGTTCACCAACCAGCCCTACTACATGACCTGGAACAACTGGATCGACAACTCGTTCGTGGTCCCGCCTGTGGCCATCTTTGAATCGCCCTTGGGTGGCGTAGGCCCCTTCCCTGGCAGTGGTTGCCTGGACATGATTCCCGCCAACGGCACGGACCACACGTCCATTATTCTCCCCGCCAGTTTTGATTTCTCGCTCCCCGGCAAAACGCTTTATGCCTCGACCATGTTCAAGGCCAAGACCCCGGGCAACAATACCCGACGCGCCACCCAGATGGGCTTCGTCACCGCGACGAACCTCGGCCTCGCTGACCAAGCCCCGCAGGGCTTTATGACCGTCATTGTGCAGTCCGGAGCGACGACGCCGGTGAACGGGTGGAATCTCCGCACGCAGCGCCGCAACAGCAGCGGCGGCCTCCAGGAATCGACCAACTTCGTCCCTCCGCTCTCGCTCACGGTCAGCAACTGGTATCGGCTCACGACGGTCTTCAGCAACACGGTGAACCTCGCCGCCAACAACTTTGCCATCATCGCCTCCTTGCAGGACATGGGGCCGCTGGGCACGACTCCGGGAGCCGTGGTGGCAAGCTTCATGACCACCACCAACAACTGCGACATCGCGAACTTCCGCAATGTCTATTTCGCCCTCCGCAGCTTCGAGGACGGCGGTGTGGAAGCCCGCGACAACACCTACGTGTGGACGACTCCCGGCAACCTCTTCTTTGTCGAGCAGCCGAGGAGTCAGACGGTGCTCCAGGGTCGCCGAACCCAGTTCAAGGCGATGGTCGATGGCGAAGGCCCTTACTCCTACCAGTGGCAGCGGGATGACGGCGGCGGCGGATTCACCAATATTCCCGGCGCGCGGTCGTGGAACTACATCGTCCCATCGGTGCTGGTCAGCGACAATCTCTCGCAATACAAGGTCGTCGTCACTGGCCCCGCCAACACCATCACCAGCGACGCGGCGACGTTGACGGTGACTTCGGAAACCCTGGCCGTCGTGTCTGTGGGCAGCGTGGACGGCACCACCGTGGGCGTGACGTTCAGCCAGCCGGTCGATCCGGCCACCGCCGAGAACGTGGGCAGCTACACCATCAACGGTGAAACTCCTGTCGGCGCACGCGTGTATCGGACCAGCCTTGGCGCGCTCGGCCCGGAGGGCATTTACGTCCTCCTGACTCCACCCACTGTTCTTTCCGGCAACTTCACCGTCGTTGTCTCAGGCGTTCAGGATCTGTCCGGCGGCGGTTTGGGTGGGGCCAACAGCGCCAGTGGCACCGTGGCCGGCTTGATTGGCTACGACGTGAACCCGCTGATCACGGGACCGGCGGGCGAGAACTACAGCTTTGGCCCTGGCCAGTTCATTGTCACCGGCGGCGGTTCGGACATCTACAGCGGCGGCGACGGCTTCCGCTTCGTTTACACGACCAAGACCGGGGACTTCGACGTGAAGGTGAGAATTCCGTACCTGGACTACACCCGCTTTACTGCCAAGGCCGGCATTGACGCTCGCATGTCGCTCGATCCGTATAGTCCCGGTGTTTTGGTCGCCTTCGATCCAGGCCCCATCGCCGAACAAGCCGGGGCCTTGCGCCAGTACACGGAAGGCACGGCCAAACTCACCTTTGGCGCCGGTGGCACCTCTTGGGGCACCGCCACCAGAATGTACCTCCCGGATCTCTGGCTGCGGTTCCGTCGGACGGGCAACACTTTCATGCGCTACAACAGCGTCGATGGTGTGAACTGGAACTTCGACGGCCAGGTTCAGCCGTTTGCGGCCTACCCCGCTCCGTCCACCGTTTACTTGGGTTTGGCAGTCTGCGCAGCCAGGAATCTGCAGACGATGTCGGCCCAGTTTGAGAACTACGGTGACTTCGCCGGTTATGCCGGTGCGGCGATCACCATCAGTGCCCAACCCACGAATATCGCCGTCAACGCCGGAAGTACCGCGACCATTGGCGGTCTTGTCGCTACGGCCAGCGGCGGCGGCCTCCCCGTCTCCGGGGAATTGGCCTACGTCTGGCAGCGCGAGGATGGCGCGGGCGGCTGGACCAACATGGCCACGGCCGGCGCGACCAATAACCTCCTCGCCGCTGGCACGGTTTGGGCCACCGACAACGGCGCGCAGTATCGCGCGATCCTGATGGTGCCGGGCGCCCTCTCGGTGACCAGTGCCGTGGCCACCCTGACGGTGAACGATACCGCCCTCCCGACTTTCTCGTCAGCCAATGCCAATCTGCCGTGGGGGCATCCTGTCTATGATGTGGTGTTGAACTTCAGCGAGCCTCTGACGGCGGACAGTGTCACCAACCTCGCCAATTACGTCGTCACCAATGCCTCCGGCACTCTGACCGTTGTCAGTGCCGGCTTCCTGGGCCTCGATCCGAGAACGGTCGTGCTGAAGGTCAGTGCGCCGCTGGACGCCGGCACCGTCGGGGTGACCGTCAGCGGTCTTCGGGATTTGAACGGCAACACGGTTGCGGCCACGACCCGGACGTTCCGGTCGTTTGCGGCGCCCACAGCGCCGGTGGTGGAGGAGTTCTACACCGGTCTGATCGGCCCGGATATCACGACTCACATTCTGCAGGCCAACCTTTATACCAACGAAACACCTACGCTGGTCCTTTACAGCAACCTCTTTGGGCACAACGTGGCCATTAATGGTCTGACGGTTCCCTCGTTCGGAGCGGGGGCGACTTCGGCTACCGAGTCCAATGGCATGAGAGCGTTCTCGTGGTTCGTGCCGCCGACCAATGGCGCCTACAAGTTCTGGCTGCGCTGCGACGACAAGCTGCAGTTCTGGATGAACACCAACGGGCCTGACACGGTCATCCCCACAACGCGCAACAGCCCGGCGGCCCAGCGGGCAGAGCAGGCCATCGACAAGAACGTCAACACGAAGTACCTGAACTTCGACAAACTCAACAGCGGCTTCACCCTCACCACCTTCCGTGGCACGGTCGTGACGGGCTTGCGGTTCACCACCGCCAACGACGCGCCGGAACGCGATCCGCTGTCCTTCACTCTCGAAGGCACCAGTGGCGACGTGCGCACCGGTCCGTGGGTGGCGATTGCTTCCGGCAGCACCGGCCTGGGCACCGACCCCGGCCGCTTGCAGACTCGCGATGCGGACACCTTTGTCAACACCACCAGCTACATCGCTTACCGGCTGCGTTTCCCCACCGTCCGGGATGCGGCCGCGGCCAACAGTATGCAGATTGCGGAAGTCCAGTTCTTGGACGCCGGCGGCACTGACGTGAGCAGCGGTCCGGTGCTGATCGCCGAGGTTACGGGCGCCAGCGCCAACTACACCGTCGGTTCAACTCCGGCCAACTCCAAGACCAGCATCGCCCTGGTCGCCGGACAACGTTACTACATCGAGGCCCTGATGATGGAGTTGACGGGCAGTGAAGGCTTCTCTGTGACGTGGACCGCGCCCACCGTCACCACTGCTCCGGCGAACACCAGCTTCATTCCCCCGGCCAACTTGGTCCACCCGGCGCCGTTGGATCCAGGAGTCAAGACGATCACCGAACTCTACATTGGCTATGAAGGCTTCCTGGCCGGCTACAACGCCTATCCGGGATTGATCCGCGCGACCAACTTCCCGGTCGATAACACCGCGTTCTATCTTCCGAACTTCAACTACATCGCGGGCCTGCCGTCGGTCGTCGGCTATCAGCGGTATTTCGCGACCCAGCCGGCTCTGGCCGATACGCGCTTCAACAACTACCTGGGCCGGATGATGAGCTACTTCGTGCCGCCCACGAACGGGCTTTACAAGTTCTACATTCGCAGCGACGACGCCTCGCAGTTGTGGATGAACACCAACGCGGTCAACAGCACCGACCCGGCCGGCAAGGTTCTCCTCGGTCTGCTCCCCAGCTACACCAACTCCGGCGCCTGGGCCTTGGCGGGGCAGAATATCTCTCTCACGGCCGGCCAGAAATACTACCTGGAAGGTCTTTGGAAGGAGGGCACCGGCGGCGATGGCATGTCGGTGGCCGTCCGCTCCCAGGGCGATACCGGCACTCCGGCACTGACGCCGGCAGTCGAGACGATTCCGGGCAGGCTGCTGGAATTCCCGACTCCGCTCGGTCGCGTGGGAGCCGTGAGCTTCACTGGCATTCTTCCGGCCAATCCCGTCGTGGCGGAAGGCCAGACCCTCACACTCACCGTGGCGGGTCTTGCCGGCAGCATGCCGTATGGCGGCTATTTCTGGTACAAGGACGGCGTGAAGGTGCAGGAGAATTCGTTTACCAACATCACGCCGCCACTCACGATGGCCGACGACAACACCACCTACACGCTCGTCGTGACGAACGTCCTCGGCTGGGCCTCGCGCTCGGTCACGGTGACCGTGCTGCCGGATACCGTCGCCCCCACGGTGGTCCGTTCCATCGGCTGGCGCTACAACGACGGCTTCACGCTTGAGTTCAGCGAACCGTTGGAGCCGGTTTCAGCCACCTTCCTGGGCAACTACCAGGCGGACAACGGCCTGAAGATTCTCAGTGCGACGCTGGATCCGAGCCGGACCATCGTTTCCTTCACGACTGCGCCGCAGGCACCGGGCACGCGCTATACCATCACCCTCAACAACGTGCTGGATGCCTCCTCGGCGGCCAACTCGGTTGCGGCCGACACGACGGCGTCCTTCTCCACGTGGGCCGTGGGTGGCAACGCCATCCTGGTGGAAGTGTGGACGAACCTCAATGGCGGCTCCATCGGGGAACTCACCCTGGCGCCCAAGTTCCAACTCAACCTGCCGGACTTGGTCTGGTACACCAACGTCTTCGGCGTAGGCCCGTTCGCCGCCAATTCTGGTCTGGAGTATTACGGTGCCCGCATCTCCGGCTACTTCGTTCCCACCAACACCGGCCTCTACCGGTTCTACGCGCGGAGCGACGATGCCTCGCAGCTCTGGATGAACATCAACAGCGCGGACAGCGAAAATCCGGCGGGCCGGACCATGTTGATCCACGTGCCGGGCGCGAACCAGAACATCAACGCCGCGAACGCTCAGTCGGTGCCCATTCCGCTGAATGAAGGCCAGCGCTACTACATGGAGGCGCTCATGAAGGAAGGCACCGGCGGTGACTATTTCCAAATGACCTTCCGGGCCTGCGATGCCAACGGCGTCTCGGTCACGGGGAGTCCCGTGGACAACTCGGTCACCGAAAACATCTCCACGGCCTTCTTCGGCGGCGCGCCGGGCACTCCCGACATGCTCCAGGTGCTTTCGCCTCCGCCGGCATCCATCCACGTCACTGAACTGGACCGGGTGACCCTGGGCTTGTGGGCCTTTGTTCCCTCCGCCTACAAGGTTTTCCCCAGCTTCCAGTGGCAGAAGTATGACCCCGCCACGCAGAGCTACACCAATCTGCCGGGCGCCACCCTCACCAACTTCACCTTTGTGGCGCACATGAGCGACATCGACAGCCCGCTCCGGGTGGCTGTGTCGCTTCCAGGCAACACCAATACCTTCACTACCACCATCCAGGTGGATCCTTACGCGTTCCCGCCGCAGATCGTCTCGGTCAACAGTCTGGATGGCACTTCCATTACCGTGGAATACGATGTGACCGTCGATCCGAACACCGCTACGGACTACTTGAACTACGACCTGGACTACTTGGCTGGCGGCCCTGGCGGGTTCGACGCCTTCAACGGCTTGCTGATTGGGGACCGCACCATCGTGTTCCCGTTGAATTCAGCGGCTTATCTCAGCGCCAGCACCTTCCATCTCGACGCCTATGCGATCCAGAGCGGCGCTCTCACTCCTCAGGCGGGTGACAGTTCTGGAGACGGTGGCATCCTCCACCTCACCCCGCTGGACATCGGGACTCCGGCGGTGGGTGCCGGCGGCTACAACCCGCTGGCCATCATCCCGCTTCCGCTCAATCCGCTCAGCCGCACCAATGGCGCGCTGGATGTCTCCGCCAACGGCTGGGACATCTGGGGCGCTGCCGACGGCTTCCACTTCGATTACCGCCAAGTGTCGGGCAACTTCGACATCAAGGTGCGCGTTCAGAGTCTGACCGGCGCGGATGCGTGGTCCAAGGCCGGCCTCATGGCCCGCCCGGCGCTCACGAACAACAGCCGGTTCATCCTGATGGCGACCACGCCTCGCACCTCTCCGATTGCCGCCCAGGCCCCGGTCAACCAGTTCTCCTTCCAGTGGCGCGATGCGGACGCGGCGGCGGCGGCGCCGTCGCTGGGCAGCCTCAACAGCACGGACAATCCGAAATATCCGAATGCCTGGCTGCGCCTGCAGCGCGTTGGCTCCGTGTTCAACGGCTATTTCAGCAGCAATGCCGTCGATTGGGTGCTGCTCTCCAGTCGCGACACTTCGATCAACTCCGGCGGCGCCTTCCCCAGCACCTTGTATCTGGGCTTGGCCACGTCTTCCCATCAACAGACGACCACGCCCTATCCGCAGTTGACCCTCAACGCCTTCGCCGAGTATCGCGACATCACCTTCCCGCTCGCGCCGAAGATCACCGCCCAACCAGGGCCGACACCCGTGATCACGGGCATCCACCAGTCCGTCACGTTCTCCGGTGTGGCCGCGACCAGCGATGCCCCGATCCAGTATCAGTGGCTCAAGGACGGCGCCTACCTCGCTGGGCAGACCAGTGCCAGCCTGACCATCGCCAACACGGCGGTGGCGGATTCCGGCACCTACACGCTGATCGTCGGCAACGACGGCGGCGGCACGCTGAGCGAGCCGTTGGTCCTCATTGTGACCAATGCTCCGCCGGTCATCGTGGGAGAAACCAACCTCCTGGTCCAGAACGGCGTCCTCAGCATCCCGGTGGCGGACCTCTTGGCGAACGACCTTGATCCCGAAGGTGACCCGCTGTCGGTGCTCGCTGTGAGCGGCGTGCTGCCGGTGACGTTTACGGCCAACTTCAATGATGGCTTGGTGCCGGCTGGATCGACCCTTTACACATCGGCCGGTGGCGGCTACATCGGGACGAACGGCGGCGTGGGAGACAGCGCTTGCCTGAAATTGACGGACAATGTGAACAGTCAGTCCGGCGCGCTCGTGATCAATGAACTGACGCCGGGGAAACGCGTCACAGCCTTCACTGCCAGCTTCACCCTCCGTATCGGCGACGGCACTTCACAGCCGGCGGACGGCTTCAGTTTCAACTTCGCTCCAGACTTGGTGAATGGAGTTTCGGGCGGTGACAATGGCGTAGGAACCGGGTTCTCCTTCTGCCTGGATAACTACCAATTCGTGCCTCTCGCCATCGGCAGCGTAGCCACTGCTCCCGGGGGCGGCACGGCCAATACCTCCGGCCTGAAGATCAACTACAACAACATCATCATTGCTGGCGTGCAAATCCCGACGTGGAACAATCCTCGGATCGTACCCGTCAACATCACGGTGACAGTGGACGGCATTGCTACCGTGTTCGTCGATGGTACGAACGTCTTCGGCAACGTCACCCTGCCGGGCTATGTGCCCAAGGCTGGCCGGTTTGGCTTCTATGCTCGCACCGGTGGCCAGAATGAAACGCACTGGGTTGACGACGTGAGCGTCAGCGTGTTGAGCACGTTAGACACAGCCCGAGGCTACTCCATCAACAGAGGAAGCCTCTACGGCAGTGCCTATATCACTTCCGTGCCTGGCGTGGCCAACAGCGGCACGTTGCACCTGACGGACGCCGCCAACTCGCAGGCGGGATCGTTCGTCCTGAACCAACTGACGCCGGGTGTTGCGGTTGAAACCTTCAATGCCAGCTTCAAGCTGCGCATTGGCAACGGGACGGCCGACGCAGCGGACGGCTTCAGCTTCAACTTCGCGAGCGACCTGCCTGACACGAATGCTCCTGCCGCTGGCACCTCTGAGGAAGGAGCCGGCACCGGCCTGTCGCTGTGCATTGACAATTACCCGGCCGCCGGGCCAGGTGCGCCCGCCTTCAAGGTCAAGTACGGTGGCGTCGAACTCGGGTCGGTGTTGATTCCGAAATGGAACAACACGAACTGGGTTCCAGTGAACGTGAGCCTCGCGGCGGGCGGCCTTCTCACGGTGAACGTGGGTGGCACCAACGTGGTGACCGATTTGGCGACCTCGTATGTGCCCACGGTGGGCCGGTTTGGATTCTACGCGCGCACCGGTGGCCAGAATGAGACGCACTGGCTGGACGACATCGTCATCGATGTAACGACCGCCGGACTGCCAGGCCACTACGCGGCGGACTTCAATGCGGGCGGGCCTGGTCAAGTGACCTTGGCCAATGGTGTGGTCACCTACACGCCGCCGCCCGATTCTTGCGGCTCCGACCAGTTCTACTACCTGGTCAGTGACGGTCAGGTGGGAGGTGCGGTGTGGTCTGTCAAGACGGTGCAAATCGCGGAAGCCGTTCCGACGGCACCAGTCATCGCCTTCTGTGTGCCGAATACCACCGTGGCCGCGGATACAAACTGCCAGGCGCTCATGCCTGACCTCTCCTCACAGTTGGCTGCGAACGACAACTGCTGCTGCCTTACCGTCGCACAGAACCCGCTGGCGGGCAGTCCGCTGGCCTTGGGAAGCACCACCACCGTGACCTTCATTGTGACGGACACCATCGGCCTCTCGGCCACTTGCACCGCCACCGTGGTCGTGGCGGACCTGACGGCGCCGAGCATTGCATCTTGCCCGCCGGCGCAGACCATCTACACGGAAACGAGCGGAGAAGCCGTCCTGCCGAACTTCGCGTCGCTGATCGAGGCCACCGAAGCCTGCAGCCCGCCTGCGGTCATCCAGCAGTCACCGGCCGTTGGCACGCTCCTGCCCGTGGGGGTCACAAACGTCACCCTGACCGTGAGTGACGCTTTGGGCAATGCCGCCAACTGCGTCGTCGCGGTGACGGTGGTCCAACCGATCAACCTCACGCTCAGTCTGACCGGCGGATCGCTGGTCATCGGCTGGCCGACCAGCATTCCGGTCGTGGTGCTGCAACAAACCACTAACCTGACGCCGCCTGTGGCGTGGAGCGACGTTGTTCCGCAGCCGACGAACAATCCGGCGACCCTCCCTGTCCCGTCTGAGCCAGAGAAGTACTTCCGGCTCTTGATTCCATAGGCGATCCAATCTCTTCCCCCGCCTGGGGCGGCGCAAGCCGCTCTGGGCGACGAAGACGACCCAAACAAACCATGAGAAACCGGGCTTCGGCCCGGTTTCTTGTTTTACCGCCTCGGGTAGCAGCCGAAGTGAGGAGGCTCTCTCTGCAGCTCTGAAATCTGAGATTTGAAATCTGAAATCAAACCAGAGCCTGCCAAGGAACGGAGCGCGGCTGGGTCTGCCGGACCAGCCGCAGCAGCCACCCAGGCGTGGGGCGCAGGAGCAAATCCGAGCTTCGTCCTCTGGAGCGTGCTGCGGCTGGGTCTTCGACCACAGCCGCGCTCCGTTCCTTGGCCCGATGCAGCAATCGTCGGCGGTTGCTCCGGCTCTCCTCACGTCGGCGGCTACGAGATCTGGCCAGAGGCGCCGGAGATGATTCAAGAAGGAGCGCGGGCAGCCTGCCCGCGTGTTTTTCACTCCCATTTTCGACGGAACGCGCGGGCAGGCTGCCCGCGCTACTCTCCGCATGTTTCTTGAATCAGGCCTGCCGGAGGCGCCGGGCGTCGCTTTTTGGTTTGCTCCGGCCCGGAACTTCTGGCACTAAGACGGCCATCGGCCCGCCTCTCAACGCGTCGGATGCCTCGGAGCAGAGACGCCGCCTTCAGCCGACGGCGGGGCGAAGCTGCCGGCGTCGGCAACCGGGTAACGAAGACAACGAACGACGAACAACAAACCGAAGACCATGGTCGTGTTTCAAGAACAGCAACTGCAGGACATCTCGAAGAAGTTCCAGATCTACGGCGAAATCCTCCACGCCGAGCCGTGCAAGATCGGCCACATCAACGAAACCTACACCGCCACCTACGACCAAGGCGGCACGCGCGTCCGCTACATCCACCAGAAGATCAACCAAAACGTGTTCAAGGACGGCGAGGCCGTGATGGAGAACCTCATGCGCGTGACCACGCACTTGCGGAGCAAGCTCGTGGCGGAGGACGCCCGCGACATCACCCGCCGCGCGCTCACCGTCATCCCCACGCGTTCGGGCCACGCCTTTTATCGCAACGACGGAGGAGACTTCTGGCGCACGTTCGTCTTCATCGAGGGCGTGCAGACGTTCGAGGCCGTGCAGTCGCCGGGCCAGGCCTACCAGGCGGGCTACGCTTTCGGCGATTTCCAGCGCCTGCTCTCCGACCTGCCTGGCCAGCGCCTGCATGAAACCATCCCCAATTTCCACAACACCCGCCTGCGCTATCAGGCGCTGCAGAAGGCCATCGAAACCGACCACTACAACCGGGCGCAGGTGGCGAAGAAAGACATCGACTTCGCCCTGCGGCAGGAGCCGATCGTGGACGTGCTGCTCAACGCCTTGGCCCGCGGCGAAGTCCCCGAGCGCGTCACCCACAACGACACCAAGTTCAACAACGTCATGATGGACGTGGTCACCGGCAAGGCCATGTGCGTGGTCGATCTCGACACGGTCATGCCCGGCCTGGCGCACTACGATTTTGGTGACATGGTCCGCACGACCACCAGCCCCACCGTGGAGGACGAACTGGACTTGGCCAAGGTGGAGATGCACTTGCCGATGTTCGAGGCGCTGGCCCGCGGCTATCTCGACGGCGCGAAAGGGTTCCTGACGCCGACGGAACGGAAGTTCCTTGCGTTCGCCGGCAAGCTCATCACCTACACCATCGGCATCCGGTTCCTGACGGACTTTCTGAACGGGGACAAATATTTCCGCGTGCATCGCCCGAACCACAACCTTGACCGTTGCCGCACCCAGTTGAAACTGGTCGAGTCCATCGCGGTCCAGGAAGAGGCGATGCAGAAGATCGTGGACGGGCTGTAGGACAGGCGTCGCGCCAGTCTCCGATATCTGCAAGGCGGGGCCGCCCATACCCGATCGCACTCCGCTTCTGACTCGTGGCAAGTCCGTCGTCGGGAATTCGACCGACCCTCACCCTGACCCTCTCCCGTCCGACGGGAGAGGGAACACGCGGCATGCGGTCGTCGCGAATCAAGGCCCACTTCATCAAGACGCCTGTTTCGTCACAACGCGTGATTTGGTCCTCCCTCTCCCATCAGATGGGAGAGGGCTGGGGTGAGGGTTGGCTTGGCTCGCGGGCGGGGCTTTGATGTCGGGAATTAGTCCAACCCTCACCCTGACCCTCTCCCGTCCGACGGGAGAGGGAACGTGCTGCACGCGGTCGTCGTGAATCAAGGCCCACTTCATCAAGACGCCTGTTTTGTCGCAACGCGTGACTTGATCCTCCCTCTCCCGTCGGACGGGAGAGGGAACGTGCTGCACGCGGTCGTCGCGAATCAAGGCCCACTTCATCAAGACGCCTGTCTCGTCGCAACGCGCGACTTGGTCCTCCCTCTCCCATCGGATGGGAGAGGGTTGGGGTGAGGGTTGGCTTGGCTCGCTGGCGGAGCTTTGATACTCTGCGTTCACTGAAATGTTGGCCGTCCAGTCCATCACGAGCTTCGACCTCCCGGAGTTGCAGCCCTACCGGACGATGCAGTACCAGTTCGAGCATCGCCAGCAGGGCATCTTTGTGGCGGAGGGCGAGAAAGTCGTGCGCCGGCTGATCGAGAGCAGCCTGCCGGTCGTTTCCGTGATGCTCCCGGCCAAATGGCTCGCGGATTACCAACGGCTGCTGGGGCCGCGCGCGGCGAGCGAAGACATCCGGGTCTTCGTGGGCGAGAAGAAGCTCCTGGAGCAACTGAGCGGCTTCAGCATGTACCAAGGCGTGCTGGCCGTGGGCAAGGTGCCGCCACCGCCGGACTTGGACCGCCTCCTCCGCGAGGGCCCGCGCCCGCTCCTCTTCGTGGCCACGGAAGCGATGTCAAACGCGCTGAACATGGGCGCGCTGGTCCGCAACTGCGCGGCGTTGGGCGCGCAGGCGCTGCTGGTGAGCGAGACGTGTTGCAGCCCCTTCATCCGCCGCGCCGTCCGCGCCTCGATGGGGACGATCTTCCGGCTGCCGGCGCTGGAGCTTCCGAGTCTGGCCGAAGGGCTGCGCGTGCTGCGTTCGCGGGGCCTCCGCCTGATCGCCGCGCATCCGCACACGGATCGGCGCACGCTGGCCCAGGCGGATTTCACGGGCGACTGCTGCGTGGTCCTGGGCAGCGAAGGGCAGGGGATCACACCCGCCGTGCTGGCTCTGTGCGACGATCTCGTGGCGATCCCGATGCCTCCGGACGTGGACTCGCTGAACGTGGCCAGCGCCAGTGCGGTGTTTCTCTACGAAGTGGCCCGCCAGCGGGGTGGCCTCGCGCCGGTTCGTCAGGCTCAGACATCCTGAGCCGTCCGCACGGTTTTGTGGAGGCCAGGAATCGAGATGAAGCGGCCTTCACCGGGTCAGGGGACCCGGCCTACAGGAAAGGCGTGCCTTGTAGGCCCGGTGCCCTCACCGGGCGGCCCAGGCGCGTTCCACGGCTAAGGACGTCTGAGGCTATAGATTGAACTGGAGTTTTGGCGCCCGACGGGAACAATTTCCTCCAGTGCGTCACGAAACAATTTGCCCAGCCATGAACATGAAACGTGTTGCCTTGAATCCGAAATCCGAAGTGGTCACCACGAAACACACGAAACACACGAAAGCAGAACCGGAACCGTCATGCTGGCCCTGCGCAAGAGTCGCGCGATGGAAAATGATGAAATGGAGCCAGCCTTTTCGTGTGTTTCGTGTGTTTCGTGGTGATTCAAAATCGGGGTTCAGGTTGAATCCACTGCTCCGCCGCGCCCAGCTTGGGTTGCTGCTGTTCTGCTCTGCCGCTGCCTGGGCGGCCGATGTCTCGATCACCGTCCAAGCCGACCGGCCCGGCGCGAAGATCAATCCAGCGATGTGGGGAGTCTTTTTCGAGGACATCAACTTTGGCGCGGATGGCGGCCTGTATCCCGAACTGGTGAAGAACCGCGGGTTCGAGTTCCCAGATGGGCTGATGGGCTGGAGCCAGGTGCGGGGCGCGGACGCCGCCGGCTCCATCGAGATTCGCACGAACGATCCCGCGCTTCCCGCGAGTCCGCACTATCTGCGCCTCAAGGCCGACAAGCCAGGCAGCGGTTTTGGCATGGTGAACGACGGCTTCCGCGGCATGGCGGTGCGCGCCGGCGAGCGTTACACCTTCAGCGCCCACCTGCGCAGCACCGACGGCACGGCGTTGCCGGTCACGGTGGAACTCCTCGGTAGCGACGGCAAGGCCATGACCCAGGCCCGCATTGCGTCCGCTCCGTCCAAGTGGGGAAAGGACCACACGACGTTGACCGCGCCCGCCAGCGATCCCAAGGCCCGCCTGCAAATCCGCCTCGAACAGCCCGGCACGCTTGAACTCGACGCGGTGTCGCTCTTTCCCGAGAAGACGTTCAAGAACCGGGCGAACGGCTTGCGCGCGGACTTGGCGCAATGGCTCGCCGATCTCAAGCCTGGCTTCATGCGCTTTCCCGGCGGCTGCATCGTGGAGGGACGGCATCTGCCGCTGCGCTATCAGTGGAAGACGACGATCGGCCCGGTCGAGGAGCGCCGGCTCCTCATCAACCGCTGGAACGACGAGTTCAAACACCGTCCGGCACCGGACTACTTCCAATCCTTCGGCCTGGGCTTCTTCGAGTTTTTCCAACTGTGCGAGGACATCGGGGCTGCACCGCTGCCGATTCTCAACTGCGGGATGGCGTGCCAGTTCAACTCCGGCGAGTTGGTGCCGCTGGAGGAACTCGATCCGTTCATCAAGGACGCGCTCGACTTGATCGAGTTCGCCAACGGCTCGACGAACTTCGCGTGGGGCGCCAAGCGCGCGGCGATGGGCCATCCTGCGCCGTTTCGGATGAAGGTGCTCGGCGTCGGCAACGAGCAATGGGGGCCGCAGTACCTCGAGCGCTACACGAAGTTCGCCGGCATCCTCAAGGCGCGGCATCCCGAAATCCAGCTTGTCTCCAGCGCCGGCCCCGATCCCGGCGATGACCGGTTCCGTTTCCTCTGGGAGCAACTGCGCGCGCTTAAGGCGGACATCGTGGACGAGCACTGCTATGCGCTGCCGGCGTGGTTCCTCGACAACTCAGCGCGCTATGACCGCTATCCGCGGACCGGCCCGAAAGTTTTCATGGGCGAGTATGCGGCGCAGAGCGTCAAGACCGTCAGCCCGAGCAACCGGAACAATTGGGAGTGTGCGCTCGCCGAAGCCGCTTACATGATCGGTCTGGAGCGCAACGCCGACGTGGTGGTGATGGCTTCCTACGCGCCGCTCTCCGCGCACGCCGACGCTTGGCAGTGGACGCCGAACTTGATCTGGTTTGACAACCTCCGCTCCTACGCCACGCCCAGCTACTACGTGCAACAGGCCTTCAGCGTGAATCGCGGCGACGTGCTGTTGCCAACGCGCGTGATGCGGGCGCCCATCGCGGGCAACCGCCAGCCGCGGTTCTACGCCAGCGCCGTCCGCGACGCCGGGACTGGCGAAATCATCATCAAGGCTGTCAACGCCACGGCAGAACCACAGGGCGCCGCCATCCGGCTCAACGGCGTGCCCCAAGTCGGCGCGGAAGGAAAGGCGGTCGTGCTCGCCAGCGCCAACCTCGCGGACGAGAACTCGTTCAACGAGCCGAAGAAAGTTGCGCCGGTGGAGGAGAAAATCAGCGGCATCGCGCCGGCGTTTCGGCATGTGTTCAAGCCGCACTCGCTGACGGTGCTGCGTCTGTCGGCGCCGACCAGCGGGCGTTGAACCAGAACCATCGAATCAAGATGAAAACCCTCATCGCTGTCTGCGCACAAGGCTGCCTCAAGCTCGGTTCGGGAGCACTCGTAGCGCAGACTTTCCAGTCTGCCGTAGTGCCGGTTTTCCAACCGGCAAGCGTCGGAAGAGGCCAGCCGGCTGCAAGTTATGCGGCCTTGCCGACTGCAAGTCGGCGCTACGGCAGGTTGAAAACCTGCGCTACCCGGTGCGCCGGGCGGGAGCTTGATGCAGCCTTGGTCTGCGCATCCTGTCTCCGCCCGATCCTGGAGACGAACTCGAAACCCCGTAGCAGCCGACGTGAGGAGACCCAAGCTTCAAGGGAATCGGAGCCTCCACACTTCGGACGCTCCAATTTTGTCAGAGGCTCCCTGCTCGCCTTGCTGCTGTGGCTTCCGGCCTTCGCCGCAGAGGACCGCGTTACCGTCCGGCCCGACGACACCGGCGAGGCGCTGGTGAATCCGGGCATGGGCTGGACGCTGCACTTCTACTCCAACTTCATTGAGAACTACGGTTCGAAGCTGGAACCAAGCGACACACTCGAAGACTGGCCCGGCATCTCGGTGATTTACCTGCGCGTGCCGTGGTCGTATCTGGAACCGAAGGAAGGCGAGTTCAACTGGTCGCTCTTTGACACGCCGGCGCAACGCTGGATCACCAAGGGCAAGAGGATCGCCATCCGCGTGAGTTGCTCCGAGAGTTGGATTCGCTACGCCACGCCCAAGTGGGTCGAGGACGCGGGCGCCAAAGGCATCAACTTCAATTTCGGCAAAGGCCCCGCGCCCGACGGCAAGCTGTGGGACCCGGATTACCTCGATCCGGTCTTCCTCGCCAAGCTGGACAACTTCCTGGCTGCGCTGGCGCGCCGCTACGACGCCAACCCGAACGTCGCGTTCATCGATGTCGGCTCGTTCGGCATGTGGGGCGAGGGGCACACCGGCTTTAGCAGCCGGCTGAATGAGGAGCAGACGCTCGCGGTGGCGAGGCAGCACATCGACCTTCACGTGAAGCATTTCAGGAACACGCTCCTGTGCATCAGCGATGATGTCGCGGGTTCAGGCAAGCCCGGCCGGCATTTCCCCGCGATGGACTACGCGCTGTCCAAAGACGTCACGATGCGCGACGACAGCATCCTCGTGCAGGCGCCGCCGCACTCGTGGTATCACGCTGAGATGGCGCAGGAGTTCTGGCCGCGGCTGCCGGTGATCCTGGAGCACGAGCACTACGGCCCGTCCAAACAGCGCAAGGCCTGGAGCGGCGATCTGCTCTTGAAGTCGGTCGAGGATTACCACGCGAGCTACATGAGCATCCACTGGTGGCCGCGCGAGGAACTGGCGGAGAACCGCGAGCCGGTCGCCAGGATCAATCGTCGCCTCGGCTATCGTCTGCAACTGCGCGAGGTTTCATGGCCGGCGGAGATAAAGCTGGGCGAGCCGTTCGTCGTGGAAACCGCGTGGGCCAACGCTGGCGTGGCCCCGTGCTACGGCGGCGGCTTCTGGGCACTGACGCTCAAAGACGAGAAGGGCGGCATCGTGTCCGCGCAGGTGGACGAGAGCTTCGACGTGCGGGACTTCAAGGTCGCCGAGCCAGGTCAGGCGCCGGTCGAGAAGCGGCCATCGCGTTTCACCGTGGCGCTGCGGCACGTCGATCCTGTCGGCACACACGCGCCGCCGACGAAACCCGGCACGTTCGACGTGTTCGTCTCCGTGGGCCAGCGCGACGGCACTCCGCAAATCGCGTTGCCGCTGAAGGACGGCGACGGGCAGCGGCGATACAAGGTGGGACAGATTCGGTTGGCAGCCAGTCAGCCGAAGTGAATCACTGCGCGGCTTTAGCTGGCGCGGCCTTGGGCTTTTGACCCTTGGTGTCGAGGCTCCCCGTGAGCAACTCCGGCGGCACGGGCGTATCGACGCCGTTGAGTGGCACGTCAGCCTTGGCAATCCAGAGAATGGCATTGAGGACGGGCTTCCGGAAATCGTCGTTGCCCCAGAACTTGTGCGAGTGCCCGCCGGTGAACCCGAAGCCGCGCCCGCCGTCGGGCCGCTCATAGACCCACATGACGTGCTGGGGTTCCTGGTTGGTGAGCACCGCTTGGCGGACCGCGGGATTGTTTTCGTGCGGGCCATCTTTGCGGTTCAGCGTTTCCTTGGGCGGGAGCGCGGAAAGGATCGGCGTCACGCCCTTCATCTCCGGCTGGAAACGCATGTGATAATACCACTCGTCGCGCTGCTTGAACGGCTTGACCCCGCGAGCCACCGGATGGTTGGGCAGCGTCTTGAAGTCCGCTTCCCAAAACGGATTCACCGACCAGTTCACTGCAAAGTAGCCGCCGATCCAGTCGAGCCATTCCTGGCCGCCTTTGTCCGTCGGCACTTCCACCGCGTAATGCACGCAGCCCAGGCCGACGCCTTTCTTCATCAGGTCGCTGAGAATTTCCAGGCGGTTGTCCTTGATGAACGGATGGCCGCCGCCGCCGTCGGAGTAGATCACGATGGCGTCCGCGCCGTCGAAGGCGCTGGTGTCCGGCACCCAGCCGCCGGCGTGGACTTCGGTCTTGATGCCGGGGATGGCGTCGAGACAGGCCTTGAAGAGCAGGCAGCCGGCGCGGTGTTCGTGGTCCCCGGAGCCGTGACTGGCGCCGCCGGCGACGAGGACGATTTTCTTGTCGGCGGCCAGCAATGGAGTGGCGCCAAGGAGTGACAAGGCGATGAGGTTGATGATGTGTTTGTTCATAGGCTCTGAAAGGCAATGCTCCACGTTCGCAGCAGGTCGCGGCACCCGGTCTCGAAGCTGCGTGAGAAGTCCACCAGTTGAAACGAAGCGAGCGTCCACGAGAGATTCTCGTACTCGCAAGGCTCGCTCAGGACGGGGACGATCCGGTTGACGAATCGCTCCTGCTGCAAGGCGAAGAACAGCTCCCGCTTTACCCAAAACAAATGCAGGGCGTGCGTGGAGAGGACCACCACGAACCAGTCACACCGCCGCAGGGCCGAGCCGATCTCGTCGTGCCATTGCTGGCCGCCAAGGATGTGGGTGCGGCTAAACCAGACCGGCACGCCGTGCCGCCGCATCACCGCCGCCAGACGCTCGGTGAATTCGAGATCGGGCGAGGCGTGGGAGAGAAAGACCTCCTGCGGAGACATGGCATCGGTTAGAGAACCCAACGGGTCATACTGCCGCCAGCAAACTGCCGGCGATTTGCTTCACGGCTTCCGCCAACGAACGGTCCTCCGAAACTTGGATGAGAGGATACTGACGAAGCACCCACGGCACCACCTCTGGAGCCGCGCCTTCTACGAGGATCGGGAAGACGCGACGCCGATAGCGGGTGTTGCCCAAGGCAAAACTCACGTCGCGCTGGATCGATTGGGACTCGGCGGCCCGCGGCGAGAAGATCACCGCCATGGCCTGGCACTCTTTCAAGGCGCCCGCGGCGACCTCGGCCCAGTTGTCTCCCGGAAAGATCTCATCCCGGTCATACCAGACATCCAACCCTTCTCGCCGCAAGCCCTCGACCAAGCGCCTGGCGACGGCGGCGTCTCCCTCCGCGTAGCTGATGAAGATTTTCATGCGCTGGACTGTAATCCTGCTCACCCCACAAGCGCAACGTTCCGCGGGCCAATCCAGAGGCCGCAGTTGCTACAGGGTCTTGATCCGGACGTTCCTGAACTGGACCGTCATCGGTGGCCCGACGTGAATCTGGAGCGCGAGCACGCCGGACTTGGCCGCGCCGGCTTCGTGTTCGTCCAGGACATCGACCGTCGGCACGCCGTTGATGAAGTGCTGAAGGTGGTTGCCTTTGGCGATGATCACGTAGTCGTTCCAGTCTTCGTCCTTGATCTGCTTCTGGATGTCTTCGCTCTTGCCCAATTGGCCGACGACTTCTTTCTTGTGCTTCTTGGGGTTGGCGGAGTCGGCCTTGAGCACCACCTTCTCCCCCCGCAGCGCCAGGATGCCGCGTCCGCGCTCTTCGTAAAGTATGCCGCTGTAGGTCTTGCCCGCCTCAAAATCGGCCTGATAGCCACCGACGATCGGGCCGAACTTGCCCTGGTCGGCGACCTTGCTGCGATACTGGATGCCGGAGTTGCCCTTCACGATGCGGTAGCTGAGCCGCAACTCGAAGTCCTCCGTCGTGCCATTGGTCCAGACCAGAAACGTGTTGTGGGTGAGCTTGGGATCGGCCTTGGTCACGCCGGTGATGGCGCCGTCCTGCACGGACCAGAGGTCGGGATTGCCGCTCCAGCCGGTGAGGTCTTTGCCGTTGAACAAACTCTGGAAGCCCGCCTCAGCCGCTTGGGCTGGAGCAGTCATGGTTGGAGTCAAGAGGGCGGCACTCAAGGCGAGCACGCCCGCAAGTCTTGCGATGGTTGTCATAGTTGGTGTCTCAGATTTTGCAGCCACGTTTTCGACGCAGGCTGCGCGCGTTGAATTCACCCCAAGCGGGAACATGGCCCGCGCCCTCCATCCTGCAGACTCGTTGGAAGACAGGATTCCGCGCGACGCCCGACTTGCTCAGAACGCCACCGCCAGGGCCAGCACCCCAAACAGAGTGCAAAGGAGCGGGATGAGGAACACCTTGCTCCAATTGATCTTTCCCTCTGCCGAAAATCGGTCCATGGAGAAGCCCGCTACTTGAGTGCCGAGGAACAACCCGATGCCGGTGGTGACCAAAATAATCAACGCCTGGGCCGAGCCGGCGATTTCCTTGGGGGCCACGTTGCTGATGTAGATTTGGCCGCCGATGATGAAGAACACGTAAGCCAGCCCGTGGAAGACTTGGGCCAGGACGATGGCCCACTTGGGCATGTTCAGGCAGTAGGCGATGTAGAGCGTCATCCACGAGGCCGCGCCCACGGTGATGGTCCACTTGGGGCCGATCTTGGTCAGGAGCAGGCCCAGGGCGAGCATGGTGGCCACGGCCTGAGCGGCTTGGGCGATGCCCATGATGGCGGGAACGTTCTTCCCCGAAGCGCCCTTATCCGACAGGTAACGGGCGGTGCCCAGGAAGTAAAACTGCATGGTGCCGGCCACGACCATGGACACCACGATGAAGATGGCGAACTTGTAGTCCGAGAGCATCGAGAGCGCCTTCAACATCGGCACACCTTCGCCGCCCTTGGGCGGCGTCGCCGGCTGGAGGAGGCAAATGACCGCCATGAGGATCGAGAGGATGGCGCCGAACTTCAGGCAATCGCTGCCGTCGCCCTCGGCCTTGCGGAGGTTGCGGTAGCCGCTGAGCATGTAGCCAATCAGCGCCCAGGCGATCGGTGCCCAGATGAAGATGCCGGGGGAGTGTTTGGCGATGAAATCGCGCGGCTCTTGGCCGATGGCTTTGGCAACGTCCGTGAGTTGGCTGAACATGAGTGAGTTCACCAGCGGGATCGTCGCGGCGTACAACATCGCGTAGGCCAGCATGACGAGGAAGAGAGGCTTGAACTTCGTGATCCGGGCCGACAGGAACAGCAGCACGGTGCCCAAGCCGTGGCAGACGGTGAGGATCAGGCCGGTATCGACGTATTTGTCGGCCAGTTGGCCGGCGAAGAGCGGCGAGATCATGCTGGCCAGCGGGAGGGTGGCGTAGATCCAGCCAGTCTGCTTGCCGCTCATCTGGAGCGGGCCGAGCAGTCGCGCGGCCAGCACGGGCATCCACGCGCCCCAGACCGCGTATTCCATGAACATCAGCGCGCTCAGTTTCAGATACAGTATTGTGCTCATAATTCTCTTCCCGCTCTGCTTGTGACTCCATTCATCGCCGACCCGATGCGACCGACCTCCCACCCGCTGGAGGTTCCGTTTTCCATCGAATCAGGCTGATGAACGAATGCACGTGTCGAACTGACGGGTGTGCGAACGGCGGCACGCTAGGCTAGCCGCTGCGGTAGAGGCAAGGAGAAAGGCGCGCCAGATCGCGCACCGCCTTGGCGTCACAGGTACTTTTTCGTGAACTCCGGTTCTTCCGGCCCCGCCAGCACGTAGGTCTTGTCGCCTTGCGTCCAGCTTGCCGTTACGAGCTTGTTCACCTTCGTGACCTGCGGGCTGGCCGGCGGGGCGTCCTTGACCACGGTTCGATCCAACACGAACAGATAGAGCATCTGTTTGTCGCCGCGGTCGAAGCACACCATCGACACCGGATTGCCCCGCCACTTGAGGAGTCCGCCGCCGGTGAGCTTGGTCCGTCCCAGTCCTGCGGGCACCTCGTAGTCCGCGGGAGCGCCCCGCTGGGCCATGAACTGCCGCACTTGGGTCATGTCGTTGGTGACGATGTCCATTCGGTACTCGCGCAGTGCCACGCGGACCATGCGGGCGCGGTAATCGGCGAACCGGTCGGGCGCGGCGGGCCGCGTCAGCATTACCGCCAGCCCGGCGAACAGGAGTATCACCGCGGCGACGGCGATCCAGACTGCGGGTTTTTGCCACGAGAACTGCGGCCGCACGATCTTCCGCTCCGCCAGGATGCGCTCCTTCAAGTCAGCCGGTGGCATCAGCGACCGGAACTTCCGTCGCACGGCGTCCTGATAGGCGCAATGCTCCTCGAACCAGCGCCCCAACTCCGCATCTTGCTGCGTGAGCGCCAGCGCCTCCGCCATCTCCGGCTCGGTCGCGTCGAGGGCGCCGGGCCGATAGGGCAGCAAGGCGAGTTTGGCTTCGGACGAAGTCATGGCGTGACTCCTCGATTCAGCGCGGCCTGAAGGGCGTGGGCCAAGTGCCGTCGCAACGCGATGAAAGCTGCCTCCGCCGCCGTGAAGAGGCTCTGTCTCCTGTGAAGTCTGAGCTTCGTTACCTCGGCTGCTACGAGATTCCCCAATCGACTCAGGATCAGAAGCGGCGAGCTTCCGTCCCGCTGTTGCGAACTTCTGGGCTTGGCGGCAATCGTTCTTTCGCTGCTCCTCGTCCCGAGTTGGCCACCTCGATTTTCGCCAGAAGGACTGCCCGTGGCCTGCCGCGCCACGAGTTGTTTGAGTTGGGCCAGTCCCCGGGCCATGCGGGACTTCACGGTTCCCAGCGGTACGTTCAGGATTTCCGCGATCTCGTTGTAGGAGTAATCCTCCAGATAGAACAGGGCGACGGGCGCCTGAAATTGCGCGTCCACTTGGCCGAGCAACTCGACCAGCGCGGCGCCGTCGAGGCGGTCCACGAGATCAGGCGTGACGTTCGGCAGTTCGTCGGCGACTCCGTCGAGTTCCAGGTGCGGAAAGCGCGTCAGCCGGCGCTGCGTCTCCAGGAAGAGCCGGTGCAGCGTGGTGAAGAGCCACGTCTTGGCCTTGGACTTGTCGCGCAACTGATGGCCCTTTTCGGCCCAAAGGCGGAAGGTTTCCTGCACCAGGTCGCAGGCGTCGTCTTGTGTGCGCGTCAAACTCACGGCAAAGCGGTAGAGCGCCCCGTAGTGCTGCGCCACGAGACTTTCAAAGTCCGGCGTGCTCTGCTCAGGGCCTTCACCACTGTAGGAGTCTTGGACGCCCATTTTGGTTCCCGCGAATCTGCTGGAACGGGCCGTTTGGAGCAAGCTCAACAAAAGCTGTTCTGGATCGGCTGGTGCAACCCGACACCACCGCCGTAGCGCAGGCTTTCCAGCCTGCTGTAGCGCCGACATTCTTGTCGGCAGGCCGTCCGCCACGATGCGGACGGCCGAGTCTTTCGCACGCCCCGCAGGCTTTCCGGCCTGCGCTACGGCAGACAAGAATGTCTGCGCTACGGCGGCAGGGCCAAGTTGCGCCCTGGATCGGGTGGTGTCCGGTTGCGCCCCAGATTCAGTGTCACACGGGAAAAACTCCTCCCGTTCCCGGCTGTTTCTGGCTACCTTTCGGCCATGCGATGCATGAGCAAGTTGTTCTTCCGGCTGGCCCTGGCCGGCTTTTTCGTAGTAGGCGCCCAGGTTGTCTCTGGCGATGATTGGCCGCAATGGCTCGGCCCGCAACGCGACGGCGTGTGGCGCGAGACGGGCATCATCGAGAAATTCCCGCCCGGCGGACCGACGGTGCGATGGCGCGCGCCGATTGGCGCAGGCTACGCCGGGCCGGCGGTCGCGGGCGGCAAGGTCTTTATCACCGACCGACGGCTGGCCCAGGGCGCGAGCAATCAGGGCAACCCCTTCGAGCGCGGTTCCGTGCAAGGCGCCGAGCGCGTGTTGTGCTTGAGCGAAGCCGACGGCCGCATCCTCTGGCAGCACGAGTATCCGTGCCACTACACGATCAGCTATCCCGCCGGCCCGCGTTGCACACCAGTCGTGGCCGACGGCAAGGTCTTCACACTTGGCGCGCAGGGCGATCTGCTTTGCCTCGACGCCACCAACGGCAAGGTGATTTGGTCGAAAGACCTCAAGCGGGAATACCAGACCCGCGCGCCGATGTGGGGCTTTGCCGCGCATCCGCTGCTCGACGGTCGGAAACTGATCTGCTTGGCCGGCGGGGCGGGCAGCGTGGCTGTGGCGTTCGACAAGGACACCGGCAAAGAGCTTTGGAAGTCGCTCACGGCGGAAGAAATCGGCTACTGCCCGCCGATGCTCTACGAAGCCGGCGGCCAGCGGCAGCTCGTCGTGTGGCATCCGGAGTCGGTGAATGCGCTCAATCCCGAAACCGGCCAACGCTATTGGACGGTACCGTTTACTTCACGCGTTGGTTTGTCGGTTTCTACGCCGCGGAAGCTGGGCGACCGGCTGTTCATCACGGCGTTTTACGACGGCTCGCTCATGCTGCAACTCGACGCCGCCAAGCCCGCCGCGACGGTGCTTTGGCAATCCAAGAAGCGCAGCGAACGCGAGACGACGGAGTTGCACAGCATCATCAGCACGCCGTTCTTCGAGGACGGCCACATCTACGGCGTGTGCAGCTACGGCCAGTTGCGCTGCCTGAACGCGGACACGGGCGAACGATTGTGGGAAACCTTCGCCGCCACGACAGGCAAGGAAGTGCGCTGGGGCAATGCCTTCCTGGTGAAGAACGGCAACCGCTTCTTCCTCTTCAACGAACTGGGCGACCTCATCATCGCCCGCCTCAGTCCGAAAGGGTACGAGGAGGTGAGCCGCGCGCACATCCTCGACCCGACGAACAAGGATCCGGGCCGTCCCGTGCTGTGGTCGCATCCGGCGTTTGCGAACCGGTGCGTCTATGCGCGGAACGACAAGGAGATCGTCTGCGTGTCGGTGGCCAAGAGCCCCTGAACACACCACGTCACCAGTGCTACCGCGTGAGGGCACGCGGCCGACAAGCCCTGTCGGCCGGGCCCTTTGATCCGGTGTCGTGGATTTATGACGCTTTGTCCAGCGTGAGTGCGTCACCAAAGCTGGGGTGCGGCAGCGAGATTCGGGTTGTCGCCAGCCAACGGGAAAGCTAGCTTTCGTCACGATGAAGTTGAAAGAGCCAGAGACGAAGACCGAAGCCCCCTTCGACCCAGTGTTGTTTGCCACGCTCGTCCCCTCCCGCAAGCCGACGGCCAAGGATCGTGCCGACGCTCAAGAAAAGCCAGACGACGCCATTGATCCCAAGGAATACAGGAGAATGGACGATATGGTGGACGATCTATGAAGTTTCGGCGCACGGTTCGCTTCAAGCGCGAATTCCAGCTTCTTCCCGAGGGAATCCAACGCGCCGCTCGCGCCAAGTTCGCTTTGTTCAGTCGCAACTGGCGGCATCCTTCTCTCCAAATCCACCGTTTGGAAGGAATCCTCTGGCACGGTCACGCGGTCTTCGACTTGTGGGTCACGGCGAAGTATCGCGTCCTGTTCGTGATCGACCACGAGGTCGTGCTTTCCTTTTCCATCGGAACGCACGGGATCGTCTCGAAATGAGAGGCAATTTCAGACCCTCACGGTCGCTCAGTACTCCCGATTCTTGTTAATCCCCGGCTGCGGCACCGGATACTTGCCATCGGGGCCAGCCTTCAGCGGCGCGGGGCCGTCCACGGCGAGCTTATCGACGTCAGGCGCGAACTCGTGGTCCAGGTTCATCATCTGATCGAACTCGATGATCTGGCCCGTGTGCGCAGCCATGCGGCCCATTGAAGTCACCATGCTGGCGATGGCGCCGCGTTTCACCTCGTTGTAAGGCTTGTTCTGGCGGATGGCGTTAATGAGGTCGTCCCACTCAAGCTGGTAGGGACTTGGCTCCGGTTGCGGGAAGGCCCAGATCATGTCCTCGCGCGTGATGTTGTGGCCCTTGAACAGCCGCACGCGGCCCGGCGTGTGGGAGGAAGTCGAGACGATGCCGGAGCCTTTGGTGCCATGCACGTAGCTGGCAAACTCGCTGTTGCAGCCGGACTGGTGACGGCCCGTGAACCACAGCTTGGTGCCGTCGGCGAAGGTGTATTCGACGTTGTAGGTGTCGAAGTTCTGGTCCAGCGAGTTGCCGCGGAAATGGCGTCCGCCCGTGCCGTGGGCGCGCACCGGCCACTCGCCCTTCATCCAACAGCACTCGTCGATCTGGTGAATGTTGTAGTCGCTGAACAGGCCGCCGCCGGACCACAGGAAGGAGTGGAAGCTGCGCGTCTGGTAAAGCACTTCGCTCATGTCGGGTGATTTCGGACTGACGTTGGCCGCCGCGCCGCCCGTGCGGTAAGCGCGCATGAGAATGAGGTCGCCGATCTGTCCGTCCGCGATGCGTTGCTTGAGTTCTTGGCGACCCTTGCAGTGGCGGATCATCAGGCCCACGCCCACCTTCAGGTTCTTTTTGTCGGCCTCTTCCGCCAGCTTGATCATGCGGCGCGTCGTCGGGGCATCGACGGTCACGGGCTTTTCCATGAACACGTTCAGTCCCTTCTCGATGGCGTAGGTGAAATGGACCCAGCGGAAGGCCGGCGGCGTCGCGAGGATCACCACGTCGCCGGGGCGCAGGCAGTCCATCGCTTTCTTGTAGGCGTCGAAGCCGAGGAACTTCCGCTCCTGGGGCACATCAACTTCGCCGGCGGGACGGCGGAGAAGATTTTCAAAGCTCCGGTTGAGCTTGTTCTCAAAGATGTCCCCCATCGCGACGAGCTTGATGGGGCCGCTCTTGGTGGAGAGGGCTTGCGCAGTCGCGCCCGAGCCGCGTCCACCGCAGCCGATGAGCGCGACCTGAATGAGATCGCTGCCAGCGGCGTGAACGTGTGGAATGGCTGCCCCCGCCAAGGCCGATGCGGCGGCCAGGCGGCCGGTAGTCTTGAGGAACTCGCGACGCGAGGTGAATTGAGTCTGCATGTTGTTCATAGGCGACCTTCACCAGACGTTCCTCTCACGCCGCCCATTCGAGGAAACTCATGGAGCGGCTTCGGGATCCACCCAGGCCGCGTCAACGCGGAACTCTGGCAGGCGTGGCACGCGCACGACGGCGGCAAGGACGATCACGATCAAGCTGCCGATTACGTGGCGAATTGATTGCAGGGTGAGTGGGCGGACGCTAGGTTCGGCGGAAATTACGATCATGGTCGAACTCACTCGCAGAGAACGGAAACTTGTGGACCGGCTGGAACGGCGTCTCGCCTTCCTCACGGACAGGATCGCGGCGTCGCCGGACAAGGACATGAGCGTTGAGGTACAGGATCGGGCGGCGCTGCTCTGGCTGCTGGAAGTGGCAGAGCGCGCGGCCGACCTGAACTGTGCGGAGGCGTTCACCCGGACTTCCTTCCGAAATCAGGTCGTGGACGTGGCGGTAGCGACGGCGGCCTATCTCCGACGGAGCCAACGGCGAAAGCAAGCGCGCAAACAGGAACGAGCCGCGCAGGGAATCCCAGCCGAAAGCCCGGACAGTGGGAGCGGGTCGGAGTGAGATCGAGGTGCTGGCGGAGCCAGCGCCTGCGAGATGATTGGCCTCGGCTACCGCGTTCCGCGCAGCATCCGCTCGTATTCGTCATGCGCGCCGATCCAGAACCAGAGGAAACCATTCGGAAGAGGCAATGCCAGAGCACGGTGTCCCGGTCCCACTCGGGCGCACCAGAACCGCCCTTTCCGCTGGAATTGAAGAGAGCCATGACGCGGGTTCTGCTGCCACAACCGGAAGGCCCGCCGCGCCGCCTCCTGAACCGTCGGCGACAACGCCGCAAACGCTGCCCAGAACTCAGGCGTTGTCCAGGAATTCATGAAGCGGCTTCACCCGTCCCGCTTGATAGTGCGACATGGCTTGCTCAGCCAGTTTGTCAAGTCTGCCGCTGGCAATGTCGTCGGTGATTTGGCGGTCCCAGCGCGCTTCCATGACTTCCTGAATCCAGTCCGCCACCTCCCACGCTTCATGCTCCGGAAGTTGTTCAAATGCGCTCTTGATTTCAGCCACTGTGCTCATTGCGGGGAGAAACTAGCACGCTGCGGCGGAAAGCGTCCACACCAGAAAGCCTCCGCCAGTAAACCATCTTCACCTACCACCGATGTCGCAAGGGAGGGGCCACCGGTCCACGCCATCTCGGCATGCGCGCTAGCTCCCGCCGCCAAGCCCTTACAGCGCCTTCCCCGTGAGCCGCTGGTAGGCTTCGAGATATTTCTCCGCAGTCTTCACCACTACCTCCGGCGGCAGGCGCGGCGCGGGCGGCGTCTTGTCCCAATCGAGCGTTTCGAGGTAGTCGCGGACGAATTGCTTGTCGAAGCTCGGCTGGCCGCGGCCCGGTTGGTAGTCGCTGGCGGGCCAGAAGCGCGAAGAGTCCGGCGTGAGCACTTCGTCGATCAGGATCAGCTTCCCGTCGGACTGGCCAAACTCGAATTTCGTGTCGGCGATGATGATGCCGCGCTGACGGGCGAAATCGCGGGCGGTGGTGTAGAGCTTGAGACTGTGGTCGCGCGCCTGTCGGGCGACGTCCGCGCCCACGAGCTTCTCTGCTTCTGCGAACTGGATGTTCTCGTCGTGGCCGGTCTCGGCCTTGGTCGCGGGCGTGAAGATTGGCTCCGGCAGCTCGGAGGATTCCGTCAGGCCGGGCGGCAGCTTGATGCCGCAGACGGTCTGCGATTTCCTGTATTCCTTCCAGCCTGAGCCTGCCAGGTAGCCGCGCACCACGCATTCAATGACGAGGGGCTTCGACTTCTTCACGATCATGCTGCGGCGGGCGAGTTTGTCGGCAAACGGCTGGAGGTTCTTGGGCAGCGGATCATCGGCGCGGGCCAGCAGGTGGTTCGGCTGGAAGCTCGCGAACTTCTCAAACCAGAAATGCGAAATCTGTGTCAGCACCTCGCCCTTGCGCGGGATGCCGTTGGGCATGATGCAGTCAAAGGCCGAAATGCGGTCCGTCGCGACAAGCAGGAAAGCGTCGCCGAGGTCGAACATCTCGCGGACCTTGCCGCTCTTGACCTTTTTGATGCCGGGAAGTTCAAGTTGCAGGATCGGTTCATTTGTCATGGGCGAAGAATGCAAACGGCCCGCGCAAGAGCCAAGCGGAAAGGAGAAGTGTGGTGCGGAAGGGCGCCGCCTGATACCGCCACCGGAGCGCCGAACTCTACTTCGGCGCGCGGCTGTCCCAGCCGCAGCCACGCTCGGAGTTCAGGAGCGTTCGGCAAGACAGCGCGCCGCGGGACCGCGCGAGGCGGCTGCGGCGTGTGTCTCGCGTAGCGCAGGCTTTCCAGCCTGCCGTATCGCAGGTTTTCCAACCTGCGAGCGCTCCGTGTTCCTCCGCACCCGGCCGACTGAAAGTCGGCGCTACGGCAGGCTGGAAAGCCTGCGCTACGACGCTCAACACAGACCGGCTGGGACCGCGCTCCAGTCCAGCGCAAGGCGCGAGGTGCCCGCTCACCCCGGCGGTGACTCCTCCGGTTGAGTGCGGGGCCAGCCGGTGATGATCCGCGCGCCGAGCTTGTAGGTGAAGTAGGAGTAGGTCCAACTCAGCAGCACCACCAGTTTGTTGCGGAAGCCGATCAGGAAAATCAAGTGAACCACCAGCCACGCCAACCAGGCAGGGAAGCCGGTCAGCTTGACCTTGCCGATGATCGCAGCCCCCGCGGAACGGCCAATCGTTGCCATCGTGCCCCGGTCGCGGTAACGGAACGGCGGACGCGGCGCCCGGCCCTTGCCCAGGTCCAACTCGTCCGCGATCAATCGTGCCACGTGCCGGGCCATTTGCATGGCTGCCGGGGCTATGCCAGGGACCGGCGCGCCGCGTTCGTCCAGCGCCAGCGCCATGTCTCCGAGGGCAAACACCTCCGGGTGACCGGGCACGCTGAGATCGGGCGTCACTTTGATTCGGCCGGCCCGATCAAGTTCCACGCCGAGGCTTCGCGTGAGCGGATGCGCCATCACGCCGGCTGCCCACAAAATGTTCTCCGCCGCAATTGTCTCGCCGTTCTCCAATTCCACGCATCCTGCGCGGATGGCCTTGACCCGTGTGGCCGTGCGCACCTGCACGCCGAGGTTTTCCAGTTGGCGTTGGCCACTGTCGGACAAGTCGGGCGGCAAGTTGGCCAGAATTCGCGGCGCGGCTTCGATCAGCACAATCCGCGCTTGGGCGGGATCGATGTGACCGAAATCGCGTCGCAAGACGTGCCGCGCCAATTCCGCGCAAGCGCCGGCCAACTCGACGCCCGTGGGACCGCCGCCGACAATCACGATCGTCATCAAGCGCGCCTGTTCGGCGGGATCGGTCGAATTCTCTGCTTTCTCAAAAGCCAGCAGGAGGTTGCGGCGGATGAGCAACGCGTCTTCCAGCGTCTTGAGTCCCGGCGCAAACTCGGCCCATTCGGGATGGCCGTAGTAGCTGGTGACGCTGCCCAACGCCAACACCAGGTAGTCGTACGGCAAAACCTTGTTGGCGCAAACGACGCGCCGGGCGGCCAGATCAACCTCGCGAACGTCTTCCAAGACCACTTCCGAACGGGGCGTGCGCGCGAGGATCGACCGAATAGGCTGGGCTATGTCCGGGGCCGACAAGCCCGCCACGGCCACTTGGTAGAGCAACGGCTGAAAGAGGTGATGATTGGTCCGGTCCACCACCGTCACTTGGGCGGCAGGATGCCGGAAGTGCTGGCAAAACGTCAGCCCGCCGAAGCCCGCGCCCAACACGACCACCCGTGCATGTCGATCCACCGCCACGCCACACTGTTTCGCTGGACGGCTGTGGCGTCAAGCGGGCGAGCGCCCCCAAGCCCTTCCCATGAACCCTCACCCCGACCCTCTCCCATCCGATGGGAGAGGGGGACATGCTTGTCGCGCTCGGTGCCAGCCAGCGCCGGCTTCGTCACCGCGCGGGATTCGCTCCTCCCTCTCCCATCGGATGGGAGAGGGCCGGGGTGAGGGAACGCATCCATTCTTCCACCACCGCGCGCATCGGGGTGGCCAAGTGGGCGCACATCTTCACGTGCTTGGGGATGTAGTCGGGCGAAGTTCCGAGCAGGTCGGTGGTGACAAGAATCTGTCCGTCGCAATCGGCGCCGGCGCCAATGCCGATCGTGGGGATCGGGATGCGTTGCGTAAGCTCGCGCGCCACCGGCGGCGTGACCAACTCCAGCACGACAACGAACGCGCCCGCTTGCACGAGCGCGTCGGCGTCCGCGAGCAGGGCTTGGTGTTCGGACTCGACCTTCCCTTTGACGTGATAGCCGCCTTCCTCCAGCACGCTCTGCGGTAACATTCCGAGGTGCCCCAGAAACGGAATGCCCGCTGCCACGATGGCTTCGATCTGCTTCTGGATGCGGCGGCCGCCTTCGGCCTTCACGGCTTCCGCGCCGGCGGCGATGAGGCGGCGCGCGTTGGCCACCGCGGATTCCGGCGTCTCGTAACTGCGATACGGCATGTCCGCGGCGAGCAACGCGCGGGGTTGGGCGCGGGCGGCGGCGCGGACGTGATGCTCCATTTCCTCCCTCGTGACGTGGGTGGTGTCCGGGTAGCCGAGCACGACCATGCCCAGCGAATCGCCGACCAGAATGAGCGGCACGCCGGCGCTGTCGAGCAGGCGCGCCAGCGGGTAATCGTAGGCCGTGAGCGCGGCGATCGGCTCGCGGCCTTTCATGGCGCGGAGGAAGGCCGGAGTGATCTTGATGGGGGCGGGCGGAGTCATGAGGGGCTTTGGGGAGGAGGGGAATTGAGAATTGGAAATTGAAAATTGAAAATTGAAAATTGGAGCGCCGCACGCGTCCGGCCAATTCGAAATCTCAAATTCGCAAGAAACTCATTCAAACCCGTAGCAGCCGACGTGAGGAGGCTCTGATTCCATTGAAGCTTGAGCCTCCTCACATCGGCTGCTACGAGGTTCTGAAAACGCCTCTGAAATCTCAAATTTCCAATTTCCAATTTCCAATTCCCTTTCTCGCGCAGCGGTTCCTCTCACGCGGCCCGCTGGGAGAAGCTCGCCATCAGCTCCTCCGGCGTGACGGTCGCGGTGCCGACCTTGCCCACAACGATGCCCGCGGCCTGGTTGGCAAAGAGCGCCGCCTCCACCGGCGAGGCTCCGGCGGCGATGGCCAGGGTGAACGTCGCGATGACGGTGTCACCCGCGCCCGACACGTCGAACACTTCCTGCGCCACGGTCGGAATGTGGAACGGCTTCTCGTGTCGCCGGCACAGCAACATGCCGAGTTCGCCCAGGGTGATAAGCATGAGCGCAGGCTGAAGCTTCGTGAGGAGGCCCTCGGCGGCCTTCATCAGCGCGGTGTCGCGGAGAGGATCGGCCTGGCGTGTGTCGTCCGGGAGGCCGGCCAGTTCGAACGCTTCTTTCCGGTTTGGGGTGAGGAGCGACAGCCCACCCAGCGCGAGGCGGTGAATGGGCTTGGGATCAAGGCTGAGCCACACGCCGCGCTCCCGGCACAGCCGCTTCAGGCCGTCCAACAACGACTGGGTCACGACGCCTTTGCCGTAGTCACCAACGATCACAGCGTCGGCCTGCCGGACGCGCTTCTCCAACTCGGCCAACAGGCGGGAAGTGGTGTGCGGCTTGATCTCGTGACGGCTCTCGCGATCCACGCGCACGACCTGTTGCTGGTGGGCCACGATGCGGGTCTTGGTGCTGGTGTGCCGCGCCGCTTCTGCAATGACCCCGCCGCAGTTCACCTGCTGCTGGCCCAGCAACTCCCGGAGTTGGTTCGCTGCCGTGTCATGGCCCACCACGCCGAACAACTCCGTCCGGGCGTGGAGCGCCGCGAGGTTGCGGGCCACGTTGGCTGCGCCGCCGGGCATGTAGTTTTCGCGGTCGAACTCGACGACGGGCACGGGCGCTTCGGGCGAGATGCGTGAGACTTTGCCCCAAACAAACTGGTCGAGCATCACGTCACCGACGACCAGGACGCGGGCCTTCGCGCTGGCCGAAAGCAGTTCCTTGACGCGGGCCAGCGGAAGGGAAGTGGTGTGGTTCATGTTGGGAAATCAGTTCAGGAAAGCGGTCAACGGACTCGTCGCGCTGGCCGTGTCCTGCGCTTCGGCCAAGCCGATCTCGAAGGCCGCCCGCCCCGCTTCCACCGCCATCTTGAACGCGACCGCCATGCGGATCGGATCGCTGGCGACGGCGATGGCGGTGTTCACCAGCACGGCGTCGGCGCCGAGCTCCATCGCTTCCGCAGCGTGGCTTGGCGCGCCGAGGCCGGCATCGACGACCACCGGCACAGTGGCTTGCTCGATGATGATGCGAATCTGGTCGCGCGTCTGGACGCCACGATTCGAGCCGATGGGCGATCCCAGCGGCATGACAGTGGCGGTGCCGACATCCTGGAGCCGCTTGGCCAGCACCGGATCGGCGTTGATGTAAGGCAGTACGGTGAACCCTTCCTTCACCAGGACTTCGGCGGCCTGCAACGTCTCCACCGGGTCCGGCAACAGGTAGCGCGGGTCGGGATGGATTTCGAGTTTGACCCACTTGGGCAGGCCGGCGGCGACGGCGAGGCGCGCGAGGCGGACGGCTTCCTCGGCGTTCATGGCGCCGCTGGTGTTCGGCAGCAGGAGGTAGCGGGCGGGGTCGATGAATTCGAGAATGTTGGCGAACGGGTCTTTCTTCCCGCTCAAGTCGGCGCGGCGGAGCGCCACGGTCACCAATTGGGTGCCGGTCGCCGCGAGCGCGTCGCGCATCATCTCCGGCGCGGAAAACTTCCCGGTCCCGACCAGCAGACGGGACTGGAACTCACGACCGGCGATGACCAACGGACGATTGACTTGCATCGGCGCGAAGGTAGGGGCCGGGCGGCGCGAGTTCAAGGTTCCAGGTTCAGAGCGTGTCCGGGAACCGTCGCCGCCGACGAGCGGAGGCTCACGTCATTGCGGATTGCAGATTGCAGATTTGAAGTCAGAGCCTCCACATGTCGGCGGCTACGGAATTTTGAAATCGGCTCACAGGAAAAGAGCTTGTTCCACCGGGCCGGTCCCTTCATGCTCGCGGCCAGCCAACGACGCCATCACTGGTGATGGAACCGCTGGGTGCGGTTGCGCCGGCCCGCCTCTCCGCGAAGCGGCCTTGGGTTGCGCCGGCGAAGAGAAAGCAAGAAACGCCATGACATCAGAATCACTCCAACATGTCCGCCACAGCGCGGTCTTCCTCGGCGCAGTCTTCCTGCTCGGCGCCGCGGTGCCAGATGCCCGCGCGCAGTACGGTGGGCTGTTTGTCAACGCCACCCCGCAGACGCCGGTCCAGCTTGGCCAACCGCTGAACATCACGGTGGTGGTCCGCAACACGACGACGGACGTGTGGGAGCCGGGCACGGAGGAGTACTCCTGGCTCACCCAAGCGGACAACCCCTCGTGGTTCCCGGGCGCACAGCCGTTGGCCTTCGCCACCCAGGAGATCGTGGAACCTGGGGCCACCGCCACCATGATCTTGACGTTTCCTTCGACGGTGCTGCCTGATTCGCCCGGCAATTATTCTGTGCGGCTGATGACGGCGTACAACTGGCTGGACTTGCTTCCCTCTGTGATGGACGGCAGCCCCAAGACGGTGAACTTCTCCATCACGTCGCCGCCGACCAACCACGCGCCGGTCATCACGCCCGTCGGCACGAAAGTGGTCGTCGAAACCAACCTGCTTTCCTTCACGGTCCTCGCCACGGATGCCGACCTGCCGCAGCAGAAGCTGACGTTTAGCCTGGAGCCTGGCGCGCCGGTCGGTGCCGGGATCAATCCGACCAATGGCCTGTTCACCTGGACGCCGCCGGCGGGTTCCGCGCCGGGAACCAATCAGTTCACGGTGCGCGTGACCGACGACGGCTCGCCGCCGATGAGCGCCACCAACGTCTTCGACATCGTGGTCCTCCCGCCGCCGCGATTCGAGCCGTTCGCCCGCCCTGCCAACGGCGTGGCCACGCTCGTTTGGCGGAGCTACCCAGGCAAGACGTATCGCGTGCAATACCGGGACGACCTCGTTTCCGGCTCCTGGACCAACTTCGAGAGCGACTTCACCGCGACGGACTTCCTGACCTCCGTCACGAACAACCTCGGCGGCGCGCGCCAACGCTTTTACCGGATGATGCTCGTGGACTGAGGCGTGACCATGCGGTCGAGGAAACCACGAAACACACGAAATACACGAAAACAAAGGCTGGACCGCGGTGGGGAGCGGAGCCTCCGGCATCACCAAAAAGTGACCGCGCTGAGGCGCCTTTCCGTTCCCGGGCCAGCCACGGTCTTCTTGGGTCTTCCGAGGCAGTTGCAGAACCCCGTAGCAGCCGACGTGAGGAGGCTCTAACTTCAATGGAAACAGAGCCTCCTCACGTCGGCTGCTACAGTTCTGAAAGAGGGTCTTCCTTTCGTATGTTTCGTGTATCTCGTGGTTCCACTGAATTGTTGCGGCTGAAGCGTGACCGGAGCGGTTTCTGTTTCGGCCCCGCCGCCCGCCTTCAGCTTCTGAACGGCGATACCGCTCTCGCCCGGCACACCGGGAAACGCAGGTTTTCAACCTGCCGTAGCGCCGACTTGCAGTCGGCTAGGCCGTGAACCTTTCAGCCGGCTTGCCTTTTCCAGCGCTCGCCGGTTGGAAAACCGGCGCTACGGCCGACTGGAAAGCCACTCAGCCGGCGGGGCCGGTGGCGGGCCGGCAGAATAACTTGGCAGAACCGCCTTCGGCCCGCATCGTCGGGGCGCTCGTGCGCGCGGCGGAAGTCCAGACCGGTTTGACCATGGTGCGGATTTCCAGCCCGATGGAAAGCATGGTTCCTCCGTTCTGGCGAGGTGGACCCTGGTGACGGCGGCTCCGGCTGTCGATCCCGTTTGGAAGATTGCATCCCTGTTT
>JACRJZ010000036.1 GCA_016219875.1 Verrucomicrobiota bacterium | reverse complement strand
GGAGAACTTCCTGCGCCGGGCCGAACCCGCCGCGTGGGCGCTCTACCTGGTGCTGGTCACCGTGGCCGATGCGCAGGGCTTGAGTTATGACTCCGACGCCACCTTGAGCCGCTTGCTCCAGTTGGAGCCGCCGGTCTTGGCGCCAGCGCGACGGCAGACAAGAAAATCTGTGCTACCGCCGAGCAAGACTGAGGCATTGCGAAACGGGACCACGGACCACAGACCACGGACCACGGACCATGGACCCAAGGCCGAGTTTTCCAGCCGCGTTCTCTTTCTTCGCTTCAACGCTTCCACGTTCTCCTCGCCCCGCAGAAGTTCTGGCCTGAGCGGGGCAAATCCGCTACTTCAGTCGCGCGTGAACCAGCTTGCGCCCAACCCCGCGCCCAGGCCGACGGCCAACCGTTTTCCGCCGCAGATCAAGTTCATCGTTGGCAACGAAGCCTGCGAGCGCCTGAGCTACTACGGGATGCTCTCCATCCTCACGCTCTACATGAAGAACGCGCTGGGGATGGCGCCGGAAGAAGCCAAGGGGACAGTGCATCTGTTCAAGATGGCAGTGTATTTCCTTCCACTGTTCGGCGGGTGGTTGGCCGACCGCTGGCTCGGACGGTACTGGACCATTCTCAGCATCTCGCTCTTCTACTGTCTCGGCCACGGCGTGCTGGCGTTGTGGGAGGGCAGTCTGGCGGGACTTTACACGGGGCTGCTCTTGATCGCGATCGGCGCGGGCGGCATCAAGCCGTGCGTGTCGGCATTTGTCGGCGACCAGTTCGGGCCGGAGCAGCAGTCGTTGTTGCCGAAGGTTTACGGCCTGTTCTACTGGTCCATCAACCTGGGCGCGTTCATCGCGTTCGCCGGCATCCCGCTGGTGCGCGACCACTTGAGCTACAGTTGGGCCTTTGGTGTGCCGGGCATTTTCATGGCGCTGGCCACGCTGGTCTTCTGGATTGGGACGCCGCATTACGCGCGCCAACCCGCCGCGCGCGAGACCAAGCAATCCGGGTTCTTGCCCGTGGTGTGGACCGCGCTGACTCACTCATCCGGGAGAAGGGCAGGGGAGTCGTGGCTCGATGCGGCGCGCGCTCGCCACAGTCCAGCCGAAGTGAACGCCGCCAAAGCCGTGGTGCGCATTACGGTCATCTTCGCCGCCGTGCCGGTGTTCTGGGCGCTGTTTGACCAGATCAACACGACGTGGGTGCTGCAAGGCGAGAAGATGACCTCGTTCGCCGTGCTTGGCTACAAGGTGGACGCCGAGCGCATTCAGTCCGTGAGCGCGTTGCTGGTGCTGGCGTGGATTCCGGTGCTCACGCTGGGGGTGTATCCACTGTGCGAACGCCTCGGTCTGCGGCCCACGCCCCTGCGGCGTATGGGCGCGGGCATGGTGCTGGGGGCGGTGGCGTTCGTCCTCTGCGGCTGGATTCAGTCGCGCATGGATCAAGGCCATACTCTCAGCCTGGCGTGGCAGATCATCCCTTACGTTTTCCTGGAGGCCGGCGAAGTCATGCTATCGGCGACGGGGCTGGAGTTTGCTTTCTCTCAGGCGCCGGCTTCGATGAAGAGCACGATCATGAGCCTTTGGCTGATGACCGTGGCCGTGGGCAACCTGTTGGTGGCCTCTTTCACCAAGCTGAACCAGGACCTCGTCAAAGCCAGTGGGGCGACGGAGTTTTACTTCTATGCGTTGCTGATGTTTGTGGTGGCCGGCGTGTTTGCGCTGCTCGCCCTGCGCTACCGGGAACCAGGGCGCCAATCAGGCGATTTCAAAACTCGGTAGCAGCCGACGTGAGGAGGCTCAAACTTCAAGGGAAACAGAGCCTCCTCACGTCGGCTGCTACAGTTTTGAAAGAGGCGCCAATGAGGCAACTTGCTGCGGGCCACCGCGCTTTCGTTCGCCGAAGGCAAAAGTACCTTCCTGCGCTGTCGGTGTCTTCTTGGGGCTGGTTGCACACACTTCGCGAAGTGTGCGCTTCGCGGTGGAGAACCAGGTAATCCTCGCCCTCGCCAGGGGAAGCTCGCTCAAACCGGCAGCCCCATCTCGTTTGGCTGCGCCACGCGGGGAGGCAGCGTGAAGAGGGTGCTTTGGCCGGGCGCCGGGATGCTGCTAGGACCGAAACCGGGTTGAATATTTGCCCGCCGGGCCGGTCTGTACTGCATCGCTCGTGAATGAAACTCGAAGCTCAAAATCCTCGTTCTATGCGCTCGCAAGAACCCTTTCACCGTGAGGCCAGCCCAGCCGCGGCGGCGGCCGGCGCCTTCACGCTGATCGAACTGCTCGTCGTCATCGCCATCATTGCCATCCTGGCGGCCATGCTCTTGCCGGCGCTGGGGCAGGCCAAGGAAGCGGGCCGGCGCATCCAATGCACCAGCGACCTGCGGCAGATCGATCTATCCCTCAAGCTCTACATGGACGATAACGAGGACATCATGCCCACCCGTCGTTCTTCCAACAACCGCTGGCCGGCGCTGCTCTATCCGTATTACCAGGTGCTGACGCTCCTCCGCTGTCCGAGCGACGGCCCTGATCCAGTTTCCAACGCCGGGGCCGGGGCGGCGCCCGCGGATCGCGCCCCGCGGAGCTACATCATCAATGGCTGGAACGATTACTTCGGCGGCACGAACCCGACCAACGACTTGAAAGACACGGCCATCCCCGAACCCAGCGAGACGATCACCTTCGGCGAGAAAGAAACCAAGTCGGGCCACTTCTGGATGGACTTCATGGAAGGGACGGGCAACGACATCACGGAACTGGAGCAAAGCCGGCACGGCACCGCCGGCCGGAACAACTCCTCGGGCGGCGGCTCGGTCCACGCGTTCGCGGACGGCAGCGTGCGATACCTGCGCTACGGCAAGGCGCTTGTGCCCGTGAACATGTGGGCCATCACGCCCTACTGGCGCACGAATGGGATTCTGCTCCAGTAGCCGCCGAGCTTCCCTACGAACCTGAACCCGGCAGCGGGAGGGCCACAGATGGCACCGATGGCACAGACACAAAAAAGGCTGGAGCGAAGACAGTCCGTTGACGTCGTGGGTGAACCTCCGGGAACAGGTTTCGGTCTTTCGATTCTTTCCATCTGTGTCATCGGTGACATCGGTGGCTCCTTCCAACTGCCCCGCCTAGAATGACCTCCCGCCTCCTCGTCCTCGGCAGCAGCAACACCGACATGATCATCAAGCTCGACCGCCTCCCGCGGCCGGGTGAAACCCTCCTCGGCGGCCAATTCGTCACCGCGGCCGGCGGCAAGGGCGCCAACCAGGCCGTCGGCGCGGCGCGGGCCGGAGGTTGTGTGACCTTCATTGCGCGCGTGGGCCGGGACGTGTTCGGGAACCAAGCCGTAGCCGGATTCGTCAAAGACGGCATCAATGTGGAGCACATTGTCCGCGACAAGACGGCCCCGTCGGGCGTGGCCTTGATCTTCGTGGCCAAGGATGGCGAGAACAGCATCGCCGTGGCTGGCGGTGCCAACGGCCGTCTTTCGCCGACGGACGTGAAGCGAGCGCGAACGGCATTCGCGGGGGCGCGCGTGTTGGTCATGCAATTGGAAAGCCCGCTCGAAACTGTCCAAGCCGCCGCCGAACTCGCGGCGCGGAATGGTGTGCGCGTCATCTTGAATCCCGCGCCGGCTCGGCCTCTGCCCGATAAGTTGCTCCAGCTCGTTTTCATTCTGACGCCCAACGAAACCGAAGCCGAACTCTTGACCGGCCTGAAAGTGGATAGCGAGGCCGCGGCTGCACGGGCTGCCGACAAACTGCTCGCCCGCGGCGTGCAAACGGTGATTCTCACTCTGGGCGCGCGGGGCGCGTTTATCGCCGGCCGCGACGGCCGACAACTCATTCCTGGCTTCAAAGTGAAAGCCGTCGATACCACGGCGGCCGGCGACATCTTCAACGGCGCGCTGGCGGTCGCGCTGGCCGAGGGGAAGACCATGGCCGAGGCGGCGCGGTTCGCTAACGCCGCCGCCGCCCTGTCCGTCACCAAACTCGGCGCGCAACCCTCCGCCCCACGACGGCGCGAGATCGAAACCTTCCTCAAGACGCGAGGCTGACCTGACCGCTGTTTGGGAGGAACCGCCGCGCATCCGCCCGCCGGAATCCTCCTTGAAGCGCGCCCGCCCGCCGCTACTCTTCCTGCCGCTCCGCCGCGGGTCGCGCAAGCGCCCGCCGCGACGAATCGTGATGATGCCATTTCAACCACCGAACCAGTGTCAAAGCCCCGTCGCAGCCGAGGTGACGAGGCTCAGATCAATTGCAGATTGCAGATTGCGGATTGCAGATTCTTCAGACGGAGTCTGCTCCCGTCGCGCTGCTCGCCTGATGTCGGCGACGCTCTTCGCAATCCTTCTCTTCACTGCTCGCACCGTTATGCCTCAGACCAACCTCACCATCGCCCAGCGCTGGCTGGCTCGTGCGCCGCTGGCCCAACCGTTCACGCCGCCGGCCAGCAAGACTGCCTGGGAGCAGCAGCGCCAGCAAATCCGCGTCGAACTTGGTGAGTTGCTCGGCAGACTCCCGCCCCGCCCCAAAGTGCCGAAAGTCGAAACCCTCAGCCGCGAAGACCGGCGCGATTTCTGGCTGGAGAAATTCCAGTTTGAGAACGGAGCCGGCGCGACCGTGCCCGGCTACTTGCTCCTTCCGAAAAAGACTTCAGGCCGGGTTCCCGCCATCCTCTACTGCCATTGGCATGGAGGCCAGTACGACATCGGCAAAGAGGAGTTGTTCCGCACCAACGCCCTGCCCGAACCCGCCGGTCCCGCGTTGGCTCGATGTGGGTTCGCCGTGCTGGGCATCGACGCCTACTGCTTCGGCGAGCGCAACGGTCAAGGCCCCGGCGGCCCGCAGGAGAAGGGCGGCGCCGGCGAAATGACGGCCAGCAAGTTCAACCTCTGGGTCGGCCGTTCGCTCTGGGGCATGATCGTGCGCGACGACCTGATGGCGCTCGACTATCTCTGCTCGCGCCCGGAAGTCGATCCCCGGCGCATCGGCGTCACCGGCATCAGCATGGGCGCGACGCGCACCTGGTGGCTCATGGCGCTGGACGACCGGCCCAAGACCGGCGTCGCCGTGGCTTGTCTCACGCGCTACGAAGACCTCATCACCACGGAGGGCCTGAAGTACCACGGCATTTACTACTTCGTGCCCGGGATGCTGAATCACTTCGACACCGAGGCCGTGGTCGCCCTCGCCGCGCCGCGTCCGATGCTTTTCCAGACTGGCGACCAGGACTTCGGCTCGCCAGTGGACGGCATTCGCAAGATCGAATCTGTGGTACGCAAGGTCTATCGCCTCTACGGCGCGGAGAAGAAGTTCGAGAGCCTCGTCATTCCCAACCTCGGCCACGTCTATACGCCGGAAATGTGGGACCGGACGCAGGCATGGATGGAGCGGGAACTGAAGGGCGCATGAGGAGAGGAGGGATTTCGAGTTGAAGGAGGTCGGGCCGCGCCTCCGGTTGCCAAACTGATTGCGTCCGCGCGGAACCTGTGGCAGTGCTTTGGTCGCACTGATGATCTGTCCAGCACCACTGCCATGAAACGAATCGCCAACAGTCTCCTGGGGTTTCTTCCCGTCGTCCTCCTCTCCAGTTTCGCCGCCGCTGCGCCCATCGAGCCGTTGCCGTTCAAGGCCCCGGCCAAGTTGCCTGACGCGGCGGAGGCCTTGTCCCCGTCCGCCATCCACATTGATGGCTGGTTGGGGGCGCGGCTCCTGGTGAACGAGAAGAACCGGTTGCTCGCGGTCGATACCGAGCCGCTGCTGGCGGGCTTTCGCCAGAAGCCGGGGACTCATCCCTGGATCGGAGAGCACGTCGGTAAATGGCTGCACGCGGCCACGCTCGCGTGGGCCTACACCGGCGACGCGGCGTTGCGCGAGAAGCTGGATCGCGTCGCGGCTGAACTCATCCAGGCGCAGGAGCCGGACGGCTACCTCGGCACCTACGTCCCAGAGAAGCGTTTCGGCCTTTTCCAGGGCGCGGACTGGGACGTGTGGTCGCACAAGTACAACCTCATCGGCCTGCTCACCTACCACCAGTTCACCGGCAACGAGGCCGCCCTGAAGGCGTGCCGCAAGATCGGGGACTTGCTCATCGCGACCTTCCCGGCGAGGAAGAGCATTCTCTCCGCCGGCACGCACGTCGGCATGGCCGCCACCAGCGTGCTGGAACCGGTCGTCGTCCTCCACCGGCTTACCGGCGACCCGCGGTATCTGGACTTCGCGCTTTACTTGGTGAAGTCGTGGGACGAACCGAACGGGCCGAAGATCATCGAGGCGCTGATGACCGCCAAGCAGGTCAACAAGACTGCCAACGCCAAAGCCTACGAGATGCTCTCCAACCTGGTCGGCCTGTGCGAACTCGCGCGGGCCACGGGCGACCGGAAGTTCCTCGAGCCGGTGCTCAACGCCTGGCAGGACATCGTGGACAAGCGGCTTTATCTCACCGGCAGCGCCAGCCAGGGCGAGCATTTTCGCGCGGACTTCGAGTTGCCGAACCAGACTTCCGCCCACGTCGCCGAGACGTGCGTGACGACGACCTGGATTCAGTTGAACCTCCAATTGCTGCGGCTGACGGGCGAGGCCAGGTTCGCCAACGAGTTGGAGAAAACCATCTACAACCATCTCGCCGCCGCCCAGCATCCACGCGGTGACGACTGGTGCTACTTCACGGCGCTCGAAGGGAAGAAGCCCTACGACAAGGGCATCAACTGTTGCCACTCCAGTGGCCCGCGTGGCCTGGCGCTCGCGCCTCAGGCCGCGTATCTGCGGGCCGGAGACACGCTCCTCGTGAGCACATTTGAAACGTCGCGGGCCACGCTCGACCTCGGTGGACAGACCGTGACGGTGGATCAGCAGAGCGAGTTTCCGCGCCGGGGGAATTCACAAATCACGCTGCGCCTGCCCACGTCGGCGAAGTTCGGCGTGAAAGTCCGCGTGCCGGCCTGGGCCGCGCCGCTTCGCCTGCAGGTGAACGGACAAACAGTTCAAGCCGCGAACGAGAACGGTTGGGCACTCCTGCCGGCGCGCGAATGGAAAGACGGCGACCGCATCACGCTTAGCTTCTCGCTCGGCGCGATGGTCATCGCCGGTCAGCACGGCAACGAAGGCCGCAGCGCGCTCCAGTGGGGGCCGTTCGTGCTGGCCTACGATGAGGCGCAGAACCGCGGGCTGGCCTCGGCCTCGGCCATCGGATTGGCGGACGTGGCCAAGCCACCATTTGTCCTCAAGACCGCGTCGCCACTCACGTTTGAGGCGAAGGTGCGTTCGCGCCGGAGCCGCGAAGTCACGCCCGCGGTGCTCGTGCCGTTTGCCGATGCGGGCGCCGACGGCGGTTCGTATCGCGTCTGGTTGCGCGCTCCCGGCGCCGAGTTTGCGCAAACGGATTCAGTCTTGGCCGACGGCGAGGAAAGCCGCTCCCGCCAGGGCAACCAGAGTGGCTCGATCAACGACGGCGACGCGGAGACGTTCGTCGTCACGTTCAATGCGCAGCCGGCCAGTGAAGACTGGTTTGCCGTCACGCTGAACGCCCCCGCCACGATCCGCCGCGTGGTCTTCGCTCACGGGAAGACGTTCCACGACGGCGGATGGTTCAACGCGGGCAGCGGCAAACCGCGCGTGGAGATTCGCGGGAAGCAGGGCGGCCCGTGGCAGCGTGTTGGCGAACTGGCCGGCTATCCGGCCACCACGGCGGTGGACAACGGGAAGCTGAAGCCCGGCCAGAAGTTCGAACTGAAACTGCCGCAGCCCGCGTCGGCGGTGGCCGTGCGCGTCATCGGCCAGCCCGCCGGCGGCGACAACCCGAAGCAGGCCTTCAGTTCGTGCGCGGAACTGGAGGCGTTCGCGGAATGACGGTGTGTGAACACTCATCTGCCGCCACCGGATTCGCATTTCCTCGCGGCCGCCATCGGCTGGCTGGAGTTGGGGAATTTGCCGGAAGCGTTTGCTGAACTCGACCACCTCAGCGCCACCGTGCGATCCCATCCCGACGTGCTGGAGGTGCGCTGGCTCTTGTACGCCGAGGCGAAGGATTGGGCCGCGGGCTTCCGCGTGGCGGAGGAACTGGTGCAGACGGACGCCGGACGGTCCACGGGCTGGCTGCATCGGGCCTACGCCGCGCGGCGGATGCCGGGCGGCGGTTTGCCGGCGGCGCGGGATTACCTGCTCCCGGCCGCGACGATCTTTCCCAAGGAGGCGATGATTCCGTTCAACCTCGCCTGTTACGCTTGCCAGATGCACCAATTGGACGAGGCCCGCAAATGGTTGCGGCAGGCCCTGCGCGTCGGCAAAAAGGAAACCATCAAGTCGATGGCGCTGAGTGATGAAGACCTGAAGCCGCTGCGGGACGAAATCCGCCGCCTGTGAGCGCGGACTGAGGGCGCAAGGAGTTGATCCCAGAATTCTCGCGTTGCCGGGGGCATGCCCCGGTGAGTTCAAGAATCCCTGGATCGTAGCAGCCGACGTGAGGAGGCTCTGTTTTCAATCTGCAATCTGCAATCTGCATTCCGCAATCAGAGTGAGCCTCTTCACGTCGGCTGCTACGCTTTCTTGAATCAGCCCTGGAGGCCCGCCCAATCCGCTCACTTGGTTGTTGCTCCCGTTCCCGTTTTCTGATAGCACCGCGACACTCAATCACGGGCAAGTATGCAGGCCGGCTATTTCGACTGGACCGCACTCTGCCTCGCCACACTAAGGGCCACGCAGGGAAACGTGGGAAAGGTTTTTTTGCGCGTTGACCCGGCGCTCTTCGGCCAACCGTCGCCGCTTCCGTTGCTCCGGCGGACTCCACTGATTCGGTGACACTGCCTCACCACGACCCGACCACAAACTGCGAACACCCCATGAAACCAACTCCAAACCTGACCTCGCCCCGCGCCCTCGCGCCGGTGGCCATTCGCAATTTCCAATTCTCAATTCTCATTTTGAAATTTTCCCCCCTCGTCGTCCTGCTGGCCTTGTTGGCCGGCACACTCATCGCCGCTCCCCTGGGCACGGCCTTCACCTACCAGGGCCACCTGCGAGACGGCGGGCAGCCCGCCAGCGGGATTTACGATTTACGATTTACGGTTTACGACGCCCTGGCCAATGGCGGCGCCGTCAGCGACATTCTCACGAACCCCGCCACGCCCGTCGCCAACGGCCTGTTTGTTGTCGCGCTCGACTTCGGCCCGGGCGTCTTCGCAGGCGGCGCGCGCTGGCTGGCCATCGGCGTGCGCACCAACGGCGGCGGCGCCTTCACGCCGCTGACGCCACGGCAACCGCTCACGCCCGCCCCGCACGCGCTCTTTGCGCCCAACGCCGGTGTGGCCGCCAGCGCGCCGGCCAGCGGCTTGACCGGCACTTTGCCCGATGCGCGACTCTCTGCCAACGTGGCCTTGCTGAGCGAGGGGGCGAGTTTCGCCGGCTTGGTCAGTGCGCCCGGGTTCGCGGGCAACGGCCTGTTGCTGTCGAACCTGAACGCTACCAAGCTGACCGTCGGCACACTGCCAGACGCGCGGCTCTCGAGCAATGTGGCCTTGCTGGATGCCGACCAGAACTTCACCGGCACGACCCGCTTTGCTGGCGTCGTCACGCTGACCAACACGGCCAGCACGCTGGCGGGCAGCTTCACGGGCGACGGCGGCGGGTTGACCAATCTGGGTGCGGCCGCCCTGGCCGGCACGGTGGCCGACGCCCGGCTCTCAGCCAACGTGGCCTTGCTGAGCGAGGGGGCGAGCTTCGCCGGGCTGGTCAGCGCCCCTGGGTTCGCGGGCAACGGCCCGCTGCTGTCCAACCTGAACGCTTCCCGGCTGACCCTCGGCACACTGCCGGACGCGCGCCTCTCCGGCAACGTGCCGCGCATCGACGAGGTCTGGCTCATGAATGGCAACAGCGGCACCACCGCCGCGCACTTTCTAGGCACGCGCGACGAAGGAGCGTTGGAGTTCAGGGTCAACAGCCTGCGTGCGCTGCGCCTGGAGCCGCACGGCAATGGGACCCCCAATTTGATCGGCGGCGCGGACAACAACGTTGTGTATTGGGGCGCGGTGGGCGCGGTGATCGCGGGCGGTGGGGGGCCGGATGTCCTGGGTGGCAACAGCATCTCCGCCAGCTTCGGCTTCATCGCCGGTGGCGACTACAACGACATCGACACGGACTCGGACTACAGCGCGATTGGCGGAGGCTATGAGAACAACGTGGCGGACAATGCGCCGCATACCACCATTGCCGGCGGCGACGACAACGACGTCGGCGCGGACTCGGCTTACAGCGTGATTGGCGGGGGCGGCCGCAACGACATTGGCACGAACTCGTATGGCAGCGCAGTTGGCGGGGGCTACGACAACAACATTGGGGACAATTCCCGTGAAGCCACCATCGCCGGCGGCGACCGCAACGACATCGGCACGGGCTCGCCTTTCAGCGCGATTGGCGGAGGCTACGACAACAACATTGGAAACGACTCCTCGGACGCCACCATTGCCGGCGGCTACAACAACAATATTGGCACGAACTCGGATGGCAGCGCGGTTGGCGGGGGCTACGACAACAACATCGCGGCCAATGCGCCACATACCACCATTGCCGGCGGCCACAGTAACAACATTGGCACGAACTCAGATTACAGCGTGGTTGGCGGGGGCGCCGACAACAACATCGCGGCCAATGCGTCGTATGCCACCATTACGGGCGGCAACCGCAACAACATCGGCGTGGCCTCAACGTGCAGCGCGATTGGCGGGGGCTGGGACAACACCATCGCGGCCTATGCGAACTACGCGACGATTCCGGGCGGGCGGCTCAATGCGGCCACCAACTACGCCTTCGCTGCCGGCCGCCGCGCCAAGGCCAATCACACCGGCGCGTTCGTCTGGGGCGATTCGACCGACGCCGACGTGGCCTCCGCCACCACCAACTCGGTGACAATGCGCGCCGTGGGCGGCTACCGGCTTTTCTCCGACAGCGGCCTGAGCGCCGGCGTTCGCCTCGCGTCGGGTGGCGGGAGTTGGACGAGCCTGAGCGACCGGAACGCGAAGGAGAACTTCCAGGCCGTGGATGCGCCAACAGTCTTGGCCCGCGTGGCCGCCCTGCCGCTCGCCACCTGGAACTACAAGAGCCAGGACGCTTCCATTCGCCACATCGGCCCGGTGTCCCAGGACTTCAAAGCCGCCTTCGCCGTGGGCGAGAGCGACACGGGCATCACGGGCGTGGACGCCGACGGCGTGGCGCTGGCGGCGATTCAGGGGCTGAACCAGAAAGTGGAAGAGCAAGCCGCCGCTATAAAGGCCAAGGAGACGGAGATCGCTGAGTTGCAGCAGCGGCTCGCCCGCCTCGAAGCGCTGCTTGCAAAAGCTGACGAACACTCAACCTCTCAACCTCATAAACCATGAAAACGGTCCAATTGGAAATCCCGCCACTCTACCAGTCCAACGGTCTGACGAACCTCTCCTTCACCGAGCCGTCGCCGCTGGGCAACAAGTTCTACCGGCTCCGCAATCCTTGAGTCCTTCTCGATTCGCAAATCGCAAACAACAAACCGTATGAAGATGACAAAACAACAAACCTCGCCCCGCGCCCTCGCGCCGGTGGCCATTCGCAATTTCCAATTCTCAATTCTCAATTTGAAATTGCCCCTCCTTGCCGCGCTGCTGGCCTTGGCCGGCAGCCTGACTCTGCACGCCCAAACCACCGCCTGGACCGAGATCACGCATCCCAGTTCCCCGGCGTTCGCCCATCACGACATGACTTACGACAGCCTGCGCCACCGGCTCATCGTGGCCGGGCGAACTTCGATTATGCAGAATACCTTCGCCATCTACGCGGGCGCGGCGGATGGGTCATGGACGCAACTGCCATCGCCCTCGCCCGCACTGCCTGGCCGCGAAGACATCGAACTGGCCTACGACTCCCATCGCGACGTCGTAGTGCTCTACACCACCGCCACCAACAAGGTGTGGGAATTCAACGGTACCAACTGGTCGGTCATCACCGCCGCCACCACGCCCATCCAGTGCAAAGACGGCGCGCAGATGCAATACGATCCGGTGCGCCGCAAGACGGTGCTGGTCGGTTCCGACGGTTGGCCCGGCGTGGACAAGGTTTCGGAAACCTGGTTCTGGGACGGCACGAATTGGATTCTGGCCGCCGGCACCAACGCCTCGCCTCCCGGCGCCGCCGGCGGCGGCTTGGCCTTCGACGCGGCGCGCGGCGAGATGGTCCTGGTCGCCATGCGCACCATGGAAACCTGGACCTTCAACGGCACGAACTGGGTCCAGCGCCAACCCGTCACCTTCCCTTTACCGGGCGTCTGGGTGTTCGACCTGGCCTTTCATCCACCGTCCGGGCTGGTGATCTTCTACGGCGGGGAACATGTCAATGAACTGGAACCGTGGAACTCCATTTACCCGACCAATACCTGGGCGTGGGACGGCAACGATTGGCACAAGCTCGAACCACCGGCCACGCCGCCGGAGACGATTGACTACGGTCTGACTTGGTTCCCCGAGCGCGGCGGTTTGGTGATGCACGGCGGCTGGGGCGACCCCGACTGGGATTTCCGCACCAACGTCTGGCTGCTGACGCTGCAGAGCGCGCCTCAGCCGGTGATCCGGTTTACTGACGCGCGCCCGCTGGGCGGCCAATTCAGCCTCACCTCCACGGGCCGGGTGCAGACCAGCGCCAGCCAGATTCTCCAAAGCTCGACGAACCTGTCGCTCACCAACGCCTGGGCCAACGTGCAAACCAATCCTGTTCCGGCGGCCACGAACACCTGGCTCGTCCCGCGCGCGGGCGAAGAACGCTTCTTCCGCATCCTGGAACGGCCCTGAAGGTTCTCGTCCCCGCGTTTCAAAATCAGAACCGCCACGACCAACCACGAACAACTCGCATGAACACCCAACAGGCCGCCGCGCTCCGCGCACCTGCGCCGGGAGCAATGCGCAATTCTCATTTCCCAATTCTCAATTTGAAATTTCCCCTCCTCCTTGCGCTGCTGCTCTGCCCTGGCAGCGCCGACCGCGCCTGCGCCGAGGTTACCGTGAAACCCGCCGGCCAGTTCACGGAAACGACATGGCAATTGGGCGCGCCACCAGCGGAAATCAACACGCCAGCCGCGGACTTGCTCGAAGTCCGAAAGCGCTTCGGTCCGAATGCCAAGCTTCCATCCCCTGTCGTCACGCCACGGCGAAGAACGGAAGTCCCACTTCGAGGATTTGCCCGCCGAGTGGCCGCGCGTCTTGCGCACTCGATTGCGCCCGGCCAGTGACGTGAGCGCCGTGATCGAAACTCCCAGAGCTTTTCTGCTGTATGTGTGCAAAGAGAAAACCGCCGAACATCTTGAACGTGGCCACGCTGTCGCTGCCCATGCGCCGCTACGAACAATGGCTGGCCGGCCCAAGCACCGACAACCCATGAGCCTGATCTCGCCCAACTCGATTCTGCCAACCTTCCCTTCGGCGTCGTCCGTTCCCCCGCGTGGCAGCCTTGATCCTCCCTTCAACCTTCAACCCAGAGCCGACCCATGAAAGCACGGCACAACCCTTCGCAGCCGCCGGAGACGAATCTCCCTGTGGTCCTCGGCGATTACCGCTCCGTGACCGCCCCGGCGCCACCCTGAAACGGCTTCGATCGTCTGCGACGACCCTGAACCGAGTCCACCCGCAAACTTCCTCCCTCACCCTCAACCGATCAGAACCATGAAAACAACAGCCCAAAACCTAACCTTCCAGAACGAACGATCCCACGACTGCCGGCCCGCGCCGCGCCACCGGCCTGAAGGTGGCCGAAAATGTCGGCTCGCACGGATCGACGCGATGACTTGTCTGACGATCTGGCTCGGAGCAGCCGGCGCACCGGCCGCCGTGCTTGGCTGGGGCGACAACACCGCCCTGCAACTGATGATACCGCCCACGCTCAACAACGCCGTCGCGATCGCCGGCGGCTTTCAGCACAGCCTGGCCTTGCTGAACAACGGTACGGTCGTGCCGTGGAACCCGACGCTGTGGGCGCAAACCAACAACTTCCCTTCCAGTCTGAACAACGTGATGGCCGTGGACCTGGGCGCTTACCACAGCATTGCGTTGCGCCGGGACGGTTCGGTGGTGACCTGGGGGGCTTACTGGGAGCCGGCTGGTTTGCCACCAGCGTTCTACCCGATGCTCGTCCCAGCCGGCTTGGTCAACGTGGCCGCAGTGGCCGCCGGCGACTCGCATTGTCTGGCCTTGAAAGGCGACGGCACGGTCGTGGCGTGGGGCGCCAACGACGGGGGCCAAACCAACGTGCCGCCCGGCTTGGCCAACGTCGTCGCGGTGGCCGGCGGTGGCTTTCACAGTCTGGCGTTGCGGGCCGACGGCACGGTCGTGGCGTGGGGCACGAACACCTTTGGCCAAGGAGCCGTGCCGGCTGGCTTGCGCCCGGTCGTGGCCATTTCCGCCGGCGCCAATCATAACGTCGCCCTCCAGGATGACGGCACCGTGATCGCCTGGGGCGACAACCAGTTCGGGCAAACCAACTTGCCGCCCGGTTTGGCGAACGTGGTCGCGATCGACGCCGGCCTTTGGCACACGCTGGCGCTGCTGGCCAACGGCAGCGTGGTCGCGTGGGGCGCGGGGCAGTTCATCGGGCCGCCGCCGGACTGGGGCCAATCCATCGTGCCGGGCGGATTGGGCCCGATGACCGCGGTGGCGGGTGGGGGTTATCACAGCTTGGCGCTCAACGGCAATGGGCCTCCTTTCATTGGCGGCCAGCCGCTGAACCAATCCGCGACCGCGGGTGCAACCGTGCTGTTCCGGGTCATCGCTGCCGGCGCGTTCCCCTTGAGCTATCAGTGGCAACTGAACGGAACCAACCTGCCCGGGGCTACCCGTCCATTTCTCCTGCTGACGAACGTCCTTCCCACTCAAGCCAGCAGCTATCGCGCCTTGGTGACTGACGCGGTCAGTACCGTGGGCAGTTTGCCGGCGACCCTGATGGTGCCGCAAGGCTCCGCTCCGATCATCACGACGCAACCCAATCCGAGCCAGACTGCCGGGCCTGGTTCCACCGTGAGTTTCAGTGTGACTGCGACGGGCACGGCTCCGTTGAGCTATCAATGGTTGTTGGGCGGCCTGCCCATTCCTGGGGCCGCCACCAACGTGCTGGTCTTGACGAACGTCACTTCCGCTGACTCCGGGATTTACTCGGTGGTCGTCAGCAACGCGTTCGGCCAGACGCTGAGCAGCAACGCGACGCTGCTCGTGCAACAACTCTTCGTGTGGGGAAACGGGGCCTTGACCAACTATCCCGTGGGCCTCCCGGTGGCGGCCGTCGCTGCCGGATACGCGCACTGTCTGGCGCTGATGAGCGCGGCGAGCGGCGGCACGGTGTTCGCCTGGGACCGCACAGGGCCGACGAGCGTGCCCTGGACACCGTACCCTGTCGTGGGCGTGGCCGCGGGTTCCTTCCACAGTCTGGCCTTGCTGGCCAACGGCAGCGTGATGGCCTGGGGCGACAACTCCTGGGGCCAGACCAATGTCCCGCCAGGCTTGGGTTTCGCGATGGCGGTGGCCGGTGGTGGGCGGCACAGTCTAGCGCTGCAGGCCGATGGCACGGTGGCCGCCTGGGGTGACAACACTTACGGCCAATGCGCCGTCCCACCTTTCCTCAGCAACGTGGTCGCCATTGCGGCCGGCAACTTGTTCAGCTTGGCGCTCACGGCCAACGGAGTGGTCGTGGCGTGGGGCGATGACTCTGCCGGGCAGGTGAGCGGAGCTGCCGGCCTGACCGATGTCGTCCAGGTTTCCGCCGGCGGTTCGCATGGTTTGGCCCTCCAGAAGGACGGCGCGGTGGTGGCCTGGGGCAACAACCTTGCCGGTCAGGCCAGCGTGCCGGCGGGCTTGGGCCAAGTCGCGATGGTCGCGGCGGGCGCCACGCACAGTCTGGCGCTGAAGCGGGACGGCTCGGTGAGGGCTTGGGGCGCGGGCAGTTTTCTCAGCTTCACGTGCAGCGGTCCGCCGCCGGATTTCTGCCAGTCCGTCGTCCCGGCAGGATTGACGAACGTCGCTCTGATCGCCGCGGGCGGGCAGCACAGCATGGCCGTGTGCGGCGGCAACCTGCCGGAAATCCTGGCCCAGCCACTCAGCCGCACCGCCTTTCGGGGCGGGACAACCATCTTGAGCGCTCCCGCCACGGGAGCCACGCCGCTGAGTTACCAATGGCAGCGCAACGGCACCAACATCGCCGGCGCCACCAACTCGATTCTGGTTCTGACGAATCTCCAGTCGGCCGATGCCGGCAGCTACTTCGTGGTGGTGAGCAACGCGCTGCTCGCCACGATCAGTTGGACGGCGCAAGTGACGGTGACCGACAGCGTGCCGGTCATCCTGGTGCAACCCACCAGTCGGACTGCTTCGCTCGGCGGGACCGCGACGCTCTACTGCGCCGTGGATGGCACGCTGCCGTTCTTCTACGAATGGATGCGCGACGGCCTCCTGATTCCTGGCGCGACCAACGCCGTGCTCGCGCTCACCGGTTTGTCAACCAACGACACGGGAGATTACCAGGTTCGGATCACGAACACTCTCGGCGGCACGTTCACCGCTCTGGCCCGGCTCACGGTGGTTCCGGTGGCGCAATGGGGCGCGTGCGACGCGATCGGAACCAGGCTTCCCACGGGCCTGAGCAACGCCGTGGCCATTTCCGGGAGCGGGGTGTGGGGCGGCAGCTACGGCCATGCGTTGGGTTTGAAAGCCGATGCCACCGTGATTGCCTGGGGCGAGAACAACTGGGGCCAGTGCAACGTGCCACTAGGCTTGGACAAAGTGGTCGCAGTGGCCGCCGGGGGCATGCACAGCCTCGCGCTCCGGGCCGATGGCAGCGTGACGGCTTGGGGCCGGAACTCCCCGGGCCAGACCCTGGTTTTTCCGCGGCCCCTCGTGGCCCTCTCGGCCGGCGCTTTGCACAACGCCGCCATCTTGTCGGACGGCCAAGTCTTGGTCTGGGGCGATAACAGCGCCGGCCAGTGCAACACGCCGTTGCCGCTTGTGACCAACGTTCTGGCTGTGGCCGCCGGGGGCTGGCACACCTTGGCCTTGAGAAACGATGCCACCGTGATCGCGTGGGGTGCCGGCGCCACGAACAGCGGTGTCTGGCCTCATCTTGGCCAGGCCATGGTGCCCGGCGGTCTGTCGAATGTGGTGGCCATCGCGGCCGGCGAAGCCCACAGCCTTGCGCTCCAAGCCAACGGAACCGTGGTCGCCTGGGGCGCTGGCGTCACGAACAGCGGCGCCTGGCCTCACCTGGGTCAGGCAGTGGTGCCCGCCGGCCTGGGCAACGTCGTGGCGATTGGCGCTGGCATCGCGAACAGCTACGCCCTGCTAAGCAATGGCGCGGTCGTCGTTTGGGGTGACAACTCCTTTGGCCAAATCAATGCTCCTGCCTGGCTGACCAACGCCACATCGGTCATCGGCGGAGGTGGCAGCGGCTTGGCTTTTCTCGGGTCCGCCCCACCGCTGTGTGTGATCGGCCAAACGGTGTTCACCGCAGACCAGTTGACACTCACCCTCCTGTCGGCCAGCGGCCGGACCTACTGCCTGGAATACAAAACTTCCTTGGCCGGCAGTTGGACTCCAATCCTGCCGTGCGTCGCGGGAACGGGCCGTTGGATCACCTTGGTCGATCCGTCGCCCGGGGGAAGCCAACGCTTCTATCGGATCAACGTGCAATGACAGCCATGCGATGGCGCCGCCGTGTGGGCCGCCGCCGTCGGAGGCCCCACTGCTGCACCCGCGTTCCACGCCAGCCGCGGACCATGCTTCTGATGATTCAGCCCTGCGATCTTGCCAAGCTCTCCGTCGGTCAGACCGAGCCGACCGGATGGCGGCCCGATTCTCCATTCAACTCGAAACCAAAACAGACTATGAACAACAACAAACAAATCCTGACAGTCCTCGCGCTACTGGCCTTGTCCGGCAGCGTCGCTCACGCCACTGACTACACTTGGCGAGGAGGCACGCCGGCCAGTTGGTCCGTGGCCTCCAACTGGGAGCCGACGGGCGTCCCCGGTCCCAACGACAGCGCGGTCATCAACCGCTACGTCAGCCTCGGCGGGAACATCACCGTTTCCAATCTCACCCTCACCACCGGCGGCGGGCTGCAAAACGGCAACCTCACCGTCCTGGGCACGATGAACTGGTTGGCCGGCGAGATTTCCACCGCCAGCCTCACGATTCCCAGTGGCGGCACCTTGAACCTGAGCGGATCGGAGCTGAAGGATTTCCATCTCGCCTCGTTCACCAACTCGGGCACGGTCCTGTGGACCGGCACGGGCGCGCTTTCTCTCATGGGCACCCCGATCGTGAGCGACGGCACATGGGACCTCCAGACCGACGCCAGCCTGCTGTGGTGGTGGGGCGACGCCTCGACTTGGTTCCGCAACCACGGCGTTGTGCGGAAAACCGCCGGCACCGGCACGAACACCATCGGTCTGCCGTTCCACAACCACGGCACGATGGAAGTCCAGAGTGGCACAGTGTTGTTCAACGGCGGGGGCAACGGCACGGGCTTGTTCCAGGCGCAAACCAACGCCACGGTGGACTTCGGCTCTCGCGGCTACACCGACGCCGGCGGGCTGCGCCTGACCGGCGCGGGCCTGCACCGCTGGACCGGCGGCACGATCACCCTGAACGGACCAGCCGAGGCGGATCAGGTCGAATGGACGGGCGCAATCCTGGCGGGCACGAACAGTCTGCGCGGCACAGTGACCTGGACCTCCGGCACCATCAACGGCGCCGTGAGCGTCGCCAGCAACGCCGTCCTGCAGGTGAGCGGGGCGACCGAGAAGGGACTCAACTCTGGCGTGCTCACCAACCAGGGCCTTGTTCGCTGGGGTGGGACGGGGCCGCTGAAATTCCTGGCCGGCGCCGTCGCCAACGCGGCGGGCGGGACCATGGAAATCGTGGACGATCTCAGCTTCATCAACTGGTGGCCCAACGGACAATTCTACAACGCCGGCCTCGTGCGGAAGACGGCGGGCAGCGGGACGAACTCCTTCACCGTCGCCTTCCACAACACCGGCACGGTCGAGGTGCAGAGCGGCACGGTCGCAATCGGCGGCGGCGGCACGGGCACGGGCGTCTTTCACGCCGCGACCAACGCCGCCCTTCGCTTCACCGGCGAATACACGTTGGCTGGCGCGGTGGACGCACAGAACCTGGAATGGGCCGTGAGCAGCCTCCGCGGCACGGCGGTGGTCAGCGGCACAGTGCTCTGGACCAGCGGCGTCATCGGCTCCGGCGCGGCGATCACGTTCGCGAGCAACGCGGTCGTGACGCTGAGCGGGGCGGGCACGAAAGGAATGCATACCAGCGTGCTGACGAACCTGGGCCTGATCCGCTGGGCCAGCCCTGGCACTTTGAATCTGCTGGGCAGCCCGATCGTGAACCGCGGCGTTTTCGAGATCCAGAACGACGAACTGCTGCAGCGCGGCTGGGGAGCTGCAGACCAACAGACTTGGTTCCTGAACACCGGCCTGGTGCGCAAGATCGCGGGCGCGGGCACGAGCATCTTCGGCCTGCCTTTCCGCAACCACGGCGTGGTGGACGTGCGCGCCGGCACCGTCCGGTTCAGTGACAGCTACACGCAAACCGCCGGCGCCCTCTGCCTGCGGCTCAACGGCGCCACCGATTGCGCGCGGCTGTGCTTCGACGGCAACCTGCCGCTGGCCGGAAGCAGCCTCACCGTCGCGCTGGCCGAGGGCTTCATGCCCACGCCGGGCAGCCGTTTTGACTTGCTGAGCTTTGGCAGCCGCACCGGGGATTTCGCCGTGATGAACGGTCTCGACCTCGGCAACGACTGGTGGCTCGACGCGCGATACTCCTCGACCAACCTGACGCTCCTGACCCGGGGCGATTTGCCTGAGTTGTCGATTCAGCAAGCGGCTCCCGGCGTCGTCGTCTCCTGGCCGGTCGGTTTCTCGACCTTCAAGCTGACTTCGTCCACGAACCTGACGGCGACGAACGCCTGGACGCTGATTCCCCCGCCGTACGAAACCTACGGCCCGAACTTCCAGTTCATCGAACCGGCGCCGGCGGGCAGCACGTTCTATCGCCTGCGCAGACCGTGAGCCAGACTCCAACCGGCCGACAACCCCATTCGACACAACAACGACACCCAGGTTATGAAAACGAATCGGTTCCAGCTACGACACGGCCTCCATCGGAAGCTAGCTCTTGTGGCCAGCCTGGCCCTGAGTCTGCCCCTGGCCCTGCTCGCCCAAACGACCATCCTCTTCGAAGGCTTCGAGGGGGCGTTCCCCGGCGACAATGCCTGGAGCGTGGGCGACGCCAATCTTAACGGCCCGACGGCGCATTGGGACGATGTAAACCTGGACTTCGGCGGCGAGGGCGCGCACGCGGGCAACTGGAAAGGCTACTGCGCCGGCTACGGCTACGGCGGCACCATTCCCGCGCCTACCTACCAGAACAACATGACTGTATTCATGGAGAGGGCGATCAACCTCACCGGCCTGAGCAGCGCCACGCTCCGATTCTGGCACAAGCTTCCCGGCATCGAAGATAACTTTGACCAGGTCAGGGTTTTTGTGGGAGGCAACCTGGCGTGGTACGCGTCCACCGAGGTGCCGGACTGGACGGAAGTGGTGCTCGACTTGGGCGCGCACTTGGGCACCTCGCCGGTGTTGCGTTTTGAGTTCTACTCGGACGTGGACGTCACCGAGGAAGGCTGGTATCTGGATGACATCCTGGTGACCGGGGTGTCGCCGCCCGCGAACGACTCGTGCGTCAACGCGCTGCCTCTCACCGACGGCGTGCCCTACACCATGGACACCGCTGGCGCCACGGACGACACCTTCGTTCCGGATTGCCAGTCCAACTTTGGCCGGGGCGTCTGGTTCACGTTCAGTCCGATCGCCGATCGCGTGGACATCAGCACGTGCGGGAGCAGCTTCGACACGGTGCTCCAGGTGTTCTCGGGAGGCGACACGACTTGCGAGTTCATGACGCGTGTGGCGTGCAACGATGACCACGGCCCGTCCTGCAGCGGCAGCGCCGCCAGTGTGCAATTCACAGCGACGGCCAACACGCTCTATCGCATCCTGGCCGGCGGCTGGAGTGCCCAAACCGGCACCCTTACCATCACGGCTCGCTGGCAAGACACGATACCGCCCACCATCACCTGCCCGAACAACGTCACCGCACAACGCCTGTCCGACGCGCCGCCACGCCCGACCACGATTTCTCAGTTCCTGACGCAGGGCGGCCAACTCAACGACAACTTCAGTACAAACCTGATCTACGGGTCGTCGGACGGCTCGTGGGTCGGCGGGCCCTGCGGTGGCACCATCGCCCGCACCCATACCGTGACCGATGAGGCAATGAATTCGGCCAGTTGCGTGCAGGTCATCACCATCCTCGACACCATCCCGCCAATCATCGTCTGCCCGGCGAACTTCAGCGTGCAATGCGTGTCCGAGGTGCCGCCGCGCCCGACCACGCTCGCGGAGTTCGCGCTGGCCGGCGGCTCGGCCTATGACAACTGCGACACGAACCTGTTGTATGTCTGCACCGACGGTCCGCTGGTCGGTGGCGCCTGCGGCGGAACCATCCGGCGCACGCACACCGTGATGGACGACTGCACCAACTCCGCCAGTTGCGTCCAGATCATCACGGTGCAGGACACCACACCGCCGGTCATCAGCTGTGGGCCTTCGCAAACTCTGGAGTGCGGCACACCGTGGACATTCTCGGTGCCCACCGCTGTCGATTTTTGTGATGGGACCAATGTCACGATCCGTGTCCTCAGCACGGTGACCAACCGGTTCGGCTTCTGTGGGAATGCTTACAGCGCTACGCGGACCTGGCAGGCGTTCGACTCGTGCTCGAACGAGTCGCGTTGCGATCAGTCGTTTACCCTAAGCGACACAACGCCGCCCCAACTCAGCTTCGTGGAAGACAAGGTCGTCGAGTGCGGAAGCCGGCCTTGGAGCTTCGACCCGCCGAGGGCGACCGACAACTGCGGCAGTGCCACCCTCGCCATCATCAATACCGTCACAAATCCAATCTGCCCGCAACCCGGCCCGGCCGGGTTCAGCGCGCACTTCAATGACGGCCAGTTGCCACCCGGAACGGTCTCGAGCGGAGCGACGCCGCCCTATGTGGGAGCCGAAGGCGCGCTGCACCTGACCGATGCCGTCACTTACCAACAAGGCTACTGGACTGTGCCCTTGCCGCAAACGGTGACGCTGAGTTCGCTCTATGTCCGCTGGCGGATGTTCATTGGCGGAGGCGGTGATCCGATCGATCCGTTGGCCGGGGCGGACGGAATGAGCTTCAGCGTCGGCACGAATCTCGGCACCGCCTTTCTTCCGGAAGAGGGCGCCCCGAGTGGTTTGAGCGTGTGCGTGGACACGTGGAACAACGGCGGCGAGCCGCCCAGAGTTGAGGTCCGGTGGCAGGGCTTGTTTGTGGCTGCCGCGGGCGGTTCCAAAGCCGAGTTCCGGCAGCACCGGTTCGTGGATGCCTCTGTCGAAGTGAAGCCCACCGGCCAAGTGATCATCCGGCTGGAAGGCTGGGGCATGATGGGCACGTGGATCCCAAACTACACCGGCCTCACGGTGAACCAATACGTCTTTGCCGCGCGCACTGGAGCAGCCGTGGACAACCACTGGATCGACGACGTGTGCATCAACGGTGACCCCAGCGCGTTCGCCATGACCCGCACCTGGCAGGCCACGGATGCTTGTGGCAACACGGCCCAACGCAGTCAAACCGTGACGGTACACGACACCATGCCGCCGACCATCACCTGCGCGCCGAACCAACAGATCGACACGGGCACGCCATTGATCTTTACGCCCCCGACGTTTACCGACGGGTGCGATGGGACGAATCTGACCTTGCGCGTCGTGAGCACGGTCACCAATTGGGGCACGCCCCCGTGTGCCTATAATGTCACGCGCACGTGGGAGGTGGTTGACACCGCCGGCCTGGCCAGTTCGTGCAGTCAAACGATCTTCGTCCGCGACCCCATCCCGCCCACCATCGCGTGTCCGTCGAACCTCACGGTGCAATGCTTCGCCGATGTTCCGCCATGGCCAACCTCTCTGGCCGAACTCGTCGCCCAAGGTGGATACGCCAGCGACAATTGCGATGGGGATTTGACCTACAGCCGCAGCGAAAGCCGGGTCACGAATGGCTGTTCCGTGACGCTCTACCGCACGCACACCGTGACGGACGATTCCACCAACTCCGCCAGTTGCGTCCAGATCATCACGGTGCAGGACATCACGCCCGCGGTGATCACCGCCTCGCCCGACAAGACGGTGGAGTGCGGGGTGGCTTGGGTGTTCGACCCGCCGACAGCGACGAACGACTGCGGCGCGTTCATCTTCAGTCTGGAAGCCGGCCAAGTGCCCGCCGGCGGGAGCACGGGTACTGGCAGCGGAACGCTCACACCCTCGGGCAACACCTTCACCATCAGCGCGAGTTTCACCGGGCTTTCCGGCAATACGACCGCAGCCCACATTCACGGTCCGGCCGGAGGCGGCACGAATGCGGCGGTGTTGTATCCCCTGGCCCTGATTCCGTCTGGGGGCCCTGCGGGTGCGATCCACCAAACCGTGGCTCTGGTCGAAGGCGCTGGCGGATTCACCATTGCCGAGCAACTGGAGCAGCTTCAGAGCGGTCTCTGGTACTTGAACATCCACACCACCGTTCATTCCAGTGGCGAAATCCGCGCCCAGATCGACGCCACGGCGCTGGTCACCATCGTGGACACGCTCACCAACGGCTCGCCGCCGTGCGCCTTCACCGCGACGCGCACGTGGCAAGTGACCGATGCCTGCGGCAACACGGCTCAGCGCAGCCAAACCGTGACCGTAAGCCCGCCCACCGGGATCACCATCGCCACCGTCCCGAGCGGGCTGTTCGTCTCGGTGGACGGCACCACCTACACCGCGCCGCAGACCTTCAACTGGCCGTTCGGCTCGCAACACACCATCAGCACACCCTCGTCGCAGAGCGCTGGCGGCGGCACGCGCCATGTGTTCGCTTCGTGGAGTGACGGCGGCGCGCCGACGCACACGCTCACCGCGTCAGGCACCGCGGCGACCTACACGGCGAGCTTCACCACGCAGCATCTGTTGACCACCGCGGCCTCGCCCAGCGACGGCGGGGCGGCAGGTCCGGCCAGCGGCTACTACGACGCTGGCCAGGTTGTAACGTTGTCCGCCACGGCCAACAGTGCCTTTAGCTTCACCAGTTGGACGGGCAGCGGCTCAGGTTCCTATTCGGGCAGCACCATCGCGCCAAGCATCACGATCAACGGGCCGATCACCGAGACCGCCAACTTCTCTCTCAACACCGTGGCCGTGACGGTGCAGACCGATCTGGCGGGATGCTCGTTCGCCGTGGATGGCATCACGTACCATGCAGCGCAGGTCTTCGACTGGGCGCCTGGCTCGGAGCACACGCTCAGCGCCAGTTCGCCCCAGACCGCAGGGGGAAGCGGCACGCGCCACGTGTTCATATCGTGGAGCGACGGCGGCGCGCAGACACACACCATCAGCACTCCGTCCACCGCCACGACCTGCACCGCGGGTTTCAGGACGCAGCATCAACTCACGCTGACCGTATCCCCGACCAGCAGCGGTACCGCCAGCGCGACACCGTCCTCGGTCGATGGGTTTTATGACGCGGGCCAGATAGTTTCGCTCTCGGCGAGTGCCGCGAGTTGCTTTGAGTTCAACTCCTGGAGCGGCGACGCGTCAGGCTCCGACAATCCGACGAACCTCGTCCTCAGTGCGCCGACCGCCGTCACCGCCAGCTTCATCCGCACGCCACCCCGCATCGTCTGCCCGGCAAACCTCGTGGCCGAGGCCGACGCCGGCCAGTGCGCGAAGAGCAACGTGACCTGGACGGTGACCAATTCCGACAATTGTCCGGCAGTCACCGTCGCGTGCGAGCCGGCCAGCGGTTCGACCTTTGCGGTCGGCGTCACGACTGTCACCTGCACCGCGACCGATCCGGGCGTTGCGACCAACACCTGTCAGTTCACCGTGACGGTCAACGGTCCCGCGTCACTGCCGCGGCTCCGTCTTTCGGTGCAAGGCGCCGATCTTGTGTTCCGCTGGTCGGACACGTGCCGGGAATTCCGGCTCGAGTCCACGCCGTGGTTGGATGCGGGCACCTTCTGGAGCAGCGTGACCAACCTGCCGGCGCGCACCGGCCTGGACTGGCAATTGACCCTGCCGCGTCCGCCCGGCGGCCGGTTCTATCGCTTGGTCCATCCGTAGCCGAAACGGGACGTCTCCCTCCTCTCCAGGGAAGAGACGGTCGGAGTGAGAAGTCGAGAACCCAGGAACCCTCACATTTCAACCCCAACAAACGATGAACACGAATCAGTGCTCCGAGAGCGGAAAAGCGAAAGAGCGCCCGGGCCCGAAAGCTGAGCCCCTTCGCGTTCCGACAATTCTCATGAGGATATTCCCCCTCCTTCTCGCGCTGCTGCTGGTCATTTCCGGCGGCTTCGCCCAAGCAGCTTCGCCCGGCACGGCCTTCAGCTACCAAGGGCGGCTTCAGGAGGGTGGCGCGCCCGCCAGCGGGCTGTTCGACCTGCGGCTTGCCCTTTGTGATGCGGCAGAGGCCGGCAGTCCGCTGGCGCTCAAGACCAACGTGGTGGCCGTGAGCAACGGGCTGTTTACGACCACGCTCGATTTCGGCTCTGGCGTTTTCAACGGTGAGGCCCGCTGGCTGGAAATCGGCGTGCGCACCAATGGCAGCGGCGAGGGCTTCGTCATGTTGGCTCCGCGCCAGGCCCTGCCGCCGGTGCCGCACGCGCTGTTCGCGACCAGTGCCGGTGTGGCCGGCTCGGTCACGGGACAGATTGCCGAAAACCAACTGCCGGCGACCGTGGCGAGGTTGACCGGAAACCAGACGTTCACGGGGCCAGTTTCGTTTGTGAACCTCGCGAATCAATTCGCCGGGAACGGCGCCGGGTTGTTGGGCGTGAATCTGGCCAACGTGTACTCCGGCGGCGCCGTTGCGATGACGCATTCCTTCACGCTCGCGGCATCGCCGGTCGTCGGCACGAATCCCGCCGCGGTGGTGACCGCGGATTTGAATCGTGATGGCTGGCCGGATTGCGTCAGTGCCAACTTCAGCGAGAACACGCTCACCGTGTTGACCAATGATGGGCGTGGCAATCTCGGCCCCGCCAGCACGGTCCCCACCGCCGCCACACCGCTCGCCCTCGCGCTCGGGGACTTCAATGCCGATGGGCATCCAGACCTCGCGTGCGTTCACCCGTTTGCGCAGCGAGTTTCCGTGCTCACCAACAACGGCGCGGGGGCTTTAACAGCGGCAGGCTTGTGGGCGACGGGGAGTTCGCCTTCCGATCTCGCGGTGGGTGACTTGAACGGGGACGGGCGCCCGGATCTGGCGATTGCCAACGGCGGCGAGCAGACGTTGTCGATCCTGCTCAATCAGGGCAACGCGCGTTTCACACTCACGGCCATGCCGCCACTTGCAGCCTCGCCGTTCGGGGTGGCGGCGGCAGACGTGAACAGCGACGGGACCATCGATCTGGCGTGCGTGCTTGCCAGTGAGAACCAGATCGTCGTGCTCACGAACGATGGCAGCGCCGGTTTTCGCGTGGCCGGCACAGCGCCGACCGGCGAGTGGCCGCGCTCGGTCATCGCAGCCGACGTGAACTTCGACGCGCACCCGGATCTCCTCGCGCCGAGCCTGAACGACAACACCGTCTCGGTGCTGACGAACAACGGCCACGGAGTTTTTCTGTCGGCTTGCCTGCCCGCCGTCGGCGCGGAGCCGGTCAGCGTGGCGCTCGCGGACGTGAATGCCGATCTTCGTCCTGATCTCGTGTGCGTGAACCACGGAGGACCGACGCTCTCGCTGTTGACGAACGCGGGCGGCGGAGCGTTTCGGTCAATGGCCACGCTGACGACCGGAAACGGCCCAGCCGTCGTGGCCACTACGGACGTAAATCGCGACGGCCGCACCGACTTGATCAGTGCCAACTACAGCGCGAATACGCTTTCGATTTTTCTGGCCGGACAGCGCGCGGCGTTCAACGGCAGTTTTGATGGCGCATTTGCCGGCAGTTTCACGGGCAACGGCGCCGGTCTGAGCGCGCTGCCCGCGGGCAGTCTCACGGGCACGATTGCCGACGCGCGGCTTTCGCGGAATGTCGCGTTGCTCGACGCGGCCCAAACGTTTACCCAGGCGAACCGGCTCGAACACGCCGCGAATCGGTTTGCCGGGCGGTTCGCGGGCCGTTTCATCGGCAACGGCGCCGCGCTCACCAACGTTCCCATGTCTGCGCTCAGCACGGGCAGCGCGCTCAGGGCGAGCAATTCCTTGGACGCACCCTTTTGGCTGACGGTGGGCGACTCGCCCCGCGCCGCGGTCGTGGTGGACTTCAACCGCGACGGCCTTCCGGATTTGGTCAGCGCGGATTACTTCGACGGCGGGGTGACGGTGATGACCAATGCGGGCGGCACGAACTTCGTCGTTGCGTCCCACGATGCGGCGCACGCGGGGACGGTTGCCTTGGCTGCGGGAGATTTCAACGGCGACTCATGGCCCGATCTGGCGGCTGCCAACCGCACCGACAATTCCGTAAGCCTGCTGCTGAACGACCAGGGGGCGCGCTATTTCCGGCACGATTCCTGGCCAGTGGCCACCAATCCGGCAGCGGTGGTTGCTTTCGACGTAATCGGCGACGGGCGGCTCGGCTTCGTCGTTGCCAGCGACGGCGGTGAATCGGCGCTCACGGTGTTCACGCCCAGCGACCGGCCCGGTGAGCTTTTTCGCCCTTTGATGGCGGGCGCGGGCAAGCGTGCCGATTTCCTGGCGGCGGCGGATGTCAATGGCGACGGGCGCATCGATTGCCTGACCGCTCGAAACGATGAGGTGCTGGTGTTCACCAATGCGGGAGCCGGCGTCTTTCTTCTGGGTGCGCGCTACGAAGTTGGGCACGACGCGCGCGGCCTGGGCATCGGCGACTTCAATCAGGACAGCGAACCGGATTTTGTCACGGTGAGTCGTGCTGAATACGTCGCGCAGGTTTTCACCAATGACACTCGCGGCCGTTTCGCGCTCGCAACGACGGTCCCGACCGATCCGTATCCGAACGCGCTGTTGGTTACCGACTTTAACGGAGATGGCCGCCTGGACCTCGTGGTGACGTGTAATGGGGAATCGCTGACTTTGTTTGCCGACCGCGGTGCCAACCAATTTCAGCGCTATGCGACCCTCGAAACCCACGATTGCTTTTCGCTCGCCGACGGCGACCTCAACGGCGACGGCCGCATGGACCTGGTGAGCGCGCATCCCAACCATGATCTGCTCGGAGTGTTTCTGAGTCGCCTGCTGCTCACGACCTCAGGGCAATTCTCCGGCAGTTTCGCCGGCGATGGCGCGGGCCTGACGGGCGTGGTTCCAACGAGCAACTCTGTCGACACCGCCGCCCTCACCGCGAGCGCAGTGACGACTGCAAACCTTGCGGACCGATCCGTGACGACCTCGAAGCTCGCGGACGAAGCGGTCACCACGATCAAGTTGGCGCCGCAGTCCGTGATGCGGCCGCAGATCGCCGACAACGCCGTGAATGGTCTCAAGCTTGCCGATGGCGCGGTGAACACGAATCACCTCTCCGCCAGCGCCGTGACGGCGGCGCACCTGAGGTCCGACCCGCAATCGCTCGCGCGGGTTTCCGGCGGCGTGATGCACAACTCCGGCGGCGCCATCGGCATCGGCACCGAATCGCCGGGCTACACACTCCACGTCAACGGTTCGGTGGCTGGCGTAGGCAATTACAACGCGCTTTCAGATGCGCGCTACAAGACGAACGTCATGCCGCTGACCAACGCGCTGGCGAAAGTGCTGGCGTTGCGCGGCGTGAGCTTCGATTGGCGCCGCACCGAGTTCCCGGAGAAGAACTTCAGCACCGCCCGCCAGCTCGGCCTCATCGCGCAGGATGTCGCTTCGGTCGTTCCCGAAGCCGTGACGCAAGATGCCGCCGGCGACCACTCACTAGCCTACGCCGATCTGGTGCCGCTGCTGATCGAAGCCATCCAGGAACAACAGCGCGCTGTGCGGGCGAACGAAGCGGAGATCCGTACGCTCAAGGAACTTCTCAAGAACCCTTCACGTTGGCCCATCAGTTCTCAAACCGTGAACACCCTAAATGGCCGGTGACCTCCCAAGCACAAAACCAAAGGCAGCCATCATGAAGAAACAGAGTCCAACCCGAAGACCCAAAGCGCCCGACTCAGCGCAGCCGCGACGGGAAACCTCCCTTTCCCGACGCGTGTTGGTCGGGCACTTCGGGGCGCTCACCGCAGGCACGGCGCTCTTATCGCAAGTCCCCGTCGAGCCGGTGCCGAAACTGGATGACGGATTGCGGAACGTCTTCGTCCAGGACGCCGTGCCGCTGCACAACCCTTAACCATGTCTGAAAAATCACGTTTTTTCCCAATGATCCTGCCTATCCGTACGATCCCCATCCGCGCGCTCTGCGGCCTGGTTATCAGCCTGACAACTGCCGCGGCGCCGATGGCGGCTACTTTCAGCGATGCCGACTGGGTCAGCTTGAATTCCGGTCTACCGGGAGCCAATGATGGCATTGTGGCAGCAGCCGTGGACGACGTTGGGAACGTGTACGTCGGCGGCAATTTCACATTCATCGGAACGGTGCCGGCCAACCGGATCGCGAGATGGAACGGCCAGGCCTGGTCAGCGCTCGGCTCGGGTATGAACAGTACCGTCTCGGCGCTGGCGCTAGATGGGACCAGCCTCTACGCCGGAGGAAGCTTCACGAACGCGGGCGGGGTGTCGGCCCACTATATCGCCCGATGGGACGGCTCCGCCTGGTCAGCCTTGGGTTCGGGATTGAACTCAGGAATGAACGGCGGAATCAGTGCCTTGGCGGTGAGCGGCACGAATCTCTACGCCGGCGGATTCTTCACCACTGCCGGCGGGGCGCCGGCCAACTCCATCGCGAGATGGGACGGCAGCGCCTGGCGGTCCTTGGGGTCGGGCGTGAATGGCAATGTAGCGGCACTGGTGGCGAGCGGGACCAACCTTTACGCTGGCGGAACCTTCTCCCAGGCCGGCTTTCTGCAGGCCTGCTCCATCGCGAGATGGGACGGCAGCGCCTGGTCAGCCTTGGGCCAGGGAGTCACGGGCTACTATTCAAATATCTGGGCCTTGGCGGTGAGCGGAACCACACTCTACGCTGCGGGGAACTTCACCACGGCGGGCGGGGTGCCGGCCAAGCGGATCGCCCGATGGGATGGCAGCACGTGGTCGGCTCTGGGTTTGGGCTTCGAATCTGACGTCTATGCGCTGGCGGTGAACGGAACCGCGCTCTACGCCGGGGGTAGGTTCCTCACTTCGGACCTCAAGCAGTATGACATCGCCATGTGGGACGGCAGCGTTTGGTTGCCGTTGGGCACAGGCTGGAACAATGGGGTCAATGCGCTGGCCGTGAGTGGAGCCATCCTCTACGCCGGAGGAGGCTTCACCACGACCGGTGAGGTTCCCGCCAACCGGATCGCCCAATGGGACGGCGAAGCCTGGTCGGCGTTAGGCTCGGGTATAAACAACCCGGTCTATGCGCTGGCGGTCAGTGACACCAATCTCTATGTCGGCGGATTGTTCGCGTCGGCGGACGGTGTGCCGGCTTGCCGGATCGCCAAGTGGGACGGCAGTGGCTGGTCGGGCCTCGATTCGGGAACTGGTGGGGGCGATTCCTATGTCGCCGCGTTGGCGGTGAGCGGGAGCGATCTGTACGTGGGTGGTTCTTTTGGCGGCCCCAGCGGCTTGTCCGCCAACATCGCGAAATGGGACGGCAACATCTGGTCGGGACTCGGCTACGGATTGCGCGGAGTGAGTAGCACGGTCTATGCGATCGCGCTCAGTGGGACGAACCTTTACGCCGCAGGAGATTTCACCACCGCGGACCTTCGGCCGGCCAATCGTATCGCGAGATGGGATGGCAGCACCTGGTCGGCCTTGGGCTCGGGAGTGAATGGCACCGTCCGGGCACTGGCGGTCATCGGGACCAACCTTTATGCGGGCGGAGCCTTTACCAGCGCGGGCGGCCGGATGGCCTGGCATGTCGCCAGATGGGACGGCAGTAACTGGTCGGAGGTGGGCCAAGGCCGGAGTGGCACTGTCCGCGCGCTGGTCGTGAGCGGGACGAATCTCTACGCGGGCGGAGACGTCGCCCCGATAGGGGGCCAGGTCAATATCGCCAAATGGGACGGCCTCACCTGGTCGGCCTTGGGCCCGGGAACTGATGGCGCTATCTATGCCCTGGCGGTGGTTGGAAACGATCTCTTCGCCGCAGGGTATTTCACCCACGCGGGCGGGATGCCGGCCAGGTATATCGCCCGGTGGGACGGCAGCGCGTGGTCGGCCTTGGGTTCGGGTTTGGACCAGCGCGTCTCGGCGTTGGCGGCTGACGGATTCGGGCACTTATTCGTTGGGGGAGATTTCTACTTCGCCGGAACCGAGTTGTCCCCGTTCATCGTGCAGGCGGCTCTTATTCCAACTGCTGCGGGCGGACACTTCAGCAACCCTGTGTATTCGCCCAAGGCAGGTTTCTGCTGCGTTTTCCACGAGGCTGTCCTCGGCCAAACCTATCGCATTCAGGTTTCCTCTTCCTTGACAGCGGGTGGTTGGATCGATTTCACCAACTTCAGCTACACCGGTCCCTTCATGTTCAGCAACGCGCCTGGCACTGTGTCCAACAGATTCTACCGCGCGGTCACCCCGTGAACGCTCCGCCCCGGACAATCCTATGCAGCACGCCTGGCGACCACCAATACTACCAGCAGCACGCGTCGGTATCGCTCGTGAATGGAAATCCGAAAGCCGAAGCCCACGTGGTCGTAGCGCAGACTTCCAAGTCTGCTGTGTCGCGGGTTTCCAAACCCGCGTGCCCGCCGCGTTTCTGGACGTCTTGGGGTTGTCGAGCGCGCTGCCGACTTGGAAGTCGGCGATACAGCAGGTTTGGAAACCTGCGGTACCGTCGCAGTGCCGCGGCCTTTCGGATTATCGAGCTTCGGATTTCAACCCGGACACGATTCGTTCAGTGCGCCGGTCGGCGGCGGCAACAAGTTCTATCGCCTGCACAAACCGTGACCTCCCCGCAACGGCCGAGTAACCGCCGTGAAACCAGAACGCCAGTCGAGGCGGACTGTCCGCGGTCCTCCGCAATTTTCGTTATGAAACTGCTCACCCTTCTCCTCGCCCTCGGCTTCAGCTTCAGCGCCTCCGCCGGGGTGCGCTACGTGAATGCGAACGGCGCCAGCCCCGCCCCGCCTTACACCTCTTGGGCCACCGCCGCGCGCGTGATCCAAGATGCCGTGGACCAGTCCGCGGCCGGCGACGAAATCGTCGTGACCAACGGCGTGTACGCCACCGGAGGACGCGCGGTGTCCGGCGCGCTCACCAATCGCGTGGCGGTGGACAAGCCGATCACCTTGCGCAGCGTCAACGGGCCGGAGTTCACGATCATCTGCGGCCACCAAGTCCCCGAGATGATCACCGCGCCCGGCTCGGTGCGCTGTGTGTATCTGACGAACGGCGCCAGTCTGTCCGGCTTCACCTTGACCAACGGCGCCACGCTGGGCGCGGGCACACCGATCAACAACCAGCGCGGCGGCGGTGTGCTGTGCGCCTCGACGAACGTGGTCGTTTCCAACTGCGTGCTCGCGGCCAACAGGGCCTTCACAGGGGGCGGCGGCACGTATTCCGGCACGTTCAAGGACTGCACGCTCACAAACAACGCGACGTTGTCGGATGGCGGCGGCGCGCATTCGAGCGTGCTCACTCGTTGCACGCTGTCGCGGAACTGGGCTGACGAAGGCGGCGGCGCGCACAGCAGCACGCTCGAGGACTGCACGATCGAGGGCAACGAGGCCACGTCCGACGGCGGCGGGGCGTTTGCCTCGACGCTCAACCGTTGTGTGCTCATCGACAACTGGGCGAGCAGGGGCGGCGGCGTGAAAGAGGGCACGCTCAATCACTGCACGCTCCTCGACAACTCCGCGAACTTCGGCGGCGGAAGCGGCTTCGGCACGACGTTGAACAACTGCGCTCTCTCGGGCAACTCGGCGGAGACTTACGGGGGCGGCGCGTGGGGCGGCACGCTGCGTAGTTGCACGATCACCGGCAACTCCGCGCCCACCGGCAGCGGGGCCTTCTTCTCGACGCTGACCAACTGCATCCTCTACTTCAACAACGCCCCGGACGGCGCGAACTACTCCTACGGCACGTTCGATCACTGTTGCACGACGCCGCTGCCGTCCGGCGGCACCGGCAACTTCACCAACGATCCGCAACTCGTGAGCGCCTTTCACTTGAGCGCGACTTCGCCCTGTCGCGGCGCGGGCACTTCCACCGCGGTGACCGGCACGGACATCGACGGCGAGGCGTGGGCGGTTCCGCCGTCCGTCGGTTGCGACGAGTTCCGAGCCGGCGCATTCACCGGTGCGTTGACCGTGAGCTTTGACGCGAGCTACACGGACGTGGCGGCAGGCTGGCCCGTGCAGTTCACCGCGCAGATTGACGGCCGCGCCACCGCCAGCGTGTGGGACTTCGGCGACGGCACCGTGGTGAGCAACCGGCCGTTCGCCACTCACACGTGGACCGCCGCCGGTAACTTCACGGTGCGGCTTCGCGCCTACAACGACACCTCCCCGCAAGGCGTCAGCGCGACCGAGACCGTGCGCGTGCTCGTGGCGCCGGTGCATCACGTCGTGCCTGGCAACGCGAACCCGGTGGCGCCGTTTCTCTCGTGGGCCACGGCGGCGGCGAGCCTCGAGGACGCGCTCAACGAAGCGTTCGCCGGCGGCCGCGTGTTGGCGACCAACGGCGTCTATTTCCCGAGCGAGCAGTTGGAGATCGAGGAGCCGGTGTTGGTGACAAGCGTGAACGGTCCGGCGGCGACGATCATCGACGGCTCGCGTCTCGGGTCCAGCGGCTGCGTGCGTCTGAACCACGCGCAGGCATCCGTCAGCGGCTTTACCATCACGGGCGGCCATTCGCCTGAGAATGGCGGTGGCGTGTGGTGTGGCGGGGGCGTGGTGAGCAACTGCGTCATTACGTTGAACCGCGCACAGGAGACAGGCGGCGGGATCTACTTCGAGGCGCGCGGCGAGGTGCGCGATTCGCTCATCGTCAGCAACTCCGCCGGGTTCGGCGGCGGCGTCGGGTGCGACAACGGCGGCACCGCGCGCTCGTGTGTCGTGTCCAGTAACGCCGCGGGCTCTGGCGGCGGAGTCTATCTCGTGGGCAACGGACAGGTTTTCGACAGCCTCGTCTGCTCGAATGCGGCCAATGAGGGCGGCGGCGTGAAGACCTACGGCGGCGGCGCGATCTTCACGAGTCGGATTCTGGGCAACACCGCCAGCAGCCGCGGCGGCGGCGTCTATGCCGACATGAGCACGCTGCGCAGTTGTCTGATCGCCGGCAACCAGGCGCAGACCGATGGCGGCGGGGTTTGCAGCCAAAGCGGCTCGTTCTACAACTGCACCATCTCGGCGAACAATGCGCCGTTTTACGCCAGCGGGATTGAGTTGGAAAACGGCCGGACCCACACGCTCCAGAACTGCATCGTTTGGGGCAACACCGGCACCACGAACCTCGCCGGCCCGCTCACCCCGAGCAGTCTCAACTGCGTTCAGAGTTGGCGCGGCGGCGGCACGATCCTCACCAACGATCCGCGCTTCGCTTTGCCCAAGATCGGCGATTTCCATTTGCTGGCCGACTCGCCCTGCGTCGATCGCGGCACCAACTACTCCTGGATGACCAACTCGACGGACGTCGAGAGCCAGCCGCGCCTCATCGGAGCCGCGCCCGATTTCGGCGCGTATGAAGCCGGACGACTTCTGGCGGGCTTCTTGTGCGAGCCGCTCCGTGGCATCGCGCCGCTGCCCGTGACGGTGCGGGGTTACGCCACGGGCACGAACGCGGCCAGCGACTACTTCCTTTGGGACCTGAATGGCGACGGCAGCGTGGACCGGCACGGCTTGGTCAGCGACGCGTTCGTCCACACCTTCACGCAGCCGGGAGTTTATTCCGTGTTGCTCGTCGTGACGAACGCGCGCGGCGAAAGCGTCGCCGTCAGTCGCACCAATTACGTAATCGTGCAACCGTCGGTGCGGGCGCAGTTCGAGGCCGCGCCCTCTTCCGGTTTGTGGCCGCTCACGGTGCAGTTCACGGATCGTTCGGATGGCCTGCCCGACCACTGGTTTTGGGACTTCGATAACAACGGCACCGCCGACAGCACCGAACGCAACCCGACGCACACCTATTGGTCGCCGGGCACCTACTCGGTGAGCTTGCTCGTCAGCAACAACCTCGGCGCGGGCGGCTCGTCATCGAGTCGCATCACCAAGACCAACTTGATCTCGGTGGCCGACGCGGTGCATCCGACGCACTACATCGCTCCCACCGGCCGTCACGTGCAGCCGTTCATGTCGTGGGCCGATGCGGCGACCAACTTCGCGGCGGGCGTGGCCGTGGCCAGCGACGGCGACACGGTGTTGGTCGCGGAGGGTGTCTATCTCGCCGCGCAAGAGGCCCGCCTGACGCGCGGCGCGAGCGTCCGCAGCGTGGCCGGCGCAGACAGAACGATCATCGCGCGCCAAGGCCCAGCTGAGCATCGGCTGCTTTGGATCAGCCACTCGAACGCGGTCGTGGAGGGCTTCACGTTCACCAACGGTTTCGCCAACGCGCCCCGCGACGCGCAGCCGACCAACTGCGGCGGGGCCGTGTTCATCGACCAACACGGCTTGCTGCAGAATTGCCACGTGGTGGGCAACGCCGCGTCATTCAGCGGCGGCGGTGTGTACGTGACCCTCGGCGGCGAGGTGCGCCATTGCCTGATCGAGAGCAACACGGCCGGCACTTCGGGAGGCGTTAATCTCTCGAACGGCGGACTGCTCGAACACTGTGTGCTGCGTGGCAACCGCGCCGTCGGCTCGGGCGGTGGCGTGGGCCTGTTCGACGGCGGCACCGCGCGCAACTGCCTCGTGCTCGAGAATGCCTGCGGTGAGGAAGGCGGCGGCGTCTATGCCGACCACGGCACCGCGTTGCTGAACTGCACGATCGTGAAAAACGACGGCGACCCCGCCGCGCTGATTCCTGCCGGCAGCGGTGTGGCGGCGGACGATCGGACGCCCATTCGCAACTGCGTCATCTGGGGTAACACCAGGACCCCCAACCTTTTCGTCGTGGAAAGGCACACGAACCTCGCCTTCAACTGTGTTCAAGACTGGCGTGGCGGCGGCACCAGCATCACCACCAACGATCCGCGTTTCGTTGACGCGCTCACTGGCAACTTCCGGCTGCGCCCCGACTCGCCGTGCGTTGACACCGGCACCACAGTGGCGGGCATCACGAACGACCTCGACGGCCACTGGCGTCCCTTGGACGGCCACCAAGACGGCACGAGCCGCTTCGATCTGGGCTGCTACGAATTTGATCCGTTCGCCGGCTTCCGCATCACCGAGATCTCGCTTGGTCCGCCGGTGCGCGTGTTCTTCCCGTCCGCCACCAACCGCCTCTATTCGCTGCAAAGCTGCACGGACCTGACCGCCCACGCGTGGGCCGCAGTGCCAGGCCAGACGGACGTTTCCGGCAGCGGCGGATTGGACTCGCTCAGCGATGCACGCGGTGTGGTTTCGAATCGGTTTTATCGAGTTCAGACCAAACCGCGCTAACGGCAATGAGGTGTGAAAGGTGAGCTGCGAGCTACGAACAACTGACCACGAACCACGAAGCACCATGAAAACAACCCAACGAACCAGCGTGTCCCGTACGGGCGCGCCGACGGCAATTCGCAATTCTCAATTCGCGATCTTTGATTTGAAATTTCTCCTCCTCCTCGCGCTGCTGGCTTTCTCCGGCAGCGCCCTCGCCGCCGTCCGCTACGTGGATGCGAACAGCGCCACCCCCGCGCCGCCTTTCGCGTCTTGGGCCACCGCCGCCACGAACATCCAGGATGCCGTCGATGCCGCCGACATCGGCGACGAGGTCGTCGTGACCAACGGCATCTATGCCCACGGCGGACGGACGACCGGCCCGTTCCTCCTGACCAACCGCGTGGTCGTGGACAAGCCGCTCACGGTGCGGAGCGTCAATGGTCCAGCGGTCACGATCATTGAAGGCTATCAGGTGCCAGGCACCACGAACGGCGACGCCGCCATCCGCTGCGTGTATCTGATCAATGGCGCGACGCTCATGGGTTTCACGCTCACCAACGGGGCCACGCGCACATCGGGCAGTGGCGCGGGAAACCAGAGCGGCGGGGGAGTGAACTGCGCGGCGTCCACGGGTGTGATCGTGTCAAACTGCGTGATCACCGGGAATGCCTCTGCCTCGGACGGCGGCGGGGCGTATCAGGGATCGTTGATTCGGTGCGTCCTGACCGGAAACCGGACGCTTGGGTCTTCCGGCGGCGCAGCGAACGGCCGCCTGACCAACTGCGTGCTCGTCGCCAACCGGGCTGCCAACTACGGCGGCGGCGCGGGCGGCGGCACGTTGGTCGGCTGCCTGTTGACCGACAACGCCGCGGGCCTCGGCGGCGGCGGAGCCAATTCGGCCTTTCTCTACAACTGCACGCTGGTCGGCAACACGGCTGGCGCCGGCGGCGGCAGCCGCGGCGGGACGCTCCTCAACTGCCTCCTCTATTTCAACAGCGCGTCCGCGCGGCCGAACTACGACGGCGGCTCGCTGAGCCACTGTTGCACCACACCGCTGCCGTCAACCGGCTCGAACAACCTCGCGCTCGATCCGCAATTGGCCAGCATCGGTTACCCCAGCGCCACGTCGCCCTGTCGTGGCGCGGGCAACGCGGCCTTCGCGTTTGGCACCGACCTCGACGGTGAACCGTGGTTGAACCCGCCGTCCATCGGGTGCGACGAATACCACGCCGGAGTCGTCTGGGGGTCGTTGCGCGTCAGCGTGACGGCTGCTCCCACGACCGTGGCGGTCGGATTCCCCATCAGCTTCACCGGAACTGTCGAGGGCCGAGCCACCGCCAGCCGGTGGGAATTTGGCGGCGGTTTGGTGACCAGTAATCAGCTCTGGACGAGCCACGCCTGGACTTCACCCGGAGACTATCCGGTGGTCTTGCGCGCCTACAACGACGGCAACGCCAGCCCGGCCAGCGCGACGACCCTTGTTCACGTGGTGAGTCCGCCCGTCCATCACGTCGCCGCGGGCAGCGCGAGTTCGGTGCCGCCATTCACGAATTGGGCAACGGCGGCAACTATAATTCAGGAGGCGGTGGACGCCGCAACGGTTCACGGCGCGGTGGTACTCGTGAGCAACGGCGTGTACGCCACCGGCGGGCGCGTCGTCTATGGCACGCTCACCAACCGCGTCGCCGTGACCAAGCCGGTCCAGTTGCGCAGCGTCAACGGTCCGCAGGCCACCGTGATTCAAGGCGCCTTCGCGCTGGGCACGAACTGGGGCGATGGCGCGGTGCGCTGCGTTTATCTCGTCAACGGGGCCAGCCTCTCCGGCTTCACACTCACGAGCGGCGCCACGCGCACTGACGGAGACACGCGCGAGCAATACGGCGGCGGCGTGTGGTGCGAAGCGGCGGATACACCGATCTCCAATTGCGTGTTCGCCGGCAACGCTGCCTTCCGTCACGGCGGCGGCGTTTGCCGCGGAACGCTGACCGACTGCGTGCTCAGCAACAACGTCGCGGACCTCGGCGGCGGCGTGGTGTCCGCGACGCTCGAGCGCTGCACCTTGCGGAACAACTGGGCCGACTTTGGCGGCGGGGCGTTCATGTCCACGCTCAACGCCTGCACCGTGGCTGGCAACTCCGCGTTTGGCGGAGGCGGCACGGATTCAAGCACGTTGAACAACTGCCTGTTGACCGGCAACACCGCGAGCGAAGGCGGCGGCACGTGGGGCAGCACGATGACGAATTGCACGCTGGCCGGCAACACGGCCACCGACGTCGGAGGCGGTGTGTTTCACGGCACCCTGGCCAACTGCATTCTCTACTTCAACACCGCTGCCACTAGCGGCGACAACTACGCGGAGCGAAACGTCCTGAACTACTGTTGCACCACACCGCTGCCGACCAATGGCGTGGGCAACCTCACCAACGCGCCGCTCTTCGTGGATTACCCCGGCGGCGACCTGCGCCTGCAAGCCGGCTCCCCAGGCATCAACGCGGGCGCCAACGACTCCGCCGCTGGCCCCACGGACCTCGACGGCAAACCGCGCATCTTCGGCGGCACGGTGGACATGGGGGCTTATGAATGGAGTTCCGTGGCACCGCTGCTACGCATCACTCGCTCGGACCCCGTCGTGTTCCTCTCCTGGCCGAACACGGACCCGGACTGGAAGCTCGTGTTCACCACCAACCTCGTGGCCGTCGGCACGAACACCTGGAGCCTGATCCCGCCGCCGTATCCAACCAACCTCACCGACTGTGTCGTCACCGAATCCGTGTCGCCAGGCCACAAGTTCTACCGGCTGCGCAAACCTTGATCGTGATGGATCAGCCACCAATGAACTCTTCCCCACCACCAGCCCACCACGAACGACCCTCATGAAAACCGCGCACCTAGCACGGAGACCACGACGGGGATCGCACCTGGCTCTCCTTGTTGGAGCCTTCTGCGTCACCGCTTCCGCTCAAACTCTCATCCTCGAACAAGTCCTGGATACGTCCGGGCTGGTCTGGACCACCAACGGCGCGGCGGGATGGTTCGGCCAGACCAACGTCACCCATGACGGCGTGGATGCAGCGCGGAGCGGCACCGTCACCCACGACCAGGAATCGGTTCTCGAAACCGCCGTCACCGGGCCGGGCATCTTGAGCTTCTGGTGGAAGGTGTCGTCGCAGTACGACTCGGACTGGTCGTATGACTCGTTGGATTTCTACCTGGGGGCGCAGTCCTACATGAGCATCGTGGGAGAAACGGGTTGGAAGTCTGGGTTCATCTCCATTCCGGCGGGACCGCAAACCGTGAAGTGGGTCTATGCGAAGGACTGGGCCGGGAGCGCTGGGGCGGACGGCGGGTGGGTGGATCAAGTCGCCTTTGTGCCCGACGCCCCCACCGGCACCTTGGACGTGGCGCTGGACGCGCCCAGTTGGACTTGGACCAACAGCGGCGCCGTCAGTTGGTTTGGCCAGACGAATTTCACCCACGACGGCGCGGACGCCGCCCAGAGTCCGAGTGTGCAGTCCGGCGAAGAGGCCATTCTCCAAACCACCGTGAGCGGGCCGGGCATTCTGAGTTTCTGGTGGAAGAGCGACGGGGGGCTATACTTCTATCTTCAGGATGAGTGGCTCTTCGATGCCGGCGGCCTTCTCCCACCACAGAGCGACTGGATCCAGCGCTACGCTTTCATTCCGGCCGGGCCACAGGTCGTTCAATGGATTGCCTCCGACGGGGCGGACTGGGTGGACCAAGTCGCGCTCACGCCCAGCGCTTCGACGCTGGCGCTGGACGTGGCGCTGGACGCGCCCGGTTGGACCTGGACGAACAACGGCACCCGCGGCTGGTTTGGACAGACCAACATCGCCCACGACGGCCTGCACGCCGCGCAGTGCGTGCCCGCGACGAACCGCGGGAGTTCGACTCTCCAAACGACCGTGACCGGCCCGGGGTCATTGAGCTTTTGGTGGAAGGTGTCGTCGCTGGGGACGAACGAGCTGTTCACCCACGGCGGTGACTTTCTGGAGTTCTACGTGAACGGCGTGCTGCAAGAGAGAATCTGTAACGAAGTGGATTGGCAACCGCAGTCGTACACGCTGCCGGAAGGATCCGTCGTGCTCCAGTGGGTCTATGCCAAGGACAGCTTTTTCACGTCCGGATCGGATGCGGCCTGGGTGGACCGAGTGCGCTTGATCACCGACGTCTCGACGCCGCCCGCGATTGTCCGTCAGCCCGCCAGCCAAACGGTGCCGGATGGCAGCACGGTCAACTTCAGCGTGGACGCCTTGGGCAGTGTGCCGCTGTTCTATCAATGGCGCTTTCAAGGAGCGCCCCTGGCGAACGCAACCAACGCGGTCTTGACGCTCCCCAACGCGACGGGCGCTCAAGCCGGCCAATACTCCGTGGTCGTGAGCAATGCCGTCGGTGTCGCTGTCAGTTCCAACGCGCTCCTGACCGTCCTGCCGCCGATGGCCGAAGTGCTGGACACGCCAGGCCGAGTCTGGACCACCACGGGTCCCAACCTGTGGTTCGGACAGACGAACGTGACCCATGACGGTGTGGACGCGGCGCAGAGTGGAGCCGTTGGCGCGGGCCAGGAGTCCATCCTTCAAACCACCGTGACCGGGCCCGGCGTTCTGACCTTCTGGTGGAAGGTCTCTTCGGGAATCTATGGCGGGATGCTGTTCTACCTTGGCAACACACCCAGGCTGGTCATTACCGAGGAATCTGACTGGCAGTTTCAGTCCGTGGCCATCTCGTCCGGGCAACAAGTCGTCCAATGGATCTCTGACCGGCGTGTGGGCTGGGTGGACCAAGTGACGTTCACGCCCAGTGGCGCCGCCGCCGCGTTGGATGTGGCCCTGGACACGCCGGGCTGGACTTGGGAAACCAGCAGCCAAGCGCCTTGGTTTGGACAGACCCTCACGACGCACGATGGCGTCGATGCCGCACAAAGCGCTCCGATTCCAGACGCCGAGCGCACTTGGCTCCAAACGACCGTAACGGGTCCGGGTCTGCTGAGCTTCTGGTGGAAAGTCTCCTCGGAACAGAATCACGACTGGCTGCGGCTGCTGGTGGGAGGCACCGTGGAAAGGTGGATCAGCGGGGAGACGGCTTGGCAGCCCTGCTACGTGGCCATTCCGCCCGGGCTCCAGGTGGTGCAGTGGTTATATCAGAAGGACGTGGGCGGAGGCGCCGTGCAGGATGCTTGTTGGGTGGACCAGGTCCGCTTCCTGCCCTCGAGTGCCGCTGTCCCGCTGGACGCAGCCCTGGAGACGCCGGGTTGGACTTGGGCGACGGGAGGCCACGCGGACTGGTTCGGCCAGACCAACGTGACCCACGATGGCACCGACGCCGCGCAGAGCGGTCCCATCACGGACGGCGAGGACGGCCAGTTCACTTGGATGGAAACCACCGTGACCGGGCCGGGTGTGTTGACCTTCTGGTGGAAAGTGTCGTGCGAGCGCCACTATGACCTGCTGGGCTTCCTGGTGGACATGGAATTGAAGGCTGTTGCCACGGGAGAGCAGGGTTGGGAACAAAGAGCGTTCACTCTCCCGGCAGGCCCAGTGTCACTCCTCTGGGCGTACCAAAAGGATGAATTCGGTCTGGCGGGCTTGGATGCTGCCTGGGTGGATGAGGTGAGTCTGATCACCAATGCTTCCGTGCCCCCCACGATCGTTCGACAACCAGCCAGTCAAACGGTGGGCCTGGACGGCCCGGCCGGGTTTGGCGTGGAGGTGGCGGGCGGGTGGCCGTTGTTCTACCAGTGGCACTTCAACGGCGCGGTGCTGTCTGGAGCGACCAATGCGGAACTGGTCTTTACGAACGTCACCGCCGCTCAGGCGGGCCAGTACTTCGTCGTCGTGAGCAACGCGGCCGGCACAGCCCTCAGTTACAACGTCACTCTGGCCACGGTGTCCTTGGCCGAAGTGCTGGACACGCCGGGCTGGGATTGGAGCACCTCCGAGCCGGGGGGATGGTATGGGCAGCCCTACTGGACGCACGATGGCGTGGACGCGGCCATGAGCGGGCGCATCGGCAACAACCAACAAAGTTGGCTGCAAACCACCGTGACCGGGCCGGGCTACTTGACCTTCTGGTGGAGGGTCGAATCGGAGCAAGATGCGGATCGGCTGAACTTCTATGTGGGCGGGACGCGGCTCTTGACCGATTCCGGCCTTCCGATGTGGAGCTACGAGTCCGTGTTCATCCCCGCCGGGCCACAGGTGGTGCGATGGGTCTATGCGAAGAATCACTCCCAGAGCGCGGGGCTGGATGCCGGCTGGTTGGACCAAGTCGCTTTCACGCCGGTGTTCGTGCCGCTGGCTGACGCGCTCGACACGCCCGGGCGCGCGTGGACGAACAACGGGACCATCAGTTGGTTTGGCCAAACCAATACGATGCACGACCGCGTGGACGCCGCCCAAAGCGGGGTGATCGGCGACGGCCAGCAGTCGGTCCTGCAAACCACCGTCGTTGGGCCGGGTCTGTTGAGCTTCTGGTGGAGGGTTTCGTCGGAGCAGAATCAAGACTTCCTCGAGTTCCATCTCGGCGACACGGTGCCCTTGCGCGTCAGTGGCTTCACTTTGTGGGAACAACGCTTCGTGTCCATCCCCGCCGGCGAACAAGTGGTCCAATGGGTGTACTCGAAAAACGGAAGCCTCACCGGTGGCGACGACGCCGGCTGGGTGGACGAGGTGGTCTTTGTCCCGGCCACCGTCACGCTCGGCGAGGCGTTGGACACGCCGGGTTGGAACTGGACCACCACTGGCGCGGTCGGTTGGTTCGGCCAGACGAATCGCACGCAGGACGGCGCCGACGCTGCCCAGAGCGGGTTACTGGGCCACGGCCAACAATCCCGACTGCAAACCACCGTGACGGGACCGCGCGTGCTGACGTTCTGGTGGAAGGCTTCCTCAGAGACGTACTGCGACACGTTCGAGTTTCTGGTGAACGGCGTTTCGCAAGCGCGGCTTTCCGGTGAAGTGAACTGGACGCAACGCGCCTTCTCGCTGCCGGCGGGCACGGTTTCGCTCGAATGGGTTTTTGCCAAAGACGCTTCAGGCAGCGCCGGTCAGGACGCCGCCTGGCTGGACCAAGTGCGTCTCATCACCGACGCCACCAACCCGCCGACTCTGCTCCGGCAGCCGGCCAGCCAAATGGCGGCCCGCGGCGACCGGGTCACTCTCGGCGTGGAAGCGTGGGGCAGTTGGCCGCTGCTCTACCAATGGCATTTCAACGGCACGGCGCTGGCCGGGGCGACGAACGCCGAACTGACTTGGAGCCACGTCACGGCCTCTCAGGGCGGAGCATACTTCGTGGCGGTCAGCAATGCGGCCGGCTCGGTCGTGAGCACGACGGCGACGCTGGCCGTGACCGTCCCGCTGGCCGAAGCGCTGGACACGCCGGGCCGCGTCTGGAGTACCGGCGGCCAAGCCCTCTGGTTCGGCCAGACGGTGACGACGCATGACGGCCAGTCGGCCGCGCGCACCGGCCCCATTGCCGACGACGAACAGACCGAGCTTCAAACCACCGTCACCGGCCCGGGCTATTTGAGTTTTTGGTGGAAGGTCTCCAGTGAAGCCCAGTTCGACCGCCTCGATTTCTTCGTCAACGACACGCGGCAACGGAGCCTCTCCGGCGAAGTGGAGTGGACCAACGTGGTGCTGGCTCTGCCGGAAGGGACGCACGACTTGAAGTGGGTTTACGCGAAGGACTGGCTGGAGAGCGGCGGGCAGGATGCCGGCTGGCTGGACCAAGTGGCCTTCGTTCCCACCACGGCCACTGTGGCCTTGGATCAAGCCCTGGACACGCCGGGTTGGTCTTGGACCACCACGGGCGGCGCCAGTTGGCTGGGCGAATCCGGCCTCACGCACGACGGCTCGGACGCCGCCCAGACGGGAGCGATTCCCGACTTCCAGCACTCCAGCCTGAAGACCACGGTGACCGGACCGCGCATCCTGACCTTCTGGTGGAAGACGTCGCCCGAACCGGACTACGACGTTCTCCAATTCCTCATCAACGGCGAGTTGGTGGCGCAGATTTCCGGTGAAGTGGACTGGCACCAGCGCGCTTTCACGCTGCCGCCGGGACCGGTGAACTTGGAATGGCTCTTTGCCAAGGACGGCTGCGACCAAGCCGGCGCTGACGCCGGTTGGGTGGACCAAGTCCGGCTCATCACCGATGCCACCACGGCTCCAGCCCTTCTTCAACAACCACTCGGCCAGACGTTGGAGGCGGGCACCACCGCCACGTTCGCTGTGGAAGCGCTGGGCAGTTGGCCGCTGTTCTACCAGTGGCGGCGCAACGGCGTGGCTTCGCCCGGCGCCACGAACGCGACGCTGGCGTTGACCAACGTGACCCTCGCCCAAGCCGGCGAATACTCACTGCTTCTGAGCAACGTCGCCGGAACGCTGGTCAGCTCGAACGCCACGCTCACCGTCGGCCTCCTGTTGGCCGAGGCGCTGGACACGCCCGGCTGGCTCTGGCGCACGTTGGGCGACGCGCCTTGCCTCGGACAGTCGGACCTCACACACGACGGCCAGGACGCAGTGCGCAGCGGCCCCATCGCCCACAACCAGACTTCGCGCCTGGAAACCAGCGTGACGGGGCCGGGCCAAGTCAGCTTCTGGTGGAAAGTGTCCTCAGACGCTGGCGACGAGTTGTCGTTTTCGGTGGGCGGGCAACGCCTGGCGCGCGTGTCCGGCGCGGTGGAGTGGCAGGGGCAGACTTTCCCCGTGCCCGAAGGCCACCAAGCGCTGGCTTGGGAATACGCCAAGGACTCCGGCTGGACCGGCGGCCAGGACGCCGGCTGGGTGGACCAAGTCACGTTCACCCCGCACACGGTGCCGTTGGCCGAGGCACTGGACACACCGGGGCGGGTCTGGACTTCCGACGGGGCCACGACGTGGTTTGGTGTGACCAATTTCTTTCACGACGGCGCGGATGCGGCGCGGAGCGGCAACATCTCCCACAACCAGCAGTCGCGGCTGCGCACGGTGGTGAACGGGCCGGCGGGATTGGCGTTCTGGTGGACCGTGTGGTCAGAGGCGCCGGGCGACGGACTGCAGTTCTATGTGAACGGCGTCTTGCAGGCGCACATTTCCGGAGACGTGCCGTGGCAGTCGAGAACGTTCCCGCTTGGCCCAGGCCAATCCGTGCTGGAGTGGACCTACGCCAAAGATGACCGGACGAGTGAGGGCACGGATGCGGGTTGGGTGGACCAAGTGCGGCTCATCACGGACACGATCACGGTGCCGACGATCGTCCGGCAACCCGAGATTCAGCTCGTGGAGGCGGGCCGGACGGCGGTCTTGGCGCTCGAAGCCGTCGGGAGTTGGCCCTGGTTCTACCAATGGCACTTCCGCGGCCAGCCCTTGCCGGGGGAAACCAACGCCGCGCTCGTTCTGACAAACATCACCCCACTTCAGGCCGGAGATTATTTTGTGGTGGTTCGCAACGCCGCCGGCAGTGTGACCAGCTCCGTCGTCACGGTCCTTCCCTTGGCCGAGGCGGTGGACGCGCCGGCCTTGGAATGGGTGTCCGGTGGCGATGCCCTCTGGCTTCCGGAGACGGACACGACCCACGACGGCCTCGACGCGGCCCGCAGTGGTCCGATCGGAGGATTCTGGATGGCTTTCGAGGGCGAAAGCTGGCTGGCCACTTGGGTCGCCGGGCCAGGCCAATTGAGCTTCTGGTGGAAAGTCTCCACGGACATCGGCAGCGCGCTGCAGTTCTGTGTGGGTGACGAGGCCATCGCCGCCATCTACGGCGAGACGGATTGGCAGCAGGTCACGGTGCCCATTCCCGAAGGCGAGCAGACGCTGCTCTGGAGTTTCAGCCGGCTCGAATCCTATCGGCCAGACAAGGCCGGATGGGTGGACGAGGTGCGGTTCATCGCCGATCTCACCCGCGCTCCGGCCCTCGCCGTCCAGCCCACCAACCAGACCGTCTTCGCCACGCAGCGGGCGACCTTCGCGACCGTGGCCACGGGCAGCCGGCCGCTCTCTTACCAGTGGTTCTTCAACGGCGCGGCCCTCCTCGGAGCGACTGGCCCGACCTTGACGCTGACCGGCGTGACTCTCGCTCAAGCCGGGCAGTACGCTCTGGTGGTCAGCAATGCCGCGGGCGCAGTCACCAGCGCGCCGGCCCTGCTGACGGTGTGGCCCACGGTGCCTTTGGCGCCGGTCCTGGACGCGACCAACTTGGTTTGCTTCTCGACCAGTCAAGCGCCTTGGCATGGTCAGACGAATCTGTCTCACGATGGGCAAGACGCCGCGCGCTCCGGCCTGATCGGAGACAGCGAGCAGACGCGACTGGAAGCCACCGTCACCGGCCCGGGCCTGCTGAGCTTCTGGTGGAAAGTCTCGTCGAGCGGCTACCCGCAACAGCCCTTGGACGTGCTGCGGTTCCAGATCAACGGCTTCGCGCAAGCCCAGATCTCTGGAGAAGTGGGTTGGGAACAGAAGACCTTTGCCATTTCCGAAGGCGAACACCTGCTGGAATGGACTTACGCGAAGGATGAGCAGGACGCCTACGGACAGGACGCCGGCTGGGTGGACCAAGTCGTGTTTACTCCCACGCCGGGTGTGCTGGCGCAGCTTGCCTGGAGCGCGATCCCGTCGCCGCAACCGCCCGGCCAGCCCTTCGCCGCGACGGTGACGGCGCTGGACGCTGCGAACCAACCGTTCGCCAACTTCGCCGGCCCGGTGAACTTGACCGCTTGGGATGGGCCAAACATCCGGTTCAACTGGGGGGCCGATTTCGAGGCACCCCTCGAGGGCTGGCTTTCAGTGGGTACCAACTCCACCGGCCAACTCTCGAAGGAGGCCGCTGCCCAAGGCTCGTATTCGCTCAAGCTCACCACTCCCTTTGTGGCCAGCGACCCGCTCCACCCGGACGAGGAGCGTCTCATCTGGAATCCGTTCGGCGACCAGCCGGATGGAAGGCTCCTGCGCCCCTTGGACCAGTTGAGGCCAGAGCGCATCAGCTTCCATATCCGTACCGACTGGAAAGCCTGGTGCGGCTATTTTGTCGCCGGCAATGGCCCCGCTCTGCACGACGCCGCGGTCTTTTTCTGTCTCGCGGATATTTCTGCCGGGGGCGCCGCGGGATCCCTCGGGGCGATGGGACTCTATGACGGAGAGACTTTCCACAAAGCCCAATGTCTGCGGGACCGATGGTACAAAGTCCTTCTGCACCTCGACTGGGCGCACCGCACTGTCGATTTGTATGTCGATGACCAACTCGTAGCGGCTCGCGTCTCCTTCCGCAATCCAGACGCGGATCGGCTCACGCTGTTGACCCTCTACAATCTCCGCAGCGCCCAGGTCTGGTACGACGACATTCAATTCACCCAGAACGACCGCGCCCAGCCGTTGCCGCTCACGCCCGCCTTGGCCTCAGAGTTCGTGAACGGCGTGTGGACTGGAGCTATCACCCTGCCGCTAGCTGCGCCCACCGTGGTGCTGCGCGCTGACGATGGCCACGGCCACGTCGGAGTCAGCCAGCCCTTCGCGGTCGGAAGCCTGGAGCTCCCGCGCTTCCTCAGCCCGCCGCGCTTCGTGCCTCAAGGCGTCGAGTTGAACCTCACCGCCCCGGCCGGTCGCGCCGTGCTGATCGAGACGTCGCCGGACCTGGCGACATGGACGCCGCTGATCACGCTGCCCAATCCCAGCGGCGTCGTACAGCACACCGACGCAGCGGCCCACCTCCAACAGCGCTTCTACCGAGCCAGCCTTCCGGCCTCGCCCTGAAGTGAACCGTGAAGCGAACCACGAACCACGAACCACCCACCCCGCGCCATCGCCATGAAAACAAATCTGAAAGCCGAAACGCCGCACGACCGTAGCGCAATGCGCAAACCAATCCGGCCCCGGCGGCTACAAAGAACTGGCTTGTCCCGCCCCCGGTCAATCAGGGATTCTTCCGCACCCTGAATCAGCCGTGACCGCGAAGCCTCCAACGCCGATGGACCTGATGCGTTTTCACAAACCACCATGAACCCTGAAACCTCGGAATTCCTATGAAACCTCAATCCTGCTCGTCTCTCCGCGCTCTGGTAACAAGCCTGGCGGGACTCTTCCTCGCCACACTGTTCGCCACCGCTCAAACCACCTCCACCTGGACCGGCTCGGCCAACAACGCCTGGGACAATCCATCCAACTGGAACCCGTACGGCGTGCCGCCGGTGGACGCGGTGGTCGTCATCAACAGCGGCTCACCGAATGCCGCCGCACTGGGCGCGTTCACGCAACACGGCGTGAACCTCAACGGCGGCACGCTCACCGCCAACGGGCTCAGTGTGTCGGAACTCAACCAGAGCGGCGGTTCGCTCGCAGGCACCAACACCATCGGCGCCGGCGGCAGGTGGAGTTGGCGGAGCGGTTGGCTCTACGGCGTGCTCACCATCGAGAACGGCGCGACCGCGGAGTTCATCACCGCGTCCGACAAGTGGTTTGCCGACGGCGCGGAGCTGCACAATCACGGCGAGATCATCTGGACGGGCGGCCGGTTGATGGGCTACCGCCATTACGGTCCGGCCACGCTGCGCAACCACGCCGGCGCACGGTTCGTGGCGGCGGGCGGCACGGGCATGGCGAATCAATTCGGGAACTACGAAGGACGGTTCATCCTGGAGGCCGGTGCGGAGTTTCTGAAGCAGAGCGGCGCGGACATCACCTGCAACTGGCGGTTGCAGAACGCCGGCGCGCTGGCGGTGAACGCCGGAATCCTGCGCTGGAACGCGGGTGGAGCCAGCTCCGGCCTGTTCACGAATCAAGCCGGCGCCGCGCTGGTTTTCAGCGGCGGCACACACACGCTGGCTGGTGGCACGCAGTTGCTTGGCGACGGCAACTTCCAAGTGGCGTGGGACACCGTGACCGCCAGCGGTGTGGTCACGCACGGGCGCGCCGATTCACCCGGCGTACTCGAACTGGTCGGCGG
>JACRJZ010000001.1 GCA_016219875.1 Verrucomicrobiota bacterium | reverse complement strand
GAACTCCCGAAAACCTGATTCCAAGTCAACCGCACCGGCGAGGTACGCCCGGAATTCTGCGACGGACCGACATCCTCTCGCTGCCACCCGCCAGGGCCCGCCAAAACGCGGTCTGACCGGCCTTCCCGGCGTCCCCCCGGCACGGTTTCGTTGGGCGCCGGCCGCTTTCGTGGCAGTTGCGCCCGCCGCGAGCGGCCAATCCGCCGCCCGTCGCGCCCCACCCTTCGTTCCCCCTCTGTTTCGTCCCAACCGAACCCGGCACCATGCGACGGTCGTACGGCCAAGGCGCGACGGTCCGAAGTCACTCGGACTTGAAACCTTTGACCTTCACCGGCGTCGCGAAGTTACCCGCCCTGCCGTTGCCGAGCTGGCCCTGGTCGTTGAGACCCCAGCACGACACTGTTCCGTCGGCCTTGAGGGCGCACGAGTGGTTGACGCCCGCCGAAACGGCCTTGATCGACGAGAGGTTCTTGATGACCCCACCGCCCGGCAGTTTCTTTTCGACCTTGGTCCCGTCCCCCAACTGCCCGTAACTCCCCCGCCCCCAGCACTTGACCCCTGTCGAAGTCTCTTCGTCGACGACCGCGCACGTGTGCGAGTCGCCGCCGGAGACGTCTTTCACACCGACAACGCCCGGCACTTCGGTAGGGGTGCTCTTGAATTGGACATCGGCAAGCCCAATTTGCCCGTCCCAGTTGTTCCCCCAGCAATGAAGCGTTCCGTCCTCCAAGATTGCGCAACTGTGGCCCCCGCACGCTTCCCAACTGCAGTTGATCCTCACCCGTTTGCTCGCCATCAACCCGACCACCCCCGCAATTCCTTTCACCGGCGCCGGAACCGGCAACGCATAGTCCACGCCGCCCCTGCCTAGCTCGCCGGAGTAGTTTCCGCCCCAACACGCCGCCGACCCGTCTTCGAGAAGAACACACGTGTGGATCCCACCCGCGACGACGAGTTCCGCGGTAGACAAACCCTCGACCACAACGGGCATCGACGACGATACTGCCGAGTGATCTTCACGCCCCCAACAACGAACCGTGCCGTCGCCAATGACCATACATGAGTGCGATCGCCCAACCGAAACGGAGATCGCGTCCGAGGCGTTCTTGACTTCGATCGGAACCTTGGAACATCTCGCGACGAACCCCTCTTCGTCGACTCCGCACTGATCCGGACCGTCGGTCACGCCGGCACCCAGCATGCCGTGCCATTCATTGAACCCCCAACAACGGACCGTCCCGTCCTGGAGCCACGCAAGTGTGGTACACGCCCGCAGAAACTCCGATAACGTCCTCCAATCCGACGACCGCGACAGGTGTCTCTGAATTTCTTTGAGACCCATCCCCCAACTGCCCCCACTCGTTTGAACCCCAACACAAGGCTCTGCCGTTCGACAACGCGCACGTGTGGTAACCGCCCGCAGACAGTAATTCCGCGTTCGACAAACCGGTGACCGCCAAAGGCGTTGTCGAACACGATTGCCGTCCCGACCAGAATCCGCAGTGTTCCGCCGGTGCCGCGCTGTTTCCAAGCTGACCCGCCGCGTTGCTCCCCCAGCACCAGATCTTTCCAGTTTCCGTTACCGCACAGTTGTGGAATCGACCAGCCGTCAGCCCGACCGCTTTCTCCAAACCTGCAACCGCCACCGGCGCGCTGGAATTCCGGTTCGACCCGTCCCCGAGCTGGCCGTACTGGTTCCCGCCCCAACACTGGACGCGACCGTCGGCTTGGAGCACGCAACTGTGATCTTGACCGGCAACGGTCAGGGCCCCACCGTTTGTCCACGGCACCGATATTGGGATTGAACTCCTCCGGTATTTCAGGCACCAATCCGAGAGACTCTCGCTTGGCAGCCCCAACGCCCCACGTGGGCTGGCGCCCCAGCACCGAACACCCCCGACCGCCAACGCCGCGCATGTGTGCGCGTACTGACGCGGAGTACCGTTCCCCGAAAACCAGGTTTTTGAGACGCTCACGTTCGATGCCCCCGAGATGCCCTTCACGTCAACCGGGTCGCGGTACCCGTTCAGGTATGTCGTCGTACCATCACCGAGCTCGCCGCATTGATCGTAGCCCCAGCACTTGATCGTCCCGCCTTCCAAAACAGCGCACGAATGGGCGTTGCCGACGGAGAT
>JACRJZ010000033.1 GCA_016219875.1 Verrucomicrobiota bacterium | reverse complement strand
CAAGCCGGTGACGGTGCGCAGCCTGAACGGGCCGGCATTCACAACGATTCAAGGCTACCAAGTGCCGGGCACGACCAACGGGAATGGCGCCATCCGCTGCGTCTATCTGACCAACGGGGCGGTCTTGAGCGGGTTCACCCTCACCAAAGGCGCCACGCGCGGTTGGTCGGGGCAATACGATTGGGAGCAAGGCGGTGGGGGAGTCTGGTGTGCCTCGGCCAGCGCGCTGGTCACCAACTGCACCCTGATCGGCAACTCGGCCGGATTGGGCGGTGGGGCGTACGCTGGCACGCTGAACCACTGCACCCTGACCAGCAACCCGGCCTCTTTGGATGGCGGCGGAGCGCATTCTGGCACGCTGAACCATTGCTCCCTGGCCGGCAACAGTGCCTATCGGTATGGCGGTGGGGCGTATTCTGGCATGCTGAACCACTGCACCCTGACTGACAACTCGGCCGACTTGGGCGGCGGGACGTATTCTGGCACTCTGAACCACTGCACCCTGACTGGCAACTCGGCCTCTCAGGATGGCGGCGGAGCGTATACTGGCACTCTGAACCACTGCACCCTGGCCGGCAACTGGGCCACCCATCATGGCGGCGGGCCGGTTGCGAGCACGCTGAACAACTGCATTGTCTTTTGCAATACGGCGCCCAATGGCCCCAACTACTATGCCTCAACGTTCAACTACTCCTGCACCACGCCCTTGCCGTCCGGGCCGGGCAACATCGCCGAGGAGCCAAGGTTCGTTGACGCCAATGGCTGGAGCAACCTGCGGCTCCAATCCAACTCGCCCTGCATCAACGCCGGGAACAACGCGTTGGTGCGCGGCGAGACCGACCTGGAAGACAATCCCCGCATCGTGGCTGGCACGGTGGACCTGGGCGCTTACGAGTTCCAGACGCCCGCTTCGGTGATCTCCTACGCCTGGCTCCAACAATTTGGCCTGCCCACCGACGGCTCGGTGGACTTCACCGATTCCGACGACGACCGTTTGAACAACTGGCAGGAGTGGCGCTGCCTGACGGATCCCACCAACGCTCTCTCGGTCTTGCGTCTGCTGCCGCCGGCACCCGCCAGCAATAACCTGACCGTGAGCTGGCAGAGCGTGGCTGGAGTGAACTATTTCCTGGAGCGCAGCACGAACCTGGGCGCGTCGCCACCTTTTCAGCCGCTGGCCACGAACCTCGCCGGCCAAGCTGACACGACCACCTTCACTGACACCAATGCTGACGGCGCGCTGCCACATTTCTACCGCGTAGGCGTGCCAGCGCCTTGAAACCGGAGGCACGATGGAACTGGCCGCCAGAGAACGCAACTCGGCAAAGTCGCAACCGCACAGTGAGGAGGAGTCGGAAGTCGGTGCTACGGCTCTAGATGTTGAGGAAAAGCTCGTCAGTAAGGGAAAACGACGCCGTCTGCCAGGTCGTTCGGACGCAAATAAGGACCGCCGCACCCCAACGAAGACCACTGAAGTGTTGACGCGCCGGTTGGCAACCGCCGGCGTCTTGTCGATTTCACATTTGCCCCCCGCGCGCCCGCTGCGTAGCTTCGCGGCGTTGAACAACAACATCGATACTTTTCCACGGCATGGCTCGTGAATCTTCCTCCAGGCTTCGCATGGCCCCGCCGGACAGCGCGGAGGAGATCGCCCGCCGCTTGGTGCGCGAACAGGCATTGCTGGAGCGCAAGAAAGCGGAGGCGCTGGAAAACACGCCACTCGCCCCGTTGCGCATCGGGTCCGTCCCCTATTTGAACGCCGTGCCGCTCACGCGCGGGCTGGAGGACCAGATCGTCTTCGCGCCGCCGTCCCGTTTGGCTGAGTTGCTCCAGCAGGACAAGCTGGACGCGGCGCTGGTGAGCGCGGCTGAAGTGTTGTTGACCGACCGTTATGACATCCTCGACGGCATCGCCATTGCGTCACTGGGCGAAGTAAAAAGCGTGCTGCTGGCGCATCGCAAGCCGCTGGCCGAACTGACGGAGGTGCATTGCGACACGGCCTCGATCACCGGCTTCAACCTGGTGCGCGTGCTGCTGGCCGAGCGCGGCGTGCGGCCGGAGTTCCGCCAGCTTCCCAACTACCTGGACGCGATCCACTGCGACGCCGTGCTGCTCATCGGCGACCAGGCCATCAACTTCACCCGCGCGCCGCATCCACACGAAATCTGGGACCTGGGCGCGGCATGGTATGAACTGACGAACCTGCCGTTTGTCTATGCGGTGTGGGCGCTGCGCCGCGGGGCCGACACGACGGAAATCCGCCGCGTACTGCGCGAGGCCAAGGATTTCGGCATGGACACGCTGGAACACATCATCCGCACCCGGCCGGAATTCGACCTCAACTTTCGCAAGGATTACCTGGGCTGGCACATCCACTTTCATCTCGGCGCGGATGAACGGCGCGGGCTGGCGAAGTTTGCTGAACTGTTGGCCAAGCACGGCTTCGGGCCGGTGTTTGAGCCAAGGTTTGTGCCGTAGGTAGTGGCGTAGCAAGGACCGCCACTCGCAACGCGGCGGGGGCCGGAACCAGTCCGGCGCGCGGGTGTCCCACCCGCAGCAACATTCCCGACAACCAAGACGCGGAAATTCCCCCAGGCGTCTTACAGCTCTGGCGGCTGCGGCCGGGACAGCCGCGCGCCGCGCTTTTCTGCTGGGATTGCGGCACGGGCTTCAGCGCCGCTTGATCGCGAGCGCGATGTCTTCCTTCACTTGCGGCGCAGGAAGACTCCGCGTGCCGCCTGCGTGGCTGAAACTCTGCGGGGCCAACTCTTCACCGGTCACCGGATTCAGCCAAGCCGAGCGGTACTCGCCCGCTGGCAACTCGACTTCCAGGGCGCTCAGTCCCGATCCGTTTCGCAGGTAGATCGCGGAGGCTTTGCCGGCTTCCGCCAGCACGCGGGCCGTCACACCTTTGGGCACGCCGCCCTTGACGACCGCGTTGTCCGGCTTCATCCGCACGAAGTCGAAACCGTTGAGAAAATCGCGGAGGATGCGCATCTGCCGGCGAAAACCGGGATTGCCACCGCCGGGCTGCTTGGCCGGATAGACGAACGTGCCGTCCTCATGCCCCGCCACGAACGAGTAATCAAGGTTGTTGTACAGCCCGCCGCCGGAGAGGAGGAACTCCCAGGCCTCGATGCGGTAAGGCGCGTCGTTCGTGCCCTTGAAGCCCGTTTCATTGTCGCCGATGACTTTGTTCAAGCCGTAGTTCATCGGCACGGTGTCGGGCGGCGTCGCGTAATGAAAGTTGAAGATCGATACCGCCGGATGCGGGTTCACGACCTTCGCCTTGTTGTTGGCGATGTTCTGAGAAATGAGCTTCTTGGCCGGATGGTCCTTCTGCGCCTCGGTAATCACGTCGGCAATGTGGTGCTGCCACACCAGGGTCACGCCGCCGAAGTAGGGCTCGTTGCAAATCTCGTAATAGACGTTGTCGAACGCGCGCAGTTCCTCGACGAACTTCCGCACCAGCCGCTCCTGGAGCGCGAGCGTGCCGCCGTGTTTGTCGAGCGTATGGACGTTGGTGCGCGCCAAACCCTGCCCGACGCCGTTGACGTTGTTGTTCGGATGGAGCGGGCTGATCACCCACATCGACTCCTCGTAATACGGACAGAAGAGATTCACCTCCACCACCACGCCGCGCTCGCTCGCCTTGGAGACGAAGTCGCGGAAGCGTTTGAAGTAAGCCTCGTCCCAGCGGTCGAGGTCGAACTTGTTCCCGCCGCCCTTGTAGCCGGGCTGGTCGCTGCGCGCGAACGGACAGATGAAGCGGCCCGGCAGCGGCGCAAGCGTGTTCTGCGCGATGCTGAACGCGCCGCTCGGCTCGCAGTAGGTGCCGCCAGTCCAGGTGCGCGTGAGGTTCAATTTGTCCTTCGCCAGCGCGTCGAGATACTTCGCGTAATCGAAATCAAGATTCAGCACCGCGCCATAGTGCTCGCCGGAAGTGACGAGCAAGGTCGGCTGCCCGCGCCAGAGGAAATAGTGCGGGTTGTCGGGATGAAGTTGGATGGGCTGGCCGGCGGCGAGCACGCCCAGTGGCGCGAGCCAAGTGGCACAGAGCAGACGGACGAAGACTTGAAGTTTCATCATGCCCGTTGCTCTTAACAGACTGACGCTGGCGGAACCAGCGGAATGTTGTGGGCGAGTTGCCGAGCATAGTCCGGAAATCCCTCACCCTGGCCCTCTCCCGTCCGACGGGAGAGGGGACGCGCGGCACGCGGTCGTCGTGAGCCAACGCCCACTTCGTCAAAACGCCGGATCGGCTGCTCCCTCTCCCATCGGATGGGAGAGGGCTGGGGTGAGGGCCGCACCGGGCCGCGCACTCACGCTTGCGGCCACGACACGACGGGCAGCCGCGTTTCAGCTTCGATCTCCAGGAGCCGGTTGTATTTGCTCAGCCGCTCAGACTGGGTGATGGAGCCGATCTTGATCTGGTCGCCGCCCCAGCCCACGGCGAGATCGGCCAACCAGTTGTCCTCGGTTTCACCGCTGCGGGCGCTGATGGTTACGCGCCAGCCGGCGAAGCGCGCAGCATGGTTTGCCTCCAGCGCCTCGGTCAGCGTGCCGATCTGATTCACCTTGAGCAGCAGCGCGGTGGCGGCGTTCGCGTCGATCGCGCGCCGGATGCGCGCGGGGTTGGTGCAGAGAAAATCGTCACCCAGCACGAGCGCGCGTTCGCCGATGCGCTGGCGAAGTTCGGGCCAATGGAGCCAATCCTCTTCTGCCAATCCGTCTTCCACGCTGACGATCGGATACTCCGCACACCAGCGCGCCAGTTCTTCGATCATACCCAGGCTGCCGAGCGGGACCGGGCCGAGATGATAGCGGTCGTCGTGGAAAAAGTGGCTCGACGCCACATCGACGGCGAGGGCCACTTCCTCTCCAGGCTTGAAGCCGGCCGCGCCGATCGCCTCGACCGCGTCGGCCAGCATGGCTTCGGCGCTGGAGAACGGCGGGGCCAGTCCGCCTTCGTCGGCCCGGAGCAACCTCATGCCGTATTTCTGCAAGACGAGATCGGCGGCGCTGGCATAGACGGCAAACGCCACCGCGAGCGCCTCGTCCATCGTGCGTGCCGCCGCCGGGACCACGAGCACGTCCTGAATGGGTGCTTGCGCCCCGGCGTGTTTGCCGCCGCTGAACAGGTTGATCGTCGGCCGCGGCAAGGTGGCCAGCGGCGCGCCTGCGATGTCCGCGAAGTGCTGATACAGCGGCACGCCGCGCTGCCGTGCCGACGCGCGCGCGAAGGCCAGCGAGACAGACAGTATGGCGTTCGCGCCAAGCCCTGACTTGTTCGGAGTGCCGTCCAGTTCGAGCAAGGCGCGGTCGAGTTCAGCCTGGGTGGCGAAAGCCCGGCCACTCAGCGCGCAGTGAAGCGTTTCGTTCACGTTGGCCACAGCGCGACGGCAGCCCAGCCCACGGTATCGTTTCGGATCACCGTCGCGCAATTCCAGCGCCTCGGCGGTGCCGGTGGACGCGCCGGAAGGGACCGATGCCGAGGCCACGCAGCCGCTCGCGAGCCGGCAGGTCGCTTGAACTGTAGGCCGACCGCGACTGTCGAGGATTTCCAACGCGTTGAGCTTTTCGATTGTGAGCATGAAGCTAGGGAGGTTAATTGCCGAGCCGTGCGCCAAACACGTCGATGAGTTGCGGCAGCCGCGCTGGAGGCGCGCACATCATTTCGAGAACAGTGTCGCGCTGCCGCGCCTGCTCCGGCCCAGTCAGGTATTCCAGTGGCGAGCGCCCATCGACGCGCGCCAGCAAACAGCCCAGCGTGTGCCGCGCCGCGCGCGCTTCCAGTCCGGCATGGCGCGCGAGATCGCCGGCGGCTTCCTGGTAGCTCGCCCAGCAAGTTTGGGCCGCGTTGAGGAATGCCGCGCGCTGGGTGGACAAATGATGGGCTTTGCTCAGCAGATGCGTCAGGGAGAATCCCAGATCAAAGGCCGGATCGCCGAAGTGGATGACCTCGTGATCGAGCAACACCAGCCGTCCGCGATGCACGAGGATGTTCTTCGGACTGTAATCGCCGTGCGTCAGGGCCAGCCGCGCAGCCCAGGTTTCCTCGATCAGCTTCCGCAAAAAATCGGTGGCGATCGGATTGCGGTGAGCGGCGAAACGGTAATACGGCTCCAGGCGCAGCGACTCGAAGAAACTCCGGTCGTCGAAGGCCGAAGCGATTTCCCGCTCGCGCTCGCGAGAGCAGCGGTGAATGGTGCCCAGCAGATGGCCGAACTGGACCACGTGATCCTGCTCCAGCCCGCCCGCCAGCAGCCGCATCTTCCAGTTCTCATGCGGCTGGGGCACGGCCTGCATGGCGAACAAGTGGTGAACCTTGTCCTCGAACAGAAAGCGTGGGACCGCGCCCAGCGGCGCAAGCTGTTCCAGCCAGCGCAAGCCCAGCGCCTCACGATGCACGCGGGCAGGATCGGAGAACCAATCCTCTTTCACGCGGAGTTTGGGCAGCGCCTGTTTGAGCACCCATTCGTCGCCGTTGGCGCGCCGCACCAACACGGTGCGGTTCGACACGCCGCCCGCGAGGACAGTAAAGACCGGCGTTTCGTCGCAGCGCACGCGCTGGCTTTCGCGCAAGTAACGCAGGAGAGCGTCTGGCTGTTCGATGTCCAGTGGTTCCGTCACGAGGCGGTTCTAGCGGGAAGTACTTCCGAGCGCCAGCGCAGGAGTGCTTGAATCGGCCCCTCGAAGTGTGTTTCATCCCCGCATGACGAAGTTGCCGAGTCTAATCGCCGCGTTCGCAGGTCTGATTCTGGTCGCCGAGTTGCCTCTCGCGGCGGCCCCTGCCAGCCAATTCCACGTCTATTTCGGCACTTACACCGGCAAGAAGAGCGCGGGCATTTACGTCTGCCGCCTGGATGCCGCCACGGGAAAACTGACCGTGCCCGAACTGGCTGCCGAGACGCCGAACCCGACCTTCCTCGCCGTGCATCCACAATTGCCCGCGCTCTACGCCGCGGGCCGTCCGTTGCTGCTCGCGGCGAACGAAGTCAAAGACGGCATGGTGAGTGCCTTCGCCATCAGCCCGGACACCGGCAAGCTGACGTTCTTGAACCAACGATCCTCGCGCGGCAGCGGCCCCTGCCACCTGAGCGTGGACCGCAGCGGCCGATGCGTCCTCGTCGCGAATTACGGCAGCGGCAGCATCGCGGCCTTGCCCCTGAACCAGGACGGCAGCTTGGGCGAAAGCACGGCCTTCATCCAACACACCGGCTCCAGTGTGAACAAGCAGCGCCAAGCCGGCCCGCACGCGCATTGGATCGACACTTCGCCGGACAACCGCTTCGCCTTGGTCTGCGATCTCGGTCTGGACAAGGTGCTGCTCTACACGCTCGATCCCGCCAAAGGCGCGCTGGCTCCGAGCGATCCCGCGTTCGCCGGCGTCACGCCCGGCGCTGGCCCGCGTCATCTGGCGTTTCATCCCAACGGGAAGTTCGCCTACGTGATCAACGAAATGGGCAACACCGTCACCGCCTTCAGCTACGCGGCCGCCAGCGGCACGCTGAAGTCGATCCAGACGCTGCCCACGCTGCCGGAAGGTTTTGCGGGCCCGAGCAGCACGGCGGAGGTGGAAGTCCATCCGTACGGCAAATTTCTCTACGGCTCGAACCGCGGGCACGACAGCATCGCCGTTTATGCCATCGACGGAGGAACGGGCCAACTCACCTTCATCGAACACCAATCGACGCAAGGCAAGACGCCGCGCAACTTCGCCATTGACCCCACGGGACGCTGGCTGCTCGCCGCCAATCAAGGCACGGACAACGTCGTCGTCTTTGGCCTCGACCTGACGACCGGCCGGCTCAAGCCCACGGGGCATACTGTCGAAGTCGGCGCACCCGTGTGCGTGAAGTTCGTGCCGATGAAGTGACTTCGTCCCCCTGTTCGCATGGACCTCGCATCGCTGGGTTGGGATTCCTTCTTCGATTCAGCCTTCGCGCCGTTCCGTGACCAGGGCCTCGTCGCCGCCCGCGTGGCGATGGAGGACAAACACGCCTACGTCCTGCTGAATGACCAAGGCGACTTCACCGCCAGCGTCTCCGGAAAGTTCCTTCACCAGCGCGACAGCAACGCCGAGCTGCCGAAAGTGGGCGACTGGGTGGCGGCTTCATTGGTGCCGGGCGAAGACAAGGCCATCATTCATGCCGTGCTTCCGCGCCGCACGAAGCTGGCCCGCAAAGTGCCAGGACGCGAATTCGAGGAGCAGGTGCTGGCCGCGAACATCGACGTGGCGTTCGTGACACAGGCCCTGGACCAGTCCTTCAACCCGCGCCGGCTGGAGCGGTTCCTCATCATGGTCCACGAAGGCGGGGCCAAGCCGGTGGTGGTGCTGAACAAGACCGATCTCTGCGACGCGCTCGACGCGCGCCTGACCGAGGCGCAACGCGCGGCTGGTTCGGCGCCGATCGTGCCCGCCTGCGCGCTGAGCGGTCGTGGCATGAAGGAACTCCGCGAGTTCCTTCAGCCTTGCACCACGTCTGTCTTCATCGGCCCGTCGGGCGTGGGCAAGTCGAGCCTCATCAACCGGCTCTACGGCGAGGAGATTCAAGCCACCCTCGAAGTCCGTGAGAGCGACGCCAAGGGCCGCCACAGCACGACTTGGCGCGAGTTGATTGTCTTGCCCAACGGCGCGCTGGTCATCGACACGCCGGGGATGCGGGAGTTCCACATCTGGCTGGCGAACCAGGGCTTGCCCGAAACGTTCCCGGACATCGAGGAAATCGCCGTGCGCTGCCACTTCCGCAGTTGCACACATACGGTGGAGAAACGCTGCGCGGTGAAGGAAGCCGTGGAAGCTGGCCAGCTTCCGCGCGCGCGCTACGAGAACTTCCTCAAGCTGAAGCACGAGATCGACTACATGGTAGAGGAGCGTCGAAAGCACACTTACATGGCAAGAAAACGGGAAGCTGCGGCGCGGCGTGGGGAGTCCGTGTAGGACGGGTGTCGGATTCGTCTCCAGAGGCGATTTCAAAACTCCGTAGCAGCCGACGTGAGGAGGCTCAAACTCCAATGGAAACAGAGCCTCCTCACGTCGGCTGCTACGGTTCTGAATGAAGCTCTCCATTCCCTGGAATTCCAATCCCTCCTGGCGAACGTTCCAGGTCGCGCATCGCGCTGCACCAGGCCCGCTGCTTTGGCTTCAGAGGCAGGTGCAGATGGAGGCGTGGCTCAGAAGCAGGCGGTTGGCGGGGTCGCGCAGGGCCGTTTCAGCGGCGGCACTCAACCGGCCGCCGCCGCTGTCCCACCAGATGAACGCGCAGGTGTCGAGCAGCAGGTCCATGCGCCGTCAAACGTAGGGGGCGAATTCTTCCAGCGGCGCGTTGAAATCGGGCGCGGCCTGCATGGCACCGGGATGCAGGGGCATGACGCGGGCGGCGGGAGGCGCGGCCTGGGCGCCCGCCACCGACCGGAGGGCAGCCTGGCGGATGTTGTCGCGCAGCCAGTGTTCCAAGGGCTAATGCGCCAAACGGGCCGCTTCCTGCGCCAGACGGGCCGCTTCCTCTTCCACGGTGATGGTCAACGTGCTCATCCGGGAGAGCGTAAGGTTCCGGGCGGGCGGCTTCAAGCTTCCACTTCGGCCAGGATGCGGACGGCGCGCGCGTGCAGCGTCGCGCCCGCGGGCGTAAGCCGAGCGCAGGTCCTGAGCCGGTCGAGAAACCGCTCGCCCAACTCCTCTTCCAACTTCTGGATTTGCTGACTGAGCGAGGGCTGGGAAACGTGACATTGCTCGGCAGCCCAGGAGAAATTCCCGGTCCGCACCACGGCCACGACGTAGCGAAGTTGATGCAGTTCCATAGTCGGCGCCTATGGTGCGCTTAGGAAAACAAGTATTTCAACCTTGCGTGCGGAATGGTAGGATGGGGGGAAACGAGATCATAATTATGGCCAACAAATCTGAAATCAGGACCACCACCGGCGGCAATCCCGTCGCCGACGGCCAGAATTCAGTTCAACCGATCTGAGGAAAATTATGCCAACCGAATCCCAATGCCCGTTCAACCACGGTGCCGCCGCCGCTGGCACCACGAACCAAGACTGGTGGCCGAACCAGTTGAAGCTCGAACTCCTGCACCAGCATTCCAGCAAGTCCAACCCGATGGACAAGGACTTCGACTACGCGAAAGAGTTCAAGAGCCTCGATTTTGCGGCGGTGAAGAAAGATCTCGCGGCGCTGATGACTGACTCGCAGGACTGGTGGCCGGCGGACTTCGGCCACTACGGCCCTTTGTTCATCCGCATGGCGTGGCACAGCGCCGGCACCTACCGCACCGGTGACGGTCGCGGCGGTGGCGGCCGGGGCCAGCAACGGTTCGCGCCCCTCAACAGTTGGCCGGACAACGTGAGCCTGGACAAGGCGCGCCGGCTCCTTTGGCCGATCAAGCAGAAGTACGGCCGGAAGATTTCCTGGGCCGACCTGATGATTCTCGCCGGCAACGTCGCCCTGGAAACGATGGGCTTCAAAACGTTCGGTTTCGGCGGCGGCCGGGAGGACGTCTGGGAGCCGGATCAGGACGTCTATTGGGGCGCGGAGAAGACCTGGCTGGCTGACAAGCGTTATTCCGGTGACCGCGATCTCGAGAATCCGCTCGCTGCCGTGCAGATGGGGCTGATTTACGTCAATCCGGAAGGCCCAAACAAGAACCCCGATCCGGTTGCGGCGGCGCGCGACATCCGCGAGACCTTCGCCCGCATGGCGATGAACGACGAGGAGACGGTGGCGCTCATCGCCGGCGGCCATACCTTCGGCAAGACTCACGGCGCTGGCCCTGCGTCCCATGTGGGGCCTGAGCCCGAAGCCGCCGGCCTCGAAGAGCAGGGCCTGGGCTGGAAGAGCAGCTTTGGCACCGGCAAAGGCGGCGACACGATCACCAGCGGCCTGGAAGTCACCTGGACCACCACGCCCACGAAGTGGAGCAACAACTTCTTTTGGAATCTTTTCAGCCTTGAATGGGAACTGACGAAGAGCCCGGCCGGGGCGCAACAGTGGACGCCGAAACACGGCGCCGGCGCCGGCACCGTCCCGCACGCGCACGACAAATCGAAGCGCATCGCGCCTTCCATGCTGACCACCGACCTCTCCCTGCGGTTCGACCCGGCCTACGAAAAGATTTCTCGGCGCTTCATGGAGAATCCGGATCAGTTCGCCGACGCATTCGCCCGGGCGTGGTTCAAGCTGACGCACCGCGACATGGGGCCGCGCGCGCGCTATCTCGGGCCGGAGGTTCCCGCGGAAGAACTCATCTGGCAGGATCCCATTCCCGCCGTGAATCACCAATTGATTGAGGCGCAGGACATCGCCTCCCTGAAAGGCAAGCTCCTGGCTTCCGGTCTGTCTGTCTCGGAACTGGTTTCCACCGCCTGGGCTTCGGCGTCCACGTTCCGCGGCTCCGACAAGCGCGGCGGTGCGAACGGCGCCCGCATTCGTCTGGCTCCGCAGAAAGATTGGCAGGTCAACCAACCCGCCCAACTGGCCAAGGTGCTCAAGACTCTGGCAGGCATCCAGAGCGCGTTCAACAGCGCGCAGTCCGGTGGCAAGAAGGTCTCCTTGGCGGACCTGATCGTGCTCGGCGGCTGTGCCGGCATCGAGCAGGCGGCCAAGAATGCCGGCCATTCGGTCGCGGTTCCTTTCACGCCGGGACGCATGGACGCCTCGCCGGAACAGACTGATGCGGCCTCGTTCGCCGTGCTCGAACCCATCGCGGACGGCTTCCGCAATTACCTCAAAGGCAAATACACCATCCCGGCTGAAACGCTGCTGGTGGACAAGGCCCAGTTGCTGACCCTGACCGCGCCCGAAATGACGGTGCTCGTCGGCGGCATGCGCGTCCTGAAGACCAACTGCGGCGGGGCCCAGCACGGTGTCTTCACCAAGCGGCCGGAAGCGCTGACGAACGACTTCTTCGTGAACCTGCTGGACATGGGCACGGAGTGGAAGCCCGTCTCGCCGGACGCGGACGCGTTTGAAGGCCGCGACCGCAAAACGGGTGCCGTCAAGTGGACCGGCACTCGTGTGGACCTTGTCTTCGGTTCCAACTCCCAACTCCGCGCCCTGGCGGAAGTTTATGGCAGCTCCGACGCGGAGAAGAAGTTCGTCCACGACTTCGTCGCAGCCTGGAACAAGGTGATGAACCTGGATCGCTTCGACCTCGCGTAACCGCTGGCCTTTCCTCGATCGAGTCATCGCCTGCTCACTGGCTTGGCGTGCAGTCTCCGAGCTTGCCGACACCACATCTGGCGTGGACAGTTCCGCCATGAGCGCGCTCGAAGTCATTCAGCAGATCAAAGCTCTGCCGCCCGAAGAACGGAAGCAGGTCGCCCGGTTCGTCGTGGAAGAGGACGATTCATGGATTCCAGATGAGTTCAAAGAGGCCATGGCCGACGCCCAGGCCGGGCGGTTCGTGGACATGGAAACGGCCTTGTTTGAAACACCGCCACCACGCCTGCAATGAACTACCGCTACCGGGCGGTGGAGCGGTTTTGGACCAGCTTCTACCGGCTGCCGCCAGGGCAGAAGGAAGCGGCGCGCAAGGCATGGAAGATCTTCAAGGAAAGCCCATTTGATCCCCGACTGGGAACGCATCGAATTCACCGGCTTTCCGCTCACTTTGGCCGGACCATCTGCGCGGTGATGATCGAGGGAGACTTTGCGCTCCACCTTCTACCTGGACGGTGAAACAGTGGTGTCGTTGACCATCGGCACGCACGACATCTACAAGGAGTGAGGCTGACGGCCAGCCGTTCGTTCGCTTGGGAGAACTCGGCGTCCTTTGCCCCTCTGCGGTTGAACTCAGTAGAGTAGGCGGAGCCGACGGGTTGAAAGGCACGCGGCCAATGACCGTCTGGCTCCGCCCCTCATCGAACCGGACAGGCGGTTTTCCCGCATCCGGCTCTCCGAGGGCCATTCACGCGCATCGCTTCTACGCCGT
>JACRJZ010000034.1 GCA_016219875.1 Verrucomicrobiota bacterium | reverse complement strand
GAGCCGTTTGGCCCTGGGCAGGTTCGGCTCGCGGGTACGCTCGCCCCACCGCCTTTGCTTTCACCCCGACATCGCGGTTCCGTCGGTTCGCCAAGGGTCAAAGTCATCCGGGGAAGATCCGTGGTCCGTGGTCTTTTCTGCCTGCCGTGCGGTCCAGAGCTAAATTCTTGCGGACTTCCCCGGCGGTTTGCGCATGGAGGGACGTAACCAACGCCATGAAGGCGCCGTCCGAAACGCACGTTGATGCCACCCGCCGCTTCATTTTCCGTGAGGCCCCTCGGGCGGGCGCGGCTTGGCTCCGTCGTTCCTGCTCCAAGACGCGCTCGGCCGGGGCGCCGCGGCGTCGTTCCGTCTTTTCCGTTTGAAACCACCGAATCAGATCCCATCCATTTTATGAAGAACACCCACACCCAACGGCTCGTCCTGCCACCCGAGCATTTGTTTCAAAAGAGCCTCTTTCAAAACCGTAGCCGCCGACGTGAAGAGGCTCCGTTTCCCTTGAAGTTTGAGCCTCCTCACGTCGGCTGCTACCGAGCATTGAAATCACCTCACAATTCGTTCTTTCCCGTGGTGGCCGTCGCCGCCCTCCTGTTCCTGGCGGCCAACGCCGGCGCGGCCAACGTGGGGCCGTCCGGCTATGGCAATGCCTTCGACGCCCAGCCACCCGCGGCGGACTGGGCGACCTCCAGCGCCAGCGGCGGGGCGGGAGACACCTACGATTCGGACGCCGACGTGAACGCGAGCCTCACCGCCGCCGGCATGACCACCCAGACGACCGCCGATGCGGCCAATCCCGCGGCCCAAGCAGCCAACGCGGTGTGGAGCTCGACCGGGCTTTTCCTTCAGACCCGGCCCACGGGCAACCGCTACACGGCGCTGATGGGCAAGTTCGTGAACGCCACGGGCACCAACGCCACTCAAGTCACGGTTTCCTACCTGCTCACAATTGCCGCGGCGGGCGGCGTTTCCGAGGACAGTGGCAAGGGCACGCGGGTCTATTACAGTCTGACCGGCCTAGCCAATAGCTGGACCCACGTGGCCGCGTTGAGCACGACTGAATCAGCCGATGGCAGTTCCACGCTCACGGCCAACCTGGCGGTGACCTGGACGAACGGAGCCAGCCTTTACCTTCTGTGGGTGGATGACAACGCCAGTGGAATGGGGACCGATTCAGCCAACCAGATCGACAATTTCTCGCTACAGGTGACGGCGGGTACTCCCTTGTCCTATGCGTGCGCGGTGACGGCGCCAGCCCAGAATGCTCTCTTCGTGTCGGGCAGTTCCATCGTCGCGGCCGGGGCCGTAGCCAACGGAACGGCACCCTACACGGTGCAATACTTCACGAACAGCGGCGTGGGCAACACCACCTTTGAACTGGCCGGTTCGAGCGGGACAGCGCCCTACGAAGTGAGTTTGGGCAGTCTGGCCGCGGGCACGTACAACATCTACGCGGTGGCGACGGACAGCGCGGGCACGCCCGTCAGCACGAACTCGCTGACGAACACCTTCTTCGTGGCCGACCCGATCGCGTTCACGCTGACCGCGCCGGCCAACGACGCCATCTTCGACAACACTACCAGCGTGGAGGGCACGGCGACGGTGTCCGGCGGCACGCCGCCCTACGCGGTGCAGTTTTACCTGGACAACGTGACCAACGGCGCACCCGTGATGACGGCGCCGTACTCACGCGATTTCGGCCCGCTCTTCGTCGGCGACCACACGGTCCGGGCCGCGATCACGGATGCCAACGGTTGGGTGAGCAACTCAGCGGTCAGCACGATCCACATCACTGGCCCGCTGGCCGTGACGCTGACGCCGACGAATGGCACATCCTACAACTACGGGCAGCAGGTGACGCTCGCGGCGGTGCCCGGCGGCGGCACGGCACCGTACCTGGTGAGTTTCCTGAGCGTCGATGGAGGGGTGTTCGCCGCGGTCGGGGATGCGTCGTTTACGACGAACCTTGGTATGTGGGCTGTTGGCAGCTACACCTGCTACGCCCACGCGGTGGACAGTTCCCTGCCCCCGCAGCAAGCCGACTCCAGCACGAACGTCATCCGCATTCTGGAGAATCCGCTCGTCGCGAACCTGACCAGTCCGGCCAACCTCTCCAGTGCTCCGGACAGCCGGCCGTTGAGCCTCGCGGTCACGGCGACGGTGGGAGCGCCGGTCACGGTGAGCCAAGTGGACTTCTATTATGACGGCGCTCTGGCGGGTTCGGACAACATCTCTCCGTACTTGATCCAGGTCACCAATCCCGTTCTGGGCATCCACCGGGTTTATGCGGTGGCGACCGACAGTCTGGGGCGGACCACTGTTACCGCCACCAACCAAGTGACGGTCATCGTGGATCCGCTGGCGAACAATAATTTCACCAACCGCACCCCGTTGACCACCACGCCGGCTGTCGCCACTGGCTCGAACGTGGGGGCCACAACCGAGCCTGGTGAACCGACTGGCAGTGGCTTGAGTGGTCGGGCGAATACCCTCTGGTGGAGTTGGATTGCACCAGCCACCGGCCCGGTGACGATCACCACTTCTGGGAGCACGTTTAACGTTGGCCTGGGAGTTTTCAGGGGAACCAGTGTCAATGCGTTGACCCAGGTCGGTTTCAGCGGCAGCGTCTTCGGTGGCACCACTCCCACGGTCAACTTCGCCGCCCAACAAGGGACCGAATACCAGATTCAGGTCGGCGGCATGGGGTTTGGCGGCAACTTCGCCTCTGGTTCGATTCAACTCACCGTGACGATGCCGCCGTCGGTCACCATTACCTCGCCCACGAACAACAGCACTTTCCTCACCGGCAGCAACGTGTTCATCACCGCCACCGCCACGTCGGTGCTCGGCTCCCTCCAGCGGGTGGATTTCTACACCGTGGGCGACAGCAGCGCGACGATGATCGGTTCCGTGAGCAACGCGCCCTACACCCTCAACGTCTCCAACCTGACGCCGGGCACCAACCGCCTCGCCGCGGTGGCGTACGACAGCCTTGGCCAGGGGACGGTTTCGTCCTACGTCACCCTTCTGGTGTTGAACGTGGGGGTGACTATTATCGCGCCGGCGGATGGCGCCATTTATGGAACCATGAGCCCCATCAACGTTTCGGTTCTGGGGCTGTTGCCGGAGGGGGCCATCACCAACGTGGAATTCTTCGTGAACGGCCAAAAGTTCGCCGAGGATGGCTCGGTACCATTTAGCGGGCGCTGGACGAACGTGGTGGGCGGTTCGCATCGGCTGACGGCCGTGGGCCTGTCCGACGCCGGGGTGACTTACAACTCCACGCCGGTGAACATCGCCGTGGCGCAAACGCTCGTGGCCAGCAATGCGGTCTGGAAGTATCTCGACAACGGCTCGGACCAGGGCATGAACTGGATCGCATCGGACTTTGACGACAGCGCCTGGGCCAGCGGCCCGGCCCCGCTCGGCTACAGCGATTCCAACGGACGCCAGCCGCTCACGACCAATTCCTTCGGCCCGGACTCGAACAACAAGTTCCTCACCACCTACTACCGACAGACGGTCGTGCTGAGCAACCTGACGAAGTACACGACCTTCACCGGCCGAGTTCAGCGCGACGACGGCGCGATCATTTACGTGAACGGGCAGGAAGCCTCCCGGCTCAACATGCCCAGCGGAGTGATCACTTACACAAACCGTGCTTCGGGCACGGCCAACGATGATGGCGGCACCACCTACAGCACTTCCCTTGACCCGGCCTTGTTCCGTGAGGGCATCAACGTGATCGCCGTGGAAATCCATCAGGAAGGCCCCACCAGTTCAGACATCTGGTTCGACCTGGAACTGCTGGGGGTGCCGCCCGTCATCCGCAATCTCTACCCGACCGTGGCTCTGACCAGTCCGTCGAACGAGGCCTTCTTCTATGCGCCGGCCAGCATTCCGTTCCTGGCCGAGGCCGCCGATGCCGACGGCTCCGTGGCCAAGGTCGAGTTCTTCGCCGGCAACACCAAACTGGGCGAAAGCACCGAAGCGCCCTACACGCTGACCTGGCCCGACGTGCCCGCCGGAACCTACGTCTTCACCGCGGTGGTGACGGACAATCAGGGCGGAACCGGCTCCGCGGCGGCCACGGTTCGCGTCTTTAACACCGTCCCGCGCTGGACGGCGATCAACGATCATTACGCCGGGCCGGGCACGCATCCCAACGCCACCGCGTGGAACGCCTTTGGCGCCGAGGGCGGCGCTCCGGGAGATGAGGGGGCGCTGCGCAACCTCCAAACGGGCGCGCCCTTGGCGGCGAATCTGACCGTCATGCAGTTCGGTGCTTTCGGTGACCCGGTGAGCGGCGCGCCCGCAACCGGCACTCCGGCCTATGACTCGTTCAACGGCTGGGTGGACTTCGGCTCCGGCGAGCAGAACCACGCGATCCTCGTCAACGGCGACAGCCTCGTCATGCACCTCTTCACCGGCCTGGATCCGCTCCGGAGCTACAGCTTCCGCGGCACCGCGGTGGGCGGCGTGGCCAATTCTTCGAATCGCTGGACCCACTGCACGATCGTGGGGGCGGATTCCTTCCTCCCCGCCCACACGGCCAACGTGCTCACGTCCACCACCCAACCGGCGTTGGCCGCGGACGAAGCGGCCCTGAACACGGGCGACAACCGCTCGGGCGACATGGTGGGCTGGGACAACATTGCGCCGGGCGCGGATGGATCGTTCATCATCGTGTCGTCGCAGTACCTCGGCCCGGCGCCCGGCAATGGCCGGCCGGGGCCTTACGCCTATGCGCCGGTGGCAATGCGGTTGGAGGAATGGGGTTCCCGACCGTTGGTGTACGTCACGGTTCCGGCCGACGGCGCCGTCATCACCGGCCCGACCAACATCACCCTGACGGCCGTGGCCAACACCGTGGGCAGCATCGCCAACGTGCTTTTCCTGACGAATGGCGCGGCAGTGGGCAGCGTTACGGCCCCCCCGTTCACCACGGTCTGGACCAATCCGTTCTTCGGCGACTATGTGTTGTCCGCCATTGCCACCGACGCCGCGGGCGTCAGCGCCACGTCTGCGCCGGTCACGATGCACCTGATCACCCCGCCAACCAACACGGTCGCGCCCATCATCGCCAGCCAGAATCCGGTCGGCGGAGCCACGCTCACGAACCTGACCAGCGTGCAGGTCCGCTTCAGCCAACGCGTCGTGGGGGTGGATGCCGCGGACCTGTTGATCAATGAAGTGCCCGCGACCAACGTGACGGGCAGCGGGTCGAACTACCTCTTCTCCTTTGTCCATCCGCCCTACGGCCTCGTCCGCGTGACGTGGTCCTCGAATGCCGCCATCCACGACCTGAGTTGGCCGGAGAACCTGCCGTTCTACGACAACAACCCGGACAACTACTGGAGCTACACGCTGATCGACCGCACCCTGCCCGCCATCGCGGCCAAGACACCGGCGGCCGGTGCCATCCTGACCAACCTCACTGCGGTCAGCGTCACCTTCAGCGAGCCGGTGACGGGCGTGAACGCCAGCGACCTCCTGGTCAATGGCGTCCCGGCCTACGCCATGAGCGGATCGGGCGTGAACTACACTTTCTCCATCTCGCAGCCCACGGTCGCGAACGTGTCCATCTCCTGGGCCACCAGCCACGGCATCCTGGACTTGGCGGTGGAGCCAAACGCCTTCAACCGGACCGGCGCGGGGGCGACCTGGTCCTACACCCTGGACCTGCCCAAGACCATCTTCGTCCAGTCGAACAGCGTTTGGGCCTTGGTCAAAGGCACCAACGAAGCCTCCATTCCGACCAATGCCTGGCGGCAATTGGGCTTTGACGATTCGGGCTGGTCCAACGCCGCCGCTCCCTTCTTCTATGGCGACCCCTACACCAACTACGCCGCCGGCATTTACGGCACCTCGCTGAGCGACATGCGCTCGAACTACACGTGCATCTACCTGCGGCAGACTTTCGTGGTGCCCAACGCCGCGGCCATCAACAACCTGTCCCTGCGCTCGCAAAGCGACGACGGCTACATCGCCTGGATCAACGGCGTCCAGGTGCTGCGCTACAACGCGGGCACCGGCTCCGGCGACATCCCCTACAACGGCGTGTCCTCGGCGACTTCGACCGAGCCGAACAACGCCGGCGCGGCCTACAACACCTACCCTGTCCCCATCAGTGCGCTGGTTTCAGGCACCAACGTGCTGGCCATCCAAGCTCTGAACGAGAATCTCAATACGAGCAGCGATTTTGGGTTCAATGCGCAGCTCTACACCGTCTTGACGGACACCGAGGTCGTGGCGCCTCGTCTGACCAAGACCGAGCCGGCGGCGGGCTACGTCTATTCTCTGACCAACCTCACCGTGACTTTCTCCGAGCGGGTGACGAACGTCGAGGCTGCCGACTTGCTGCTGAATGGCGTCCCCGCCACTGGACTGACCGGCGTCAGCAACAGGTTCTTCACGTTCAGCTTCCCGCAGCCGCCGTACGGACCGGTCGCGGTTTCCTGGGTTGCGGATCACGGCATCGTGGACCTGGACCTGGCGCCGAAGCCGTTCGACGGCACGGCCGCCGAATCCATTTGGTCTTACACCCTGTTGAACCCGCTGTCGCCGCAACTGCTTTCCGTCACGCCGGCGCAAGGCTCAACCAACACCGCCCTCACGGAGATCGCCGTCGTCTTCAATGAAGCGGTCACCGGCCTCGAGGCCGGCGATCTTTTGTTGAACGGAGTGCCGGCCAGCGGCCTGAGCGGAAGCGGATCGGCCTACACGTTCGCCTTCGCCCAACCGCCCTACGGCACGGTGGTGATCACGTGGGCGACCAACCACGGCATCGCCAATTTGGCAGAGCCGCCGCAGAGCTTCGACACATTGTGGCCCAACCACACCTGGAGCTACTGGCTGGTGGACCTGACGCCCCCGACCGTCGCGGCGCAGGAGCCGCCGGCGGGGTCCGCGGTGACGAATCTGACCCAGCTCTCCGTCACCTTCACCGAACCGGTCCTCGGCGTGAATGCCAGCGACTTGTTGATCAATGGCAAACCGGCCAGCGCCGTTACCAGCAGCAACACGACCTACACCTTCACCTTCGCGCAGCCCAATGCGGCGTTCATTGCGGTCACCTGGGCCGCCAACCACGGCATCCGCGACCAGGCCACCATTGCCAACGCCTTCAACGCTACCGCCCCGGGGGCGAGCTGGACGTATGCGACGGTGGACAACTTGGCGCCCACGCCGATCAGCTTGGCCCCGGCCCCAGCCTCCTCGGTGCGCAGCCTTCAGCGGATCACCGTCACGTTTGACGAACCCGTGCTAGGCGTGGACGCCGGCAGCCTGACCGTCAATGGCGCAGCGGCTTCGCAAATGGCCGGCGCCGGCGCGGGGCCTTATACGTTCTACTTCACCCAACCGCCCACCGGCGCGGTGCAAGTGGCCTTGAGTCCGGCCATCTGGGACTTGGCCGCCCTGCCCAATCAGTACCGCGGCTCGAACTGGACCTATGTGCTGGACACGAACCTCCCGCTGCCTTCGGTGACCCGCGGGCCGTATCTGCAACTCGGCACGCCCACCAGCATGGTGGTGCGCTGGCGCACCGCCACGGCCACCGATACCCGGCTGCGCTACGGGCTGGCCTCCTCGGCCCTGACCCTCACGAATGAGGACGGCGCCGTGACGACCGAGCACATCGTGACCCTGAGCAACCTCGCGCCCTACACGGTCTATTATTACGCCATCGGCACCACGGACAGCGACCTCGCGGGCGGTTCCGACGACTACACCTTCCGCACGCACCCGACCAATGCGGTGCCCACGCGCATTTGGTTCATCAGCGATTACGGCTTCCGCAACGCCGACGAACGCTCGGTGCGCGAGTCCTATTTCACCCACGTCACCACCAACAAGCCGGCCAATGTCTGGATCACGGGCGGCGACAACGACCAGACCGACGGCAGCGAGGGCAACTACACGGCCTCCGTCTTCGGCGCGGATTACGGCTATGCTCCGCTGCTGCGACGCCTGCCAATGTTCCCCACCATCGGCAATCACGATTACCAAACCCAACAAGGCGTGAACTACTACGCCAACTTCACGCTGCCGACCCGCGGCGAGGCGGGCGGGGTGCCGTCGGGGACCGAGCATTACTACTCGTTCAATTACGGCGACGTCCACTTCATCAATCTCGACTCCATCGACGGGACCCTTTCCCGTACTGCGGACACGGCCATGCTCCAGTGGCTGCGCGAAGACCTCACGGCCGCCACCCAGCGCTGGATCATTGCCTACTGGCACGGCCCGCCCTACTCGAAGGGTTCGCACGATTCCGACAGCGACACGGACACCTTGGCGTGGATGGTGCAAATGCGCCAAATCGTGGTGCCGGTCCTCGAGTCCTACGGCGTGGATCTCGTGCTGTGCGGCCACTCGCACGTCTATGAACGGAGTTGGCCGCTCTTCGGCCATTACGGCTACTCAGCCAGTTTCAACGAAACCAACAAGGTCCAAACCGGCGACGGCCGGATGGACGGCGCGGGCGGTTATCGCCAGTCGGCGAGCGGGGTGGGAACGGTCTATGTCACCGCCGGCATCTCGGGCCAACCGCGGACCCTCACCGACGTCCAGCATCCGGCCCATTTCCTGAAAAAGACCGGCATCCTGGGCTCCCTCGTGATCGACATCGACGGTGATCGCCTGGACCTCCAGTACCTCAACACCAGCGGCGTGGCCGAGGATTACTTCACGATCCTCAAGGGTTCCGAAGCCTCGCCCAAGCTCGCCATCTGGCACTCGCTGGGCGTCGCTACGGTGGCGTGGCCGGCCAGCGCCGCCGGCTTCCAACTCCAGTTCAAGGGCGACACCGCCCCCGCCGGCGCCTGGCAGAACATCACCAATGGCATCGGCACGAACGGCTCGCTCAAGGTCTTCGACTTCGACCCGCGCGCCGGCGCGCCGGCCGGTTTCTTCCGTCTTGAAAAACGGTAAGTCCGGCGGCCCCGCGCGCTCCAACTTGGTTTCAACATGAAAGTCCAAACTCCAAAGACCCTGGCCCTGCTGGCCGTCCTCGGCTGGGCTTGCGCCGGCGTCCCGCCGTGCGCCCACGCCCACGGCGAGTTGCATGAGATGATCGTGCAAGCGGGCCGGGACATCGAGCGCAAGCCCAACGACCCCCAGCTCTACCTCCACCGCGCCGAGTTGTACCGGCTCCATCGCGAGTGGGACGCCGGCTTGGCCGACTTGGATCGCGCGGACGCCTTGAGCAACCAGTGGCACGTGCTGCACTTCACCCGCGCCCGGCTGCTGCTCGACGCCGAGTGGTTCCAGAGCGCCAAAGTCGCGGCCGACCGTTTTCTGGCCCGGGAGCCGGACCACGTCGAGGCGCTCATCACCCGGGCGCGCGCCCGGGCCAAATTAGGCGAACGGCTGGCGGCCGCGGACGATTACACCCGTGCCCTCGCTCGCACCTCCGGGCCGGTGCCCGAGCTTTACTTGGAACGCGCCGAAGCCCTGACCGCGGAAGGCGGGGCGCACGTGGACAAGGCCTTGGAAGGCTTGGAGCAGGGACTGGCCAAACTCGGCCCGGTGGTCACCCTGCAATTGGCGGCCATGAATCTCGAACTCAAGCAGAACCGGCTGGAAGCCGCCTTGGCCCGAATTGACGGCGCGATGGCGCAATCGCCGAACAAGGAAAACTGGCTCGCCCGGCGGGGCGAGGTCCTCCGGCAAGCCGGGCGCAACCAGGAAGCGGCGGCGGCGTTCACGGCCGCTTTGCGAGCGCTCGACACGCTGCCCCCCGCGCGCCGCGCCGTGCCGGCGATGGTGGATTGGGAAAAACGCATTCGCACGGCCCTGGCCGAGATCGCTCGACAACCGTAAAGGCGTCTCGGCCGAGCGTCGCTTTTGGGTCCGTGACACAGCGGCGATCCTCCGGTGGTTGGGTCGTCAGGAGCCCGGCGTGCGGCTGCGGCTGAAACAGCCGCGCGCCGGGCGGGGACGGCGGTGGCGCGGTGGTTGGTTTCTCTTGTTTGCGCTCGCCGGGACCGCAACCGTCGGGCTTAATCGCCCCGATTTGAACGAACGAACATGAACGCATTATTCACGTCTCTCGTCACGGGCTGCCTCGCCCTCGCCGCAACTCTTTCTGCCTCGGCCGGAAACTGGCCCGGCTGGCGCGGCCCGGATGGCACCGGCGTCTCCACCGAAAAGAACCTTCCGCTCAAGTGGAGCGCCACCGAGAACGTCCGCTGGCGCGTCGAGTTGCCCGGCCCCGGCAACTCCTCACCCATCGTCTGGGGCGACCGCGTTTTCGTCACGCAGGCGGTGAGCAGCGAGAACCGGCGCACGGTGATGTGCTTTGATCGCGCCACCGGCAAGCTGCTCTGGCAGTCCGGCGTGACCTACACCGACAAGGAGCCGACCCAGCGGAGCAATCCTTACTGCGCCGCCACACCCGTCACCGACGGCGAACGGGTCATCGCGTCGTTCGGCTCGGCGGGGCTGTTCTGCTTCGACTTCGCGGGCAAGGAAGTCTGGCGCCGCGAGTTCGGCAAGATGAGCCATGTTTTCGGCAACGCCTCCTCGCCGGTGCTCGCCGGTGACTTGTGCCTGCTCAACTTCGGCCCTGACGAAAAGGCCCGGCTCATCGCGGTGACCAAGCGCGACGGCAAGACTGTGTGGGAAATCGACCCGCCCAAAATCGATCCCAGCGAGCAGCAGCCGATGGGTGGCCCCGGCGGCGGCCCCGGCGCGGGCGGCGGCGGTCGCGGCGGCAACGCCGGGATCGGAACACCCATCGCGGCCCCGATGTTCGCCCAAGCGGACAAGAACGCGGACAAGAAACTCAGCAAGGACGAGTTCACGGCTCTGGCGGAAGTCTGGTTTGACCGGCTCGACACCGACAAAGCCGGCAAGCTCAGTTCGCAGCAGTTCGCCGAAAAGTTTTACGACGCCATGCCGCCGCGCGAAGGCGAGGGCGCAGACGGCCAACGCCGCGGCCCTAGTCGTACCACGGCTCCGGCCTTCTTTGGCGTGGCCGACACGGACAAGGACGGTTCGCTCACGCGCGCGGAGTTGAAAGCTACCTTCGCCAAATGGTTCGACCAATGGGACGCTGCCAAGAGCGCCGCGCTCAACGAAGACCAGTTCCGCGACGGCCTCAACGCGGCGCTGCCCCGCTCGCAGTCCGGCGGTGGAGGTGGCCAAGGTGGCGGCGGGGGACGCGGCCCCGCGGGCGGCACCTGGAGCACGCCGGTTCTCGTCCGGGCTGAAGGGCGCGACGAGTTGATCATGGCTTTCCCGAACCGCCTGGTTGGCCTTGATCCGAAGACGGGCCAGCAACTCTGGCTGAGCAAAGGAATCGGCAGCACGGTCTATACGACGCCGCTCTGGGGCGAAGGCGCGTTGGTGGCTGCGAGCGGCGGGCCGTCCGGCGGCAGCGGCGTAGCCGTGAAGCCCGGCGGGAGCGGCGACGTGACCGAGAGCCGGCGGCTCTGGCGGCTGGAGCGCGTGAAGAGCGCGATCGGTTCCGGGGTCGTCCACGAGGGCCACATCTATGCCATCGCCCAGGACGGCCTCGTCGAATGCCTGGACCTGAAGACCGGCGCCAAGCTCTGGGAGGAGCGCCTCAAAGGCCCGACCAGCCGGAACAGTTCCTGGTCCTCGATGCTGCTGGCCGAGGGGAAGATTTACGTGCCGAACCAGTCCGGCGATGTGTTCGTGCTCCGTGCCGCGCCGAAGTTTGAAGTGCTCGCCACCAATTCCGTCGGCGAGCCGTCCAACGCGTCGCTCGCGGCATCGGCCGGCGAACTCTTCCTGCGCACGGACAAGGCCCTCTGGTGTTTTGGCAACGCCAAGTAGTCCAGCCACGCTTTGCGCGGAACGAACTTGGGCGCAAGCCCAACGGCCGTCCCACGTCCATCGTCAGAAACGAGGAATGCTCCGGCTTGCCCCGCTTGCCGCAGCCTGGGGACTCCTGGCCCCCGACTTTGGAGTTGAGGCCGCATGGAAAAGCGTTGATCCCCAATCGCCGGGTCTGGGGACCCGGCCTACAGCTTTCGCGCGGCCCTGTAGGCCCGGTGCCCTCACCGCGCAGCCCACGCCCTTTTCACAGGCTCAGGAGTCCTGAGCCTGCTGCGCCGGGAAACAAGCTGGCCAGAAGGCGATTTTTATGCGATTAGCCCCCATGCGAAAATCCTCTGCGCCCTCGCGCGCCCTGACGACGAACCGCCACGCCGATTCAGGGCGGAGCGCGGATGCGAAAGTGGTTTTTCGGGAAACGAACCTGCGTTCCGCCCTGAATCGGCGTGGCGACTCCTGGAACTTCCTTCTATGTTCGCTGGCTCTCCTCCTGGGCGTGGCTGCGCCAGCCCAGATCGACCAGGACCGCGAGCCGCCCGGCCCGTCCAGCCGCAAGACCGGGCTGGTCATCACGGAGATCATGTATAATCCGCGCCCAGTGCCCGGACAGTCCACGAACCACACCCTCGAGTTCGTCGAGCTGTTCAACTCGAAACCGTGGGACGAAGACATCGGCGGTTTCAGCATCGCCGGGACGGTGCGTTACGCTTTTCCCTCGAACACGGTGCTGCGCGCGGGCGCGTATCTCGCGGTGGCGCGCGTACCCGGGTTGATCCGCACCAACTACGGCATCACGAACGTCTTCGGCCCGTGGGACAGCGCACTGACCAACCGCCTCTCGACCGAGCGCGGCACCGTGCAGTTGCGCAATCGCCAGGGCGCGGTGTTGCTCCAGGTCGATTACGCGGACTCCCCGCCGTGGCCGGAGGCGGCCGACGGGACCGGGCATTCGCTGGTGCTGGCGCGGCCGTCCTTCGGCGAAAACAATCCTCGCGCGTGGGCGCAGAGCGACCGCGTGGGCGGCTCGCCCGGCGGGCCTGACTCGCTCACCGCCGAGCCAATGGCGAACGTCGTCATCAACGAGTGGCAGAACCACAGCGACCCGGTGGACTGGGTCGAGCTTTACAACCACAGCAACGTGGAAGTCGATCTCTCCGGCGCGTCGCTGACCGACAATCCCCAGGGCACGAACGCGTTTCTGTTCCCCGACGGCACGGCCATTTCTCCGCGCGGCTTCGTCAGTTGCGATCAAAACCAACTCGGCTTCCAACTCTTCGCCGGCGGCGAAACTCTCTTCCTCTGGAACTCCAACCAGACGCGGATCATCGACGTTATCGACTTCCGCGGTCAGTCCAACAACATCAGCAGTGGGCGCTCGCCCGACGGCGGGCCGTTTCAGTACGGCCTGGCCTCACGCACGCGCGGCGCGCCCAACAGCGGGCCGATGCACTACGCCGTCGTCATCAGCGAAATCATGTACAACCCGATCTCCGGGGACACCGACGACGAGTACGTCGAGATCCACAACCGCAGCAACCGGGGCGTCGATCTCAGCGGCTGGGAGTTTGTGGTCGGCATCAGCTACGTTTTCCCGACCAATCCTGCGGTGCTGACCATGCCGCCGGGGGCCTACTGGGTGCTCGCGAAGAACCCCACCAATCTCTTCAGCATTTACAGCAACTTGAATTCGAACAACACCTTCGGCCCCTACAGCGGCACCTTGGCCAACGGCGGTGAACGGCTTGTGCTCGCGTCCGCCGACTACGACCTGGTCACCACCGGCGGCCAGACCGTCAACGAGCGGCTCAACGTCCCCGTGTGCGATCTGACCTACGGCGACGGCGGCAAGTGGGGCAACTGGAGCGACGGCCAGGGGAGCAGCTTGGAACTGATCGACGTTGAGGCCGACCCGCATCTCCCGTCGAATTGGGCCGACAGCAACGACACCAGCGAGAGTCTCTGGACGGCCATCGAGTGGACTGGCCCGGTCGGCGAGACCCTCGGCCCCGTGGTCAACGACAGCCTCATCCTCATGGTGCAAGGTGTCGGCGAATGCCTGTTGGACGAAGTCGAGGTGCGCGTCGATCACGGTCCGAACCTCCTGGCCAACGGCAGCTTCGAGTCCGGCTTGGACGGCTGGACCCTGCAAGGCTCGCACGATTTCTCGACCGTGGAGAACGAGGGTTTCGCCGGGAGCAAGAGCCTGCACGTGCGCGCCGGTTCGCGCGGCGACAACCAGTCGAACCGCATCCTCTCCTCGCCGTTCGCGCACCCGATCCCGACGAATGCCGGCCACGTCTCGATCCGGGCCAAGGCCCGCTGGCTGCGCGGCCATCCGGAAGTCCTGCTGCGCCTGCACGGCGGCGGGGCCGAGGCTTACGGCAGAATGGCGTTGCCCAAACGCCTCGGCACGCCAGGTCAGGTCAACAGCCGCCGCGTCGCCAACGCCGGCCCGGCCGTCTGGGACGTGAAGCCCGCGCCGCTCTTGCCCGCCGCCGGTCAGGCCGTCGTCGTCACCGCGCGGGCCACCGATCCGCAAGGCCTCGCCGCGCTGACGCTCCGATACCGGGTCGATCCGACGCCGACCTACACCGACGTGCCGATGCTGGACGACGGCGCGGGCGACGATGCGGTCGCAAACGACGGCGTCTTCACCGCGACGCTTCCTGGCCTGGCGGGCGGCGACATGGTGGCGTTTTACGTGGAAGGCCGTGATTCCCAAAGTGGCGTGGGCACCTTTCCGGCCGACGTTTTCCCGCCGCCCGGTTTCACGCGGTGTTGGCCGAACGACGCGGTCGTGCGCGAATGCGTCGTGCGCTGGGGCGAGGTGCAGATGCCCGGCGACTTTGCCACCTACCATCTCTGGGTCACCTCTGTGAACTCCAACCGCTGGCACACACGCGACACCCAGAACAACACCGCCGTCGATGGCACGTTCGTCTATAACAACTCCCGCCTGATCTACAACGCCCTGCCGCTCTACTCCGGCAGCCCGTGGCATCGCACGAACGCCACGACCGGCCCAGCCGGCCCGTACCGCGTCGATTACGAGATGAACTTCCCAGACGACGACCCGCTGCTCGGGGCGGCCGACTTCGTCCTGAACAATCCCGGCAACCCGAACATCACCAACGTCAGCGACCATACCGCGGTGGCGGAGCAAACGGTCTATCGCATCTTCGAGGGGATGGGCATGCCGCACAACCATCGCCGCTACATTCATTTGTTCGTCAACGGCAGCCAGCGCAGCACGGCTTACGAGCGGGCGGGCAACTTCATTTTCGAGGACTCGCAGCAGCCCAACGGCGACATGATCGAGGAATGGTTTCCGAACGACGCGGGTGGCCTGCTGTTCAAGGTGGAGGACTGGTTCGAGTTTGAGAACAACGGCTTCGACATCGCGGCGAACAACGACGCGGACCTGACGCGGCGCACCGTGCTCGTGGACGGCCAGCCGATGCTGGTGACGGCGCCGTATCGCTTCATGTTCCGCAAACGCTCGGTCAACGTCGGCTCGTCGGCTAACGACTACGCGCCGATCTTCGCGCTCATCGACGCCGTCAGTCCGGCGGACGATCCCAACAGCGCCACCCTCGACCCGGACCTCTTCGCCACCGTGGCCAATTGGGAGGAATGGATGCGTCACTTCGCCATCCAGCGCGCGGTCGGCAACTGGGACAGCTACGGCTGGGCGCGCGGCAAGAACGATTACCTCTATGCGGTCGCGGGCGGCTTCCGGCACATGCCCTGGGACATCGACTACAGCCTGGGCCTGGGCCGCCCGTGGAACGAGCCGCTCTTCGAGTCGAACGACCCGCGCGTGACGGCGATGTTCAACACGCCAGCCATCGTCCGGGCCTACTGGCGCGGCTTCGCGGACCTCGTGGACGGGCCGTTCAACAACGCCACGCTGGACCCGTTCATCAACACGCGCATTGCTGCTCTCGAAGCGAATGACGTGGACATCGATCCGTACGCGGTGCTGGCGATGAAGGACTTCATCGGGGCGCGGCGGACGTTCCTGCAGGAACAACTTGCGACGGTGGCCGCGCCGTTCGCGGTGCTCAGTTCAACCAGCTTCGAGACAACCAACAACCTCCTGGTCATCACCGGCAGCGCGCCGGTCCGCGTCATGCAAGTCACGCTGAACAACGAGACTTACCCCATCACCTGGCTGAGCGTGACCAGCTTCGTGATGCGCGCCGTGCTGAGTCCGGGTCTGAACAGTTTCACGCTGGCCGGCCTTGACCACTCTGGGGCGGCGGTGGCGGGGGCCACGGCCAGCCTGACGGTAACGTACACCGGGCCGGTGCCGGAGCCGATGGGGGCGTTCGCGATTACCGAAATCATGTTCGCTCCGGCCACCAGCGGCGCGCAGTTTGTCGAGATCGTCAATCGCTCGCCCTTCAACTTCGATCTCACGGACTGGAGGCTCGATGGCCTGGGCTTCACGTTCCCGTTCGGCTCCATTGTGACCAACGGCCAGCGGTTGGTGTTGGCCAGGGACCGGAACGCGTATCGCGCGGCCTACGGCAATGGGCCGGTCTTCGGCGTGTTCAATGCGAGCTTGGCGGCACAGGGGCAGCGGCTCTCGCTCGTGAAGCCCGACCCGGCCGGCGACATCTTGATCCTCGCGCTGCGTTACGAAACAGGAGCGCCCTGGCCCGCCATCACCAACGGGGTTTCGCTGCAACTCATCGACGTCGCGCAAGACTGCCGGCGCGCCGCGAACTGGGCCGTCGATCCGCTGGCGCGGGCCACGCCCGGAGCGCCGAACTCCGTCGCCGCCACGCTGCCGGCTTTCGATCCAGTCTGGTTGAACGAAGTGCAAGTCGAAAGCTTCGGCGGCCTCCTCGACAACGCCGGCGACGCCGATCCGTGGCTGGAACTTCACAACGCCGGCGAGATGCCCGTGAGCCTGGACGGCTATTTCCTGGCCGACAATTTCACGAACCTCGCCCAGTGGCCGCTGCCGGCGGGCACGACGCTGGCCCCCGGCGAACACAAGTTGATCTGGGCCGACGGCGAACCAGAGGAGGGGGACGAGGCGAACCCGCACGCCAGTTTCCGCCTCAGCCCCAGCGGCAAGCTCGCGCTCGTGCGGCTTCTGGGCGGCCAGCCGCAGGTCACCGACCATCTCGCGTGGACGCGGCTCGGCTTGAACTTGAGCCACGGCACGTATCCGGAGGCCCAGCCCGCTTTCCGCATCGTGCTCCAAGACCCCACGCCGGGCGCGCTGAACACGCGGCGTCCTCTCGCCGTGATGATCAACGAGTGGGTGACCAAGAACACGAACGGCATCGCCGACCCTGCCGACGGCTCGCGCGACGACTGGTTCGAACTCTACAACGCCGAGCCGTTCGCGGTGGACTTGGGCGGGTTTTACCTGACGGACAATCTCGGCCTTCCCACCCGCTACCGCGTGCCCACCAACGGCCAGTATCGCATCCCGGCCGGCGGCTACTTGCTGGTGTGGGCCGATGACTCGACGGGCCAGAACCGCGCCGACCGCGCCGACTTGCACGTGAACTTCCAACTCTCCAGTTCCTCCGGCGGCATCGGACTCTTCCAACCCGACGGCCTGACGCCCGTGGACATGGTCCTCTATTACCAGCAAACCAACGACGTGAGTGAAGGCCGCTGTGGCAACGGCGCAGGCGTCCGCTGTTTTATGGCGAACACGACGCCTCGCGCTCCAAACTCGTTGTTGCCATTCTACAACTCGCCGCCGGTCTTCCCCCCGCCCACCAACCAGTTCGTGGTGCCCGGCCAGATTCTCACCATCCTCCTGCGGGCCACCGAGCCGGATCGTCCGGTCCAGGCCCTGACCTACACGAACCTCGCCGGTCCTCCCGGCTCATTCGTCACCGCCACGACGGGATACTTCCGCTGGATCGTGCCCACCAACGAGCCGCCGGGTGACCATGCGGTGACGCTTCTGGTCACGGACAACGGCACTCCGCCGCGCAGCGACACCATGACCTTCACCGTCAGCGTCCGCGGATCGAATGCCGTCAGCGTGGTGTCAGGGCCTGTCATCAGCACTGTGGTCCGACCGGATGGACAACTGAGCTTCACCATCGGCACGGTCCCCGGCGCCACCTACCGGGTGTACTGCAAGGACGACCTTGGCTCGCCCAAGTGGCAGCAGCTTGCGCCGGACTTCGTCGCGGCCGGCCTGACGGCGAGCATCACCGACGCCGCGGCGCGGCCCCAGCGGTTCTACCGCGTGCTGCAGGTGCAGTAGGACAGGCGTCGCGCGCCCGATTCCTGAGAAGCGATTTCAAGAACTCGTAGCAGCCGACGTGAGGAGGCTCTGTCTCCATTGGAGTTTGAGCCTCCTCACGTCGGCTGCTGCGGATTTGAAAGAAGCTCCCGAGAATGGAGACAGGCGTCGCGCCGCCTGTCCTACGCGGGGGCCAGCTCAGTGCCCTCCTCCTTTGATGAGGAAATTCTCCAACAAGATGACGGCGATGCCCATGATGGCGCCGCCCGCGATGACGCCCGCGCAGATCGGTTCCTGGTTCTGCACAACGATGCGATGGCCGGCGGACTCCTTGTGCTTGAACCACTTTTCCGCCAGCCAGAAGAAGAAGGCCCCGAGAAACATCGCCAGGCAGTTGTTGAACGGAATCACCGTGGCCAGCCCCACGCCAACGCCGGAAAGCCAGAAACGGCCTTTGGTCGCCATGCGGATGATTTCCAGCACGAGGCCGAGCACGCCGCCGATGAGCGCGGCCCAGCGCGCCGACTCCGGCAGGTTCGCCAGCCCCTTCGTCAGCAGTTCGGCCACGGCCTTCCAGACCGTCGCCGCCGGGAAGGGGTATTGGTCGCTCACCATTTGCGCGGGGCCGTGGTGCATGAAGACGAGGTAGAAGACCGGCACGCCGACCAGCGCGCCCGCAATGATGCCCAGCAAGTGCCCGAGGGCTTGCTGCCGGGGCTTGGCGCCGAGCATGTAGCCGGGTTTGATGTCCATGAGCAGGTTGGCGGCGTTGCTCGACGCCTCAGCCGTGATCGACGCCGTCGCGAGATTGGTGCTGATGTTGCCCTTGGCCAGCAGGCCGTAGGTGAGTTGCGTCAGCTTGCCCATCGCGCCCAGAGGCGTGATGGAGGTGAGCGCCGTGGAGTTGACCGCGATCAGGGTGAAGACGAAGACCAGCGGAATGGCGACGATGCCGAGCCACACGGCGACGTCGAAGAACTGGTGGGCTAGGATCACCACCGCCGCGCCGGCCAGCGGAATGCCGATGACGAAGACCTTCATCGGCAGCTCGATGTCCTTGAGCACGTCGCCGTTCGCCGCTGCGCGCTTGCGGAAGAGGCCCGTGAACGCGCTGATCAAGATCTGTGGCTTGGCGAAGAACGCGAAGAGCGAGGCGGTGGTCATCATGGCCACGCCGCCCCAGAGCGCCCACATGGTGATCTGACGAAAGCCAAAGCGGGCCACGCCTTCGACCATCCTGGGGTGGATGTCGCCCACGGAGATGATCCACGGCGCGATGATGAGGTAGTTGATGACCGCGCCCACCAGCAGCGAAACTCCGGTGCGGATGCCCATGAGGCCGCCCGCGGCCATCATCACGATGTCGGTGTCGGGCCGCGCGGTGAGTTCGCGCACGTCCGTGCCCAGGATGCGCAATGTGCCGATCTTGTAGATCCAGCCATCGAGGAATTCCGGGATGGTAAGGAAGCCCAGTTTGAGTTTCGCCAGGATGCCTTCGCTCTGAAACAGCTTCCACAGGGCCGAGCCGATGCCGGTTACGACGAGCAGTTTCGCCTTGAGCAGACCCGCCGCCGCCTCGCCGTGGTGCAGCGCGTCCATGACGATGCCCGCCGCGCGGCCTTCGGGAAACGGATGCTGCTCGTCGTTGATGAACCGGCGCTTGAGTGGGAAGGCGAACAGCACGCCCAGCACCGCGACGGCCACTACCCACATCATGGTGGTGGAGATGGGCAGGCGGACATCGTTCACGATCATGTAGGCGGCGAGGCTGGAGATCATGGGCGAGGTCATGTAGCCCGCCGCGGTGGCGATGGACTGCATGGCGTTGTTCTCCAGGATGGTGAACTCCTTCGCCAGACCAGTTTGCGCGAGCGCCTTGAACATCGCGAACGCCAGGATGACCGACGTGATCCCCACGCCGAGCGTCCAGCCGGTCTTGGCCCCGACGTAGAGGTTGGTGAGCGAAAGCAGCCCGCCGAGCATCATGCCGGTGACGGCGGAGCGGAGGGTGAGTTGGGGCATGTCGCCCTTCCACACGTTCTGGAACCACCAGCGGTCTTTTTGTTCCAGCGTCCAGGTGCGGACTTGCTCGTCGGTCAATTGTTGCAGAGCCATGCGAAATGAGGCGTTTGTTGCGGCGCAGCATGGCGGGCGCGTCGCCGGCGGCTCAAGAGAAAACTGGCTGCGGAGGCAGTCCCTCAGTCGAAACTTCGGAGTGGACACCACGAAACCCAAGCAACACACAGAAGCAGAACCAAAATCGCCGTGCTGGCTCCACACAGAAGTCGCGCGGAGGAAGCTGACGAAGTCGGGCCAGCTTTTTCGTGTATTTCACATGTTCCGTGGTCGTTCAAAACTGGGAAACTGGAATTCAGGCTCGGTCGCAACAATGCGGCGGAACCCCGAAAGACACAGCGCGGCTTGGAGCTCGGTTTCCGCACGGCTTGGGTGGAGGCCAAGACAGGATCGGGCGTGGCCGGTCGCTCAAAGTTTCGCTCTGCCGTATCGCCGGCTTTCGGTCGGCCAGACGAGGAAACAATTCTCAACTCCAACCGGGGGGGTGTCCATCCACCCGGCGGATGTGGGACATGGAATTGGTCACCGCGATTCAGGAGATGGCAAATCACGCCTTCGTCATCATTGCGCAACGGCCGTGGAATGGTGGGAAGCCGCCGAGAACCGACCGTCCGTGTCAAAAATCAGGATGCCCCGTTCACGTTCACGAGTCTTAGTCCACTACCTGATCCCGCTCACTGATTCTTTGGCAAAACGGATCGGAATCCAACTTCGAAGAACGCGAACTGCTGTCCCATAATCGCGCGGCACGCAGTGCGGGAGAGGTTGGCGGAGTGGAACCAAAAGCTTCCCCCGCGGAGCATCCGATTAAACCCCCAATATGGTCCGGTGGGATCAGACTCCGAGCCACCTGCATACGAACCATACCAATCCCAACACCACTCAGCAACATTGCCCGCCATATCAGAAAGCCCAAAACCGTTTGGTGCAAAATATCCCACCGGACTGGTGAAGGGCAGATTGCTCGTGATAAAGCTAGGATGATAATCCCTCGTGGGGCTGATATCGTACGCGTAATCCGCCTCACTGTAATAGTTCGCCTGGCTGTGGGTGATGGTTTCCACATTTGCCCAAGGAAATCGATGCCCGCTGCTACCTCCGCGCGCTGCCTTTTCCCACTCAGCCTCCGTCGGCAACCGGTAGCCAACATTCCATTTCACCCAGTCACAAAGGACATCTCTTCGTTCGGTGCGATAAACCTTCGTCTGCGTCGCGCTTGTATAGTAAGCCGGCACCCGTCCCTCTTTCTCACTCCGCGCATTGCACCACTTCACCGCGTCGTACCAACACACCGTATGAACAGGATGATTCGTAGCCTTGCCCGAGCCGACGTTGTCGAAGCTGTAGCCATGGTTTGTCGCCCAGACATAAACCTCGTCCCACTGCATTCTTGTCACCTCACACTTGTCCATGTAAAAAGCGCTCACATAGACAGAGTGGAGCGGAAGTTCATCTGAGCCACCCTCAGATGGGTCCATGCAGTTGCCCATGGTAAACGCACCTGCGGGGATCAAGGCCATCGTGGCAGGAACAGGAGGAACCGCCCGATAGAATCGCTTCTCAGCTTGCGTGGCCCCAAAATCCTGCAACAACACTGCATTACTTCCCAAAGCTACGTTGGTGATCGTGATCCATTGGTTTGTGAATCGCAATGCATCCGTCCACTGGAGAAGCATCTGCACCCCGGTTTCCGCTTGCAGCACCAACTGCGGGGTCTGCGCCATGCGGATGGCGAGTGTCGTGGGTATTGGTGCTGGTGGTGGTGGATCAATCACCACCCGCGGGAAGCCGGTGTACCCACTTCCAGGCACCGATACGAAAACTCGTTTCACGCTGCCGTCGAGAACCAACGCCACGGCGGCTGCGTTTGACCCACCTCCTCCGCTAATCGTAACGGTGGGCGGCAGGGCGTAGCCGGATCCCTCATCAATCACCTCAATTCTGGCAAGGCAGTCGAACGACATGACGGCGATTGCGGTTGCTGTGCGTTGCGCGTGAGCCGAACAGGGGGTGAAAACGAACAGAGCCCAAAGAACTACCAAGCTGCAGACTGCCGCCGTTAAGGGGGCACTCCTCACTTCGACACTGATTTCAGGAGGCTTTCTATTCACTGGTTCGTGCCTGTCAATGCCTTCAGGATTTCGGCGATGTCACAGGCCAACAGCGGTGCGACAGGCAGGCGGAGGCTGGGAACGAGGCAGTTCATCGCTCAGGCCAGGCCCAGATCCTTCTTGGCTTTGGCCCACGGAACCAGCGGCATGTTCCCTGGCCGCTTGATGGCTTGGTTGAGTTCGCGCAGGTCTTCCAAGTCCTCCACCCGTTGGTTGAGAGCCGCCAGTTGTTCAGGCTGTGTAGGCCAGGCTCCTGTCTCCAGACACGGTGTCATGCTGCAAAGAGGCTGCCCAGCTCGACCGTGAAGCCCGGAACCGCCGCGCTGGTCAGCGATCCGCCCGGCCCGTGAATGGCGCTCTCGGCAAATTGCTCGCCCTGCGGCTGGCGGTGGACTTCGATCTGTTTCTCCGGTCCCAGCACCAGCCAACATTCCTTCACGCCGGCGGTGGCGTAGGCCCGGAGTTTGGAGCGGTCGTACTCATGGCTGCTCACGCAAATCTCGATCACCAGTTCGGCCGTGCTGGGGTGACTGCGGCGGAAGTCGGCAATCTCGCCGCGCACGACGGAGAGATCCGGTTCCGGTTCGGAATCCACGCAGGTGATGGGTTGCTCGGTGCTGACCACGCAACCTTCCGGCACAGCCGCCTGAAGCAGCTTGAGCAAGACCCGCACGAGATAGGCATGGAAGGGAGACTTGGGCATTTTGCGGAAGATTTGGCCGTAGAGCAGTTCGGTCTTCTCGGGGATGAGGCCCAACTCGCCGAGCGCACGATAGGCTTTGACGCCGAGCGGCCAGACTTGCGGCCCACGGGCGGCTGGTTTCGGTGTTTCAATTACCGTCATGGCGCAAAAAGTAATCCTCCCGAACGCCACCGCTCAAGTTCATTCTCCGGTCGAGAGGGGGCCTTCCTTGACGACGCGGCCTTCAGACTGGCCTTTCGTTCAGCGGCTCGTGTCCGTCAATGCCTCCAGAACTTTGGCGGTGTCACAGGCCAGCAGCGGTGTGACAGGCAGGCGGAGGCCGGGGAAGACGCGGCTGTGCAGCGCGCCTTCCGCGTCCGGCAGTTGCAGGCGGTATTCGTCGTCCTCGAGGCAGAACCATTCCAGGCGCGCTTCGGCCACCAGCCAGACCAGGTATTCGCGCACGCCGTTGCGGCAGTAGGCCCGCCGTTTGTCCCGCAGATCAATCGAGGCGGAACTGGCCGCCACTTCCACAATCAACTCCGGCGGGCCGGTGAGGTAGCCGTCTTCGTTCACGCGGCTGAGTCCGCCGTGTTCGGGCAGGCGGCGCAAGAAGGCGTCGGGCTGCACGGTGTTCTCGGCGTCGAGGATGACGGTGGCATTGGGCATGAACTGGACGCCGGGGTTGCGCGCCGCGTAGAGCGCCAGCCAGCCATGGATGATGCCGTCAGGAATTGCGTGATTGGTGCTGACTGGAGAACCCATATAAACGACTCCTTCAATCAACTCGGCCTTCTTCACCTGCGGCATTCGCTCGTATCGACGCAGGAATTCGCGGGAGTGCATGAACTCTCCGCTTTCCAACGGCAGCGGACGGCTGGAGGAACTTCCGGCCGCACTCGACTTGCTTTCAACGGCCAACATACGCGACGGAATCTAGCGGAGGTTGGCGTCAGTCTGCAAGGTCGGCTTTTCGATTCGTTTCAGGCTGGCAGTGGCAAGCGATTCCCACCTGGAAATCACCCCGACCTTCGGTGGAAAAAATGTACTTCTGCCTCGGCGACCTCGTTCGTGCGTTGGCGTGTCCGCGGGCAGTTCCCAGACCTGGGTTCGCTCAGGCGTGGACGTGCGCTTCCCATTCCAGGGTCTTGTCCTTGCTCAGGTCATCGATGCCTTCGCGCAGGAGACGGGTTTGGGTGAAGCGGCAGAAGCGTCCGACGTCGCGGGTGTGGTCGCCGTAGAAGATCACGCGGTGCAGGCCGGAAGACCATTGCTGGAGGAAGCGGTCCATGTTCTCCACCCGCACAGTCAGTTTGCTGCGGCAGCCGCGTTCGACCATCGGGCTGTCCACGGCGTCGCCGGTGCTGAAGAGCATGGCGTCGGTGCCGATGAGCCGGGCCATGGAGACTTTGCGACCGATGGGCAACTTCACCATCAGCGAGGCGCCGCGGTTGTCCTCCAGATGCGAGCGAATGTGGTAGGGCGAAGGCTTGGTGTCCGGACCTTCCATCTGCGTGGCGGCGACGCAGTGGGCGTGGATGATGGCGCTGTTGGATTGGTCGAACATGGGATCGGTGACGAACCCAGTCCGGCCCACTAGGTAGGTGAAGATGAGTTGGGTCATCGTCGATTTGAGGTCCGCCTCGCAAACGCCGGCGAGCAGTTGGTTGTTCAGCCGCACGAAGCCGAGACACGGGTAGCCCATGTCACGGTCGATGAGACCCATGCCGAGGCAGTTCATGGTGATGGCCTGGGCGCGGTGCTTGGCCAATAGGTCGCGCATGGTGACGTACATGAGCGAGCTTTTGAGGACGTCGTCCTTGCTCGGCTCGACGATCTTGCGCGCCTCGCGCAGCCATCGCTTGGCGTCGGCTTCGGCTTCGGCGCGGCTGGCTTGCTTGTAGGCGGCTTCGAGTTCGGGCAGCCGGATGGAGATGATCTCGGTGCCGAACTTGTCCTTCATGGCTTGAACGTATTTCGCGTCGGCATCGCCCTGGCTGACGTGGAGGACGCGCGTTTCCTTCAGACGGTGCAGCGCACGGAAGGGACGGACGGCTTCGGCGATGTCCTCGAAGCGGCTGCTGGGCAGCACATCGACGAGCCGGCCTTCGCGTTGCCAAGACGCGACGATGTGCCACTCGTGGCCGCTGTAAGGCTGGGAATAGACCATCAAGGGGCGGCCGGAATCCATGAGCGTCCGCATCAGCGGGCCGGTGCCGAGTGAAAGGTGCAACGCGAGAATACCGGAGACGCCCTGGAATTTGTCCCGCGCCGCGGCCGCCTGCGCCGCGTTGCTGACCAAGCCGCCATCGACGAACTCGATGTCCGCCAGGCCGGCCAGCTTGGCGAGTTCTTTTTCGTAGCGTTTCACCTCGGCGGGCAGATCGAGCTTCGACATCGGCCAGCCGGGGCGCTCGTGGCCAAGATAGACCTTGCCAACGCGGATTTTGCTCTTGAGGTGCAAGTCGGGGGCAGGAGCATCGGCGAACAACTGGTCAGCGAAGCTGAACAGCGCGCCGGTGGAAGCCGCGCCGACGGCGGCGGTCTTGAGGAAGCAACGACGGGACAGAGCGGGGCACATGGAGGTTTTCCTTTCTATGATTTGAGGTTCACGATTCATCGTGTTTTCGGGACACAAGCCTGGAGCGGTCGAAAACAGCTTTCAGGCGAACGTAGGGAGTGAAGCAGCCAGAACCAGCGGCGGCAAGAGCGGAGTTATGGAAAGCACGTCGGTGCTCAGAACCGGTTTGAACGGAAACAGGCGCGACGCCTGTCCCACGTCATACGACTTCCACCGGGCACTTCGGGATGGCGTCGAGGAAGGACTGGCCGTAGCGCTTGGTCAGGATGCGGTTGTCCAGCACCACGATGATGCCGGTGTCGGTCTTGGTGCGGATCAGGCGGCCCACACCCTGGCGGAATTTCAGCACCGCCTCGGGCAGCGAGAACTCG
>JACRJZ010000032.1 GCA_016219875.1 Verrucomicrobiota bacterium | reverse complement strand
CCCGTAGTCTGTGGTCCCGTAGTCTGTGGTCCCGTAGTCTGTGGTCCCGTAGTCTGTGGTCCCGTAGTCTGTGGTCCCGTAGTCTGTGGTCCCGTAGTCTGTGGTCCCGTAGTCTGTGGTCCCGTAGTCTCGTAGTCCTGTCGTCCTTCCGCCCGTGTCCATCCGCATCCTCCTTTGCTTCGCGTTCGTGATCGGGTTCTCGGTGTACGCCTACCGGAACTGGTTTGTCTCCTTGTGTGCGGCCATTGCGCTCATGGCCGTGCTGGAGCATCCCGACATGCCGAAGAGCATCGGAGACATCCAGGGCCTCAACCCGTGGAATCTCCTCATGCTGAATGTCATTCTCGCCTGGATGCGGAATCGCCGCCGAGAAGGGTTGGTGTGGGACATGCCGGGGTATGTCGTCGTGCTGCTGGTCTTTTACTCCCTGGTTATTCTGTGGGGCTTCGTTCGCCTCGTACTGGATCACGCATTGCTCGACGAGGACGAGACGATCATGGGCTACAACTCGCTGGCTTGGTCGGTGAGCGAGTACCTCGTTAACTGCTTCAAATGGGTTTTACCAGGGATCTTGCTCTTCGATGCCTGTCGCACGCGCCAGCGGATGACCATTGCTTTGGCCGTGGTGCTCTCGGTGTACTTCCTCCTGGCGCTTCAGACCATCAAACACATGCCGCTCAGTTCCGTTGCTGCCAGCGGAGCGGAACTGTCACGACGGGCCAACAAAGTGCTGTCCAGGTCCATCGGCTACCATCGAGTGAACCTGTCCATGATGTTGTCCGGCGCCTCTTGGGCAGTCCTGACCACGCTGCCTCTGGTTCGGCGGCGCAGAAACCAATTGTTGGTCATCGGGGCCGCCGCGACGATCTCCCTGGGGCAAGCACTGACAGGGGGGAGAGCTGGATACGTTACCTGGGGGGTGCTCGGTGTCCTCCTCTGCCTGCTTCGCTGGCGATGGTTGTTCCCCTACATTCCCTTGACCGTCGTCGGGATCTGTATTCTCTTGCCAGGCGTTCGCGAACGCATGTTGCAGGGCTTCGGCAACCGATCCTCCAGCGGAGTCGTCACTCAGACGGACGAATACGAAATCACCTCCGGGCGCACCATCGCCTGGTCGTACGTGATTCCGATGATCTGGAAGTCGCCGCTCGTCGGCTACGGGCGACAGGCCATGATCCGCACCGGAACATACCAGAAGATCATGGACGACTACCAAGGCGGAGAAACCTTTCCCCATCCCCACAACGCCTACCTGGAAATGCTCCTGGATAATGGTCTGGTCGGATTTATTCTCGTCATTCCCTTTTACCTGGTGGTGGTCTTCCTCTCCGTACGGCTGCTCCTGGATCGTGCGGACCCGCTTTTTGCCGCGGTCAGCGGGTCTTGCTTTGCCCTTGTCGTGGCCCTGCTCATCGCCGCCATGGGCAGCCAGACCTTCTATCCACGCGAAGGCTCGGTCGGGATGTGGGCCGCGATCGGCTTAATGCTCCGGCTGTCTCTGGAGCGGTCCCGCGCTCGGAGCACCGGCACTTCACTGTTCGGTGAAACCGACAGGCCGTCGGACGCGGTTTTGCCCGAAGAAGCCACTCGATACGCATGATTGGCGCAGTCACCCCAGCACCTCGTTCCAGCGACGTTGCACCGCTGGCAGCGTGGTCCAAGCCTCGCCTGGCATACATCCTTGCTGCCAGCCATTCGGGTTCGACTTTGCTGGCGATGCTCCTGGGGGCCCAGCAGAAAACCTGCACGGCCGGCGAGTTGAAGGCTACTTCATTGGGAGACGTGGAGCGGTACCGCTGCTCCTGCGGCACCTTGCTCAAATGTTGTTCTTTCTGGATGCAGGTGTCGGAGGCGATGCGGCGTCGGGGCTATGCTTTCGACGTCGTCAACGCGCGTACCAGCATTCACGGGGTTTCCAGTCCCTATGCGCGACGCCTGCTGGATGCGCTCCACCGCGGACCACTCTTAGAATGGGTTCGGGATTGCGGCCTTAACCTGTCTCCTCAATGGCGTGCGCATCTTCGTGAGACGCAGCAGCGCAATCAGGCCTTGGTCGAGAGTCTGCAAGACATCACCGGCGCCGCAGTGGTGGTCGATTCCTCCAAAATCGCTTTGCGGTTGAAATACCTCCGCCGCCTGCCGGCCTTGGACGTTCGGGTCATCCGCCTCATTCGCGATGGCCGGGCCGTCGCCTTGACCTACATGGATGAGTGGAGTTTTGCCGATGCGGCCAATCCTTCATGTCGGGGCGGCGGCACGGGCGAGCGGCGGCGGAATCAGCGGTCAATGGCCGACGCCGCCCATGAATGGCGGCGCAGCAATGAAGCCGCCGATTGTCTCACTGCGACTCTGGATCGCTCCGAATGGACGGAAGTGCGCTACGAGGACTTGTGCGCCGACCCTGAGGAAACCTTGCGAATGCTTGGTGCCTTTCTGGGACTACCAACCGCCCGGATCGTCACCGACTTCCGAGCCGTCCCGCAGCATGTCATTGGGAACGGCATGAGATTCGACACCTCTTCGGAGATTCGCTTGGATGAGCGATGGAAAACTCACCTCACTGCCGAAGACCTGCAGGTGTTTGACCAGTTGGCGGGAGATCTGAATCGCCGCTATGGCTACCGTTGAAACCATTCCCAAATTGGTCCCACGGCCCGGCGTCCACGCAGCATTGCGCCGCTTCCCATGGCCCTATCAGGCCATGTTGGCGATTTGCAGTGACCTGGATGAAACCCCGGATTGGCGCGTTTACTGGGAGCAGATGCGTTTCCTCAATACGCGTCAGATGACGTCGATGGGTGAAGGGGTCGGACTGGAAGTTGGCAACTCGATCTATTTCGACATATCCCCCGGCCAGTTCGCGTACTGGAACACGGACGACGCCGGGCGCGAGATGGTTCGTGCGCTCATCGCCAGCGGCCACATCGACTGTCTTCACTCTTACGGTGATCTGGCGACAAGCCGGACCCACGCGGGGCGCGCTTTGGAGGAATTGAGCCGTCACGGCTTGTCTCTGCGCGTCTGGGTGGACCATGCCACCGCGCCGACCAACTTCGGTCAGGACATCATGCGCGGCCATGGAGATGAGCCTGGCCATCCTGCCTATCATGCCGATCTGACTATCGACCACGGAATCCGCTACGTCTGGCGCGGGCGTGTCACCAGCGTCATCGGCCAGGACCAGCCCGTGAGCTGGGGTGGGCTGTGGGACGGAGCGCAGCCCTTCGCTTCCACTCTCACCCTGGCCAAGGAAGCGTCCAAGTATCTGCTCGGCCGGGCGGGTGGGCAGAAGTACTTAACCCATGCGCAGAACCGGATCGGTGTGCCGGCCCAGCTCCGGGACGGGCGTGAGGTCATCGAGTTTCTACGCTGTAATCCTCATCCGGCGGGCTTGGACCGGGGCGACACTGGCGACAGCATCAGCGAAGTGCTGACTCGCCGCTTTCTAGACCGGCTGGTGGAGCGCCAGGGAATCTCCATCCTATATGCTCATCTGGGCAAACTCAGGGAACGCCAGTTCAACCAAGCGGCTGTAGAGGCCTTTCGACAACTGAGTCAGTATCATCATCGGAAAGAAATCCTGGTTACGACCACGCGACGTTTACTTGACTACGGACAGTTTGCGCAGAGCGCCACGGTTTCCTGGAGCTGGGGATCCAACGGTTTGGTGATTGATGTGGCGGGCGGCGTTGAGGGAAGAACGGAAACCGGCCCCGCTGCCGAATCCCAGGCTTTCACCCTCGAGCTCTCCGAGTCCTCTGTCGCCGAACTCCGCGTCGAGGGCCGCCCCGTCTCCTTCGTCAAGACTCAAGACCCAACTGGGAAGCACCTGGTTTCCGTGCCGTGGAATCCGCGGCCGTTTCCGGACCTGTGAGCGAAGGCGTCGGAGGCATCCAGCCCATGTTTGGCATCCGTCATCGTCTGGCCGTCGCCTGCTACCAAGGCTGGCTGCGATACTATCAATGGCGCAACCCTCAAGTGCGCTTTGGGAACAACGTCCGTTTGAAAGGCCTCCCCATCTTCGCCATCGCCCCTTCGGCGAACGTGACCATCGGAAATGATGTGACCTTTATCAGCCATCCGGCCGCCAATCTGGTCGGTCTCTCGAAACGCTGTTCGCTGGCCGCGGATTCGGAGGCCCGGCTGGCCATCGGTGAGGGCTCCGGATTCTCCGGCGTGTCGATCTACTGCACGACCGAGATCGTCATCGGCCAATTCCTGGTTTGCGGCGGAAACGTTTCCATTTGGGACACGGATTTCCATCCTCTCGATTACGCCGCGCGCCGGCGCAACGACCGAGGGGCCATTGTGCGCAAGCCCGTGCGAATCGGAGACGACGTATTTCTCGGGGCCCAGGTCATCGTGTTGAAAGGGGTGCAGGTCGGGGATCGTGCCGTGGTGGCGGCCGGCAGCGTGGTCACGCGAGACATTCCCGCGGACGAGATCTGGGGCGGGAATCCCGCGCGGTTTCTCAAAAAGACCGACCAGCCCCGGCCAGCCATCCTGGAGAACCCTCCAACAGCGTGAATTCGTCCAGGGCCAGCATTTCAACGGAGGCCGCTCGTTCTGACCTGGGTGACGTGAGCGGGCGGGACCGGCTCGTTCGCAACGTGCTGACCAGTTGGCTGACGCAGATGGTCTTCGTGGTGGCCGGCTTTGTCATGCCGCGCCTCATTGATCATCGCCTGGGACAGGAGGTGCTTGGGTTGTGGGATTTGGGATGGACGTTGATCGCTTACTTCTCTCTGGTGCAACTGGGCGTGGTCGGCTCGGTGAACCGGTACGTCGCGATGCATTACGCGCGCAACGACATCTCGGGTCTCAACCGCTGCGCGAGCTCGGTCTTCTGGGTCCTGCTGGTGATGGCCGCCATCATCGGGCTGCTCAGCGTGGGCACCGCTGTGGCCTTGCCCCGACTCATGCCAGAGCGGGTCGGAGAACACGGCGCGGATATGACATGGGTGGTGCTGGGTTTGGGCGGCGCTTCGGCTATCCAGACGGCTTCTTCCGTGTACGCGGGCGTGCTGACGGGATGCCATCGCTGGGGCATTCACAATGGAGCGCATGCCGCTGGCTACACCCTCACGGTCCTCGGCATGGTGGCGGTGCTCCTGGGAGGCGGCGGCATTCGAGGACTGGCTTTGGTCCAGTTTCTTGGCGAACTACTGCCGACCGCGACTCGCGTCTTCTTCGCCTATCGCGTCTGCCCCGGTCTGCGCCTCAGTTTGCGTCAGGCCGACTGGAAGACCGCTCGCGCCATGATGCAGTTCGGAGGCAAATCGTTCGTGCCCCAGGTCGCCGAGTTGATATTGCACCAAACCGTCAACGTGTTGATCGTCGGATACCTCGGCCCGGCCGCCCTGGCCCTCTTTGCCCGTCCGCACAGCTTGGTGATGCAGAGCAGGATCTTTGTGCTGAAAATGTCCGCGGTATTGGTCCCTTCGGTCAGTTCGCTGCAGGCCTTGGGCGAACAGGGCCGGATTCAAGAGCTCGTGGTCAAGTCGGCCCGCTACACGGCGTTTCTCATTCTGCCGGTGACCACCTTTCTGGTCGTGTGTGGCGGGCCATTGCTCGGTCTGTGGATGGGTCCGCGCTACGCGGATGACTGGGTGGTGGCGGTTCTCGCCCTCGGTTACACGGGTGTCACTCTTCAACTACCGGTGCTGGGCATCTTGGGCGGCATGAACCAGCACGGCCGGCTGGCCATTGCGAACTTGGTGGGCAGTCTTGTGGCGGCGGTGGGCGCGGTAGTGGTGCTGGGCGGGTTGAAGCTCGGCTTGCTGGCGGTGGCGGTGGCTGTCGCCGGTCCCCTGCTGGCAGTGAATGTGTTTTACGCGCCGGTGCATATCTGTCATCGCACCGGTCTGCCGATTGGCAGGTATCTGAAGGAAGCGCTTCTGTTCCCGCTGCTCTGCATTCTGCCCTTCGCCGTCTGTCTGCTGGCCGCCCGGTGGCTCTTCGGCAAACAGCCAGTGCTGGCGCTGCTGGGCGGGGGGGCCGTTGGAGGAGCAGTGCTCCTTCCCATCTACTGGCGCAGTGTGCTGCCAGAGTCTCTCAAGGCTTCGGTGCCGTGGCTGAGCGCGCGCCGCAAGAAGCCCACCGCCGCCGCCGCCGGTTGGGTCGCCTAGAACCCGTCCCGGCATTGACACGAAAGCTCGTGAAGCTCATGTCAACTCAATGTCCAGCCTGCAAGCTCGGCCAAGCGGCACTGCTCGGCCAGGTTCCCGCGCGGTCCAGCGAGTTTGGGTTTTCGGACGGAGGCAACCTCTACGAGTGCCCTGATTGCCACCTGCTCTTTCTGAACAAGCCCGGTGCGCAGACGCCGATCAGCCATTTGTATGAAGAACTGCCCTCCGATCTCCTGGATGAGGTGTCCGGCAGGCGAGATTTTGAACTGGCTGCGCAAGAGATTCTCAAGTGCGGGCCGGACGCGCGGGTGCTGGATGTGGGCTGCTTCCGGGGAGATTTTCTCGCTTCGCTGCCGCCGGGCCTCGCGAAGTACGGCATCGAACCCAGCCAGGCGGCCCGGCGAGTGGCCGAAGCGCGAAACATCCAAGTGATCGGAGAGTCTGTCGAAACTACCGCGTGCCAGGAAATGCGGTTCGATGTCATTGTCATGATGGACGTCGTCGAGCACTTGCCTGACCCGTTTGAGGGCATCAGCAAAGTGTCGCGCTGGCTCGCCCCCGGCGGCCGGGTCATCATCACGACGGGCAATAGCGACGCCCTGCCCTGGCGGCTGGCCCGGCTCAGCTATTGGTACTATCTGCCGCAGCACATTTCGTTCTGCAACCCGCGGTGGTTCCGGTGGGTCGCAGCCCGATTGGGGCTTCAATTTGTCCGCACCGCGGCATTTAGTCACTCCCGCCGGGCCTACCGAAAATGGTTCGTTGCGGAGCGGTGGCGCCAGTTTGCCAAGTGCCTCGGGGCCTGGGCGCTGGCGCGCCTGGGAAGCAGAACGCTGTTGTCCCGGGTCCAGGGCGATGCGACCTGGCCCGATCATCTCCTGGTGGTGCTGGCGGCCAGCCCAGCTCGCTGATGGCCATGAGTGGCAATCCTTCCAACCCGACTCGGAATCCTTCAGCACAGCAATCCGAAAGGCCGCCCGGCGAGAAATCGGCGAGATGGCCCTGGGTGGAATACTCTCCCCAAAGCGCGGAGACTTTGACCCCATCTGGTCCTTGGCCTCGGATCAGTGTCGTGACTCCGTCATTTGGCCAAGGCCACTTCCTCGAGGAAACCATTCGGTCGGTCTTGCTCCAGGACTATCCCGACCTCGAATACATTGTCGTGGACGGCGGAAGCCGGGACCAGAGCGTCGAGATCATCAAGAAGTATCAAGACCGTCTCGCCTTCTGGGTCAGCGAACCGGACCGTGGCCAGAGCCACGCGATCAACAAAGGACTGGCGAGATGCACGGGCGAGATTTTCAACTGGATCAATTCGGACGATCTCCTGATGCCGGGAGCACTCTGGGCAGTGGCGCGAGCATGGCGACAACAGCCAGGACGCATCGTCTCCGGCCACACGGAATTCTTCGATCGCACGGGCACAGTTGAAATCATCCGGGCGCGCGGCCAGGCCTTGCGGAACTTCGTCCGTTTCTGGGAAGCCGGCGCGTGGGGCTGGGCGCAGCCCGGCACGTTTGTTCCACTGGCTGACTTGAAGGCCATCGGTGGCATCCGCGAAGAGCTGAAGTACTGCATGGATTACGAGATGATGGTGCGTTTGCTGGCCAGGAACATTGATGTGACCTACGTGGATCAGACGCTTGCGCGCTTCCGTCTGCACGAAGTGTCAAAGACAGTGGGATCAAGGGAGGCGTTTCGGCTGGAGCGGGTCCCGACGTTACGCGGCATGAAGAACCTGCCGATCCACGTCGAGGAGTGGGAGTGGGACGCCGAACAAGCGCGGCGGTTGGCCGACGTGGCGCGGCACGCCTGGCTACACGGCGGCTATGGACATGCCTTGGCACTCCTTGGCCGCGCCGTGGTCACCAGTCCGAAGAGCGTCATCTGCGAAATCTCGAATCGGCTGGGCCACAGACTCCGTCGCCGGCCGCAGCCGTCTGAACGCCGGTGAAGCGACCTCCCTGGGCCAGCGAGGGATTGTTCCATCCGCAGCGCCCCTGAAATGCAATCGGCTCCCGTTTGTCAGCCACCTGGACTGTCCCTGTGCATCGTCTCGCACAACGCCTACGGCATGATGTCGGGAGCCGGCGCGCGGTTCATCGGCGGGGTGGAATGGCAGACGAGTCTGACGGCGCGCTGGTTCGCGGCGCACGGCTGGCCGGTGAGCCTGTTGACCTGGGACGAAGGCGGGCCGACCGAGGAAAGGGTGGACGGGGTGCGGATCATCAAGATTTGCCGGCAGGACGCCGGCGTGCCGGGGCTGCGGTTCTTTCATCCCAAATGGACGGGCTTGGCCAGGGCCATGCGGCGGGCGGCGGCCGACGTTTATTATCACAACTGCGGCGAGTGTGTGACCGGCCAGATGGCGATGTGGTGCCGGCGTCACGGACGGGCGTTCGTGTTCTCGGCGGCCAGCGAGGCGGATTGCGATCCGACGCTGCCGGAATTGCTGGCGCTGCGGGAGCGGATGCTGTATCGCCACGGCCTGAAGTGCGCCGACCGCGTCGTGGTGCAGACGCAGACGCAGCATCGGCGCATGCGCGAGGCTTTTGGTGTGGAGTCGGTCGTGATTCCGATGCCGTGTCTCGGGCCGGCGGATCAGGAGTTCTCGCCGCCAAGGCGGTCCACGGATCGTGTGTTGTGGATCGGCCGCGTGTGCCCCGTAAAACGTCCTGATCGGTTGCTGGAACTGGCCGCGGCGTGCCCCGACTTGAGCATCGACTTGATTGGCCCTGTCTCCGACGAAGCGTATGCCCAAGCGACCAAGCGCCGGGCGGAACAGCTTCCCAACGTGACCCTCCACGGCGCGGTGCCGCGGCAGCGGATGGATGAGTTCTACCGCCGGGGCGCGGTGCTGTGCGGCACGTCCGAGTACGAAGGATTTCCCAACACCTTCCTGGAAGCCTGGAGCCACGGCTTGCCGGTCGTTTCCACGTTTGATCCCGACGGTCTCATCGCTGGTCGCAAACTGGGCGCGGCCGTGAAGGACATTGCGGACATGGCAGTGGCGGTGAAGAAACTGCTGGGTTCGACAGAGCACTACGAGGAAGCTTCGCGCAACGCCCGGCGCTACTACGCGGAAAACCACGCGGTTGAGACGGTGCTGCCGAAGTTTGCGGCAATATTTCAGGAAGCGGCCATCGAGAAGGCGCCGCGAACACCGTGAAAGTCGCCCAAGTCACCGCGTTTCCGGCGGACCCCGCCCAGCCACATGGCGGGGTGGAGGCGGTGAGCGTGAACCTCGTTCGCGCGCTCGCGAAACGTCCGGGGCTGCAAGTCCACGTCGTCACCACGGACCCGGCCTGCCGGACCCAGGAAACCAGCCTGTGGGACGGAGCCACGATCCATCGGTTGCCGGCCCGGTCCGGCAAACTGCTCCTCTACGCGGTCGGGGCGGGGCGACGGCAAGTGTCGGCTTGCCTGGCCAGCCTCAAGCCCGATGTGGTTCACGCGCACGACACCTATGGCCTCATGGTGAAGGGCTTGGCGCTGCCCCGGGTCTTCACCGTTCACGGCTTCATTCACGAGGACACCCGCTTCGAAGGGGGCGCTTCGGCTTGGTTGCGCGCTTGGCTCTGGCGGCAGATCGAGACGGCTGGCTGGGCCGAGCAGCCGCACATCGTTGCCATTTCGCCCTACGTCCGCGAGCGGTTGCGGGGCACGGCGACGGGCGTCGTTCACGACATCGAGAACCCGATCAGCGAGGAGTGTTTTGCCGTGCGCCGAAAGCCATCGGGCGATGTCGTCTTCACGGCCGCCGTGATCAGCGAGCGAAAGAACACGCTGGGCTTGCTCAAGGCCGTGGAGCGGCTCGTGCGGGCGGGCGTGAAGATTCACCTGCGGGTGGCGGGACGGGCGGTGGATGAAGCGTACGGGCGGGCGGTGGAAGATTTTGTCCGCCGTCGCAACCTGGCCGCCAACGTGACGTTGCTGGGTCCCATCAGCGCGGCGCAAGTGCGGGCCGAACTCGCTTCGGCCGCCGTGTTCGCGCTGCTGTCCTTCGAGGAAGGCGCGCCGATGGGGATCGCTGAAGCGATGGCCGCGGGCGTGCCGGTGGTCACGTCGAACCGCTGTGGCATGCCTTACATGGTGCGGCACGGGGAGACGGGATTCCTGGTGGAGCCGGAGGACACAGAGGACACAGCCCGGAGCTTGCAGCGGATTCTTGACGATCACGAGCTGGCCGCCCGGATGAGCGATCGGGCGCGCGAACTGGCCCGCGATCGTTTTCATCCGGATCGTGTCGCGGAGCGGACCCACGCGGTGTACGAGCGGGCGGTGGCGGAGTTTCACAGAACCGCGCGGTGAGCCATCCCCTGCGCATCTTGATGCTGACGTGCCATCCGGGCATCCGGGGGCCGTTCGCGCGCATCCTGCCGCTGCTCGCCGCGGCGCTGCGGGCGCAGGGTTGCACGGTGGTGGAAGAGCCGTGGGGCCGTCACCGTGACGAGGAATCGTTTTTCACGAAAGTCGCGGATCGTCCCGGCGACATCGCGCGGGTGTGGCGCCGGCTTCGGAGGGAAAAGTTCGACATGCTGCACCTCCACACGACGACCGAGTGGGCCAACTACAGCCGAGACCTTCCGATGCTCTGGTTGGGTCGGCGGCTCGTGCGCCGTTGTGTCCTGCAATTCCACGGCAGCACGCCGGACCTGGTGCTGGGCGCGGGGCAAGCGGCGTTTAAGCGCGCCACGCGGCAACTGCTGCGGCTGACCGACGGCGTGTTTGTGCTTTCGTCCGAGGAGCGGCAGAAGTGGAATCAGTTCTTCCCGGAGGGACGGTTCGACGTGATCTGCAATCCCTATCAGCAGTTCTGTGACGAGGCGCGCAACGGTGAGCCGCTGCCGTGGAATTTGCCCTCTGGAGTGCAGGTGCTGATTTTCGTGGGGCGGCTGATCCGCGAGAAAGGCATCTACGATTTGCTCGACGCCCTGGCGCTTTGGTGTGGCGAGCAGCCGTTCCATTTGCTCATGGCAGGACAGGGGCCGGAAGAGGACGCATTCCGAGGGCGCGTTGCCGAGTTGGGTTTGCAGACTCGCGTCACGCTCACAGGTTATCTGGACAGCACGCGTTTGCCGCGGGCCTACCGCGCCGCGGACGTGTTCGTCCTGCCGAGCTGGAGCGAAGGTTTTCCCACCGTAATCACGGAAGCGATGGACGCCGGGCTGCCCGTCGTCACCACGCGCCTGCGCGGCGCGGCAGACCACTTGCAGGAAGGCGTTCATGCTTGTTTCGTGCCGCCGCGCGCCCCCGAGGCGCTGGCGGAGGCGCTGCGCCGCGTGCTCAATGACCGCGCTTTGCGCGCGCGCATGAGCGAAGCCAATCGGGCCAAGGTGCGGGAGTTCGCCCCGGACATGGTCGCGCGGCACCAGAAGGAGTTGCTGGAAGAAATTCTCGCTGGCAAGGCGAGAGGGTGACCTAAGAATGAGAAACCAATTTCACAACCAAGCGGTCGCAGCGGCGTCTCGGTAAAGCGCCGCATTCTTCGATCATCTCTCCGATAATGGCGGCGCTCTGCCGAGACGCCGCTTCGGGGCGACGGAGTAAAATGGAATCGACTTTCTTCAACCCCCAGACCGCCGCGTGTCAACTGGCGGCGGCGGTCTATCCGCAATGTCCGCCCTTTCATCCCTCGGCGGAGTACCCGGAGTACCGGCTGCGGGAGTTGGGCCCCGCCAACGAAGTCTATGCTGGCGTGCGGGAACTCTTCCGATTGCTGGGGATGGATGCAGCCCATTACGGCTCGCCCTCCTGGAATCCATTGGGCGAGATCGTGAAGCCCGGCGACAAGGTGGTCCTCAAGCCCAATCTCATCTGGCATGCCCACCGTTACCGTCCTGATGAGTTCGAGCAGGTCATCACCCACGGCTCCATCGTGCGCGCGGTCCTGGACTACGTGTTGATCGCGCTGCAAGGACGCGGGGAAATCTGCGTGGCCGACGGGCCGCAACTCGATGCCGACTGGAACCTCATCATGGCCCGCACCGGCCTGGGCCAGCTCTGCGCCTGGTATTCCGCGCGAACCGAAATCCCGATCCGCCTGCTCGATTTGCGTGACACGTGGGAAGACGTGCGAGGCGAAGTCCTCTACGGGACCACGCCATTGCCGGGCGATCCCGCCGGCTCGGTGGAGATCAATCTCGGCGCGCGCAGCCGGTTGGCCGATCATCACGGCGCCGGTCGCTATTACGGCGCCACGTACGATCAGGCTGAGACGAACTTTCATCATTCCGGCGGACGGCACGAGTACCGCCTCTCCCGCACCGTGGCGGCGGCGGACGTGCTGATCAATTTGCCGAAGATGAAAACCCACAAGAAGACCGGCGTCACGCTGTGCCTGAAGAATCTGGTGGGCATCAACACCGGCCGCAACTGGCTGCCGCATCACACCGACGGCGCGCCCGGCGACGGCGGCGACCAATTCCCGGTTGCCACGGCCAAGAACACGAGCGAACGCAAAGGCATCCGTTTCCTCGAGAACCTCACGATGGTCCACCCGGCGCTCGGTGCGCCGATTTATCGCCTCGCCAAAACCGTCGCGCGCCCGATCTGGGGCCACACCCGCGAAACGATTCGCAGCGGCAACTGGCATGGCAACGACACCGCCTGGCGCATGGTGCAGGACATCAACCGCGCGCTTTTCTTTTCCGACGGAAGCACGTTCCCAACCCCGCGCCCGAAGCGCTTCTTCGCGGTGGTGGACGGCGTCGTGGCGGGCGACAGCGACGGCCCCGCCGCGCCGGATCGGAAGGAGACGGCACTGCTGGTGGCCGGCTTCAATCCCGTCGCGGTGGATTGCGTGGCGGTGCGGCTGATGGGCTTTGATCCCATGAAGCTTGCCGTGTTACGCGAGTCGTTTGCGCCCTCGGATTTGCCGTTGGCGCCATTTGCTTACGAGGAGATTCAGGTGGCCAGCCACCGGCCGGAATGGCAGGGCCGCTTGCGCGATCTCGCCGACGAACACACGTTCCACTTTCAGCCGCACTTCGGCTGGCGCCGTCAGATCGAGTGGAGCGGTCCGGCGGCCCTCGCCGCGGCTTAAGCGGGTCGAAAGGAACACGACATGGCTTTTGGCAATCCCTTCACGCGCTGGGTGTACGATCACAGCCCGATGTTTTTCCGCAGCTTCATGGCCACGGTTTATTCCCGAGGCCGGGGCCAGCGAAAGTTCGGCCCGAAATTCGAGGAACATCTCGCCGATCTGGAGCGGACACAGTGGTATGCTGCCGCGGAACTGCGCGCCCTGCAGGAGGAAAAACTGCGCCGCGTTCTCTGGCAGGCGGAACGCCACGTTCCTTTTTACAGGGGGAAGTTCGCCGAGTGGGGCGTGACCGCACGCCAGCTTCGCCAGCGGAGCGACCTGACGCGGCTGCCGATCGTCGAGAAGTCCACGGTCCAGGCCAATCCTGCCACTTTCCGCTCGGCACTCTACCTTGAGCCGTCCAGTGTGGAGATCATCCACAGCAGCGGCACCACCGGCAAAGCCATCGACGTGGCGGTCGAGGCAGGCTACCTGAAATTGGAGAAGGCCTTCCTGTGGCTTCAGCGCCAATGGTGCGGGGTGAAGCCCGGCGATCGCACCGCCTATTTCACCGGACATCCTGTCGTGCCGGTGGCCCGCCGGCGTCCGCCTTTCTGGGTGTTTGACGGCTCGGAAAAGCGCACGTTTTTTTCCTTGCAGCATTTGAGCAAGGACAACCTGCCTGCGTACGCGGCGGAACTGGCCCGGTTCAATCCGCTCCTGCTGGTGGGCTACCCCACGGCGATTTACTTCATGGCCCTGCACCTCTGCGAGTCAGGGATTACGTCGGTCCGCCCGCGGGGCATTTTCACGGCTTCCGAGACGCTGCTGCCGCACCAGCGGGAGGCGATGGAGCGCGCTTTCGGCTGCAAGGTCATGGACCTCTACGGCCAAGCCGAGTATTGCGGCATGATCATGCAGTGCGAGCAGGGCAGCTATCACATTGCGGAGGAATACGGCGTGCTGGAAATTCTGGGCCGCGACGGACAGCCGGCCCCGGCGGGCGAGATCGGCGAAATCGTCTGCACGGGTTTGAACAATCTGGCCATGCCGTTCATCCGCTACCGCACTGGCGACACCGCCGTGCCAAAGACCGGAACGTGTTCCTGTGGCCGAGCCGGCGCGCTGGTGGAGCGCATCACCGGGCGTCTGGAAGACGTGGTGGTCACGCCGGATGGGCGGTTCCTGAGCCGATTGGACTTTGTCTTCAAAGAGATGCCGCAGGTGCTCGAAGCTCAAATGATCCAGGAGGCACGGGACTTCTTGCGCATTCGCATCGTGCCGCGCCCCGGCTTCTCCGAGGCGGACAAGGCGAGAATCACGCGCAACCTGCGGGAGCGGGCCGGAAATGAGATGCGCTTCGAGTTTGAGCTCGTCGATCACATTCCCCGACTGCCCAACGGGAAGTTCCGGTATGTGATTTCCAAAGTGCCGCTGGAGTTCGGGACGGCTCGCCAGACAGGCGAAGTCATCGGAGCAGCCGGTCGCGAGGCCTAGCCGCTTGGAGACGCTCGTCGGGAGTTCCTGCCGCCGAGGATGGTCACACTCCCATTGCGAAGCCGTTCTTCGGAGTCGGGTTGTCTCTGTAGGCCACAAGCAAGACGCGGGGGATCAAGCCTGAATCAACGGAACAACACGGTGTCCCGGCTGAAGACATCCTGTCTTGCTCCCAGACGTTATTCAGCGGCGCAAGAGCCAGAGTGTGGGATTGAGCGGGGGCTTGTCTCGTTGGCTGACAGATTTGCTTGGGCTGTGGTCCGCCTCGAAGCGAACTGGCAGCCGGGCACAGATTCGTGAGGCGCTTGGCACTGGAGACGCTGAGGCTAGCTGTCAAGGCCAGCAGGAAGCTGGCGCCAGTTGTGGGTGTGGCACACGGTCGTGCGACATCGGAATGGAACAAGATCCTCATGCCACTGGATGTTTGGCGGATGTCTATTAAATAGAGAGCGCACTATGAACATGAAGCGAGTGAAGTTGGCTCGGCTTGATTCGATCTCCGGCTCTGTGGGGGCCACTTTGATCACGAAGCACCTTTCATTTCTCGCGGGTGCGGCGTGTATTGCGGCCCAGCTTTCTGCCGCCTCGCTGCTTTCTTCCAACGCCACCCTGCCCTTGCCCCCTGCCGCCGAATGGAACCTGGTGGTGCCCTTTCGCCCTGGCGACGGCGAAACCGTCTCGCTCAACCCGCCCCGCTTCAGTTGGTGCTACACGCCGACGCCACAGACGGCCGCGACCGACCGGCGCGATTTGACCTTCCGCCTGCAACTCAGTTACGAATCCAACTTCACCTCCAGCTTTCTGGACCTGACCAACGACTCCAATCTCTTCAACGCCCTGGCTCCGCTCCAGACCAATCAGGCCGTGTTCTGGCGCGTGGGCTACATCGTCGTCACCAATGGCAGCTTCCTCGGCTGGAGCGCAACCCGCCGGTTCACGGTGGCTCCCGGCGCGACGGAATGGGATCGCTCCCTCTACACGAACGAAACCTGGCTGGCCAGCGCGGGCGCGCATCCCCATTTCCTTTTCCGCGCCACGAACCGGGCCGCCGTGCTGGCCTGGCTGGAAACGAACGAACCGGTCTGGTGGCCCTACAACAAAACCTTTGCCTCCAACATCCTGGCCGAATCCTGGTGGACCAATGCCCCCAGCCGCACTCACAACTACAATGACCCGGCCAAAGCTTTGAAGCTGGCCACGGTCGCCCTGGTGCGCGCGCTGACCCAAGAAAGCCACTGGACCAACTACCCCGGACCGCAAGACCATCTGGAGGCGCTGGCCCAATACTTCACCGATCATTTTCTCGACCAGAAGGACATCAATCTCCATTCGGACATGCTCGTCTGGCAGGCCCTCGCCTACGGTTACGACTGGCTCTATCAGGACATGACGGCGGCCCAGCGGTCGAATGTGCTCTTCGCCATCGAGTCGGCCTGCGCGGCGGGGCGGTGTCATTTGTTCAAGACCCCGGTGAAGTTCGACAACGGCACGGGCAATTTGGACACCAACCGGGTCTATGCCGGACCCTACTCCGTGAGTTACTGGCACGGGGGCAAGCAGTTCAACTCCCACGCCCATCTCTTTTGGACCGCGGCCTCCTGGATGGCCTTGGCAGGGTTGGCCGACGGCCCGCGCGCCCGCGAGCTGTTCGAACACACGTTGCATTACCTGATCGGCAAGACCTATCCCCTGGGCGGGGAGGGCGGCTTCAACCAGGGCCGCGGCTATCTGGCCGCTGGGGTCTTCCTCAAAGGCAGTCTGCTCAACTACCTGAACTACGCGGCCAGCCTCCCGGAGTTGCATCTGGAGCGGAGCCCCTTTTGGAAGACCAACGCGGATTGGGTGGCGCGCCTGCTGCCGGTGGGGTGGAGTGAGCAGAACGATCCGTGGGGCGATGATGGCCCCTTCGGGCGGGTTAATTACTGGAACCGCCGCTTCTTCGGGCGGGACTTGGCTTTGTTCACCCAGAGTGGCGCCGCCTACCAACATCACTTGAACGAACTGGCCCTCGCCCCGGATGACTCGGCGAACTACTTCGACGAACTGCTCTTCCCCTACCATTTCCCACCGCCCGCGCCAGTGACCAACACGGCGCTGGCCAACGCTTACCTGGAGGAAGGCTGGGTGATGGGGGCGTCGGCCCCGGTGAACACCCATGAAGCGTTCACCAACGGGGTGGGGTTCATCTTTCAGGCCCGACCGCGCGGGGCGCAAAGTTCGCAAGGGACCGGCCACGCGCACCTGAGTGACCTGTCCTACCAATTGTGGGCCTATGGCGCGCCGATCACCGACGCGGGGGACGCGCCCATGAACAAATACGCCAAAGTGGCGTGGGCGCATTACACGCTGCTGGTCGATGGACTGGGGCAAGCGCAGTGGGCCGAAGCGCCGCTGGAGCCGTACTACTGCCGCTTGCTGGCCTTCACGAACGGGGCGCACTTCACCTACTGCGCGGCGGACGCCACGCGGGCCTACGCGCGGAGCAACTTTGCGGCCGGCGGCTGGATCGTGCCCAGCCAGTATGCGGCCTTGCACAGCGGCGGACCGTTGGCCAAGGTGACGAAGGTGCAGCGGCATCTGCTCTTTGCGCGCCGGAAGTACTTCGTGGTTTATGACGACCTGGCGGCCACCCGCAACAGCACCTTCACGATGGTTTATCAGGTGCCGTGGGTCTATAGCTGGGCTGGCAGCAACTACAACATGATGCCCAAAGCGCCGGCGAACGGCCTAAACTTGGCCACACCCCACAGAATCTGGTGGCCCTTCTGGAGAACCAACGAACTGCCGTCAACCGCGAATGGTGAGTTGTTGGAAGTCTGGACCAATAGCCTCGGCGGAACCAACTTGTGTTACCGCGGAAACGTCTATGAGACGAATCGTTGGTGGGAAGGCCCTTTGGGAAGCAACTCGGTCACGCTCTTGGACAAGGCCTCCTTCTCTTACGAAGCCAACAGTGTGCCGACGGCCCAGCAAACGAACACCGCGAGCGTCACGACCTACGTGTACCAAGTCGTGGACCCGGCTTTGCTCGCCGTCACGAACATGTCTGGAACCAGTGTCCGCAAAAACCCGATCACCGGCGAAGACTACGGGTCGCAGAGCGGAGCCCATCCGCGCGGCAGCGTGTTCTGGATCAGCAATCGCAACCCCACTACCAACTTCCATTTCCTGACCGTCATCTACCCCACGAAACCGGGCGAGGCGGCGCCCACCATTACGAGGATCGACGATTGGACCGTGGCCGTGACCAACAGCGCGGGCACGGAAGGAGACCTCATCAGCTTTGACACGAACCGGACCAACGCCACCCTGCTTGTGGACTTGGCAGGTGTCGTCGCTGGTTCCCAGTCTTTAGACGCACCCATTGACCCGCCCGCCGACACTACCGTTCCCATCACGCCGCCTCCCGCAAAACCAGCGCCACCAGGAGCTATGACCAAGCTCTTTGACTACGGCGATTTCACCAACCCGATTGCCTTGGTGGCCAAGATCCGCGCGCAAGCAGACCCCGTGTCTCAGTTCCTCTGGGAGCAATTCACGCCCAGTGCGAAAGCGGCCTTGAGTGTCCTTACTGCCAAACCGGCTGATGTCGGAACCACTTTGTCCACCGAGATGAACCGGATCATTCGATCGGGAACCATCTACGACTCCCAGCGGTTTGCCGCGGTGGTCTTCTCGGCCAAGACCCGCAGCCTCCTCACCCAGCGTCTGGAAGGCGCTCAGCTTGTCCGCTTCAACCGGATGCTGATTGAAGACGCCTATCCGCAAGAAATCGGGCCATCAGAGAACTGAGGAGCGGCGTTCGCCGAAAGGCTGTTTGAACACTCCGCCCGGTCCAGGGACCGGGCCTGCGGGATCCCGTCGGCTAGGTCCCCTGATCCGGCGTTCACAGAGGTCTGCACTTTGCTTCGGTTCGTCGGAAATCGGAGGCCAAAAGACGCGCGAACGAGCCCCATCTTAAACCCGAATTCCGATCTCGGAGCGGGTGTGGAGAGTGGCCGTCTTCGGCCACAGCAACCTGCAACAGGAAGCGGGGTGAAGAAGTTCTCGCGCCTTGAGTCGGTGAAAGCTCCTGCGGCCGAGGACGGCCGCACTCCGGGCGCTGGGCCAACTTCGGATTTCGGGTT
>JACRJZ010000031.1 GCA_016219875.1 Verrucomicrobiota bacterium | reverse complement strand
TTCTTGGCCAGCACTTCCGTTCGTGTTGTTTGACTCATTGTCTGTTCCATAGCTCGGTAACACCCCTTTTGAGTCAACGTATGGTTTCCTCAAACCATTTCTCCCCGCCTTCGGTAACAATCTTTTTGAGTCAATTCGCAGAGCCCGCCTCGGCCGAACTTTTCCTCGCCAACAGCCCTGGCGCTTTGGTAGGGTCCGCGGGCATGAAGCCGCCTTCGTTCTGCCTTGCGCTCTTTGTCGTGGGTTGGTGTGGCTTCGGCGCGACCGCAGACCCAGCGGACCCGCCGAGAAGCGCACCTCGGGACAGTTCACCGGCGAAAACACCCTTCTGTCAGCAGCCACGGCCAGGCGAGCCGGTCAACGACCATGCGCTGTACCACTACCTCGAACTGGAGGGCGGCAAGTTGTTGGACCAGTCCACCTGCGGGGCGGAGTTGCACAAGCAAACCACGCGCCGGACCTGCCGCCTCACACTTCCCGCACCGGCGACCCAGAAGCTGGCCTCGTCCGAAATCGCGGCGTGCGCGGAAAACTCCGTGGTGGTGCTGGGCCGGTTCTACCAATGCGACCATTGCACGCGCACGCACCTGGCCGTGGCGAGCGGTTTCCTCCTCACCGAATCGGGCGCCCTCGCGACCTGCCTGCACGTGGTCAAAACCAACCGGACGCTGGGCCTCGTGGCCATGACGCGCGACGGCAACCTCTGGCCGATCCGGGAAGTCCTGGCGGCGGACCCGCTGAGCGACGCCGTGATCCTTCAGTTGCAAGGCAGCGGATTCAAGCCGCTCCCGCTGTCCACCAACGCGCCAGCCGGGTCGCCGGTGATGGTGCTCAGCCATCCGCAAGGGCACTACTACATGGTCACGGCGGGCATCGTGTCGCGCTACTACGTGAAACCCGTCAAGGAGGGTTTCACGCCGATGATGTCCATCACGGCCAGGTTTGCCAGGGGCTCCAGCGGGGCGCCGGTCCTCAACGAATACGGCTGCGCCGTGGGGACGGTGAACAACACCCAGTCGATCTACTTCGACGCAGACGAGGGCCGGAACGACAACTTCCAGATGACCGTCAACAACTGCACGCCGGCCAAGGTCTATCTGCAAATGGTCCGGCCACGGTGAGGCTGCGGCAGGGCGCGCTCATGATGCCCAGGCTTCATTCATCCGCGACTTTTCCCGCCGGGTGCCGTTCGCCGAAGAGAGCAGACCCGAGGCGGACGATGGTGGCCCCTTCCTCGATCGCCACTTCGAAGTCACCGGTCATGCCCATGCTCAGATGGGGCAGCGGCGCCCCCAGAAGATCTTCGCATTGCGACTTTAATTCTCGGAGCTGGCGGAAGACCGGCCGTATTTTTTCCGGCGTGGGCGTCCAGGGGGCCATGGTCATGAGGCCGTGGACTTCAAGCTTGGGCAGCGCATTGACCGACGCCAGCTCGGCCAACAGCGTCTCGGGTTGGTAGCCGAACTTGCTGGCCTCGCCAGCCACGTTCACTTCGAGCAAGACCGGCAGGGTCTTCGCCGCTTTGTCGGCGCAAAGATTGATCTCCTCTGCCAGGCGGAGGCTATCGACACTCTCGATCATCTCGAAGAGGCGCACGGCCTCGCGCGCCTTGTTGGTTTGCAGGTGGCCGATCATGTGCCAGCGGAGCCGGGAGGGGCATTGGCCGATCTTGGTTTTTGCTTCCTGGACGCGGTTCTCACCGAACAGCACTTGTCCAAGGCCCGCCAGCGCAGTGATGGCTTCCGGCGGCTGGCCCTTGCTTACCGCCAGGAGCGTCACCGCGGAAGGGTCGCGGTCGGCCCGCGCACACGCGGCATGGATGCGTTTCTGGACGAATGTTAATCGGGCCGCCAAGTCCATGCGCGGAGAATACGCGGCGACGGCAGGAAGACAACCTGAGATTTGAGAGTGAGCTTCCTGCAAAAGTGGAGCAGCCGACGTGAGGAGGCTAACTCCTTAAATCCGAAATCTGAAATCTGAAATCTGAAATCTGAAATCAAGACAGAGCCTCCTCACGTCGGCTGCTACAGAATCACCGCTTGTCGAGCCGCTTTCAAGACGCCGTCGCGGAGGTGAATGCCTGCGCAACTTGAGCGTCGAACCGGTGTTCAGTCCGGCAGTCGCTCTGGAAAACCGTCAGTCTTATGTCAAACCCGAAGGGCCAATCGTCGCTGGTCAACAAGCTCATTCTGGTCGTGCTGGTGCTCATTCTCGGCTGCCTGGGCGCCTTGCTCTACAAGGTCTGTCAGCCGCCGCCCAGCCCAGTGGAGTCGGTGGCCACGGCCGAAATCGTGGTGCCGCTCCCGGAACCGGTCACGAACACCGTCACGGTTCAGACCCCGCCGGTGGTTCGCTCTGCGACCCGGCCCGCCGCCGACACGAGAACTTCGGTGGCCTCTCCAACTCCTCCACTTTCGCCTCCGCCTCCGACCCCGCCAGAAGTTGTAGAACCAGCGCCTGCTCCCGCCGCGCCCCGCCCCGTCCCCGCACCCACGGAACCGATCCTCCAGCCAGGCGGGATCGCCTACAGCGGCCCGCGCGTGCGCTACGAAGCCCAGCCGACCGGCAGCGAGATGCGCATCGAGGGCAAGGCCACGGGCAAGACCTGGCATTGCATCGGCAAGATTATCGCCGGCTTCTTCGAGGTAGAGGCGGCATGGCAAAGCGATCTCAGCCTCAAGTCCGTGACCAGTCTGGGGCCGGGCAAGACGCCGCCGAACTGCTTCATCCGCATTCCGGTTCGGTCGCTGAAGAGCCAAGCCATCGCTGGCGCGAGCACGATGGACAAGCGGATGCAGGCCGAGATGAAGGCGGATCGGTTTCCGTACATCGACTTTCGGCTGACGGAGTTGACGTTGATCAGCCACGCTCCGCTCGTGTTCGACAGCCGCCAGGTTGCTGTCTTCAAAGCGGAAGGCGATCTGGCCGTCGCCGGCGTGACGAATCGCGTGTCGTTCGAGGTGAAAATGGGACGCCCGGATCCACGGCAACTGTTTTTCGACGGCGACTTAAAACTGAAGATGACGGACTTTGGCATCAAGCCGCCAGAGTTCGCCCTGCTTGGAGTCGGATTGAAAACGGAGGACGAGATTGAATTGTCGTGGACTTGGCGCGTCGCGTTGCCCCCTTAACGCGCGGGCCGGTAGCTCACATCCTGAAGCCGATTTCCAGACCGTAGCAGCCGACGTGAGGAGGCTCCATTTCCAATCTGCAATCTGCAATCTGCAATCTGCAATCGATGGAGCCTCCTCACGTCGGCTGCTACGAGTTGGCGGCCACGAAACCGGTGCAAAGCGTGCGCTACAACCTGACACCCTTCCTGCCGGGCACCTGTCCGGCCGACTGCCCTTGCAGCGCCTTCCGGTAGGTCGCCAGCGCCAAGAGCGGCCAGGTGTTCCGATACATGTCGTATTTCAAATAGAAGACTTTCGGGAAACCGGTCCCGGTCGTCTCGTCTTCCGTCCACGAGCCGTCCGGGTTTTGCGTGCGAACGAGGTACTCGACGCCGCGCCGGACGCTGGGCCGATCCGGCTCGCCAAACGCCAGCAGGCCCATGAGCGCCCACGCGGTCTGGCTCGCAGTGCTGGGGCCTTGGCCTTTATAGATGGGATCGTCGTAGGTGTTGCCGCGTTCGCCCCAGCCGCCGTCCTCGTGCTGGACGCTCTCCAGCCAGCCGCGGGCCTTGAGGAGCCAGGGCTGGTTCATGTCGAGGCGGAGCGCTGTCAGCCCGCGCAAGACCTGCCAGGTGCCGTAGATGTAGTTCACGCCCCAACGCCCGTACCACGAGCCGTCCGCTTCCTGCTGGGCGCGGACGTAGTCGAGGGCGCGCTGGATTTGCGGGTGGCCCGCGTCCCAGCCCTCGTAGCCGAGGAGTTCCAGAATGCGCGCCGTGATGTCGGCGCATTCGGGGTCGAGCATGGCGTTGTGATCGGCGAAGGGAACTTTCTCCAGGATGCTCTTGGTGCAGTCCTTGTCGAACGCGGCCCACCCGCCGTCCTTGCACTGGAAGGTCATCATCCACTTGAGGCCGCGCTCGAAGCATTCGTCGCGGCGCCGGGGCTGGTCCGTGGGCACCTGCCGCAACGCCAGCAGCACCATCGCGGTGTCATCGACGTCCGGGTTCCACTTGTTGTCGAACTCGAAAACCCAGCCGCTGGGCTCCACGGCTGCGGGGTTCTTCGCGAACCAGTCGCCGCGGAAACGAATCTCGCGGTCCATCACCCAGTGCGCCGCTTTGACGAGCTTGGGGTGATGCGGATCCACGCCGGACTCGGTTAGGCAGATCATGGTGATGACCGTGTCCCACACCGGCGAGAGGCACGGCTCGATGCGCCACGTGTCCTTGTCCTCGTGGGCGTGCTTGGCCAGCACGGCTTCGGCGCGCTGGATTTGCGGGTGATCGTCCGCGTAGCCGAGCGCCTTGAGGGCGATGATCGAATTCAAGATCGCTGGGAAAATGGCGGCCAGGCCGTCGGTGCCTTCAAACCGCTCCAGCATCCATTGCTCGGCCCTTTTCAACGCGCGGCGGCGGAAGGGATGAATTCCGGCTTGCGCCCACAACTCGGCGAACTTGTGCAGCTTGTCGAGCCAGAGGAAGAAATTGCGGAAGGTGATCGCCTCCGGGTCGGGCGCGAGGGCCAGGTCGCGCTCGTGATAGCCGGCGGGATACAACTCGTCGAGGGTGATGCCGCCGTCCAGCGGGCGCGTGGGCTTGAAGTGATTGATGATGGCCAGCGGGACGAGCATGGAGCGCGTCCAGTTGCTCATGTCGTGGAAGTTCACGTGAAACCACTTGCCGATGAGGATGACCTCGCAGGGGATGGTCGGGACGTGCTTCCACGGGAAGAGGCCCAGCAGCGCGAGGTAGAGCTTGGAGAAGGTGTTCATCCGCGGCACGCCGCCGAGGGAATGGACCATCTCGCGCGCCCGGAGCATCCGCGGGTCGGTGGTGGGCAGGCCGGCGAGCTTGAGGGCGAGATAGGCTTTGATGGTCGCGTTCACCTCCGCCGGGCCGCCGTGATAAATGTTCCAGCCGCCGTCCGGCAATTGGAGGCGCAGGATGTGATTGACCGCCTTGCGCTGCCATTCCTTGTCCACCTTCCCGTTCCAGTGATGGTACGCGACCATGTCCGAAACGAGCGTGGAATCCACGATTAGTTCACCGTTCCAATAGCCGTCGGGCTTCTGCTCGCTGAGCAAGAAGGCTTGCGACCGCGTGATGGCGGTCTGCAAGGCGGCGACATGCCTGTCCCCAGCTAAGCTCTCGACGGGAGGTTGGCCCTGACGCTGGGGTTGAACGTCAAGCACTGACATGCCGCGTAATCTGCGAACGGCGGGCCGGGGTGTAAAGAGTTTAGTTGACACGCTCCGCCGCTTCTCAGGGCTGTATCAAGCTCGGTCTGGAGCGCCTCGTGGCGCAGGTTTTCAACCTGCCGTATCGCCGACTTGCAGTCGGCCGAAGGCGACAACGGCCAGCCCGCTTGCCTTGTCCAAGGCCCGCAGGTTGAAAACCTGCGAAACGGCAGACTGAAAGTCTGCGCTACGGACGCCGCAGGTCGGAGCGTGATCCAGCCCTGGCCGCTTCATCTCATGCGGGCGCGGAGCTTCGTCCAGTAGATCACGCCAATCGCGAAGACCCCGACGACGACGGCCAGCAGCCCCAGCGCCAGCATCCGCATCAACTTGGCGCGGTCTTGGAGGCGCTGGTTGTCGGCCAGGCTCATCGCCCGGAGGACGGCGATCTGTTTGTCGAGGTCCGCCTCGCTCATCGCCTCGGAGCGCAAGGGCATCGTCAACCACGTGACGCCGTCTTCGGAGAACTCCGCCGGCAGCAAGGCGAGCGTTTCCTCCGTCACCTTTTTGAAGCCCGTTCCCTTCCAAAAAGGCGCCGGCAGGGAAGTCCAAAGCCGGGCCAGGCCGTGGTTCTTGGCCAGCGTCTGCAGGCGCGGCCAGAGCAGCGTGCGCAGCGCATCGGCTTGCTCGCTGAGCAGGATGGCCTCGCTGTGAAGGCGGCCGTGCTTGTCGGCAGTCGCCAACCCGACCGAGGCGATCACGTGCCCCTCGCCGTCATCGACGACGTGGAACTCCGCGAGCCGCGGCTCCAGCGCGTCGGCCGGCAGGTCCTCCAGGAGCCACAACTCGCGGAGTTGCGGCAGGTCTTCCACCGTGGCGCGACGCACCTGGAACCGGTTCATGGCGGCGGGAGCATATCGCGGAACGGGCCGCGGTAAAGCAGAAGAAAACCCCCGATCCTTGTTGAACCGTAGCAAAGTGCAGATTCGGATGAACACTGGGTCAGAGGCCCCGGCCTACACTTTCGCCCTGTAGGCCGTGTGCCCTCACACGGCGGCCCGAGATCTCCGTAACGAGCAAGGCAGAACGCGGACGCAACTTGGCCCTGCCGTCGTAGCGCAGGCTTTCCAGCCTGCCGTGATGCCGGTTTTCGAACCGGCGACGCGCTCTAATGGAACCGGCCTTGGACCTTTTGGAGGCGTCTTGGAGTTTCGCCGGCCTCGCCGACCGGAAAGTCGGCGAAACGGCAGGCTGGAAAGCCTGCGCTACGGCGGGGGTGCCCGGTGGCGCCCCAAGAACGCGCCGTCCCGCTTGTCCGCTTTACTTTCCTGCCCGCAACGCAGAACTTACCGCCCCTGTTGGAATACTGATGCAAACACATTCAGAAGCCCCGGCGGCCCTTCCCGATTGGTCGCCCGACTCGTGGCAGCGCAAGCCGGTCACGCAGCAACCCGTTTATCCTGACCCGGCGGCGTTGAAGAACGCGCTGGCCCAGCTCGCACGCCTGCCGCCACTGGTGACCAGTTGGGAAATCGAGAACCTCAAGCGCCAGCTTGCCCACGCCGCCAGTGGCGAGATGTTCCTCCTGCAAGGCGGGGATTGCTCCGAGAGCCTGGAGGACTGCGAGTCCAACGCCATCGCCAGCAAGCTGAAAATCCTCCTCCAGATGAGCCTCGTGCTGGTGCAAGGCGGCAAGAAGCGCGTCATCCGCGTGGGCCGCTTCGCCGGCCAGTACGCCAAGCCGCGCTCCGCCGACACGGAAACCCGCGACGGTGTGACGCTGCCCAGCTACCGCGGCGACATGGTGAACCGCGTCGGTTTCACGCGCGAAGACCGCGTGCCCAACCCCGACCTGTTGCTGCGCGCCTACGAGCGGTCCGCCCTCACGGTGAACTTCATCCGCGCGCTGGTCGATGGCGGGTTCGCCGACCTGCACCACCCGGAATACTGGGAACTGGGCTTCGTGTCGCGCTCCCCGCTGGCCGCCGAGTACACCAAAATGGTGGAGGCCATCGGCGAGGCGTTGCGGTTCATGGAGACGCTGAGCGGCGGCACCATGAGCGACATCAACCGGGTCGATTTCTTCACCAGCCATGAGGGCTTGCACCTGTTCTACGAGCAGGCGCAGACGCGCATCCCGCCGCGCCGGCACGAGTGGTACAACCTCTCGACGCACCTGCCGTGGATCGGCGAACGGACCCGCGCGCTCGACGGCGCGCACGTTGAATACTTCCGCGGCATCGCCAATCCCATCGGCGTGAAGATCGGCCCCACCGTCACGCCGGACGAACTGCTCGCGCTGGTGGACGTGTTGAATCCGCACAACGAACCAGGCCGCCTCACGCTCATCCACCGCTTCGGCGACGGGCGGGTGGAGAAATGCCTGCCGCCGTTGGTCGAAGCCATCCGCCGCGCGGATCGGCGCGTGCTCTGGTGCTGCGACCCGATGCACGGCAACACCGAAACCACCGCCGATGGCATCAAGACGCGGCGCTTCGACAAGGTGCTGGGCGAATTGGAGAAGTCCTTCCGCATCTTGACTGCCTCCGGCGCGGTGCTCGGTGGCGTCCATTTTGAACTCACCGGCGAGAACGTGACGGAGTGCATCGGCGGCGCGAGCGGGGTGACCGAAGCCGATCTGGGCCGCGACTACCGCAGCCAGGTCGATCCGCGGCTGAACTACGAACAAGCGATGGAATTCGCGCTGCTGCTGGCGCGCTTGATGGAGCGGAACATGTAGCGGCGGGCCTCCGGCCTGCCGTCGAAGGTGCGCTTCCAGCCGCCCGGTTGGGGCCACGTATTCCTTCACCGCTTCAGCAACTCCACGGTTCTTTCCGCCGGGCGGGAAGCCCGGCTCTACGGCAGGCCGGAGGCCAGCCGCTACGGCCCCTTCATCGCCGCTGCATCGCGCGGAAGAGCCGCAGCGGGCCGTAGTCAAAGCGTCCGCCCAGTGCGTCGCGCACGGCACCGACGCTCGCGCCACCCAGCCTCGCGAACGCCGCGGCGATCACGGCCTGTTCCTCGGCGGTGAGCAGACGATCGAGGTCGATCGCCTCGCCCGCTTCCACGGCGGTCGCGAGGTGGCCCCAGATCGTGCTGGACGCCAGTTGGCGCTGATGCGCGATCTCCTCCACGGACGCGCCGGCGCGGAAGCGCTTTAGTGTTTCGCGCGTGGTGTCGTTCAGAAAAATCCTGGGCGGCGGCGCGGCCGCGAACGAATCGTCGGCGAACATCTGGCGCGGATTCGCGCGCAGGTGATCGGCGATCTCCGCCAGGAACGCGGCGCTGAACTCGCGGAGCTTCTGCGCGCCGACGCCGCTGATGCGGGAAAAATCCATCGTGCCCTGCGGATAGAACCGCGCCATCTGCCGGAGGGACACGTCGGAGAAAATGATGTAGGGCGGCACGCCGCGCTCGTCGGCCAGGCGCTTGCGCAGTTCGCGCAGCCGCTCGAACAGGGCTTCGTCGCAAGCGATCTCGCCGGCACGGTGCTCGACCGGCTCCGGCGCTTGCATCGGGCGCGTGAGCGTGATCTTCTCGCGCTTCTTCAGCACGTCCAGGCCGGCAGGGGTGAGTTCCAGCGTGCTGAACTTCTCCGTGCTTTGCGACAGGTAGCCGAGCCGGATCAGTTCCCGCCCGATGGCCTGCCATTCCTTCCGCCCGTGCTCGTGGCCAATGTTGTAAGTGGAAAGCTGGTGATGGCCCCAGCGGCGAACCTTCTCCGTGTCCGCGCCGGTGAGGACTTCCACGACGTGGTTCAGCCCCACCCCGAAGCGGCTCCGCTCGCGGATGCGATAGACGCACGAGAGCAGCTTCTGGGCGGCCACCGTGCCGTCGTAGGTTTCGCGCGGGGCCAGGCAGTTGTCGCAGCCGCCGCAGTTCTCGTGTGGGAATTTCTCGGCAAAATACTCCAGCAGGCTGGCGCGCCGGCACTCGCTGATCTCTGCGTAATGCACCATCTGCTGCAACTGCTCGCGGGCGATCTGTTGTTCCTGGGGGCTGGATTTCTCTTCGATGAAGCGTTGCTGCTTGATGGCGTCGCCGGCGTTGAAGAGCAGGACGCATTCGCTCGGCAAGCCGTCGCGGCCCGCCCGGCCGGTTTCCTGGTAGTAGCTCTCGATGTTCTTGGGCAGGTCGTAGTGGACCACGAAGCGGACGTTCGGCTTGTTGATGCCCATGCCAAACGCGATGGTCGCGCAGATCACGCGCACTTCGTCGCGGAGGAAAAGTTCCTGGTTCTCGGTGCGCTCTTTCGGTGTCAGCCCGGCGTGATAGGGACGGGCCTTCACCCCGTCGGCGCTGAGACGCTCGGCCACCGACTCCGCGGTCTTCCGGGCCTGGCAATAGACGATGCCAGCCTCCCGGGGCCGGGCGCGGATGAACTCGAAGAGCTGCGCGTAAGCCTGGGTCTTCGGCAGGACGCGATAGGTGAGATTGGGCCGGTTGAAGCTGGCCACGTAGCAGCGCGGCTCGCGGAGGTGAAGCTGCGTGACGATGTCCGTGCGCACCCGCTCCGTGGCGGTGGCGGTAAGCGCCATCATCGGCACGTCGGGGAAGTACGGGCGCAGTTGCGCGAGTTGCCGATACTCCGGGCGGAAATCGTGGCCCCACTCGCTGATGCAGTGGGCCTCGTCGATGGCGATCAGGTTGACGCGCCAGTTGCGGAGCGCGTCGAGTGTGCCGTCGAGCATGAGCCGCTCGGGCGCGACGTAGAGCAGGCGGAACTTGCCGCCATACAAGTCGCGGAATCGCGCCCGCGACTCGGTCTGCGTGAGCGAGGAATTCAGGAACGTGGCCGGCACGCCGCTGGCCTGCATCGCGTCCACCTGGTCCTTCATCAACGCAATGAGCGGCGAGACGACGACGGTGAGGCCCGCGTCTCGCGCCAGGGCGGACAGTTGAAAGCAAAGCGACTTGCCGCCCCCGGTCGGGAGCAGGGCGAAGGTGTCGCGCCCCGCCAGCGCGTCGCGGATGATTTCCTCCTGCAGCGGCCGGAAGGAAGCGAAGCCGAAGTATTGCTTCAGCAACCGGAAGAGCGCGGGGCGATCCGCCGTCGTACCGCGCGCCAGTTCGAGAGAATCGGGTTTTGACATCACGGGCCGCGGTCCTCAATCGGTGTAGAAGCGGGGCCACAGTTCGTTCGGCGAGACGAACCTTGAGGCTTGCCGAAACACCGCGCGACAGGTTCCGGCATCCAGTTCCCGATGGTTGGGAACCGTAAGCGTCTGCTGCTGGCCCGTGGCGCTCAGCCGCCGGAGTTTCACGTGGCTGCCGTGCTGGCCAACCACCGCAAACCCGAACTGCCGCCGGATCGAAACGACCTCGGGGCCGGACAACCGGCGCAGCTTAGGCATAGGCCGGTTCCAATTCCATGGTCACAACCAGAGCGGGCTGCGGTGCCAATCCCATTGCGGCCAAGTCTTCGCCATCCAGGTGCAAGGCCACGGCTTCCTGCAAGTTGCGCATCACCTCGTCCAACGTCGCGCCTTGCGTCACCACCGCGATCTCCAGGCATTCGGCGACGTAGCCGGATGCCTCCCCCCGCCGGACCACGGCCTTGATGGTGCGTTGCAGTGAATTCATACGGCGTATTGCGTTTGCCGGGCTGGAGTTTAGGACCCGGGAACCGGGGCCGCAACTTGCTTTTCACTTTCGTTCCAATGGCCAGGCTCACACCTCCTGATTCCACGGATCAGGAGGTGTGACTTTAGGGGTAGCGTGCAGATCGTCGACTTTTTCCACGCCTTGGAACGTGCCGGCAAGGCTGCATCAAGCTCCCGCCCGACGCACTGGGTAGCGCAGGTTTTCAACCCTTGTCATTACCCACATCTTTTCAGTCTCCCATTAGCTGGACGCCTTCACTCATCCACATCAGACGCTGCCAGCCGCGCCAGATCGTTTGCCAGCCGGGCAGCCCGTCCTGCTTGCGCGCC
>JACRJZ010000030.1 GCA_016219875.1 Verrucomicrobiota bacterium | reverse complement strand
TGTTTCCAGTTGGCGCTAAACTCGGTCCCGTTGCCGTCGGGTTCCATCTTGGTGACGCTTCTGAATGGGAACATCCCGGAGAGTTTGGTCTCTTTGATCGCCGGCGAATCGGCACCAGCTTCGACATTCGACACGTACGTCGTGTCCCTTCGGCAAGGGTGCGTAAGTAGCGGGCGAGTGGGGCCGGCTCAGGCGGGCGGGCCGGGTCCGGCCTTTCCGCGTTCAAGGGGTTCCTTGTAGTTCCACGGCATCCATTCCGCCGGGTTCGCCGCAACTTCCTCGTGATGGCGCTGGAGCGCCACGAGGTAGTCGAACGGGTTTACGTCGTTGAGTTCCGCCGTGTGGATGAAGCTCATGAACATGTCGCCGACGTGCGCACCGTTTTGGGTCTTGTAGAAGAGTGAGTTCTTCCGGTGGCAGATCGCCTTCTTTAAGGCTCTTTCACAAATGTTATTGTCCAACGGAGCGCCGGGTTCTCGGAGGAAAAGCGTCAACTCCGACCAGTGCTTCACCATGTACGCGATCGCCTCGCCAAGCCCCGAGTTCTCCTCGACTCTGCGTTCGCTGAACTGCCGCTCCATCCACTCCTTGAGATCATCCATTGTCTTCCGGCTGTGCTCCTGGTGGAAGCGCAGTCGCTCGTCATCGGACATTTTCTGCTTGCGCGTGATGGCATCGTTTTCGTAGACCTTTTTGAGCTCCTCCAGCACATGCTCGCACTCGGCGGGGAAGTCGTTCGCCACGTCGACGAACTGTCTTCTTCCATGCGCGATACAGTTGGCCACAATCGTTTTGAAGTCGCCGGCGGTGCTCGCTGCCAGGCCATCGCACATCTGGATCGGTGGCGGCAGCTCCGCCGCGCGCCGCGCCAGCACGTCGGCAAGGTTCTCGCCCGCGTGCTGCCGCCCCGTGAAGAACAGGGCGATCTGATGCCCATCCGTTTCTCCTACGATCCCGGACGTGAAGATCCCCGTTCTCTCTTTGCCCGGCTCCTCATCGTTGTCTGTTTCGTCATCGGCCTCATCCGCCTCTCGACGGGACTTCGCCATCAACTCGAGGACCTTCATCGTAGTGTCGTCGTTGTGCAGAAGCTTCCCCTGTGCCGCCTGCCGGCAAAGTTCCTCAAACGCCGGGGCCATCAACTTGGCCGCGCGCTCCACCACCTCCCACTGCGTCGTCGGCGGCAGCGGTATCCCAAAGCCTTTCTCCAGCCGCCCGATCCGGTTGAACGGCAGGCCCGTTCCGTAGCGCAGCAGGCCGATCATGGCGGCAGCCGTCTCGTCGTACTTGTCAGGACCCACGCCCTCCGGCGTCTCCGCCGTGAACACCTCCTGGCACGCATTGCACCGCAGCCGGTCAAGTTCGTATCGGAAGGCCTGCAACGGCGCCATCGCCGTGATGCGCAGCAACATCGCCGGCTCCTCCAACGGATAGACCTTGCCCTTCTGACACTCGGGGCACATGTCGCCACGCGTAAGCGATTCGTGCGTGACCTTCACCACCGTGGCGCCGACGTATGCTCCAGCGCCATTTCGGCCGTGGCCAGGCGCTTTGGGTTTTGGATCACCCGCCGGAGCACCCGCACCGCTCGTTGTGTCGTCCGGTCTTCCGGCCGCCGCGCCGCCAGTCCCGTTGGCGCTGCCGACGACGTTGCGGGTCTTCTCCGTCCTCGCTCCGAACAGCATCCGGCGCAGCCGGTCGAGCGTCGTTCCCTTCGCCTCCAACTCCTGCGTCAGGAAGGCCAGCGTATCAACTGCCGCGCTCAGCGTCGCGAGGTCCTCGGAGGTGAGCGGACCCGTTTTCGCTCGCTCAATGATCGCCTTGAGATCGTCCAGTCTCACCTCGCGTCGCCGGGGTTGCGGCCCCCCGCGTCTGCTCTGCCGACAGCTCATGCCACCCTCGTAAGCCGCTCGCGGAAGTCCTTGACCAGCGGGTAACACAACACGTCCTTGACCGCACGATTCGGCCCCCGGTGCCACCGGTCGTCCTTTCCCCGCCCCGTTGTCCGCCCCACCACCATCCAGTTCGCTGCACGGTAGCACGTCCCCTTGAATCGCTCCGCGTGCACGAACGTCTCAACCAGATACACTGGATGCCCGTACACCTTTTCCCACTCCTCCGAAAGCATCCGCGCCATCCGGCCCAAAAGGTGCGACGCAAGGTGCGGTACTTCCACCCACGGCAATATCAGATACCGGCTGTTGTATGCCACGTACCGGATGTTCTGCCGGCGCGTCTCGGGCGACCACCCGATAAACCGGTCCCGCGGTCCAAGGTGCCGCGGCGCCGAACTCCACGCAAAACACGCCACCGGCCGCTCACCAGAAAACACCAAAAACTTCAGGTGCTCCCCCACCGGCTGCGCATAGCCGAGGTAGTGGTGCATCTCGACCAGGCCGTTGAACAACTGTTCGTCCGCCGTTCGCCGAACCTGTCGGAACGTCAGCGGCTTGACCGCCTTCAGCGTCGTCCGGATCGACGCGCGGTCAACCTCAACCGGCTTCGGCCGTGTGCGCCTCGCGAGCGGATTGGGGGGGACCCAACGCGTCGCCGGCAACTCGATCTGCCCCGCCCGGTGCAGCGCCAACAACAGCCCCCGGCACACCATGTCCCGCGGCGCGCCGTTTTGCTGCACCCATCCCCACTTCGCGCAAAGCTCTTTCGAGAGCGCCCGCCTGCTCGCCCCGGGTCGGGCCGCGATCATCTCCCGGACAACCCTCACATCGGCTTCGGTGACTGCACGGCCACGATAGGTAACCAGCGCCTCCATGCCCGTGGTCTATCAAAAGCCCTATTGGAACGCAAGCACTTTTTTTGCTCATGCGTGTGCGTCCACACGACGCCACTCCGGTGGCGCCATCGTGGCTGACGGGTCTCCCCCGCTCAACAGCACCGCAAGTTCGTGCGCACGCACAGCAGTCCCCGCATCCACAGATGAGGGCCAAAAGCGAAATTTCCCCTTCGACAATCGCTTGTGACATAGCCAGAACCCCTGGCCGTCATATACCAATAGTTTTACCGCCGTGCCACGTCGATTGTGAAAGACGAAAACCGTTCCCGAAAACGGGTCGGCACGAAGCACCGCTCGGCACACCTGCGCCAGACCGTCAATGCCCCGCCGAAAATCCGCCGCCTCCACCGCCACCAATACCCGCATCTGCGGCGTTATCTGGATCATGCGCCGCCCCGCTTAAACGCCGTCACGATCCCCGCCACGTCAACCTCGGCGCCGCCGGCCAAACGCACGGTCAGCCGTGTGCCGTCGCCGTCCAACAACTCGACCACGCAGGCAGGAACCGCTGCCGCACCGAGAACCTGTGCGCCGCTCAACTCGACGAACGCGGCCGACGCCCCAACGGGCATCCTCGCCCCGGCCTCCGCCATCCGCCGCTTCAGACTCTCAAAGTTGACACCCAGCGCCCGCGCAACCGCATAGGGCCGCCCCCTCCGCGAAAACCTGATCGCCTCCGCCCACAACTTCGCCGGCATCGCCGTCCGCCGCTCACGCGTCCGCCGCCACCGCTCGATCCGCTCCCGAAGCTCCGTCACCCCCGCGGGCAGTCCCGGCCCAACCCTTTGTCCCATCGATCGTCCTCCTGCTCCCCCGGTTCAGGTCAGGACGATACCCCAGCGATTCAGACGTTTTCACGCACTCTTGCCGAAGGGACACCACAGTTCCAGGTGATTCAAAAAGTCTCAACGCCGGACCCCAGCGACTTTTTCTTTTTGAATCAGTTCCACGACCGGATCTCGCCGATGACTGTGTTTGGCGAGTAGACAAGGAGGGGCCTCGATGAAGACGACAACAACACTGGTTTGGTTCGCCGCAGCCGCCTGCCTGCTTACCTTCGCATGCCAGAACAGGACGGTCCGGACCGGTTCTGAAGGTGCCGCTGATGAGGGAATGCCCCCGGGTGCAAAATACGCGAATCTGGGCATCTACAACCCC
>JACRJZ010000028.1 GCA_016219875.1 Verrucomicrobiota bacterium | reverse complement strand
CGTTACGGTTCGATACCGTGCGACTCTTTGCCGCACGGGAGCGGACTTTGCACCGCTCTGGCCCAGCGCCCTCTCAGGCGCACGAGCGCGGGCAGCCTGCCCGCGCGTTCCGTCGAAAATGGGAGCGAAAAACACGCGGGCCAGGGTTTTTGGGTTCTCTCACGGGAAGGCGCGTCCGTCCGAAGTTTGTTCTTGATTTTCAACTGTTCCAGGCTCTACTAACGACCATCAGCGGTCAGCGCCACTCGACCCGGCCAAGCACGTTGCCTTCCGAAGGTTCGCGCTGATCCCATGGCGGGATCAGCGACCGAGGTGCAAGTGCCCAATCAGGGTCACGTGATTATGGTCCTTGTTCGGAAACCCAGGCTTGGGAACTTGACCTGCAACGGCAGGGAGCGGTGCCGTGTCGTGGCCTTCCTCGCGCTGACCTCGCATCCTCGTTTCTGACTCTGTTGTCAGCGAAACCACCAACCAGTAACCACCTATGAAGAAAGAAAACCTCCTCAGTCCAAAACTCCATTGGAAATCCGTCCGACAATGGCTGCCGCTGGCCGCGGCCCTGGCTTTGCCGGGGCTGGCGGGTGCCCAAGTCACAAACTGGGTCGCCTACAATGACCACACTCGTGGCACCGGCACCGGGCCAAACGTCAGCACCTACACCATCACCACCGCCGATACCACGACGGGCGGCCCCCTGACCAATTTCTTGAGCGGAAGCCTGATTGAACCCGATCAAGTGGGCGTAACGATCAGTCACAACGGACACTTGGGGGGCTACAACGGAAGCTCCACAGCCCCCAACGCCGGGACCCCGGCGGACCAGATCTTTGCGGGCAAGATCGACTGGGTGGCCAGCGCCTTTTACTTTGGCCAATCTCCCTACACGGCGCACTACACGATCACGTTTACCAACCTCACCCCCGGCAAGCAATACGCCTTCCGGGGAAGCGCCGTCCGCGGCAACAGCTATGCCGGCCGTTGGACGATGGCCACGTTGGCGGGAGCCAGCAGCGCCAAACCCGCCCACATACCTGGAACCGGTTCGCCCGCGTCTCCCGGCATCGTGACCAACGGCTGGTCGCCTTTCGGAGATAACCTCCAGCCCGGTTTGCAGGCGGCGTGGAACGCCGGGGAGAACCGGTGTGGCGACGTGATCGGCTGGGATGAGATCGTGCCGACCGGCACCTCGTTCTCGGTGATCTGCTCGAATTACCAGATCGCCACCACCACGTATCCTGCGGTTGGTGGCGGCACAACAGCCGCTGGGAACACCTACTCCTACGCCTTCGGTGCCTTCATGCTGGCCGAGGTGGACTTCGTCATCACCCCGCTGACCCTTGTGCGGGAGCCGGTGGGAACCAACGGGGTTGTGCGTTTCCGCCCCTTCAGCTTGAGCGTCGGCGTGGCGGGCTCCAGTCCCCAGTACCAGTGGTACAAGAAGGAGACGGGCGGCGATGTCGCCATACCCGGGGCCACCCGGTCCGTCTATGCGGTGGCTCAAGCCCAACTGTCGGACACGGGGGACTACTACGTGACCGCCACCAACCCGAGCAACACCGTGACCAGTGCGACGGTCCACGTGGAAGTGATCGAAGACACCGTGGCGCCGACGATCGTCTCCGCCACCATGCATCCGAACTTCCGGGACATCACGGTGCAGTTCAGTGAGATCATGGACACGAACAACTTCATCGACACGATCGACATTCAGACTGACCCCGAAATCAATGGCTTCTTCGAGACCTACCGATGGACCAACAACGGCACGGTCCTGGTGCTGAGCCTGCGTGACCCTGCCGTGCCGGGCGCCACCTACACGCTGAGCCTCTCAGCGGCGGTGCGCGACTTGGCAGGCAACGCGGTGGCGCCGCCTGATGTCCCGTTCACGGGTTGGGTGCCCAACACGCTCGGAGGCGTGGTCTTCGAGGTCTATACCAACCTCAGCACCACCGACAACAGCATCGGCCAACTCACCAACAACGCCCAATTCCCCAACGGCCCTGGTGCCACCTTTACGCTCACCAACTTGAACACGCGCGACGCCTATCCTGACGACACGCACGAAGGCTACGGCGGGCGCATGCGCTCCTTGTTCATTCCCATGGTGTCGGGCAACTACAACCTGTTTATCCGCAGCGATGATTACTCCGAACTCTGGTTCAACCCAGCCGGCCCGGACCCGGCTGGACGCATTCTGGCCTGCCGGGAACCCGGCTGCTGCAATGCCTTCCTTGAACCGGGCGTGGCCCAGACCTCGGCAGCCTTCCCGCTTGTCGCCGGCCAGGGATACTACATCGAAGCCCTCTTCAAGGAAGGCACGGGCGGCGATTTCTGCCAAGTGGCGGCCCGCCTCCAAGGCGATACGACACCGGCCGCGTCATTGACGCCGTTGGGTGGCAACTACGTGGGCTTTGAGTTTGTGCCTCCAGGCCTCGTTGGCCCGCTGACCATTGCCCAGCAGCCCGCCAACGCACAGGTTGAGCAGCCGGCCCCCGCAACCTTCACTGTGGCCGCGAGCGCCACGCCGGTCGGACCTTTCGTTTACCAGTGGCAGCGGAGCGACGATGGCGGCGCCACGTTTGCCGATGTTGCCGGCGGAGCCGGGCCTTCCTACACCACCCCGCCCACGACCGTAGGCAATGACAGCGGCGACCAGTACCGCGTCATCGTGAAGTCCGTGAACGGCGTGCTCACCAGTGCCACGGCCACCCTCACCGTCGTGCCCGATGTGACCCCACCGCGCGTGCTCTCGGCCGTCGGCGGTCGGGCCACCAATACCACGATCCTGGTGACGTTCTCCGAGCCGATGTCTGCCGGGACGGCCGAAGACACCGCGAATTACGAAGTCATCGGGCCGGGCGGCTTGGCCGTAGCCGGCGCCATGGTGACCAATGGCAACCAAGTCGTGCTGACCTTGAGCAGCCCTCGTACGCCCAACGCTGCCTACTCGCTGCAAGTGACGAGCCTGGATGACTTGGGCAGTCCCGCGAACAGGATCGACCCCGATCCGACCGTCGTGCCCGTGCGGATGATCATCGAGTTGCTCGGGATCAATAGCCCCTCGTGGAAATACCTCCATCAGACCGTCCTGGATGCGCCGCCGTGCTTGGACGGGCAACCCTGGACGATGCCGGCGTTCGATGACAGCAGTTGGGCGACCGGCGCCGGGATTTTCTACGCCAACCGGACCAACAGCGCCAACCAACCGGCCCCCAATCCAGCCGCCCTGCCGCTCGTCTTGGATGCCGCCGACCCGGCGCATACCGGGGTGCTCACCGTTCTGAATCTGTTCACGAACGCGGGCAACACCAACCAAGCCCTGACCTGGTACTTCCGCACCACCTTCGACTACCCGGCCGAAACCAATGGGGCCACCCTGATGGTGCGCACGATCGTGGATGACGGTGCGGTCTTCTACTTGAACGGTGCCCGCCTCTTCGACGTGCGGCTGACGAACAACCCGGCCTCTTGCACGAACTTCTCCAATTCCGGCGGCAATCAAGGCTGGGAACCCGCCATCACCAACAACACGGCTCCGCGCGTGCTCGCCCTGGATTCGCTCTTAAACGGCCCGAACACGCTCGCCGTCGAGGTGCATCAATCGGACATGGCCAGTTCCGACCTCACCTTGGGCGTGCTGCTGGAGGCGGAAGTTCCCACCCTCTCGGCAGGCCGGCCCAAGCTGAACCACACCTTCGACTCAGTCGCCAAGACTTTGACTTTGGAGTGGACGGACAGCAGCTTCGTCCTGAAGTCGGCGGCCAGCCTGAGCGGCCCGTGGAATACCGTCGGCACCGGCGCCAGTCCGCAGACCGTCTCGACGGCCGCGGGCACCACGTTCTATCGGCTGGAGAAGTGATGTCGGCTGAAGGAGCGGTCTGGACCGCTCCTTCCGTCTCCCCAAGCGCCCTGCCAACTTCTGGCAGGGCGCTTTTGTTTCGGAGGGCACCACCGATGACACGGATGACACGGATGCATGATCCTAGCAACCGCAGTTAACGCAAAGACGCGAGGACGCAAAGGCGCAGAGAGAAAGGAATTGGCTTTGATTCTGGGAACCAAACGGCTTCACCCGTCGGGTGAGGACGGTTCTGTCCTTATGCCCTTGCGTCTTTGCGCCTTCGTGTCTTTGCGTTAATTCAACTGCGGCGTTTAAGATGATGGCTTGGCCGGAGGCAGGCCGTTTCCACGCCGGGTGAACCTCTTTGTGTCTGTGCCATCTGTGCTATCGGTGGCTTCCAACTTGCCGGGTTGAGTTCAATCTGCAACCCCGCGCCCGCGGCCGGGCCGTTACTGGCCCTGCTTCGGCACCGCCATCATCTTCTGCACGGCGGCCTGCACTTCGCTCAACGGCTTCTTCGTCGCCTCGGCAATCGCCGCCGCCACGCCGCTCAGGTAGGCTGTCGAAGACGACGTGCCGGCGATGAGCCAAGTCTGGTTACCGAACGTGATCGCCACCGTGCCGGGGCCGGCGGCTTTCACGAAATCGCCGCGATTGGCGTAGCTGGCGATGTTGCCGCGCCGGTCCACGGCCGTCACCGCCGTCGTCTCCGGCCACGCCGCCGGATCGAAGGGCGTCGTCACCGGCTCGTTCCCCGCCGCGGCGAAAAAGATCACACCCTGGTCGTAGCCGGCTTTGATCACGTCGTGCAGAAACGGGCTGTCCGCCTCGCTGCCCATGCTCAGGTTGATGATCTTGGCGCCGGCGTTGATGGCTTGGAAGATGCCGTAGGCCACGTCGAAGGTGGAGGACTGGCTGTTGTTGCCATACACATCGACGGGCAGGATGCGCACAGTGGTGCTTCCGTCTTTTCCTGAAACGGCGGCCAGCCCGTTCAGGATCGTCTCCGCCATCGCGGTGCCGTGCGTCGGCTCAGCATCGGAAGGCGTGGCCTTGCCGGCGACGGACATCGAGTCGAGCAGGAAATCGCCGAAGCGGCCCAAGCCGGACTGCACGGCGGAATCAATCAGCCCCACGGTGAGAAACTTCCCGTCCGCGGGCGACTTCGGCATGAGCGAGAAACGCGGGGCGTTGCCGCCCTGGGCTTCGGCGTATTCGGGTCGCGGGACGTTGTAGTTGTAGTCCACGGAGGCCACGGAGGGGTCGTCGAGCAAGGCCTGCCGCGCCTTTCGCGCGCTCTCGGCGTCGGTGAACTTGAGCCGGTAGGCGTTCAATTCATCGATGCGGCCAGTGACCTTCGCCCCGAGGCGCTTGGCCAGGTCTTCAATCTTCTCGCCGGGTTTCAGGATGGCGATGAGTTCGTCCTCGATGCGTTTGGTGTTGGCCTTGCCGGCCGTGTCGGCGGCGCGGATGAGTTGCGTGGCTTGATCGCGCGAGGTGCGGAAGACGTAGAGGTTGGCCGCGCCGTTGGTCTGCGGCACGAGCACGAAGCTCAGGTCGCCGAGCAACCGCCGCAGCGCGTCGCCTTCGGAAAGATTGCGGAAGCGCGTGCGCACGACCTGCGTGGTGTCGGGCTGGAGGTAGATTTGCCAGCCGGTGCGGCGGGCGATCTTCTGGAGCAGCGGGGCCACGTCCCAGGTTTGGACGTTGGCATCGACGCGCTGCTGGTCCCGGTCCCAGAACAGATGCTCCGACTCCGCCGCGCCCGCCGGCAGCCAGCAGGAAGCGGAGAGCGCGAGCGTGAGCAACGCCCGGAGAGCAAGACGATGGTGGACCCAATTCATCGGCGCAGACTATACGCACGATGAAACACGCGCGCGACAAAAAGGTTGCGGCGCCGCCGGAACGAAGCGGCGCCCTCACCCCGGCCCTCTCCCATCCGATGGGAGAGGGAGGACCCAGTCACGCGTTGGGACGAAACAGGCGTTTTGACGAAGTAGGCGTTGGTCCACGACGAGCGCGGGCCGCGCATTCCCTCTCCCGTCGGACGGGAGAGGGTCAGGGTAAGGGTTGGGGAGGCGTCGCTCTTGGCTTTGAGAAAAATCCCACCACCTCGCCCGTCTTGGTCGCCGGAGTTTCGTGATGGCCCTCACTTCCCGGCCTGCGGCGGGGCGGGGGCAAAGTACTTGTAGGTGAAGCCGTCGGCGTTGGCGCTGAGCGCGGACACGTCGAAGTGGAAATACTTCGCCACGCGCTCGAACGGCGGGAGGGCGGAGAAGTCGAACCAACTCAGCACCCCACCCTCGCGCCCCATGCCCAGCCGGCTGGCGATCACCGAACGGTTCAGCAGGCTCGCGGCGTTGAAGGAGTCTTTGCGCGCGGCCTCAAACAACGCGCGGGCGGACTCCGCGTGGTTGTCCGTGGAGAAGAAGCCGGTGTTCATGCCGCCGGCTTTCTGCGCCGCTTCGGCCAGGCCGGGCTTGTCCCGCAACGCGCGCGCGGTGCCGTCGCTGCTGCGCAAGAATTCCTCCACCAGCGACACGTCGCTGGAGAGCGCCACGTAACTTCCGCTGCCGGCCGCATGGAGGGTGGTCGTGGTCGGCTCGCCGCCGGCGCCTTGACCGCTGGGCCAGTTCACGGTGTAGATCGTCCGGCCCAGGAACTCCCGCTCCCGATACTTGATGATCTGCGGCGGCACCAGGCTGGTCAGCGCCTTGAGCGCGATGACCGCCTGATCGGCGTTGCGCGCGCCCACCAGCAGGAGCGTGGGCGGCGACTCGGCGCCCTTGGGCGGATTGGCGCGCGTGAACTTCTCGTAGCTGACCAGATCGTCGGTCAGTTTGGCGATGAACGATTCGCGAAGGTCGAAGTTGGGGTCGCGGTCCTTGCCGACCATGCTGAAGAGGAACTTGAGAAAGCTGGCCGCCGGCGGCGACAGCTCGGCCATGGTCGTCTCAATGTTCGCCCAGGTTTTCGGCAAGTCCGCGCGGAACCGGCTGAACTTGACTGCGTCCGCCGGCACGAACGGTGGCGGGCTGGAATCCTTGAGATCGAGCGTGAACACTTTGAAGAGGCCCCTGCGCCCAGACTCCGGCAGGCGGGCGCGGAGCGCGAGCGCGGTGCCGCTGCCCGACTGGTTCACGGTGAGCGCGAGGCTTCGCACGTTCCCGAAGCCGAGCGCGTTGAGCGCCGCCGCGGGAGAAATGGCCGGCGCTTCGTCCTCGGCGGCGGCAGGGCCGTTGGTCGCGGCGAACTTGTTCAATCGGTCCATGACCGACTTCACGTTCAGCCAGGCAAACACCTGCGCGTCGCGGAATTGCGGCGCATCGGCGGCAAAGCTCGACTCGTCGGCCAGCGCCGGCAGCGCGCCGCCGGACTGAATCACGAGCAGTTTCTCGAGGTCCTTGGGCGAGTCGCTCAGGAGAAACAGCGGGCCGGACTGGCCGAAGGTCCACTCTTTCGGCGCGGTCTTCTTCTCGCCGGCGGCGGCCGGGGCGGACTTGGCGACATCGGGATTCGGCAGGACGCGGTCAAAAATGCGGTTCACTTCGGCCGGATCGAAGACGAGCGTGGCGAAGTCGAGATCACGAATCTTCACCGTCTTGGATTGCTTGCCCTTGTCCGTCCACTTCCTGCGCAAGTCCGCGAGGTTGGTGGCGAGTTGCGAACTGTTCGTGCCTGTGTCCGCGACAAAAAGAAACCCCGACTCCCCGCCACTGGCCGCAGGGGTGGAGGCGAAAATCACCGGCCCTTGGAAGAGGCGGCAGTAGTTGGTCACGTTGAGGCCGAGTTCCTTGTCCAGCGGGCCGACGAACTCCGAGCGGAACCGCGCCAGGAACTTCTCGCGCACCGGGCGCATCGCCGGCTCCGCCCATAGTTGGCCGAGGGCGCTTTGGTGGAACGCGGCGCCGACGGCCTCCCAGTTCGGGGCCGCCAGAAAGCCGACGGTGTCGGCGGGGAGCAACTTCTCAATTGGCGGTGTGGCCGCGCCCAGAGCAGAAGCCAGGGCCACGAAGAGAACGAGGCGCGCGAAGTAAATCATGGGTAGATGGAGCTTCTTGCAGAACTGTAGCAGCCGACGTGAGGAGGCTCTGTCTGATTGCGGAATGCAGATTGCAGAATGCAGATTGAAAACAGAGCCTGCCAAGGAACGGAGCGCGGCTGTGTCCGCAGGACCAGCCGCCGCACCAACCCAGGCGCGGGGCGTGGGAGGCTGTCCGAGCTTCGTCCTCTGGAGCGTGCTGCGGCTGGGTCTTCGACCACAGCCGCGCTCCGTTCCTTGGCCCGAGGCAGCAACCGTCGGCGGTGGCTCCGACTCTCCTCACGTCGGCGGCTACGGGGTTTTGAAATTGGCTCGATGGACGAACCTTCACGGGTCATTCGGCTCCCGGAGTTTGTTCACCCGGCTGGGCGGCGCCAGATAGCGGTAGGCACTGGCCGGGTTCTCGTTGTCGTAGGCGAAGGCGTCGCGGTTCTTGAGAAAGTGTTTCACCAAATCCGCTGGGATGGCGAAGCCGATGCCCTCGCCGAACGTGAGCTTCATGTTGATCACGCCGATGACCTCGCCGCGCAGATTGAACAGCGGGCCGCCGCTGTTGCCGGGGTTGATCTGGGCCGTGGTCTGAAGATAGAGGTTGCCCTGCATCTCGCGCGTCTTGCTGCTCAAGATGCCTTCGGTGACGGTGCGCTCCAGCCCCAGCGGACTGCCGATGGCGAACACGCGCTCGCCCACGCTCAGCCGGTCGGGATCGCCCAACGGCACCCCGTTGAACTTGGGCGCGCCTGGGTCTTCGACCCGGAGCAAAGCGAGATCGTGGAATTTGTTCAGCGCCACGATGCGGACGTCCTTGTAGGTCTTGCGGTCAAGCTGGCCGCCGCGGCGATGATAGACCTCCACGGAAATCTTCATCTCGCCCTCGACGACGTGGAAGTTCGAGATCAGGTAGCCGTCCTCGTTGAGGAAAAAGCCGGAGCCGAGTCCGGCGGGGGTGCGGACTTGCACCACCGCTTCGCCGAGATCATTGGCCCAGTCGCGCACGGAGCGTTCCGGGCTGGAGCCGGTGGCGGCAGTGAAGAATTCCTGGAGCGGCGCGGTCTTCGTGGGCGGCCGTGTCCGGGCTGATCGGGAAGCGGCCTTGGCCGCCGCGTCCGCGCCGGCAGCCTTGGTGATCTTCACGATCTCGCTGCGCGGCACCGCGAGGACGGTGAAGCCCAGATCGACGACGACCTGGTCCTTCTTCTCCGCGAGAATGGTCCCGGTGACCGCGGCCTGGTCCTTCAACTGAATGAAGTCCGCCGAGGCGGCGCGCGCCCCGAGGCAGCCCAGCGTGAGGACGACTGAAACCAGCTTCAGCATGGCGAGAGGATACGCGGGCGGAGGGCGAATGCAATAGCGCCTGTCACGGTCCGTCTGGGAGGCGATTGTACGACCTCGTAGCAGCCGACGTGAGGAGGCTCAAACTCCAACGGAAACAGAGCCTCCTCACGTCGGCTGCTACGGTTTTGAAAGAAGGTCAGAGGTCAGGAATCAGAAGGAGGTCAGAGACTCAGGACTCCTAAGCCGTGGAACTGGCCTGGGCCGCCCGGTGAGGACACCGGGCCTACAAGATGCGCCGCAGTTGTAGGCCGGGTCCCCAGACCCGGCGAACCGGCGCTCCTTCGGGCCGGGATCGAACGGCGGCGAACGCTACTTGTTCGTCGCCAGGAGTTGCTGAAACTCCGGCAGGGCTTGGAGCGGTTTGAGGCGCTCGTCCGTCTTGGCCATGAGCGCGATGTTGCTGGCTTTCGGATTCGCCGCGAGGCGACGCGCATTCAAGTCGAGGCTCGTGCGGAGTGCGGCCAAGGCCATCGGCTGCTTGTTGAGGGCCGTTTCGATGGCGGCCAGATCGAGCCACGCTTCCGGGGTGGGGCTGACGCGGACCCAATTCTGCAGCGCCTTTTCCAGCCGCACGGTGTCGTGCAGTTGGGAGAAGACTTGCACGGTGAAATAGACGGCGTTGGCGTCCGTGGCGGCGTTGGTGGTGAGGGTGTCGGCGATCTGGCGCACGCGCTCGGTCTGGCCCATCTGCGCGAGGGTGGAAGCCAGGGTCAGGGCGTTCGTGACGTTGGTGGGGCGCGCCGCGAACTCGGCTTCCATTTGCTGGACGTTGCCCGCGTTCTGCAGCATGGCCTGTTGCTGTTTTTTCATCCGGTCGAGTTCCTCGAGCAACCGGTCGAGTTGGCCGTTGTCCGGGTCGAGTTTCTTGGACGTGGCCGCCATCATGCGGGCCTCGTCGATGCGCTGGTTGCGGATGAGGATGTTGACGAAGCGATAGAGCGCCTCCGGGCTGTAGGGGCAGAAGGCGAAGGCCTGCTTGAAGGCGAACTCGGCTTCCTTCATGCAGCGGGCGCGCTCGGCCTCGGAGCGGGCGTTGTCGATGCGCCAAGCATAGACGCCGGCGATGGAACTGCGCAGCTTGGAAAACGCCTTCTGGCCGTCGTCGTCGCGGACGAAGCGCGGGTCGCCCTTGAAGCCTTGGTAGTTGTGCTTCACGTAAGTGCGCTCGGCGAAGTCGCAGATGTTGGAGACGGGAGTGTCGTAGGTGATCCAGTTGCCGATGAGGCGCTCTGAGTATTGGCTCCAGAACTCGTGGTCCTTGCGGATCATCTCCTTGGTCATCTCCGGCACGGGCTGGCGGTTGATCTTCATGATGATGCCGTAGGGCGTCAGGTGCGGATACATCCAGTCCAGCGGAAAACTTTCCTCGACGTAGAACTCGCTGTTCGGGTTGCGGTCGAAGATGACCTTGGTCAGCAGGCCGTTGATGGCCATGACGGCGACCTGGCCGGACACCTGGACGCGGTTATCGACCACGCGCACGTCTTCGCCGGGCTTGAGCGCGCCTTTCTTCATGCGCTCCTGGGCATCGGCCATGTACTCGGCAAAACATTTCTGCGAGTCCTCGTTCGACGGCGTGTAAATCTCGCGATCGGGATAGACGCCGCCCTGGCTCTTGGCGAGTTCCTTGGGGAAGGCCTCCTCCAGCAGCAGGCGGCTGAGGCGGATGCGGGAGTGGAGTTGCGGCTTCTCCGCGATGAACTGCTTCACGTAATCCGACAGCGCCACGCCGGCGAAGCGGTTGGTTTCGTAGAAGGGCACGAGCTTCATCGCCTGGTCGATGGCCTTCTGCAGTTTCTCCGCGGACTCCTTCTTCTTCCGCGCCTGGCGGGAGTTGGCGGGCAGCGTGGCCAGCTCGGTGTTGAGCGCGGCCAGTTCGTCCCGCCAGTACGGCAGCGCGCGGTTCTTCTCGAACTCGTCGTCCATGAGCTTGTTCAAGTCGCGGGCCAGCGCTGCGGCCAGGGCCTTGTCGGCGGGGCCGCTGAGGCGCTGGACGGTGTCAGGCGCGAGATGGTCGCGCAGGTATTGGGTCAGCGCGGCCGGGGCGGCGCCGTTCTTCAACTTGCCGGCGAACCCAGCGAGGTCGGTGAAGTCGGATTCCTTGAAGAAGGAACTGCCGGCGCGGCGCTCCTTCTCCACCTGGTCCCCGTGGTCGAGGAAGAAGTGGTCCAGCGGCAGGAGCATGCGGGCGAGCAAGTTGGTCTTGTAGTTCAGTTCCTTCTCCCGCGTGCCGCGCGCGAATTCAGAGAAGAACGGCGGGTCGATCTGCGCGCTGCGGAAGTAGTGGGCGCGGATGTAGTTCAGGTACGTGCCGTCGGCGAGCGCGTTCTGGGTGATGATGTACACGTCGCGGCGGTCGAAGTTCGTGTCGTAGCGCTCCGCCGGCGGGATGAAGCTCTCGCAGAAAATCATGTAGGTCGGGCAGAAGCGGCCGGGGTCAGTGCCGCCAAAGAGGATGGTGTCCTTGTCCATCTCCGGGTAGAGGGGCTTGCCGGTCTTGGGGTCGTTGAACGGCGGCGTGAACATGTCATGCCCGAACCAGAACCCGAACCGGTGCCCGCGTTGCTCGTTTTCCGACCAATGGGTGAGGACAGCATGGCCCGGCATGATCGCGAAGGCCACCAACAGCACCCCCACCGGCGCCCGCTCGCGCCGCACCACCAACACCAGCGTCACCACCAGCATCAGCGCCAGCACCAGGATGGAGGCGGCCCGCGGGACGGAGTAGTGGGTGTGGTTGAACGTGACCGTCACGGCGTACAACGCCATCCCCGTCAACACCGCCCCCGCCAACACGGTCCAAGTCCGCATCCGCTCATACGAGACGGCCAACGTGGCCAGCACCAAGGTCAGCGCGTAGCCCACCGCCATCGTGACGAAGGTGTGCGACGGCGTGAAGAAGACCTTGATCAGCGAAAGGCTCTGCCGGTCGGGTTGCGGGTTGAAGAGCACGATCAGAAACGGTCCCATCACGATCCAGAGCGCCGCCAAACCGATCAGCCAGGCCCGTTCGCGCGGCTGGAGACAGCGCAGCGCGCACACCATCGCCCAGACGGCGCTCGCGATGGCCGCCACCACCACCAGCACCACCAGAAACATGAGGAAGTCGGACATGCCGGTGGAAAGCCCTTCGACAAGGTGTTCCCCGCCCGCTTCGCGAATCATCACGAACACCACACTCAACCCCGACCACACCCCGGCGGCGGTGATGCCAGAACGCAGCCAGGGGCTTTCGTTGTCGCTCCGCTTGCGCAGCGTGAGGAAGGCCCACACCGCCAGCGGAATCACCAGCAGGTAGAGCGGATTGATCTCTTCGAGCGTGCCTTCGGCCAGCATCTTGAACTGCCCCGCTACCCGCGCGGAGAAGCTCCAGATCAGCGCGAGGCCCGTCCCCGTGCCCGTGGTGGGATGAATCCGCTCATACTGGCCACGGGTGAAAGCGTGGAAGAACCCGGTCACCGTGCGCGGATAGCCCCAGTTCAGCGGCGGGTTCGTCATCGACGTGATCGGCATGTAGAGGTAGAACAGCGCGCCCAGGACGAAGGCGAAGAAGCAAATCATGCCCCAGTGGATTCCCGTCAACACCTGCTTGGTCCTGGCCCAGAGCCACAGGAACCCGATGCCGGAGCCGAAGCCGATCAAGCAGTAGATCGCGAGGAGCGGCGCGTTGTCGTTCAGGGTCGTGATCACCCCCATGCTCTTGCCGAGCATACCCAGCGCCCAGAGGATGGTGTTGCCCAGGAGCAGATCGCGCCCGAGTTTCGGCTGCACGGCGATGATCAACACTTCCATCGCCAGCGCGCAGACCAGCACGGATTGGTGGTTGTTGAAGGCGATGCCGAAGATGAACCACGCCAGGTAGAGGTAGCGGTGTTGGTGCGGCGCGTAGAGCCAGCGCATCAGCGCCACCATCACGCCCACCAACGAGAGGGCCGTGAGCGTGTACACTTCCACGATCACCGCCTGGCTCCACATGAACCCGTCGAACCCGATCAGCGCGCCGGAGACGAAGCCCGTCACCAGGCAAATCTCATTCTCCCAGCGCTTGGCCAGGTCTTTGAACTCGCCAATCCCCTCCATGATCATGCTGCTGCCGCGCGACACCATGATCGCCACCAAGCCGCACGTCAGCGCGCCGGCCACCGCCGACGACACCGCCACGCGGTAGGCGATGTTGGAGAAGGGGAGCAGCACCGTGAAGAGCCACGAGTAAATGGTCCACACCGGATAGCCCGGCGGATGCGGCACGCCGGCATAGAACGAGGCGACGGCCAGTTCCCCGGAGTCTTCCAGGGTGAGGTCCGGCGCCAAGGTGTACATGTAGGACAAGAACATCACCAGCGTGGTGATGCCGAAGCCCAGCCAGTCCACGCCGCGGAAGAACGGCGGCGGTTTGCCGAGGACTGGAGTGACCGGCGCCGCCGGCTTGCCGGGTCCGGGCTTGACCGGGGCCGGCGGGTTCTTGGGGGCAGGCGTTTTCGCTTTCTCCTGACTCATAGTTTGGGCCACAGATGGTTCGTTCTAAACGGATCCAAAGAGCGGTTAGTTGAAGGGCTTGGCGCGTCCTTTGTCCAACTCAAAATCGGGGCCGACAGGACGTTGCGCGCCTGGGCCAGCGTCAGCCGGGCGGAGGCGCTCTGGTTGCTCAAGGCCACGGCCAGCGCGGGAAAGGCGGTTTCGCCCGGCGCCCAATCCCGCATCCAACTGCGGGCATTGAGCGCGCTGGCCGTCAGCAACACCAAGCAGGCGATGGCCGTCCAAAAGGCGTGGCGCGGGTCCACGAGCCAGGTCAGCCAATGGGCAGCGGTGTCGGCAGCCTCCCAGTGGTGGGCGGCGGCCGGCGCGGGAAACAGGCGCGCCTTAAGCCGGGCCGAGGGGCTGCGCGGTTTCCAGGACTTCAGCAGAGGTTCCAAGGAGTTCATTTCGTTCATGGGCGTCTCCCTTCAAACAGGCGCGGAGCTTTTGCAGCCCGTAGCGGTATCGACCCGCCACCGTGTTCGGGGACAGTTCGAGGAGCGCGCCAATCTCCTCGAAGGTGTGTTCATGCCAGATTTTCAGGACGATGACTTCGCGTTGCTCCGCCGGGAGCCGCGCCAGGCACCGCATCGCGGCCCGCTCCAGCGGCGATTCCCCGTCCGCCCGCTCGAACCACCGATGCGACTCCAGTTCGCGCGTCAGCCGCCGCCAGAGGCCCCGACGGTAATTCAGGGCGCGATGCCGGAACGCCCGGACCGCGTAGTGCGACGGCTGGTCCGGGACCGTTTCCAGCCGCAGGAGGGCGAGGAAGGTCTCCTGCAAGACATCTTCCGCCTCGCCGTGGCTCAAGCCCAGCGCCCGGCCGTAGAGGAGCAGTTGCGCGGCCCGTTCTTCGTAGAGCCGCGCGCGCCAGTCATGTCCGGTCGTCTTGTTCAAGTTTCACATCATAGACACCACCGGCGGCGGATTTGTATAAAGAAAACGGGGCGCCCCGGCGAGGGCGGCTGGCCGACAATGTCCCTGAGCCGTGGTGGCGGGCCTCCGGCCTGCCGTGGAGGGCGCGCTTCCAGCCGCCCGGCTGGGGCCACGGATTTCTTGACCGCCTTGGCAAGTCCACGCCGCTCTGCGCCGGGCTGGAAGCCGCGGCTCTACGGCAGGCCGGAGGCCTGCCGCTAAGGAGAAGCGAACCGGTAGAGGTGCGTGTCGGTGCGGAGAAAAAGGCTCCGGCCCACCACGGCGGGCGTGGCCACGACCGTCCCGTCGATGGAATTCTCCTTCAGCCGCTCGAACTTCTTCCCGGCTTTGACCACGGTGGTCTTGCCGTTTTGCGCGCAGAAGTAAAGCCGGCCCGCGGCGCAAAGTGGCGACGCGAGGTGTGCGCCGCCCAATCGCTCCTGCCAGTGGACCGTGCCGCTGCGCGCGTCGGCGCAGCTCGCCATGCCATCGTCGGAAACCCAGTAAAGCTCTTCGCCTGCCAGCACCGGCGACGGCATGACCGGAATTTGCCGGAGAGACTTCCAGGCGATGTGGGTGGCCGTCACATCGCCCTCGCCGTCCACGCGCACGGCTTGGAGCGTGGCTTTGTGGCAACCGGTGCTGAAGTACACCATGCCCTGCCCAAACGCGGCGCTGGCTCCGATGGAGAAACCCTCGCCGTGCCGCGCCCGCCAGAATTCCTTGCCCGTCGCGGGATCGTAGGACACGACCCAGTGCGGGCCGGGCACGACCATCTGGATGCGCCCGCCGCTTCGGAACACGAGCGGCGAGCAGAATGATTTCTTCAAGTTGGCACCGGAGGTCTTGATCGGTGGACGGTCGGTCTGCCACGCCGTCCGGCCCGTGGCTTTGTCGAGCGCGGTCACGTATTGCGCGTCGCGTCCGTCGCGGACCAATACCAACAGGTTCTGGTAAATCACCGGCGAACTGCCGGGGCCGACTTGGTGGTCCAACGGCAGGCGGCGCTTCCAAACGACTTCGCCCGTCGCCGCGTCCAAGCAAGCCGTGCCGAAAGTGCCGAAGTCGCAATAAAGCCGCCCCGGCTCCACAGCCGGCGTCGGCGTGGCCCAACTGTTCAGCCAGTGGACCGGGTCCGGCTGGTCCACGTCGAAGAGCGTCACGTCCCAAAGGATCTTGCCGCTGGCCCGATCCAAGCAAAGCGCCTTGAGCGTGACGTGCTCCGCCGTCTGCATGTCGTCCGGGCCGATGCGCGTCCGGCGCACGCCGCGCTCCAGGGCCGTGGTAAGCCAGAGGCGATCCCCCAGCAAGACGGGCGAGGACCGGCCGCGTCCGGGCAGGGCGGTTTTCCAGGCGACGTTGTTGGTTTCGCTCCACTCGATGGGCGGGTCCGCGTCCGCCGCCGTGCTGTCGCCGCGCGGGCCGCGGAATTGAGGCCAGTTCGGGTCGCCAACCAAGGCGGCCGCCTGCGTGGCCATCCATAGCAGTCCTACGGAGACGACCACGCCGGCACGATACGTTGCGAAAATCACCCTGTCTGGACGATGAGGGTTACGGGCTTCTTCAGAATGAGGGTTTACACTCCGGCCCGGCGCGCGGAAGTGCGGTGCTCAACTAGCCCCGCATTTCTCACCACAGGCTTGGATTGCCGACTGGACGTAGCGGCGAACTGGTGTTCGCCGCACTTCTCTGCGCTTTCACCCCTCATCCCCTCAAGCAAACGGCGGCAAACGCCAGTTTGCCGCTACGCAGATTGGCGGGATCGCCCGGTTACGCGTGCCCGGCGAGGAGATAGTCCTGGAACGCCGCGTAATCCACCGGCAGCCGGTCGTAGTCCTCGGCGAGCTTGTCCAGCATGGCCAGCGCGGGCGGCACGCCGGGTGCGAAGCCGAGCGCCTTCTCGATCTCTTCCGGGAACTTCGCCGGATGGGCCGTTTCCAGCACCGCCACGGGGGCGCCGTTCTGCGGGTCCGTTTCCGCGTAATCCAGGAAGCCGCGCCAGGCGACGGCGCCGTGAGGTTCGAGCAACAGCCGATGGTCAGCCCACGCCCGCTTGATCGTGGCGCGGGTCTGCTCGTCCGACACGCTCGTGGAGAACAAATCGCGGCGCATTCGGGCCAGGTCAGGCGCGCGCTGGAGGACGCCGGTTTCGTCCATGCGCCCGCCATAGACCGCAAACAAGCGCGCCAGGTTGCTGGGATGGCCGACGTTCATGGCGTTGGAGAGGCAGGCGTGCGACGGCTCGATCTTCGCGTAGGCGCCGGTCTCCAGAAAGCGCGGGAATTCGTCGTTGCCGTTGACGGGCACGACGAGCTTGCGGAGGGGCAAGCCCATCTGGCCGGCGATGACCGCACCCATCATGTCGCCGAAGTTGCCGCTGGGCACGACAAAGACCATCGGCTCCCCCGACCGGGCCAAGCGCGACGCGGCGTAGAAGTAGTACACGCTCTGCGGGAGAAGCCGGCCAATGTTGATGGAGTTGGCGGAGGAGAGGGAAAGGTGCTGCAAGGCCGGGTCAGCGAAGGCGCGCTTCACCAGCGCCTGGCAGTCGTCGAATTTGCCGTCCAGAGCGATGGTGCGAATGTTCTCCCGCAAGGTCGTCATCTGCTTGCGCTGCCGGTCGCTGACCTCGGCGATGGGAAACAGCACGATGACGCGGACGCCTTCGACTTTGTGGAAGGCGCTGGCGACGGCGGAGCCGGTGTCGCCGCTGGTGGCGGTGAGGATGGTCAGGGGCTTGCCGGTTTCGCGCACGAAACGCCCGATCAACCGGGCCATCATGCGGGCGGCGAAGTCCTTGAAGGAGCAGGTCGGCCCTTGGTCCAGCCGCATGACGTGGACGCGCTCCAGCCCCTGCACCTCTTCGAGCGGGACAGGGAAGTTGTAGGCCTCGCGGCAAAGGACAGCGAGCGTGTCGGCCCCGATGACGCCCGCGGTGTATTTGGCCAGAACACGGAAGGCGATTTCGTGATACGGCAGGCCGGCAAACTCCGTGAGTTCACTGGGCGCGAACCGGGGAAACTGGCGCGGGAGATAAAGGCCCTTGTCGGGAGCCTGGCCGATCATCAGCGCCTCGCGGAGGCCGACCGGCGGGGATTGCTCGTTGGTGCTGTGAAAGAGAAGTGTTCCCATATCGAGACATCAGGCCGGTTTAGCAATCAACACCTCAGCGGGAATCTCAAGATGCCGATGCAACGCGCGAATCATGCGCAAGGTCAGGGGGCGCTTACCGGCCAACACTTCGCGAACCACAGAGCGCCCGCCAAGATAAGAGGCCAAGTCGTCGGGCGTCTTGCCCGCTTGCTCCAGCCGGAACTTGATCGCCTCAATGGGGTCCGGCGGACAGAAGTGGAAACGTTCGCGTTCGTAGGCTTGGATGACCATCGTCAGCAGCTCGATCTCCTCCGCTTTGGCCGATCCGGCCGGAGGATTGGCATCCATGAGCTTCTCCAGTTCCGTTAGAGCCGTTTGATAGCCGGCTTCGTCTCGAATCACCCGGATTTTCATAATCAAAAGCGTTGTTTGTCGTATTCGGCGTGCGTGCCGAACCATTTGAGCAACACGGTCTGCGTCGGATAGTAAACCTTCACCGCCAGCCGGTAATGGTTGCCACGGATGTTGAAGATTACCACGTTCTCTCGAAGAAAGCTGGCGGTGGCGTGGTGCTGCTTGATTTCCGCCGGTCCCTGCCACCGTGCCTTCTCCACGATTTCTAGCCAAGCTTCCAAAGCCGGTTTGGCGTCCGCATGTCGCCGCATGGCTTTTTCCAACAAATCCAGGTTGACGATGTTCATCCCAATCCCGTCCTCGCCCGGACCCCGTTCGCCTATGCAAAACTTTCCACCCGGATCATCACCGGCGGCGCTTTCACCACGGGCAGCCGGGCAATCTTGGCCAGCGCCTTCTGCATCGTGGCGTTGGGCGCGTCGTGGATCATCAGGGTCAGCGGCACGCTCCCGCCCTCGTGGCCCTCGGGCTGGATGATGGACGCAATGCCGATCTTGGCCGCGCCGAGAATGGCGGCAATCTTCGCGATCACGCCGGGGCGGTCGATGACACTGAGGCGGACGTAGTATCGGGAAACCACTTCGCCGATGGGCACGACCGTCCCGGCGCGCTCGTGCGGCACAAACGGCGGCACCCGGCCGTGGCTGCCATGCACGAGGTCCAACGCGGCGTCAGCCAAGTCGCTGAGCACGGCGCTGGCGGTGGCGTCTTTGCCCGCGCCGCGGCCATAAAACAGCGTGTCGCCCACCACGTCACCGCGGACAAAGACGGCGTTGAACACCCCATTCACGCTCGCGAGGACGTGCGCGTTCGGGATGAGCGCCGGATAGACGGACACTTGAATGCGCGAGCCGTTTTCTGCCTTTGGCCTTTTGCCTTCTGCCCTCTTCACGATCCCGAGCAGTTTGATCGTGTAGCCAAGTTGCTCGGCGAACTGCATGTCCAGCTTGCTGATGTGGCGGATGCCTTCGACGTATATGCGCTTTGGGTCCACCCAGAAGCCGTGCGCCAGCGAGGCCAGGATGCCGGTCTTGTGCTTCGCGTCGAAGCCATCGATGTCGAGGTCCGGCGGGGTTTCGGCGTAGCCCTGCTTCTGCGCGTCGGCTAGCACGTCGGCGAAGTCCGCGCCCTCCTGCTTCATGCGGCTGAGGATGTAGTTGCAGGTGCCATTGACGATTCCGTAAAGATGCGTGAAGCGGTTCCCGACGAAGGCCTCGCGGATGGCTTTGATGATCGGGATGCCACCGGCGACGCTGGCTTCGTAGTACAAGTTCGTTCCGCCGGCCTTGGCCGCGTTGAACAACTCTTCGCCGTGCGCCGACAGCAATGCTTTGTTGGCGGTGATGACGGGCTTGCCCAGCTTCAGCGCGGTGACCACCATGTCTTTGGCGAGGCCCGTGCCGCCGACCAGTTCTACGATGACCTGGATGGCGGGATCGTGGACCACTTCCTTCCAATCCGTGGTCATCAGGGCGCGCGGGATGTCGTAGGGGCGCGGCTCGTCGAACGCTTTCACCGCGACCTTCGCCAGCTTGAGGCCCACGCCGAGCCGCGAAGCCATGAGCGTGCCGTTGTGTTGTAGGTGATGAACCACTCCGCTGCCCACGGTGCCGCCGCCGATCATGCCAATGTTGACTTGTTGCATAAGGAGCCGCGAGCTTGCCGCGAAGTGCCGGGAGCGACAAATGAATTTTCCGAGCGGAGATTTTCCCGCGGGGCTGCATCAAGCTCCCGCCCGGCGCGCTTGGTAGCGCGGTTTTCCAACCCTTGTCATTACCCACATCTTTTCAGTCTCCCATTAGCTGGACGCCTTCACTCATCCACATCAGACGCTGCCAGCCGCGCCAGATCGTTTGCCAGCCGGGCAGCCCGTCCTGCTTGCGCGCCAGAAAACCTCCCAGG
>JACRJZ010000029.1 GCA_016219875.1 Verrucomicrobiota bacterium | reverse complement strand
CTCAGACATCCAGAGCCGTGGAACGCGCCTGGGCCGCCCGGTGAGGGCACCGGGCCTACAAGGCACGCCTTTCCTGTAGGCCGGGTCCCCTGACCCGGTGAACGCCGCTTCATCTCGATTCCTGGCCTCCACAAAACCGTGTGGACAGCTCAGGATGTCTGAGCCTTCGACGGTGACGGTCTTGCCCGACGGCGCGGTGAACTCACCTGCCAGCGCCGCATCGCGGTCAGGGTTCTCCACGTGACGGCGCCCGGACAACTCGAACTCGTGCAGTTCCCAGCGCGGCACTTCGGCGGGCAGGGCGTCCGCTGGGGCCGCTGGCTGGGCCAGCGCCAGCGCGGACCACGGGCACGCCGCGAGGGTCAGGAGTTGGATCCAGGTTTTCATGGCTGGTCTGGGAGATTCACGCCTTGCACGAACGCCGGAAGTGTGGGCCGGATTGACGGCCAGGCGCCAGCGTGCCGAGGTGCTACCTGGCCGTTACGCCCAGTTCGGCCACGGCGACGTGGTTGGCCTCGACAGCGCGCAAAGCGGTGAAGCGGAAGAAGCGCGCCGGCATCGGCTGCCGGAGCGGGACCGTCTGGAGGAGGGGATTGGACTTGATGTTCGCAAATTCGCCTGCCGCGGCGGGCGTCCAGTGCTGGCCGTCTTCACTCACGGCGAACTCGTATCGGTCCACCAATCCCCGCGCCGTGCCGTCGCGTCGCGGCTGGTAGAGCAGCGCCGTGAGTTCCAGCGTCTCGCCCAGATCGACGACGATCTCCTGCGGCGGCTTGCGCTCGCCTTGTGGGCCGTGGGTGTGCCAGAGCGTTTCGGGTTTGTCGTCGATGGCGCGCGAGGCTTCGCCGCCGCCGGGCGACTGGTAGGAAGCGGAGACGACCTTCCACTTCGTTTTGGCGACGCCGAACGTCTCACTCACCGCATCGCCCGCGGGCTGCTCTTGTCCGGTGCCGGTCGGCGGAGAAAAAGCACGGGCGCGCACCGTCCCGCCTTTCGGCAATGGAAACGGGACCTCAAACCTGGCCGAACGCGGCGTCGGCTCGGAGCCATCGAGCGTGTAGTGTAGGTGCGGGCCGGGATTCTCCAGGGAGAGGCTGACCTGGCCCTGCTTGTCGCGCGAAATCTTCGGTGGCCCTGGGATGACCGGCTCCGCGTAAAGGCCGAGCTCGGCCATCGCGGGACAGGCGGCCGCTTGCGTGATGCGGAGACGGACCTTGGCGGTGGTGATGTAACTCGTGCGCAGCAGCCGGCGGCTGCCGATGCTGGTGCCCTGGGCAAACTGCTTCCAACCGCCGTCCTTCCACTGGTCCAGCGCGAACGCGTCCACCCGCTGGCCGAGCGTGAGGCACTCGCGCAAGTCCACCACGTTGAAAGTGGCGGGCTGGCCCAGGTCGAGGACGAGTTCGGCGTTCGTCACTGCGTCGTCGGTGGCCCAGTAGGAATCGCGGTTGCCATCGAGGACGTTCTCGGGCGCAAACGGCTTCGCCCCGCCGCCGCGCACGTTGCTGGCGGTGAACTTGGCGTCCTTGGCTAAGTTCGTGGCGAAGGTGTCGTCGAGCAGGCGCCGGAATTCCCGGAGCGCCTTGCGGTCGTTCTCGTGAATCTGTCCGCGCCGGTCGGGCGGCAAGTTCAAGTTCAGGCACGCGCCGCGGCCCACGGACTTGTAATAGATGTCGAGCAGCTTGGAGGGCGTCTTCACTCGGTGGTCTTCGCTGGCGTGGTAGAACCAGCCGGGGCGGATCGAGACGTCGCACTCGGCGGGGAGCCAGGCCGTGCCCGGACGCTCGCCGGAGTTGAGGCCCGCGCTGCTGCCGCCGGGAATGCGGCCCGGCTTGGTCATGTCCAACGTGGCCCAACACGGATCGCCGGCCACGCCCGCCTCGTTGCCCACCCAGCGGAAGTCCGGCCCGGCGTCGCTGAACATCACGGCCATCGGCATCAGCGTGCGCACGAGCTTCCAGGTGTTGGGCCAATCGTAGTAAACGCGGTTGTCGATGCGGCGCGTCTCCCGCGCCCCGCCGTAAAAGCCGTCGCCGCCGTTCGCGCCGTCAAACCAAACGGTGAAGATGTCGCCGTAGTTGGTGAGCAACTCGCGAAGCTGGTTCCGGTAATAGGTGATGTAGTCCGGCCGCGCGTAGTCCTGGTGGTTGCGGTCCCACGGGGAAAGATAGACGCCAAACTTGATTCCCTGTTGGCGGCAAGCGTCGGAGATCTCCTTCACCACGTCACCCTGGCCGTTCTTCCACGGCGAGTTCTTCACCGAGTGCTTGGTGAACTTCGACGGCCAGAGACAGAAGCCGTCATGGTGTTTGGCGGTGAGGATCAGGCCCTTCATGCCGGCCTCCTTCGCGGTGCGGACGATCTGCTCGGCGTCGAAGGCGGTCGGGTGGAAAACCGTCTCGCTCTCGTCGCCGTAGCCCCACTCCTTGTCGGTGAACGTGTTTACGGTGAAGTGAAGGAAACCGTAAAACTCCATCTCGTGCCAGCGCAGTTGACGCTCGCTGGGCACGGGGCCGAAGGGGGCGGGAGGCTTGAGGTCTTGGGCCGGGAGAGAACAGAGCGAAAAGGCCGCCAGGACAGCCGTGAGAAATCGCGAAGCCGTCTGAGCCTCGTGCAAAACTGTAGCAGCCGAAGTGAGGAGGCTCTGACTTTCTTCTGCTTTCTGGCCTTTCCCCTCTGAATGGAGCCTCCTCACGTCGGCTGCTACGGGGTTTTGCAATTGGGTCGTGGTGGTCATGGTTTTCGGTGAGACGGTTTCTACGCGGGATGCCGCCGCGGGTCAAACGACAACGGAGCGGCCTCGCACTGCCGCCGGGGAGCATCAAGCTCGGTCTGGCGACGCCCGGCGCGCGGCTGGCACAGCCACGCGCCAGAACGAGCTTGAGGCAGCCCTGGCGCCGCCGCTCGACCCTGGCGCAGATTTCGCTCGCTCGGACCACTACTTCCCCGGCTCCACGCCCGCCGCCCAGGCACAGCCGCGGCGCAGCAACTCACCGACGCCGGCACTTGCGTAGGCCCGCGTGTCGTGGCCCAGCACGGTGTGGAACACGCGGCCCTGGCCGAAGTTCAGGACGAACGCCATCGGGTAATCCTTCTGGTCCACCTTGGAGGTCGCTTTTGCCACCACCTGGATCGCCGCGTCGCCCGTCAGGCAGGTGTAGAGTTCATCCAACGTCTCGAACGGCTCCAGGCCTTTCGTGATCGGATGAGCGGGATCGGCGATGTCCACGCGGAACTTGCCGTGGGGGTCATGCTGGCGTCCGCCGTTGGCCCCGAACCAGACGCGGCCCGCGAGCTTCTTGAACTCCGGCCATTCATTGTTGTCCCAGGCCCCGCAGGCAAAATGGGTCAGCATCATTCCCTTTCCGCTTTCGACAAACCGCTTCAAGTTCTCTCGCGCCTCCGGGCCGGGGCCGGGCACTTCCCAGTCCATGAAATGGAGGATGACCACGTCCCACTCCTTGAGCTTGGGCGACGCCAGCGCGTTCGGGTCTTCCACGATGCGGACTTTCAGGCGGGCGTCCTTTTCCAGCAATTCCTTCAGCACGGGCGCGGTCTGCCGCCACAGATGACCCGGGTAGTCATTGCCGGTGACGAGCAGGACCTTCGTTCCCGCCGCGGGTGGGTCCAGATCCAGCGGCGCTTTCGGGGCTGCCGCGGACGGCGTGGCGGGCGCCCGGTTTGGTGTAGGCTGGCCCTCCGCTCCCGGTGTGGAGAGGGCCAGGAGGAAAGGCAACGAGGCGAGGAGGCCGACAACCTTGGTGAAGCGGCGACGAGTGACGGCAAGTAGTGCTTTCATGTTTGCGCTGGCGGGAATCTAACCGAGGCCTGTGCCGTGTGGAAGTCCGCAATTCTGTCACCGCGGGTCGCGGCAGGGCTGCCTTCGAACAGGCGACCACGGCTCAGCGGAGTTCAAACCGCCGCCGCCACTTTCCCAATCTGCCGCCACGGCAGCACCTGGATGCCTTGCCGGGTCTGCGCCTGTTCGCCGCCATAGACAAGCCGGGCCGAGCCAGCCGCTTTGCCGGCGAGTTGCGTCCAGGTGCGCAGGCCGGCGAAGAAATCCGCGTTGATCGTTTCCCCGGACTTGACCTCCAGCGGGTGCAAGGTCTGGCCGTCCTCGATCACCACGTCCACCTCGTTGCCGGTGCGGTCGCGCCAGAAAAACAGGTTCGACGGCTGTGCCCGGTTGAAGCGGCCCTTCAACAACTCGCTCACCACCCACGTCTCAAACAGCGCGCCGCGATGCGCATGGTGGAGGAGGGTGGCGGCGTCCTTGATGCCCAGCAGCCAAGCGGCCAGGCCGGGGTCGAGGAAATACAGCTTGGGCGTTTTGATGAGCCGTTTGTTGAAGTTCCGATGGTGCGGCGGCAGCAGATGCACGAGATAACTGGCTTCCAGGACCGAAATCCACGCCTTGGCCGTGTTGTGGGTGATGCCGCAGTCGTTGGCGAGCGCGGAGAGGTTCAGCAACTGGCCCGTCCGCCCCGCGCACAGGCGCACGAACCGCTGGAAGCCCGACAGGTCGCGCACGTTGACCATGCGCCGCACGTCGCGCTCCAGGTAGGTGCTGACGTAGTTGCCAAGCCAGAGGCCCGGCTCCAACTTCCGGTCGTGGATGGGCGGATAGGCACCATTGAACAGATGCTCCTCCAACCGCGCCGACGCTAGGCCCGCCGCGTCCAGTTCTCCGAACGAAAAGGGCAACAGCGGCAGCAGCGCCGCGCGCCCGGCCAGGCTTTGCGTGATGCCGGCCAGCAAATCAAATTGCTGCGAGCCGGTCAGGATGAACAGCCCCGCGCGCCGGTCCCGGTCCACGACGCCTTGCAAGTAGGAGAGCACGCCCGGACACCGCTGCACCTCGTCCAGCACGGCGCCGTCCGGGAACTGGGCCAGAAACCCGCGCGGATCGTGGGTGGCAAACTCGCGGTGGTCCAAGTCCTCCAGCGAGACGCAGGGCTTCCCCGCGAAACATCGCTGCGCCAGGGTGGTCTTGCCGGACTGCCGGGGGCCGGTGATGGCCACGATGGGGAACGATTTGGCGAGCCGTTGCAGGGTGGCGGTGGCTTCGCGCGGAACGAACATGCGGCGAGGCTCGGCCCCGGTTGGCTGATTGTCAATTCGATTTCCAATCAGCCGCCTCGCTGGCGGACAAGAGGATGAACCGAAGCCCGCGGGAAGGCGCTGCTTTCACTCCGCTTCCAATCAGGCGGCTTTCTTCAGTACCAGGTCTTTGAGGGCGACGATGTGCTGCGGGTCCAAGCTGACGATGTAGCCCTGCTTGTCCACCCACGCCCACCGCATGGCGGCCCACGGCGATGAACTCCGGGTGTGGCACCGCATACTTGCGACCGTCAGAAGTCCGAATGGCGAACGGGCGGAACCCGCCCGTCAAGCGCGCCAAAATCTGCTCCACGTTCATGCGCGGACTATTGCCCCTGCGAGGTTCGCCGGTCAAGAAGCCGGCCGCCGCGAAGCCGCGAAGTTTTGTGCGGACTTTCCAGCCGATTCACGCAATGCTAGGTGGAGTCTTATGGCATCCGAATCCAGACCCTTTCCGGGACTGCGGGAGCGGGAACTGTTCCTGGCCGCGCTGGAGAAAACCAATCCAGCGGAGCGGGATGCTTTCCTCAAGGAGACGTGCGGGCCGGACACCGCGTTGCAGTCGCGCGTAGAGGAGTTGCTGCGGGGCCAGGTGGACGTCGGCAGTTTCCTCGAGAAGCCCGCCGCGTCTGCCGTCCGGCCTTCGGGAACGATCATGGTGCCCGGCCAAGGCAGCCCGTCGGGCGCGGCGGCGGTGACGGAGAAGCCCGGCGACCGCATTGGCCGCTACAAGCTGCTCCAGCAAATCGGCGAAGGCGGCTGCGGGGTCGTCTATATGGCCGAGCAGGAGGAGCCGGTTCGCCGCCGGGTCGCGCTCAAGGTCATCAAGCTCGGCATGGACACCAAGAGCGTCATCGCCCGTTTTGAGGCGGAGCGGCAGGCGCTGGCCATGATGGAGCACCAGAACATCGCCAAGGTCCTGGACGCCGGCGCGACGGAAACCGGGCGGCCCTTCTTCGTGATGGAACTGGTCCGGGGCATCCGCATCACGGAGTACTGCGACGAGAACCATCTTCCAACCGAAGAGCGGCTGAAGCTCTTCATCCAGGTTTGCCAGGCCATTCAGCACGCGCACCAGAAGGGCATCATCCACCGCGACATCAAGCCGTCGAACATCCTGGTCACGTTGCACGACGGCGTGCCGGTGCCCAAGGTCATCGACTTCGGCATCGCCAAGGCCACCGAGCACAAGCTCACGGAGAAAACCCTCTTCACCGAATTCCAGTCGTTCATCGGCACGCCCGCCTACACCAGTCCGGAGCAGGCGGAGATGAGCGGCTTGGACATCGACACGCGGAGCGACATCTACTCGCTGGGCGTCCTGCTCTACGAATTGATCACGGGCCGGACGCCGTTTGACCCGGAGCACCTGCTGCGGTCGGGGCTGAACGAAATGCGCCGGATCATCCGCGACGAAGAGCCGGTGCCGCCCTCGACGCGGTTGAACACGCTGGGCATGGCGGACGCGACCGAACTCAGCGCGACGCGTCACGCGAGGATTCCCTCCCTCGTGCAAACGGTTCGCGGCGATCTGGACTGGATCGTGATGAAGTGTCTGGAGAAGGACCGCGCGCGCCGTTACGACAGCGCGGGCAGCCTGGCTCTGGACGTACAGCGCTACCTCGACAGCGAGCCGGTCACCGCTTGTCCTCCGAGCCAGGTGTACCGCTTGCGCAAGATGATCCGCCGCCACCAGGGCGCATTTGCCGCCGCCGCCTGCGTGGCGGCCACGCTGGTCGTGGGCGCCGGCTTCAGCACCTGGCAAGCGGTGCGCGCGACCACCGCGGAACGAAAGGCGCTCGCCGCCCAGAAGCAGGAAGCCCAATTGCGCCGTCAGGCCGAACTGGACCGCGCCTCGGCCCGGCTCAACGAATACGTGGCCGACATCAGCCTGGCCAAGCAATCCCTTGAGGCCGGCAACTACGGACGGGCCCGGCAATTGCTCGACAAGCATCGCCCGCCGCCCGGCGAGCCGGACTTGCGCGGCTTCGAGTGGCGCTACTTGTGGCAGGTCAGCCAGGGCGACGAACACGTGCCCTTGCCCACGCAGGACGGAGCCGTGCAATCGTTGGCGTATTCGCCGTCTGGAGATTTGCTCGTGGTCGGCTTGACCGAGAAGTTCAGTGTCTTCAACGCCCGCAACCAATCGCTCCTCACCACCGTGCCCAAGGGTGCCATCTCAATGGCCTTCCTCCGCGACGGCAAGACGCTCCTCACCGCCGGCACCCTGGAACGCGAGTCGAAGCGGGGGATGGCCTTCATGGGCCGATCTCCAACCTCGACCGTGCGGGCGTGGGCCACCGCCGAATGGTCCGAGCGGCACGCGCTGCCCACGAACTTCGGTCCCATCGCCGTGTCGGCCGACGGCCGGCGCTTGGCGACTTGCCGGGAAAGCATGCGCGGCATCATGCGCGGCTGGGAATCCTCCCGGGAAGGCGTGCGGGTGTGGGACACCGGCTCTTGGGCGCAACTTCGTTTCTTGACGAACGCGACCGGGCCGCTGGCCTTCTCGCCGGACGGCACGACCCTGGCCACCGAAACCAAGGACGGCCTCACCTTGTGGCCGTTGGACCGCGAGGGTCCCGGCGTGGTCTTGCCCGAGTCCACGAACTTGTTCGCGCGCGGGAGTTCGTGGTTCCGCAACGACCGGGTGCTGGCCTTCTCGCCCGACGGCCAGTGGCTGGTCGCGGCGCGCAATACCCTGTCCGAGCACGGCGTCTTCGTGCTCGGCATTTGGAACGTCGCGTCCGGCGCGGCCTCGACCATGCCGGACGACCCGGAGAACATCCAGCACACCGGGGTGATTTCGTCGATCGCCTTTTCCCCGGACGGGCGCACCCTGGCGACGGCCAGTTGGGATTACTCGATCCGCTTGTGGGACTTCACCACACGCCAACGGCTGGCCACCTTCCAGGGCCATCTGAGCGAAGTGTACGCGCTGGCGTTCTCGCCGGACGGCAAAGCGCTGGTCAGCGGGGCCAAAGACGGGAGCGTGAAACTGTGGTCGGTGCAGGAACGGCCGAAGGAGGACCTGCTCCCCGGCCCCTGGCAGCACATGCTGGCCATCTCCAAGGACAGCCAACGACTCGCCGCCCTGGACCGGCCGGGAAACTTGGTCATCTTCGATCTGGCGACGCACGAAGCGGAGCACGAGTTCCCGTTCGGGGGCGCGTCGGATCGCAGCCGCTATCGGTTGTCGCAGCCCGCGGTGACGGAAGACCTCCAGACCGTGGCGGTCATGCTCTACGATGGCCGCGATAGCCGTGTGCAGATTTGGAACGTGGAGACGCGCGAAACCAACACCTTGAACACGGCGGGCCGCCTGGTGGGCCTTTCCCCGGATGGACGCTCGCTCATCACGGCGGCAGGATTTGGCCAGGGGCTGCGGTGGTGGGACCTCCGCAGCGGGACCAACACCGCTATGGACAGCGAGGCCTTCCGGGTCCTGTTCTCGCCCGATGGCCGCACCCTGGCGGCCTTTGGGCCGGGCGGGCTGATGGAATTCTGGGACGTGGCCACGCGCTCCCTGCGCACGAACCTGGTTTGTGACGCGCAATTGCGCTTCGACGCGGGCGCGGCTCTCTCGCCCGACGGACGTATCCTGGCCATCGTGTGTTCCGACGACGCCGTACGGCTTTGGAACACGGCCACCGGCCTGTTGCTCGGCGCCTGCACCGGCCATAAACAAGGCGTGGCCGCGGTGGCCTTCTCGCCCGACGGCAAGACGCTCGCCACGGCCAGCGACGACAGCACGTTGAAGCTGTGGAACGTCGCCACGCAGCAGGAAATGCTGACGTTCCGCCGCCTGGGCGGAGCGTTGCACACGTTATTGTTCTCCCCGGACGGTCGCATGTTGGTGGGCCGCCTCAGTTCTTCCTCGTCCACCGGCGCGCTCCGCTTCTACCACGCGCCGCTCTTGAGCGAAACGGACGCGGGGGAACGCGGGGACGGACACCAGCCGGAAACCCCGTGAGGGCGGACTTCCGATCGCGGGGACGAACTGGAGGCGGGAGGCGACGTGAAGAGTTGAAGGGTTGAAGGGTTGAAGAGGCTTCACCGATGGCTTCGGCCCAATGCCGTGACCTCTTCAACCCTTCAACCCTTCAACCCTTCAACCTACCCGGCACGAACCTCAGTCCTCCTCCACCACCTTCACCGCCCACTGCGGATACGGCGCGGCGGGGCCTTTCATGGCGTGCCAGAGAATCCGGTTCAGCAGGTCTTCGGGACATTGGTCCACTTGGTCGAGCGGCAGGCGCGCGCTGGCGTAAGCGTGCCGGCGCAGGAGTGGGTCGCTGAGTTCTTTCGCCGGCGCGTTCAACTGGTCCAGCGGGACGTTGTTCGTCAGCGCGGTGTAGGGCGTGAAGTCGGGCGCGGCGGCGAAGCAATCGAACATCGGCGTGGCCGTCGCGTCCATCTGGTTCATCGGCGGCAGGCCGAGGATCAGCTCCATCGTGCGCAGGACGCTCGTCTGATTGTATTGCGTGCTGACGACTTGGCCGCGTTTGGTCCACGGGCTGATCACAAACGCCACCGTCCGGTAGCCGCTCACGTGGTCCCAGCCGTTCTGAGGATCGTCTTCGATCACAAAGATGCATGTCTCCTTCCAGAACCGGCTGCGGCTGATGGCTTCGACGATCTGCCCCAGCGCGAGGTCGTTGTCAGCGACGTGCGCAGCGGGCGTGGGCTTGCCGGCTTTGGTCCCGCTCGTGTGATCGTTGGGCAGGCAGATCAGAGTGAGGTTCGGAAACTGGCCGGCTTGCTCGAACTGCTTCAGCTCTTTCATGAACTGCGCCGCCCGCCACACGTCCGGCACGTCCATGTCCCAGCCCACTGTATTCGTGCAAAGATACGGGCGCAGCGATTCGATGGCGGGGTCGCTCCAGACGCGGAGTTCTTTCGGGCCTTCGACAAACTCGCGCCAGTGGTTGGTGAACGTCGGCTGGCCGCGGCGGGCCGGGTCCGTCCAGGCCTTGCGCGTGATGGCGAACTCGCCGTAGTCGCGCAGCGTTTTGCCGTGGGCGATGGCGTTGTCCCAGATGAAGCCGGCGGGCGAATACGCCAGCGCGTCGGTGTCGTCGTCCTCCATGCCGTCCGGGTAGCTGCGGGGGAAGCCGGCGAAGCTCCGCTCCATGTAATCGGTGGCGAAAGCGGTGTCGGCCCACTGGTGGCCGTCGGCGCTGAGGATGCCGGAGCAATAGGTGTTGTCGAGGAGCACGAACTCGCGGGCCAGCCGGTGGTGATTGGGTGAAATGCGTTCCCCGAAAATGCAGAGCGAGGGGTCGCCGTTGCCTTCCGGCATGTCGCCCAAGACCTGGTCGTAGGTGCGGTTCTCCTTGATGACATAGACCACGTGCCGGAACACGCTCGGCTCGCCCACGCGCTCCGGGACCGGACGCGGCGGCTGGCCGGGACGCGCCGGGAGTTTGGCCTCGGCCAGCAGCGGGTAGCGCATGTTGCCCAGCGCGCGGTGCGTGTGCGTGGCCAACGCGCGCTCGGACGGCACGGGCAACAGCGAGAGCGAGCCGTGGTACTGATGGGAGTTGAAGCCCAGGCCGCCGCTGGTTTTGTCCTTGGTCTTCTGGTCGCCTATTCCCTTGATGTTGGCGACGTACAGGGCGTGCCGCCGCGCGTCGTGGACAATGGCGCCGGGGAACCAGCCGACGGGAACCAAGCCGAGCAGCTTCGATTCGCCGGGATCGAACTTCACCACGGCGATGGCGTTCTGGGTGCCGTTGCAGACGAAAAGCATTTTGCCCGACTTGTCGAATGCGAGCGCCGTGGGCGACGCGCCGAACAAGTCGGAGGGATTCTGGCGGGTCCAGATGGTTTCGACGATTTGGTCCGTGCGTGTGTCGATGACACTGAGCGTGTCGCTCGCCGCGTTGGCTACAACGACGTGTCGGCCGTCGGGTGAAAGGACCATCGCTGAGGCGTGCAAGCCGGTGAGGAGTTCCTCCGAAGCCGGTAGCGGACGGCTGGCATTCGTGCTGACCTCTGACCTCTGACCTCTGGCCTCTGCCAACTCGATCACGCTCACCGATCCTTCACTGGCAATGTGGCGCACCGGATCCACGCGCACGCGCGTGCCGCGGCCAGCGGGGCCGGTGACGCTGTGGGTGTCGGGACGGCGCCCGCCCCAATTGCTCACGTAGGCTTTGTGCCCGGCGAGCACGACGTCGTAGGGCGCGACACCCACGTCCCACAGCCGCAGCACTCGCCCCGTGGCGGCGTCGAGTTCGACAAGGCGGTTCGACAGATTTAGCGCCACGTAGAGCTTCCGCCCGTCGGGCGACAGCGCGAGTCCTGCGGGGATGTCATCGATCCGGCGGCGGGTCTTCACCTCGGGCAAGGGCATGGAGAACAGGCCGGTAATCTGATTAGCTTTGTCCACGGCGAAGACCTTGATGCTGCCATTCACGTTGGCCAGATACAGCCGCGTGCCATCGGGCGAGAAAGCGAGTCCAGTGAAACTGAGTTGGCCGTCCGGATCTGGCGATAGGATGTGCGTGGAAACGGTGTCGGCTGGCTCCTTGTCTTGGTCTTCCGACGGCAGCGGCACGCGCTGAAGAAGCTTTCCGCTGACGGGATCGACGACGACAAGGTCGTGAGTCTTGCCGGCGGTGACGAGGATTCGGCCGTCGGGACTGAGCGCGAGCGCCTGCGGCCGCAGGCCGGGCAATTCCACCTGAAGACCGGCGGGCGTGAGACGCTGGTTGGTGGGGGTGTACGAACGCTGCGGGCTGGCGCGCCCGACGTGTTCCTGGGTGGAAAAGCTTCGTGCGCCGTCGAGCGTGGCCCGGCAGCCCACGGCCAGAAGGGCGGCGCCAAGGGCCGTGAACGCGATGCGACCGCCACGCAAAATGGACAAATTCATGTCGCGGAGGATGCCATTGCGGTCGGAGCCGAAGCAATCGCGTGTTTGAATGGGGGCGCCGGCTCGTAGGGCAAACATTCTTGTCTGCCGTAGCGCAGGCGTTCCAGCCTGCGGGGCGCGCGAGCAATTCGGACGTCCACATCGTGGCGGACGGCCTGCCGAATGTCGGCGATACAGCAGGCTGGAACGCCTGCACTACGAGGCAATTTCAAAACTCGGTAGCAGCCGACGTGAGGAGGCTCAAACTTCAAGGGAAACAGAGCCTCCTCACGTCGGCTGCTACCGCTTTGAAAGAGGCTCCTACGGCAGTGGTGTCCGGTTGCGCCCGGTGCATGAGTTGTGGAAAACCCTCCCTTTACACCTCCCCAGTCGGGCACTACAGTCGCGGTCATGGCCACGGAATTTGATGCCACCGAGTTTGTCGATGAGGACTTTCAGAACCTCCGCCGCCACCCTTTTCCCGCGTCCCCTGCCACCATGACCGCCCCTTCCGAAGACCCGCAGCGCGCCCCGACCCGCGAGGAAGTCGATTCCAGGATCAGTGAACTCCAAACCAAGCTGGCCGACCTCAAACGCGAGCAAAGCGAGATCGAGCGCGAGCGCGCCGCCCACGAGGAAACCCGCCGCCGCCAGATGGAGTTCGCCACGGGGCGCGAGGAGTTGATCCGCGATCTGAGCCGCGGCATCCAGTTGCTCGAGGAACGCGAGATCGCGGTCCGCCGTGATGCGGAGCAGATGGCCAAGTCGCTCATCGATCTCAAGGACAGCCTGGCCAAACTTCAGGCGATCCAGGACGCCTCCTGGACGCGCGAGAACCTCAGCACCGAGCTGTCGCGCGCGCTGGGCGTCGCGGACCACGCGCGGCTGGAATGGAATTCCGCGCGGCTCAAATTCCCCGTCCTCTCCGGCGCCGCTACGCCGGAAGCCGGCGGCCCGCCGCAGACAAAGCCCAGGCTGCCGCTGGAAGGCCGCGGCTTCGTGGACTTGTGCAAGCTGGGACTGGCGTTCACCTGGCCCATCGCGTTGGCGGCGCTGGCCATTTTCCTGGTGCTGCTGTTCAAGTAGCACGACCCGCCGGGTATGGGATGGTTCAACCATAAGAAGGATCCCATCTCGAAGCGCGCCCGTGAGCTTCAGGCGCAGATCGAGCAGCTCGAAGCGCAAATCCACAACCTGAGCGCGGAGGCCGCCCGGTCACAGCCGCGCTTGCGATCCACCACCCTGCCGGCGCTGAAGGAGACGGCGCGCCCCGCTCCACCCGGACCGGCGAACCCGACCAAGCCCGCGTCGGAACAGGTTTTTGAGAAAGTGGACCATCAGCGATTGCAGGCTTCTCCGGACGCCGAGGCGCAAGTCCTCTACAACGAACTCGGCGTGCGGAAATACGATCTGCCCGGCGCCTGGAGCCGGATGAAAAACGCCTTCCGCAGCGCGCCGGCCCCGAACCAGCCGTTCGTGAAGCTGCTCGCCGCGGGAAACATCCAGGGACTAAAGCCGCTGCGTTACGAGCGGCGGGTGGCGCGCCGGCGGTTCGTCGTCTTCGCCATCCTGTTGTTCCTGGCCCTGTGGGCGTTGCTGGCCGTGATGCTGCGGCGCTGAAGGCCGCTCAACTCTGAAACCGTCATGGCTCTCTCCTGGGTCCTCATCCTCGCGGTCGTGGTGGTGGGCGCCGTTGTCGTGGTGTTGTTCTGGCGTCCGGAAAAATGACCACGACTGCGGCCATCGGTTTGCCGGACGGCACGTTCCGCGCGCACTTCACTGAGGACGGACTGGCCGGCTTGGACTGGCCTGAAAGGGTGGCCTCGCCCGTGGCCTCGCCGACGCTCACACCGTCGCAGCGCGACTGGCTGGAACTCACCCGCGCCGCGTTGTCGGATGCGCTCGCCGGCGTGACGCCGCGGCGGCTTCCGCCACTGGACCTCTCGCGCGGGACGGCGTTTCAGCGCGCCGTCTGGCAGGCGCTGCTCCAGATTCCCGCCGGCGAGACGCGCAGCTACGGCGCGCTGGCCGCCGCCGTGGGCCGCCCCGGCGCAGCGCGGGCCGTGGGCCAGGCGTGCGGGGCGAACCCGGTGCCAGTGCTCATTCCCTGTCACCGCGTCCTCGCGGCCCATGGCGGTCCGGGCGGTTTCTCCGGGCCGATGCACTGGAAACAGGAGTTGCTGCGGCGCGAAGGCTCAAGGCTTCAGAGCCTGTTTGAAATCGCCCGTTGATCAGTTCAGTTTGGGCCGCGCCGATCCCAGGGCCGCGACGGCGCCCACGACCAGCACCCAGGACGGGAACATGTCCACGCCGGGAATCGCTTCCATGATCAGCCCCGGCAGCAAGGCCCAGCGCCACCCCATCACGGCGAAAAGCAAGGCCGCCGTGGTCAGATCGATCGTCCACTGCACGGGCATCGCCAGGCCAAAAACCAGGGAGAGCGCGTCGGAGACGCCCGCGATGGCGAAGGCCGCCACCAGCCGGGCCTTGGACAGTCTCCTTGAACCAGCGGGCGCAACCGGCGACACGACCTCCACGGCGGCGGGCGGCGCAGCGGGAACAAGTGACAGGTTCTGGTTCTGGACTTCTTCAGTCATCGGCTTGCCGCGAGTAAGAAGAACCACCTCTCTGTCGATGTCAAACGGAGTTCGGCGGGAAGGCCTCATTCTTCTGGGCTGATTCAAAAAACACGCGGACAGGAGCGCGGGCAGCCTGCCTGCGCGTTCCATCAAGAATGGGAGCGAGAAACACGCGGGCAGGCTGCCCGCGCTCCTGCTAGAATCAGCCCTGCCTCATTCTTGCCCGGTGAGCGTCGTCGCGCGACGCCTGTCCTACTGCATGGATACGGATCACCGCTTCTCCACTTCGATGGACGCGAAGAGGTTCTCCAGGCTGTTGAGCGCCTGCTGTCGGGTGGGCACGGGGTTGAGCACCTGCTTCAAATACTCAATGCCGTCCGGGATGTTGCGGATGGAGCGCGGAAGCAGCGCGCCACAAGCGTTCGGGTGGCCGCCGCCCTGGAGCCGTTCCGCCACGGGCGCCGCCTCGCCGTTGCGGCTGCGCAAGCTGGCGATCACCTGGCCGTTGCCCTTGCGGAACAGCGTGACCAGCACCGGATAGGGCGTGGCCTTCTGCTCCAGCATGCGATGGACGATGAGATTGGTGTTGCCGACGATGGTTTCGACCAGGCCGACGGTCGGGCTGATCCGGACCACGTTGTCCTTGCTCCACGCAAAGCCCAACGGGTCTTCGAGGCGGCGCTTGACCGCCATCACTTCGAGCAAGGGATGGTTGAGCAGACGCTCGATCTGGCCCTCGATCAACTCGTGCAAGTTCCAGAAACTGTAAGTCTTGACCAGGTTCGCGTAGTCGTTGGCGAGCACGAAATCCGGGTCGTCTTCAAGGAAGAGGTCGCCCACGTTGTTCAACTGCACGAGCCGGTCGAGTTCCGGCGACCCGAGGCCGTGCTCCTGGCAGAGTTCGTAACAGAGCCGGCCGGCGGACTTGTGCAGGTCGTGAATCAGCCGCGCGTGCTGCGGCTGCGCGTCACACGGATGATGGTCGATCACCACCCAGTTTCCTTTGTCGAGGCGCGTCTCGAAGGCGAAATCCGACACCCACGCAGCGGCCTCGCGCATCTCGCGCGTGCGCCAACTCTGGTAGTGGTAGGCCTGCATCGGCACGTCCACGCCAAAGAGATGGCGAGCGAGCCGGCGCAACAAAACGCCGGAGATCAGCCCGTCGAGATCGCTCTCGTGGGTCAGGATGATGTCCGGCTTGGGCAGTGCAATCATGCGGCGACGCTAGCCCAGAGTGCCGGTGGAGGCCAGAGGGATTTCGGGAAACCAGCCAGGCCTCCGTTTTGCACGGCGAGCGTCGTCGCGCCTGTTTCTGATCTCAGCGGGCCGAGTCTGGCACGGGTCTGAGGCGTAGCCTGAAGCGATCACCGGGCAGGGAGTTGGTCTCTTGAGAATGGAGACAGGCCGACGCCTGTCCTACACGTGGAGCCGCCCTCTCTTCACACCAACTTGGCCAGCGGCTTGCGCAGCAATCCGTTGTTGGCCAGGATGCGATACGTGTGCCGGCCGCCCGCCACCGGCTCATGGAAAAAATCGCCGCCCGCGCATTCGATGAGCAGCCCGCCCGCCGCGATGTCCCACAGGCGCAGGCCCGATTCCACGTAAGCATCCATGCGGCCGGCGGCCACATAGGCCAACGACAGCGCCGCCGCGCCCATGATGCGAATCTTCCGCACGCGATGCACCAGCCGCTTGAAGCCCGGCAACATCTGGTTCAGCGACGCCCGCGTCTTGGCGAAGCCCACCGAAATAATGGCCTCGTCCAGGCGCCGGCGACTGCTGACGCGAACCTGCCGCCCGTTCACTTTGGCCGCCTGCCCGCGCACCGCCGTGAACAGCTCATCGCAGAACGGATCAAAGACCACTCCCACCAGCGTCTCGTAGTCCGCGTCCGAAGCCGGCTGCGACTTGGAACCTCTTTCGCGACTGGAGCAGCCGACGTGAGGAGGCTCACGACGATTGCGGAGTGCAGATTGCAGATTGCAGATTGGAGTTAGAGCTTCCTCACGTCGGCTGCTACGGGGTTTTGGCCGCCTACCTTGAAGCGCGATGGACACGCAGGCGTGCGGAATGCCGTAAGTGAAGTTCACCGTCCCGTCGATCGGATCGACCACCCAGCGGTGCTCCGACGCCGGATCGCCGACCACGCCTTCCTCGCCCAGGATCGCGACCTCCGGGAAGGCCCGGCGCAACACGGACTCAATCCGCCGCTGACATCGCACGTCCAGTTCCAGCTTGATGTCGTGCTGGGTGGCGGCGTGGATGCGTTTCGGAGCGTGGGCATTCTGCGACATGATCGCGCCGGCGGTGCGGGCGGCATGGACGGCGATCCGCAGGGCGCTCTGTGGCTCTGACATCTTCATGGGAAGCGACCGTAGAGGCTGCACGCTGGCTTGGCCAGCGAATCGTTCTTCCAGTGCTGCGTCAGCAGGGCTGCGTCAACCTCTGCTCTCACGCCGCACGGCCGCGAGGCTGCGGACTTGCCAGGTGCGCGTGAACAAGTCGCCTGCCCGGATGTGCCGCGCGCGGCAGTAAGCGTGGAGGAAGGTGATCCGCTCGGACTTGGTGAGCGCGTGCAGCTTCCGCGTGTTAGCCACGAGGCGATTCAAGTCGGCGAGAGCGCGGTCGGCGAACAGCTTCGCATCCAGGCTCAGGCCGTCGAAGCCGACGAGATAAAAACGTCCCGCGGCGTCGAAAATGAAATTCGTTTCCCGCAAGTTCTCGTGGCTGAGTCCGGCGCGATGCAGTCCGCCCAGCACTTCACCAACGCGCCGCACCGCCTCACGCGCATCGCCTTCCCACTGCCGCAGGCTCTTGGCCTGGGGAATCTCCTCCATCAGAAAATAGCTGCGGCTCGAGGCCTCTCGTTGGCCGCACGCCAACGGCCGGGGCGTGGGCACGCCGGCCAGTTCCAACAGCCGCGCCAGACAGAAGTGCCGCAGCCCCGACGGCAGTCCGCGCAGGCCGCTTCCGCGCGCGCCGCGGCGACCGTCGAATCGCTTCAGCGCCACGCCCGGCGCGCCGCCGAGAGTGACGCCGTCGCTGCGCTGCATGATCCAGGCGTCACGCTCCAGAAACGTGTCCGGGTCGCGGAGGACGGGTTCCAGAGCGGAATCCCCGCCGGCCACGCGGACGCGCCAGCGGAGTTTGCCCAGTTCCCGTCGCGAAAATTCCCGGTCGCTCTCCAGCGAGCGCCGAGCTCTCGTGGCCAGCCACGCCCGGCGCACGTTCTCGCTCTCGCGTTCCACGTCGCGCGGCACCTTAAGCGGCAGGAACGCCCGCAGGAACGCCAACAACTTGAGCCGCTCGGCCTCGCTCACTTCCTTCTGCAAGGCGACGCGATCCAGATTCGCCAGCCGGATTTCCAGGGGATCGAGGCGGACCAGAACGTCGTCCGGCCGGGGATTCAGGATCGTGACACCACGGCGATAAAGCTGGTTGAAGAACTCGTAGATCGCGTCGGAGCACTGCGCGGCGGCCTCGTCCAAAGGCACGCCGTCGAACGCCTCACGGATCAGCACGCTCGCGCCGCCGGGTTTCTCTCCGAACGCGAGATGCCGCACGATCGCGACCGGCAGGGCGGCGAGTTGCTGCGCGGCTTGCCAGGCGTCGCGAGCCGTGGGGCCTTTGCGAAACGCCGCGCCGAGGCGGCTCCACGTTCCCGCGCGCCGAGTCTCGGTGAGGAGAAACTTCTTTCCTTGGGCCGTGCGGAGCGAAATCACGCCTGGGGGCTGCTCCGAAACGACTTGGCCCGGTGCGGCCAGCACCTCGCCCAGCAACGGCTCAAAATCGGGCTGGAGTTCCCAGCGGACGCCCGCGTGTTCCAATCGAATCACCGGGCGAGCGTAGGCAATGCCGGCGGAGGCGTCAACCGGCGCGGTTCCAGGCCTCGCTTGCGGCGCGTAATGCCTCGGTAAAGTCAGGGCCGAGGCAGAAATCCGAAGTCCGAAAATCGAAATCCGAAACAAATCCGAAATTCGAGTGAGCAAATTCGAAACCCTGTCGGCCCGGGAAGGTTTCGGATTTGAGATTTCGAGCTTCGGATTTGTTTCGGATTTCGATTTTCGGATTTCGGATTTGGCGAACCGCCAGAGCCGGACTCTACTGAGGCCTTACTGCGGCGCTGAGAATCCGCCTTGCGAGGCCGGCGGTTCATCGCCAACATCCCGCGCCATGCGATTCGCTTGCTTGGTCCTCGTCATGGGCGCGCTGGGTTGTGGGCTTTTCCCAACCGGAGCCGCCCAACCCACAAACGCCGTCGATCTTCGTCCCGACTTCCAAAGCTATCACCTGGCGCCGCGCCGCCAGGGCGCCCGCCCGACTTGCTCGGCGTTTACGGTGGCCGGCGCGCTTGAGTTCGCCGCGGCCAAGCGGCAGGGCCACGGCACCCGCTTGAGCATCGAGTTCCTCAACTGGTCGGCCAACGAAGTCTGCCGCGACAAGGAAGACGGCGGGTTCTTCTCGGATTTGTGGAAGGGCTTTGCGGCCCACGGCATCTGCGTCGAGGAAGCCATGCCGTATCAGCCGAAGTTTGAACCGGCCCGCCCGCCCAGTGCCGAGGCTGTGGCGAACGCGAAGACACGGCTGGCCCTTGGCCTGCAACTCCACTGGATCAAGGAATGGAACGTGAACACCGGGCTGACCGACGAGCACGTCGCCGGCATCAAGCGCACGCTCGCGCAAGGCTGGCCGGTGTGCGGCGGCTTCCGCTGGCCCAGGAACGCGAAGTGGGAGGACGGCGTGCTGCAAATGTGTCCGTCCAACACGGTGTACGACGGCCACAGCGTCCTGCTGGTGGGCTATCGCGACGACGACGCGCAGCCCGGCGGCGGCGTGTTCATCTTCCGCAACACGAGCGGGGACGGACGCGATGGCTTCATGCCGTACGTCTATGCCCGGGCTTACATGAACGACGCCGCCTGGGTCGGCTTCGAGATGAAACCCAAAGCGCACCTGGAGTCCTCTTCCTTGCGCCCGGTGTTCAGCGACCCGTTCGACACATCCATCGAACCCGGCCTGATGACGGGCATGGGAAGCGTGCCCGTCGCGGGCGTGCTCCCCGACGCGCTGCGCTAAAGCCTGCTGCATGACTTCCGCTCCCCACGCCGGGCCGGCGTCCGCAGCGCCCTTGCAACGGCGCTTCGGTCTGTTGCAGGCCACGGCGCTGAACATGTCCACGATGATCGGGATCGGCCCGTTCATCACCATCCCGGCGTTGATGGCGGCGATGGGCGGCCCGCAGGCCATGCTCGGCTGGATCGTCGCCCTGGTGATCGCCTGCGCCGACGGCTTGGTCTGGAGCGAACTCGGCGCGGCCATGCCTGGTTCGGGCGGCACGTACCTTTACCTCCGAGACGGATTTGGACGGGAGACCTTCGGACGCGCCATGGCGTTCCTCTTCATCTGGCAATTCCTTCTGAGCGGGCCGCTGGAGATCGCGTCAGGCTTCATCGGCTTTGCGCAGTATGCCCGCTATTTGTGGCCGGGCCTGAGCGAGAGCCAGACGCGGCTCCTCATGGCCGGCGTGGGCGTGCTCATCATCGTCCTGCTTTACCGGCAGATCACGGCGATTGGCCGGATCACCGTGGCACTTTGGATCGGCACGCTGCTGACCGTCGGTGTCGTGGTCGTAAGCGGGCCGTTTCACTTCGATGCGAAGCTGGCCTTCGACTTCCCGCCGCACGCCTTCGACTTCTCTCTCGGTTTCTTCATGGGCCTGGGCGCGGCAGCCCGCGTGGGCGTTTATGACTACCTCGGCTACTACGACGTCTGCTACATCGGCGACGAAGTGAAACAGCCGGGCCGGGTCATCCCGCGGTCCATCCTGATCAGCCTGGTGGCGGTGGCGGCCATTTACCTGACGATGAACATGGCCCTCATCGGCGTGGTGCCGTGGCGGGAATTCGTCCCTGCGCCCGGCACACCGCTCCCGGACCCGCCGCCGCCGGTCGTGTCCATGTTCATCGAGAAGATTTACGGCGGCAGCGTAGCGAGGGTCTTCACGGTGATGGTGCTGTGGACCGCGTTCGCGAGTTGCTTCAGCCTGGCGCTGGGCTACTCGCGAATTCCCTACGCTGCGGCACGCGATGGGAACTTCTTCAGCGTCTTTGCACGGGTCCATCCGCGAAAGGGTTTCCCCCACGTCTCGCTGCTGTTCGTCGGCGGGCTGGCCATCGTGTGCAGCCTGCTGCCGCTCATGACCGTGATCAACGCGCTGCTCACCACGCGCATCCTGGTGCAATTCATCGGCCAGATCGGGGCGGTGATGTGGCTGCGCCGGCGCGCGCCGAAGATGGAACGGCCCTTCCGAATGTGGCTTTATCCGCTGCCGACGCTCCTCGCACTGGCGGGTTGGATCTTCCTGTTCGCCACCACCGACGTGGCCACCCTCCTCTACTCGCTGGCCGCCTTGGTGGCCGGAGTCGTCCTGTTCCTGGCGTGGTCGCGCTGGACGAAGCGATGGCCGTTCGGAGCGAAGGTGGAGTGGCCTCAGACCTCATGATCCCGTGGAAATGACGTGGCCCGCCCGGTGAGGGCACCGGGCCTACAGGGTTGCGACAGAGCTGTAGGCCGGGTCCCCTGACCCGGCGATTCGGGACCAGCGTCGTTCCACGCAACCTCAACTCCAAAGAGCGGGGTCAGGAGTCCTGGGCCTCAGCACTTGCCCCACTCGCACAGCATCCGGAGGGATTTCTCCACGCTCACCAGCGGCGCGTAGGCGTCGCTCTCGTACTCGACGATATACCACTCGGTCGCACCGACGGTTTCGCAGAGGTTGAAGATCTTCGGCCACGGCAGTTCATCGTCGCCGAGGAGCGCGTTGGCTTTCTTCTTCGAGAAGGGCTTCAGGTGGACCGTGGCAGCGCGGCCCGGATACTTCTGGAGATACACCGTGGCGTCGCCGCCGCCTTGCATGGCGTTGCCGGTGTCAAACTGCATGACCACTGCCTTGTCCGTGTGGCCGAAGAACGTGTCCCACGGCAGTTCGCCGTCCAGTTCCTTGAACTCGATGGTGTGGTTGTGGTAGCCGACGCGCAGGCCCTCCGGCTTCACCTTTGCCGCCAGTTCGTTGAAGATCGCGGCCGTCTTCTGCCATGCGGCGCGCGTCTCGGTGTATTTCTTGGCCAGGCCGGGCACGATGAGGAACTTGTTGCCCAGGGTCCGATTGAACTCAATGGTCCTTTGAAAACTGTCGCCCAGCAGCGTCTCCAGGCCGATATGCGAGCCGCAGCATTTGAGGCCGACATCATCCAGCAGCTTGCGCAAGGTTGTGGCCTCGCGCCCGTAGTAGCCGGCGAACTCCACGCCCTTGTAACCCATCGTGGCGACGGCCTTGAGGGTGGCCACGAGGTCCTTCGCGCAATCCTGCCGCACCGAATAGAGCTGGAGCGCGATGGGAATTTTGTTGCCGCCGTAGTCGCCGGCCGCGAGGGCGCGGATGGGAGTGCCGGCAGTGCAAACCGCGGTTGCGGCGAGGGCGCTATGTTTCAGAAACTGACGTCTTGAGAAGAATGGGGCGTTCATGGCTCTCCCATACTCGCGCGGCCGAGTGGCGTCAAACCTTCTCTCTCAACTCAGCTTCGGGAAAAATTCCTGCGCCGCAGCGCACGTGGCTGCGCTCAGTTCTTCCAGCGAACAGCCCTTGACCTGGGCGGCGGTTTCAGAGGTTTCTTTCACGAAGGCCGGCTCGCACCGCTTGCCGCGATACGGCACCGGCGCGAGGAAGGGGCAGTCCGTTTCCAGCATGAATCGCCTCATGGGCGCCGCCGCCAGCGCGTCCCGCACGTTCTGCCCGTTTTTGAAAGTCAGAATGCCGGTGAAACTCACCATCCCGTCCAGGTCGAGCACGCGCCGCAGGGCTGCGCCATCACCCGCAAAGCAGTGGAACACCGCGCGCACCCGGCCCGCGAACGGCGCCAGTTCCGCCATCGTGGCCTCGAAGACGTCGCCGCGCTGATGCACCACCACATTCAGCCCGCACTCCGCCGCGACTTCGAGTTGTTGGCGGAAGAGCGCCGCTTGGCGCTGCTTGAAGTGCGCGTCCTGTTCCGCAGTGCCGCCCTTGGTGCTGGGCATCCGGTAATAGTCCAGGCCCGTCTCGCCGATGGCGACCACCTTGGGATGCACGGCCAGCTCGCGGAACGCCGATCGGATGTCTTCCGGCGCTTCCGTGACGTGATTCGGATGCCAGCCCACCACGGCGAAGACGCCCGGGTGCTGCTCGCTCAAGCGGACGGCGCTCCGGCTGCTCTCCAGGTCGGTGCCCACACAAATGATCCGCGTGATCTCGGCGGCCTGGGCGCGCTCGATCACCTCCGGCAGATCGGCTTGAAAGTCCGGGAAGGTCAGATGTGAATGCGTGTCGTAGAATACGGCCATAATGCGGCGGCAGCGTACGCGTGATGAGGGAGGAAGTCGAACCTCGCGTCACTCTCGCGAGCTTCATTCAAAACCGTCGCCGCCGACGTGAGGAGGCTCTGTTTTCATTGAAGTGTGAGCCTCCTCACGTCGGCTGCTACGGGGTTCTGCAATCACTTCTCGCGATTCCTTCTTGCCGGGCAAGGCCCGGTGGCGGCGCGGTCGAGCCGCTTGTGCAGACCGGGCCGCGGGAAACATGCAAGCAGTCTGGCCAACCAGACGGTCCAGCGTCCCGACCGTTTCTCCCTCTCGACGCCGGGGGGCCGCCTGCGCCACACTCTCGGCCCTGACATGTCCGGGACGGAAGCCATCGCTCTGGCCGCTGCGGCGGCCGCGGCGGGGATGGTCAACGCCATCGCCGGCGGCGGGACGTTGATCACGTTTCCGGCGCTGCTGGCGGCGGGGGCGCCATCGACCGTGGCCAACGCCACCAGCACGCTGGCGCTGGTATTCGGCACGGCGGGGAGCGTGTACGGCTATCGCGAGCCGATCCGCGCGGTGAAGCCGTGGCTGCGTCGCTTCGTGCCGGTCAGCCTGCTGGGCGGGTTGCTGGGCGGCCTTCTCCTGACTGCCATCGGCGAGGCGGTGTTCGCGAAGCTGGTGCCGTTTCTCCTGCTCTTCGCGACGGTCCTGTTCATGGCCCAAGGCGCATTTCGGCGCTTTGCCGGCTTCGCCGAGCACCCGGGAGCCGCGACGGGGCCGCACGTTCATCGAGTCGGGGCGGCGGTGGCGTTCCAGTTTTTGGTCGCGCTCTACGGCGGCTACTTCGGCGCGGGCATCGGCATCCTCATGTTGGCGTCGCTGGGATTCGTGGGGCTGACGGACATTCACCAGATGAACGGCCTGAAGACCGTCCTCGGCCTGCTCATCAATCTGGTCGCGGCGGCGTGGTTCGTGTGGTCGGGGTTGATCGACTGGCCCAAGATGGGCGTGATGACGGCCGGCGCACTGGCGGGTTACTTCTTCGGCTCGCACTTTTCCCAACGCATCCCGCAACGCCGCGTCCGGCAAGTCATCACGGGCATCGGACTGGTCATCTCGGCGGTGCTGTTCTACCGGCAGTTCCACTGACGCGGGGTGCCAGGGTGAAGGGTGAAGGGTTGAAGAGGATTCATGCGGCGGCTTCAGCCCAATGCCGGGGCCTCTTTAACCCTTCAACCCTTCACTCTTCACCCTTTTTCCCCGCGACCGATGAACGGAACCGGTGTTGAACAAAGCAGGTTGCCGGGTGTCTCAACAGACCGTAGGCTGTGCCCCGCGGGCGCGGCCGGCAGGTAGCAAAGCCGCCGGCTTGGCCGGAACAGGCTGGCCCGTGACCCAAAGCGCGACGCAGCTCTCGGGCTGGCGCGGCGCGCATAACCCAGCCCCGAGGAACAGACATGTCAGTAATGAAGTGGACAGTCGCAGCGGTCGCCTGGGCCGCCGCACTCACGCTCAGCCAGGCGGCGGAAGACATCACCCTCAAGGTTGGCGATCCCGCGCCCAAGCTCCAAGTGGCGAAGTGGCTCCAGGGTGAACCCGTCAAGGGCTTCGAGAAGGACAAAACCTACATCGTCGAGTTTTGGGCCACTTGGTGCGGTCCCTGCCGCGTGAGCATCCCGCACTTGAACGAACTGCACGAGAAGTTCAAGGACAAGGGCCTCATCGTCATCGGCCAGGACGTGTGGGAACGCAACGAAGACGAGGTGCCGAAGTTCGTCCAGAAAATGGGCGAGAAGATGACTTACCGCGTGGCCCTCGACGCCAAGAACGGTGACCAGGACCGCGGCCGGATGGCCGAAACGTGGATGCAGGCCGCCGGCCAGAACGGCATCCCGACGGCGTTCGTCGTGGACAAGAAGGGAACCATCGCCTGGATTGGGCACCCGATGACGCTGAACGAAAAACTGCTGGAGGAAGTCCTGGCGGGAACGTTCGACGTGAAGAAAGCGGCGGCGGAATTCGAAGAGAAGGAAAAGAGCAAGACCGCGCTTCAAACCACATTTCGCGATTTCAGCCGCGCCATGTCCGACAAGGACTGGAGCGCCGCCGAAACGGCCCTGAAGAAAGCCGACGAACTTCTGCCGGAGAGCCAGCGGAAGATGCTCCAGATGCCGCGCTTCAACATGCTGATCGCCAAGAAAGACTACAAAGCGGCTTACGGGATCGCCCGCGAGGTCAGCGAGGCTTCCCTCGACAACGCCCTGCTGCAAAACCAGCTCGCCTGGCAAATCCTGACCGACAAGAAAATCGAAGAGCGCGACCTGGCCCTCGCCGAAACCATCGCTCGTCGAGGTGTCGCCGCCTCCAAGGAAAAGGACTCCGCCATTCTGGATACGCTGGCCCGGGCGCTTTTCGACCAAGGCAAGAAGGACGAAGCCATCAAAACGCAGCAGAAGGCAGTGGATGTCTCCGATGGCGAGGCGAAGGAGAAACTCCAGAGCACCCTCGACAGCTACAAGAAGGGCAAGCTTCCGAGCGGCCAGGAGTGAGCGGCCTGAGCCTGCCCCTTGCGGAACTCGGCAGGGCTTACCCCAGTTGCCCGACCTTCCTCGGTTCGGGAGCCTTCGTAGCGCAGACTTTCCCGTCTGCCGTAGCGCCGGTTTTCCAACCGGCGAGCGTTGGAAGAGGCCAGCCGGTTGGAAGTTTCACGGCCTTGCCGACTGCAAGTCGGCGCTACGGCAGGTTGAAAACCTGCGCTACCCGTGCGCCGGGTGGGAGCTTGATGCAGCCTTGCGGAGCCTGTTTTCGCCCCATTTTGCGTTTGACCGTGCCACGGCCACGCCGTTAGCTTCCGCCCCTTAATTTCTGAATCTATGTTTGGCACCATCCGAAGACACCAGACGTGGCTGTGGGTGATCATCATCATCGTGATCGTCATCAGCTTCGTGATCTACTTCTCCCCCGATGCCCGCTGGGGGTTCCGCGGCCGCGGACAGGGCGACATCGGCACGATTGATGGCCGGCCCGTCACCGTCCAGGAGTATCACCAGGCGGCCCGCGAGACCCGGCTGCTCTATCTCGCCAACACCGGCAAATGGCCCGACAACGACGAGCGCGCCCGCCAGATGGGCTTCGACATCGAGAATGAAAGCATGATGCGCCTCATTCGTCTGGCCAAAGTCAAACAGGAGAACATCAAGGTCAGCGACGAAACCGTGGGCACCGTGGCGCAAATGATTGTGCATCGCCTGCTCGGCCCAAAAGGCACTCTCGATATCTTGGTCCGGGAGATTCTCGCCCCGCAGGGCTACACCGAAGGCGACTTCGAGCGGTTCATCCGCAACGACGCCGCGATGCAGCAACTCGTCTCCGTCGCCGGCCTGGCCGGCACCCTGGTCCCGCCGCGCGAGGTCGAGGCCAGCTATCGCGAGGAGCACGAGGAAATCGCGCTGGACGGCGTGTTCTTCAACGTCTCGAACTACTTGTCCGGCGTCAACGTCACGGAAACGAACGTCTTGGCGTGGTACTCGAACAGCATGGCGCTGTTTCGCGTGCCGGAGAAAATGAGCGTCAGCTACGTGGAGTTCAGCTACAGCAACTTCTTCGCGGAGGTGGACAAGAAGTTTGCCGAGATCACGAACCTTAACGCGCAGCTCGAACAGATGTACCTGTCGCGCGACACCAATTCCTTCAAGGACGAGCAAGGCCTGGTCCTCAGCAAGGCCGCCGCCCTCGAGAAGATCAAGAAGGACGAGCGCGAGAAAGGCGCTGCCGCCCTCGCCAACCGGAAAGCCAACGATTTCGCCGGGGAGCTGTACGACGCCAAAGACCACACGGTGGCCGGCTTCGAGAAGTTCGCCGCCAGCAAAGGGTTCCAGGCCCGCACGTCGGAACCGTTCGACGAAGTGGATGGCCCGCAGGATTTGAAAGTGCCGGAGGCCTTCGCCCGCGCGGCGTTTGCGCTGACGAACCAAGAGGAAGCCGTCTCGTTCCAGGTGGCGCCAGGCGAGGCGGCGGCGTATGTCTTCGCCGCCAAGACCCGGATCCCCAGCTACAACCCGAAGTATGAGGACATCCGCGCCAAAGTGGTGGAGCGGTACCGGTTGGCCGAGGCCCAGAAGATGGTGCGGTTTGCTGGCCTGAACTTCCACAGCCGTTTGACCAACGGCCTCGCCCAAGGGAAGGCCTTTGCGCAACTGGTCACGGAGTCCAACCTCAAGCTGACGCCGCTCCCGCCGGTGTCGCGCAGCGTCCGCGAACTGCCGGACCTGCCGGAGGGCGTCTATCTGCCGCAGTTGAAGAACGTGGCGTTCAGCCTTCAGCCGGGCAAGGCCAGCCCTTACATCCCCAGCCTCAACGGCGGTTACATCATCTACCTGCGCACCAAGCTGCCCATCGTGGAAGAGAAGATGCGCGCGGACCTCAAGGAATACGCCGCCTCCATGCGGATGCAGCGCCAGAACGAAGCGTTCGGCCTGTGGTTCCGCAAGCAAACCGAACGCGTGGACCTGCCGCTCACCCGCCAGCAGCAGCAGGCGAAGGCCGCCGCCGGCAAAGCCGGCCCGAAGCCCAGCGCGAAGTAGGGCGGCCAGTTCAAGGTTCAAAGTTCAAGGTTCAAAGTCGTCACGGGTCTGTCCGTGACCCGCGGGCGAAACTTGGACGCTGAACTCCGAATGTTGGGCCTTGAACCTTGAACTTCGAACCTTGAACTTTGAACTTCCGCCGTGAGTGCCGTCATCAAACTCAGTTCGCCCGCCACGCGTGAGTTCTGGGAAATCCCCGTCCTGTTCGAGGATGAGCACTGGCTCGCGCTGAACAAGCCGCCGTGCCTGCTCACCTCGCCGGACCGCTGCGCCCCGGATCGCCCGAACCTGATGCAGCTCCTGCACCAAGCCATCAGCGAAGGCAAGCCCTGGACGCGGGAGCGCGGCCTCAGTTACCTGATGAACGCGCACCGGCTGGACTTCGAAACCAGCGGCGTGATCCTGCTGGCCAAGACCAAGCCCATGCTCGTGGCGCTGGCCAACCTGTTCGGCTCCGAGAAACCGGTCCGGACCTACTTGGCGCTCGTGCAAGGCGCGCCGGAGCAGGAGAGCTTTGAAGTCGAGGCGCCGCTGGCACCGCACCCGGCCCGGCCCGGCTTGATGCACATCGACCGGAATCACGGCAAGAAAGCGAAGACGCTTTTTGAAGTGGCGGAGAAGTTCACCGGCTACACGCTGCTCCAGTGCCGTCCGTTGACGGGTCGTCCGCACCAGATTCGCGTCCACCTCCAGTCGGTCCATCTGCCCATCGCCGGAGATGAGCCGTACCGAGGCCGCCCGCTGCTGCTGTCCTACTTAAAAAGGAATTACCGCCTCAAGAACGACCGGATCGAACGGCCCCTGATCTCCACCGCCGCTCTGCACGCCGAGCGACTGGAGATCCATCATCCCGTGACCGGCCAGCCTGTGAGCATGACAGCGGAGTGGCCGAAGGACTTGAGGGTCGCGGTGAAATACCTGAGGCGATACGCGGGGCCGGCGCAGAGTGATGAGGTAGTGGAGTAATGGAGTGGTGGAAGCCAAGAAGACGCCAAGCCCGTTACTCCATCACTCTGAGGCGATTTCAAAACCTCGTAGCAGCCGACGTGAGGAGGCTCAAACTCCAAGGGAAGCAGAGCCTCCTCACGTCGGCTGCTACGGTTCTGAAAGAAGCTCCTCCGTCCGCGAGTTCGGCTTCACCCCACGATCCAATTCAGGATCGCCTTCTGAACGTGGAGCCGGTTTTCCGCCTCGGTGAAAATCGTGGCGGCGTTGGCTTCGAACGTCTCTTCGTCGATCTCCTTGCCCCGGTAAGCGGGCAGGCAGTGCATGACCAGCGCCCCCGGCTTCGCCAGCTTCACCAACGCCTGATTGATCTGGTAGCCCGTCAGGGTTTGCAGCCGCTGGGCGGACTCGGCTTCCTTGCCCATCGACACCCACACGTCGGTGTAGAGCACGTCCGCGCCGGCGGCCGCGGCCTTAATGTCCTCGGTGCAGACCACGCGCCCGCCCGCCCGCTGGAGCAGGTCGGCGGAGGGCTGATACGGCTTGGGCGCGGCAATGCGCAACTCGAAGCCCAGCTTCGCGGCGGCCCACACCCAGCTCGCGGGCACGTTGCAGGCGCCGTCGCCCACGAACGTGACCACCTTGCCCTGGATCGGCCCGCTAAGTTCCTCGAACGTGAAGATGTCCGTCAGAATCTGGCAAGGATGCTCTTCGTCCGTGAGCGCGTTGATCGTGGGGATGCCGGAGAACTCGGCAAACTCCTCCACGTCCTTCTGCCCGTAAGTGCGAATGACCGCGCCGTGGACCATGCGGCCCAGCACGCGCGCGGTGTCCTTGATCGGCTCGCCGCGTCCGAGCTGGATTTCCGCCGCGCTCAGGAACATGGGCCGCGCGCCCAGTTCGCTGATGCCCACCTCGAACGACACCCGCGTGCGCGTGGAGGACTTGGCGAAGATCATCGCCCAAGTCTGCCCGGCCAGCGGCTTGCGCGGGTCACGTCCGCGCTGTTGCTTGAACGATCCGGCGCTCCGGAGGATCGCCACCATCTCGTCCCGCGACAGCTTCTCAAGACTCAATAAATGTTTCATTCGAGCACGTAGTCCAGGAAATGAAGGGGCAGAGTAAGGCCGAAAACACGCCGCGGCTCAAGCCCTTTTCTTGGATTTCTGGACACGCCCGAATTCTCAGCGAATGGGGGAGCGGACGGCTCGTCCGCGCGGGTCCGTCATCGTCCGCGCGGACGAGCCGTCCGCGCTCCCATTCACTCGGCGGTGCCTCCCTCGAGCACGTCGTTAAGGATTTTTGGGACGCGAATTCGCTTGCCCTGGCCCGACGCCGTTTGTTATCGGGGTAGCCCATCACGATGGAACTTACCTACAAAGTTCGGGGAAAGGACGGCTCGGAGTATGGCCCTGTTGCCTCGGAAGTGGTCACCGCCTGGTTGCGTGAAGGCCGCATCAACAGCCAGAGCGAAGTGATGCGGAGCGACGTGGACTATTGGTCGCCCGCCGCCAGCTACACGGAGCTGCAGCCCGCGCTCCCCGCCGCCGGTTCGACACCTCCGCCGGCTTCGCCCCTCGCCCGGCCCACGCCGATCACAACCGCACCCGTAGCCGCCGAAACGAGCGATCCCGTCACGGAGGCGCTGATGAAGTCGGGCGGGAGTTGGTTTTACTGGATCGCCGGTCTCTCGCTTGTCAACTCGGTGGTGGCGCTCTGCGGCAGCGAATGGGGTTTTATCCTGGGGCTGGGGGTGACGCAAATCTTCGATGCGCTCGGCCAGAGTCTGGGCGGCGCCGGCAAGGCGGTGGTACTGGGGCTGGACGCGGTGGCCGCGGGCGTCTTCATCCTGTTCGGCGTATTCGCCCGGAAGCGCCACACGTGGGCGTTCGTGGTGGGCATGGTCCTTATGCGTTGGACGGATTGATTTTCTTGCTCGCGCAGGATTGGTTCGGGCTGGGCTTCCACGCGCTCGCGTTGTTCTACCTCTTTCGTGGGTTCAAGGCGTGCCGCGAATTGAACGCCGCTTGAACAGAAGAGCAGAGACGAGTTCCGGCCCGGCCCCGTGGAGCCGCCACGCCCGAAGGGGTCGAAACCCGATGGATTCAAGAATCCTTGGATCGTAGCAGCCGACGTGAGGAGGCTCCGTTTTCAAATCCGAAATCAAAACAGAGCCTCCTCACGTCGGCTGCTGCGCTTTCTTGAATCAGCCCTGGGGGCCGAAACCCGCCGGCCAAATCGTAATGGCTTTTTCGCCTGGCTGCCGTCATCTTCCACGCCATGAAAAAGTTCGTCTGGATCGCCGCGGCGCTTCTGCTGGGCAGCGCGCTCCTCGCTGCGCCAACCCTTCAAGGCCAGGGCAACACCTCCACAAAATCTCCGCCCGCGGCCAGCAAACCACCGCCCGGGGTCGAGGCGGCGCAAGCCTTGTCCACGATTACCGGCGTGGCCATCTCACCGCTGCTGGGCGTGGGCGCGGTGGGCGCCTGGAAATTTTACCACACGCCCGGCGAACAGCGCGCCAGGCTGCCGTGGTTCGCCCAACCGTGGTTCTGGGGGCCGGCCTTGCTGCTGGTGGCGCTCGTGTTTGTGAAGGATGCGTTGGGACCAGGCGTGCCCACGGCGCTGAAAAAGCCGTTCGACGCCGCGGAACTGGTGGAGAACAAGATCAGCGCCCTGGTGGTGGTGGGCGCCTTTGTACCGTTGGTCGCGTCGATCTTTCACTCGGCGGAGCAGAGTTCCTGGCTGGGGCCGATGGGCTTGGCCGCGATTGATCCTTCGCCGCTGCTGAACCTCCTGATTGTGCCGGTGGCGATGGTGGCGTTTCTCATCGTCTGGCTGGCCGGCCACGTCATCAACGTCCTCATCCTCGTCAGCCCCTTTGGCACGGTGGACGCGGCCCTGAAGGCGTTCCGGCTGTTCCTGATTTCCACGGTCACGATCACGGCGTTCATGGACCCGTATGTCGGGGCGGCGTGGTCGCTGATCATCCTGCTGATTTCGTATCTGATCGCGGGGTGGTCTTTGCGGCTGACGGTGTTTGGGAGCGTGTTCGCCTGGGACTTTCTCACGTTCCGCCGCGTGCGCTTCCAACCCAGCCCGACGGTGAACTGGGTCTTCACGGCCCGCAAAATCGAGAAGGTGCCGATCCGCACCTGCGGCCGGCTCAGCCGCGACGAGCAAGGCCGGCTCGTGCTGAACTTCCGTCCGTGGCTGGTGCTGCCGCGGCGGACACTTGTGCTGCCGGAAGGGAAATACTTCGTCGGCCGCGGGCTGTTCTATCCCGAGGTGCGCAAGATCGAAGGCGAGGAAGAGCCGACGCAGTTGACGCTGCCGCCGCGCTACCGCACGCACGAAGAGGAGTTCGCCAAAGCGTATGAGTTGGGCGCGGTGCAGGACATCGGGCTGCGGAAGGGTTTCAAGAACCTGTGGCGCTGGCTGAAGGGGCTGTTCGGTTTCCGGAAGAAAGCGCCGGCTGAAGTGGCGGCGTAGTGCGCTTTTCTCCCGGCGGAGGATGCGCGGCCGAAAGGGTTGAAGGGTTGAGTAGAGTAGGCGGAGCCGACGGGTTGAAAGGCACGCGGCCAATGACCGTCTGGCTCCGCCCCTCATCGAACCGGACAGGCGGTTTTCCCGCATCCGGCTCTCCGAGGGCCATTCACGCGCATCGCTTCTACGCCGT
>JACRJZ010000027.1 GCA_016219875.1 Verrucomicrobiota bacterium | reverse complement strand
GCGCACCTACAATGACGGCAATCCGCTGGTGATGAACTGAGGCGATTCCAACCCCCGTCGCGGCGTCCCGGCAGAGCGCCGCCCTCCCCGGCCTCAAGCCTGGAATTGCGGCGCTCTGCCGAGACGCCGCTACGCCCAACAGCGCCGGGCGGCTCAGTGCTTGCCCAGCAAGCCGCGCAGAAACTTTCCTGTGTGCGATCGCGGATGGCGCGCCACTTCTTCCGGCGTGCCGACGGTCACGATTTGTCCCCCGGCCTCCCCTGCCTCCGGGCCGAGGTCGATGACCCAGTCGGCCTCGGCAATCAGGTCGAGGTTGTGCTCGATCACGATCACCGAATGGCCCGCGTCCACGAGGCGCTGCAAGACTTCGACCAGCCGGCTGACATCGGCGATGTGCAGGCCGATGGTCGGTTCTTCGAGGATGAACAGGTTCCGTCGTGAGGCCGGCCCGGTGGAGCGGAGGTAGTCTTCGACGCGACGCGTCAATCCGCCCAGGAGATGGGTCACCAGTTTCACGCGCTGGGCTTCGCCGCCGCTGAGGGTCGGGCTGGTCTGGCCGAGCTTGAGATAGCCGAGGCCGGTGTCGCGCAGGGCCTCCAGCGGACGCTTAATCTTCTGGACCGCGCCGAAGAACCCGATCGCCTCCTCCACGGACATTTCCAAAACTTGCGTGATGTTCTGGCCGTGATACGTGATGTCGAGTGTCTCCCGGTTGAAGCGTGTGCCGTCGCACGTCTCGCACTTCACAAACGCGGGCGGCAGGAAGTTCATCTCCAACTTGATCTGGCCCGCGCCTTCGCATTCCGGGCAGCGCCCTTGCGCGCTGTTGAACGAGAACCGCCCCGGCCCATAGCCGCGCAGCCGCGCCTCGGGCAGTTGCGCGAACAACTTCCGAATCTCATCAAAGAACCCGACGTAGGTGGCCGGCGTCGAGCGCGGCGTGCGGCCGATGGGCGCCTGATCGACTTCATGCACCGCGGCGATGGATTCAAACCCGGTCACCGTGCCCGCCGACTTTGGGCTTTGGACTTTGGCTTTCGGACTCGCCGCTGCCAGCGCCGGCATCAGACACTCGCGCAACAGCGTGCTCTTGCCGGAACCGCTCACGCCGGTCACGACGACGAAGCGCCCTAGCGGGAAGCGGACCGTGAGGTCCTTCAAGTTGTGCGCCGAGGCGTGGTGCAGCGTGAGCGTAGGACAGGCGTCGCGCCTGTCTCCATGTTTCTTTCCCGCTTGAGACAGGCGCGACGCCGATCCTACGTTTGTGGGCCGCCGTGTTCCTCGCGCCGGAAAACTTTTCTTCGCCCGCAGGCATTGCCCGGTGATCGAGTCCTGGTGCCGCATCAACTCCCTGAGCGTGCCGGTGGCTACGACCTGTCCGCCGTGGACACCCGCACCGGGGCCAAGGTCGATGACGTGGTCGGCATGGCGCATGGTGGCTTCGTCGTGCTCGACCACCACCACGGAGTTGCCGCGTGCTTGCAGCTTGGCCAATGCAGCGAGGAGTTGCTCGTTGTCGCGGGCATGGAGGCCGATGGTCGGCTCGTCGAGCACGTAAAGCACGCCGCTGAGGTTGGAGCCGAGTTGGGCGGCGAGGCGGATGCGCTGAGCTTCCCCGCCGGAAAGGGTCGTCACGCCGCGTCCGAGTTGCAGGTAGCCGAGGCCGACCTCTTCGAGAAACTTCAGCCGCGAAGCGATCTCCGGCAGAATGTCGCGCGCGATGGCCGCTTCCCGTCCCGCGAACGCGAGTTGGCCGAACCAGTCAAACGCCTCGGCAACAGACATTGCACCGAAGGTGTCGATTGTAGGACAGGCGTCGCGCCTGTCTCTGCTCTTGGAGGAAGAAAGTTGAGACAGGCGCGACGCCTGTCCTACGTGAAGCCGCACCGCCCTGGCCAGCGGATTGAGCCGCGCACCCTGGCATTCGGAGCAGACCTCGCGGTGGCCCTCTGACCAACCCCACCAAGTTTCCTCAATCGCATCGGCGCGCTCACCGCGGTCCACGTCTTCCGGCATGAAGAAGATTTCTCCGAAGCCGCGACAGCGCGGGCACCAGCCCTGGGCGGAGTTGTAGCTGAAATTCTTCGGGTCGAGCGGCGGGAAGGAGTGGCCGCACTTCGGGCAGGCGCGCTCGGTGGAGTGGACGGTCGTTCTTCCGCGGGCGTCGAGCGCGAGCAGTGTGCCGTGGCCCAATTCCAGCGTCTCGTCGATGAGTTGCCGTGACGTCCCGCTGGGAGTCCCGCCTTTAGGCGGCAAGCCACTGCCCTTTCCGGAACGCCTAAGATGCGCAGAAGCCTGGCCGCCTAAAGGCGGGACTCCAAACCGTTTCTCCAGCACGCCCACCGCGATTTCGACATCGTGTTCGCGGAAGCGATCCAGGCGGAACGGCTCGTCGGTGCGGTACATTTTGCCGTCCGCGCGGAGTTCGACATAGCCGTGCTTGGCGGCCCAGTCGGCCACGTCGCTGTGAAAGCCCTTGCGGTTTTTGACGACGGGGGCGAGGAGCAGGAGGTCGCCGCGCTGCTTCAACTCAGCTTGCAGGCGGTAGGCGAGTTCATCGCGGGTTTGCGCCTCGACGGGCACCTGGCATTCCGGGCAATGGGTCGTGCCGAGCCGCGCGAAGAGCAGGCGCAGGAAGTGATACACCTCCGTGACCGTGGCCACCGTGCTCTTGCCGCCGCCACGCGTGGTGCGCTGCTCAATGCTGACCGTGGGCGGCAGGCCGGTGATGAGATCGACGTCCGGCCGCGCCATTTGCTCCACGAACTGCCGCGCGTAGGCACTCATGGAATCGAGGAAACGCCGCTGGCCTTCCGCGAAGAGAAGGTCGAACGCCAGCGTACTCTTGCCGGAGCCGCTCACGCCCGTGATGACGACGAACTTCCCGCGCGGGATGGTGACGGCGAGGTCTTTCAAGTTGTGCTCCCGGGCGCCGTGGATGGAAATCACCGGCGAAGTCTCCGAGGTTGGATCGGTGGCGAGGATCATTTCTTGAAACGCAGTTCGGCGCGCAGCGCGCGGCCCGTGTGGCTGGTGTCGCAGGCGGCGATTTCCTCCGGCGTGCCGACGGCGACGATCTGGCCGCCTTGGTCGCCGGCTTCCGGGCCGAGGTCAATCACCCAGTCGGCGCATTTGATCACGTCGAGGTTGTGCTCGATGACGACGACGGAGTGGCCCGCATCGACCAGGCGCTGGAACACTTGGAGCAGGACGCGAACATCGTCGAAATGCAGGCCAGTGGTGGGCTCGTCGAAGAGGAAGAGAATGGGCTTCGTGATCGCGGATTGCAGATTGCAGATTGCAGACTGGAGCGCGGGATTCACGTTGGCTGCAACCTCGGCCAAGTGCGCGGCCAGCTTCAACCGCTGGCATTCGCCACCGGAGAGCGTGTTGATCGGCTGGCCAGCGCGGAGATAACCCAGGCCGACCTCTTGCAGCACCTTCAGGCTGGCGGTGGCGCGCTGGGCGGGCCTGGAGTCGGAGAAGCCGCTGAGGAATTCCACCGCTTTGTCCACTGTGGCGTCGAGGAGGTCGGCGATGGACCAGCCGTCGTTCGTTGTTCGTGGATTGTGGTTCGTCGTGGCCGGAGCATCCGGCGCCGGACAACGAACCACGGACAACGAACCACGAACTCGCACTTCCAGAATGTGTTCCCGGTAGCGGCGACCGTTGCATTCGGGGCAGCGGATGAAGATGTCGCTGAGGAATTGCATCTCCACTTTCTCGAAGCCGGCGCCGCGGCAGCGTCCGCATTGGCCCTGGCTGGAGTTGAAACTGAAGGCGCTGGCGTTGAGGCCGCGCTGATGGGCGATCTCGGACTGCGCGAAGAACTCGCGGACGTGGTCGAAAGCGCCGGTATAGACTGCGGGGTTGGAGCGCGGGGTTTTGCCCAGCGGCGATTGATCGACCAGCACCACAGCGCCGAGGTGCTCGTGACCGGAAAGGTCAGAAGTCAGAGGTCGGAGGTCAGAGTTCGGAGCTGGCGCCGCTTCTTCGCCGTCGGCGTTGTCCGACTTCTGATTTCTGACTTCTGACTTCGGACCTCCGACCTCTGATTTCTGGAACCTGGCTTCGAGCGCGGGCAGGAGAACTTCTCGCGCCAGCGTCGTCTTGCCGGAGCCGCTCACGCCGGTGATGCAGACGAAGCGATTCAGCGGGATTTCCACCGTGAGGTCCCGCAGGTTGTGGCGCGCCGCGCGGCGAAGAATCAGCGTAGGACAGGCGTCGCACCTGTCTCCATCTTCCCCTTTAGAGTGAGACAGGCGCGACGCCTGTCCTACGACGACGGGCCTGCGCGGCCGAATTTGAATCTGCTTCTTCCGTGCCAGGTATTGGCCGGTGAGGGATTGGTTGGCTTTGAGGAGTTCGGCGAAGGAGCCTTGGAAGACAAGTTCCCCGCCGCTTTCCCCGTGGCCGGGGCCGAGATCGACAATCTGGTCCGCCGCCCGAATCACCGCGGCTTCGTGCTCCACCACGGCCACCGTGTTGCCGGTGTCGCGCAATCTCTGAAGGAGGCTGACCAAGCGGGCGGTGTCGCGCGGGTGGAGGCCCACGCTCGGCTCGTCGAGGACGAAGAGCGTGTTCACGAGCCGCGTGCCGAGACAAGTGGTGAGGTTGACGCGTTCGGTTTCTCCGCCGCTCAACGTGCGCGTGGGGCGGTCGAGGGTGAGGTAGCCCAGCCCGATGTCCACGAGGTAGCGCAGGCGCGCGTGAACTTCGCCGAGGGCGATGCCGAGGGGGTCGTTGGCGGCGCGTTGAGGCTTCGCAGTCGTGCTGTCGATGAAGGCGAAAGCGTCGCGGATGGGGAGACGGTAGAACTCCGCGAGAGTGCGGAGGACAGGCGTCGCGCCTGTCTCTGACTGTTTTGGAGATGGAGACAGGCGCGACGCCTGTCCCACTTTGTAGAGTAGCGCGTCCGGCTGGAAGCGGTCGCCCTTGCAGCTTGGGCAGGTTTCGTAAGCACGGTAGCGGGAGAGTTGGACCCGGATGTGCATCTTGTAGGCTTTGCTCTCCAGCCAGCGGAAATAGCCTTTCACACCGTACCAAGAGTGCGGCCATTCGTGCTGCTTGTCGGTGCCGTAGCCGGGGTCGCCGTCGATGACCCAGTCCTGCCATTTCTGCGGCAGCTTGCAGAACGGCACGTCGGTGGGCACACCGCGCTTGGCCGCGAATTCGATCAAGTCCTCCTGACACTCGGCACTGAAGCCGCTCCGCCACGGTTTGACCAAGCCATCGGCCAGCGTGAGGGTCCGATCCGGGATGGCGAGGTGGTAGTCGATGGAAATGATGCGCCCGAAACCTTTGCAGGCCGGGCACGCGCCGAGCGGGTGGTTGAAGCTGAACATCGCGGGCGTCGGGTCGCGATACTCAAGGTCACAAGCAGCGCAGTGGAGGCGGCTGGAGAAACATTGCGGATTGCGGATGGCAGATGGCCGATGGGCTTCGCCGGATTCGAGCGGCCAGACGGCGAGTTTGCCTTTGCCGAAGTGGTAGGCTTGCTCGCAGGCTTCGATGAAGCGGGCGCGGTTTTCCGGCTTCAGGGCAAGACGATCCTGGACCACGGTGAGATGCCGAAGGCCGGAGGTCGGAGGCCGGAGGCCAGCTTCCTCGATGCGGACGATCTGTCCGTCCAGAAGCAGGCGCTGGTAGCCTTGCTTGGCGACAAGGGCGAGCGAGTCGTGAAGGGAGAGTTTCTCCGCAAGCGGCAGGTTGAAGGTGAGCAGAAGTTCCGCGTTCCGAGTTTCGGGTTCCGAGTTCAGCAAGTCCCAGATGAACTGCGGCGGCTCCTTGCGCACGACGCGCCCGCAGCCGCGGCAGTGGAGTTGCGCCAAGTGTGGCCAGAGCGTTTTCATGTAGTCGCAGATCTCCGTCATGGTGCCCACGGTGGAGCGTGTCGTTTTGACGGCGTTGCGCTGTTCGATGGCGATGGCGGGCGGGATGCCGTCGATGCGGTCGGCGGCGGGCTTGTCCATGCGGTCGAAGAATTGCCGCGCGTAGGGCGAGAAGGTCTCGATGTAGCGGCGCTGGCCTTCGGCGTAGAGCGTGTCGAACGCGAGCGAACTCTTGCCCGACCCGCTCAAGCCCGTGACGACGATGAGCCGCCCCAGAGGCAGGTCGAGATCGAGGTTCTTCAGGTTGTGTTGCCGGACACCGCGGAGACGGATGGCCGGGGACGCCGCACGTTTCGACATGGCGGCGGAATCTAGTGGAGCAGGAGGCAAAGGGCAAAGGGCAAAGGACCGCGGCCGGTGGACCTGGCGCAGGGCAGGCTCGCCAGCCTGCCGGTTCGTCAGGCTTTCCAGTGCGGCGAACGAGGGTGAATCCGCATTCCAAGTCTCCACGAACAGGCAACTGAAAGTCGCCCAACCGGCAGCCTCGAGAGGCTGCCCTGCGCTACTTAGCTCTGTGGCGCGATGCCGAAGGACCGCGGCAGGGAATCCTCCACGGCCATGACGGTTCGGTGCCGGACGCGTTGGCCAAGATCATGTGGAACCGCCTGCGGGTGCCCGTTCCACGGGGCCAAGACGAGGGAAACCAGCCGCGACACTCTGCATTTTCGTTGGTGATTTCCGTTGTTCATCCAATTTGTGAATCGAGCTTTCCCAGCCTTCCATCTGTAGTCATCCGACGTTCCATTTCAGCGTCATTGGGAGAGCTCGGCTCGCTTCAACCAAGGTTTCGGGAACCGCCTCCAATCTGTGGCATTTAGGAAGTTGCGTTGGCATCGACCGCCTGTGTCAAGAGCGGGAGCTGCGCTTACGTTTGCCCACGCTGAGCTTGCTCCCCGCTCGCGCAGCCATAAACTCGCCGCACATGAATTTGACGCAAAACAACTTGTCCTCTTCTGCGCAGCGGGTGCAGCCGGCAACGGTGATGCCGTTGGACTGGCCTGCCCAACGACTGCAAATGGACTGCCGCCGCACGTTGGCAAACCACTGGAAAGCCGTGCAGACGCTCCCCTAGCCTGGACCCCGTGAAGAACGCTATGGCGGAATCAAGCATGGGCCGGCGGGGATGGATCGTCACCGTGGCCGGACTGGTCCTGAATCTCGCACTGGGCATTCTCTACGCCTGGAGCATTTTCAACAAGCAGCTCTCCGAAGCCGTGGACCATGGTGGCTACGGATGGTCCAGGACCACGGCCACCCTGCCCTACACCCTGGCGATCGCGTGTTTTGCCCTCACCATGGTGCCGGCGGGCCGCCTTCAGGATCGATACGGCCCGCGCATCGTGGCCACCATCGGGGCTTTGCTCTGTGGGGTGGGGCTCTTGATTGCCAGTTTCGGATCCCCTGTCCTGGTGTTTCCGACGCTGATTGGTTTTGGCATCCTCACTGGCACGGGCATTGGTTTGGGCTACGCCGCCGCGACTCCAGCCGCGGTAAAGTGGTTTCCTCCGCATAAGAAAGGACTCATCACCGGCATCGTCGTCGCCGGCTTCGGAATCGCCCCTGTTTATATCGCGCCGCTTTCGAAATACCTGCTGTCGAACTACGGCATCAGTCATTCGTTCCGGATTCTGGGCGGACTGTTCCTCGTGGTGGCTGGCCTCGCGGCTCAGTTCATGGTGAATCCTCCGTCGGCTTCATCCGCCAGTCCCTCGAAGGCCAAGCCCACGGGCGAAGGCGCCCCTACGAAAGACCTGATGTGGAGACAAGTGCTGCGCACCGGGGTGTTTTACTCGCTCTTCCTCCAGTATGCCTGTGCCGCCACGGCCGGCCTCATGATCATTGGCCATATCGCCAAGATTGTTTCCACTCAGTCCGGCAACACGATCAAGTCGGGGTTTCTTTTCGTGGCTGTGCTGGCCATTTTCAATGCCGGGGGAAGGATCATGGCGGGATTGCTTTCGGACAAGATCGGACGCGTCTCGGCCATGGCCTGCGTCTTCACCATGCAATGCGTCGTCATGTTTGCCTTCAACCTTCTGACCACCATGCCTGCCCTGCTGGTGGGCACCGCATTGGTGGGATTCAACTACGGAGCCTGTCTTTCGCTCTTTCCCGCCACCGCAGCGGATTATTGGGGCACCAAAAACCTCGGACTCAACTACGGCATTCTCTTCGTGGCCTGGGGAGTGGGCGGGGTTCTGGGCCCGCTGCTCGCCGGAGCGGTGGCCGATGCTACGGGTTCTTACACGTCGGCCTACTACATCGCCGCTGGATTGCTGGCGCTGGCCGCCTTCATGGCGCTGGCCAGCTACATCAACGTTGATTTTCGGATGCCTGAACGGCAGGTCGTCTTCACCCTGCGAAAGAAACATTGAGGAAGAAGGTTGCGCATGGCACTCAGGGTGGCGCTACCGTCGGTGGTAAACGGGTATGCCATCGGCCGTTCAGCCCGGCAGCGGCGCCGGTGCCGAAGCTAGTATTGCATCGTCCGGCCATTGCTCGGACGAAATTTGTCCCTCTGGCAACGGCACTTTGCTTCCTTGCTGGTGGTTTTCGTTGTTCATCCAATCGGCGGATGAAACTTCTCCAGCCTCAAAAGAGTAGCCATCAGGCTATTCTTTTCAGCGTTATCGACGTTTCTACGCACAAGCCTCCGTTCACTACGGGAACACGGCCGATCACTTCAATTTCTCCAGCGCAAGTTTTGCCTCGTAATTACCCTGCGCTGCTGATTTCTCCAACCAGTAGATCGCTAGATTTGTGTCTCGAACCAACCCCTCCCCCATGAGAAATCTCTTCCCGATTGAGCACTGGGCCGACGGCATTCCATTACTAGCCTGCTGCAATTGCCACACGATAAGGCGTGCCTGCCGTTCGTCGGCGATTTCACTTGCCTCTTCGACTCTCGTGATCCTTGGTGCTTGTTCCGGTGACACTACCGAGTTGGTGCTCCCTGACTCTTGAGGCCGCGCTCGGTCTGGAGGTTCCCGACTCGACCGCGTTTCAATCGGCTTGCCAGCGTCCGAGGCGGACGCCGGCGCGTCACCGAGCTTCACGGTATTCCAAATGAACGATGACGCAATCAGTCCGCAAGCACTGAGAATGACTAGAGATGCGCACCCACAGCCTGCAAAGCTCACATTCTTGCCTCCGCACCGCGGGCATTCCTTGGAAAGGTGCTTCCCCTTGGGATACCAAGTGTATCCGCAGTCCTTGCAGCAATTCTGCGCGCGCTTTGTCAGTCTCACGCTTTCCTTTCCTCGCGCCGTTTGCTTGCCAACCGTGGCGAGAGATTCTCTTGGTGAGCGTGCGCCAGCGGAGAATTCCTTCGCACCTGCTCCACGGCTGCATTCCGCAAGAAGGGAGGCGAGAAGGGGGCGATCAACAGTATCGTGCTTTCGCCTTCCCTGTTCACTTCTTTGTGACCGGCGCCCAAGATGCAAATGCTCCCCGCGCTTTACGGTGAGCCGTCAGTTGGACTTGGTGCGCGCTCATGGTGTTAAGCGTATTTCCCCTGGCCGGGGCGTCAAGCTCGCAAGCTCGTCCGAGTTCCGCTGCCGGCGTGAGACACTGTCGCCGCACGGAACTTCCCACCCAGTCCTTCACTGCCCGGCTTCACACTCCGCAACCTTCTCGCAGTAAAAATCGTCGGTGAGCAGGCCCTCTTCGAACAGGAGCTTGAGTTCGCGCAGGCGCCGCGTGACTTGGGACTTGCTGAACTTGGGCTTGGCGGCAGCCACGGCGTTGGTCCCAGCCAGAGTATTGGTTGCGACAACGGCAACGGTCTTGTTCGTGACGGGCGCATTGGTGGCCACCGTGGCTTTGGCCGCCGCGACGGCGTTGCTGGCCAGCATGGCCACCACGAGCGCGGGAGCGGCGCGGGCGGGCGGTGGTTCGTAGCCGGGGTCGAAGACCAAGGCTTTCAATTCGTCGGCAGGGACGAGGTGCCGCCACAGGAAGGCTTGCATCCGGTCTTCGGCAGGCACGGCTTCATGAGTGATTTCTTTCTCGCCCAGCTTCGCGCTGCCGACGATGGAGAGGTTGACGGGTTCTTTCGTCGGTGCCAGCGGGCCTTTGATGGTGAGGCGCGCGGTGTTCTGGTTCGCGGCCAGCGTGACGGGAGACGCCGAGAAGCCTGGCACCGCATCTTTCAACGACAGTTTGATGGGACCGGCGAAGCCGTCCTTGCGCTGGGCATAGACGGTGAGGCTGGCGGTGGAGTTGGTGCGAAGACTGACGCTGGAGGGCACGACGCGCAGTTCAAAGTCAGGCTGCGGCGCGCTGATGCGCAGGCGATAGGCGTATTCTTCGCCGCCTTTGCGCGCGGTGTCGCCGATGTGGACGTAGTAGGTGCCGCTGGCGGGGAGCTTGGTCATGAAGAAGGAATCCGCGTGGTGGGTGTTCACGCCCGCCGCCAGGTCTTCGCGGTCGTCACTGAACGCGAGCACCTTGCCGGCCGCATCGGTGAGCTTAACCACGGAGTCGAGCGGGGAATTGAGCCGGCGCGCCTCGACTTCCACGGCGACCGTTTCGTTGGACCTGCCGGTGAACTGGAACACGTCCCAGTCATCCGGCTTGTTGATCAGCCCGTTGATGATGATGGGCAGGGTGATCTTCTGCGCGGTCGCCTGGGTGTGGTTGGTGTCCTTGTCGAAGGTGCTCGGCAGCTTGTCCACGGCGAACGGCATGGGACTGGAAACGAGTCCTTTCCTTCTCGCGACGAGCGAGTGAATTCCGGGCGCGGCGTCTTTGGCGGGCGGCGTGAGCACGGCGTCCTGGAGGTTCCAGCCTTTCATCCTGGGCGTCACCGGCACGCCCGCCTGCGTTCCCAGCGGGTAGATGCTCGTCACGAACGGCAGTTCGCCGATGGTGATGCGATAAACGAAATCCTCACGGCCGCGGTAGATGGCGTCGGTGATGGCGAAGACGTAATCGCCGTCTTTGGGCACGTCGAAGAGGATCACCGGGTCGGGCCTGAACCGGTAATCGTCGGTAAAGGCCAGTTCCTTTCCGTTCGCATCGTGGACGGTGAGCACGGGCTGAAACCAGCCGGGAACCGCGTCAGCGACATACGGAATCAACTGCCGCGCCTGAGTGGAGATGACCAAGCGCTGGCCTTTGCGCGCGGCGAACCGGTAGCGGTTCACTTCGCCGGAGGCGATCTGGCCATTCACGGCGCAAGGCACGTTGATGCGGACCTCGACCTCGTTGGTCGGCCGCTTGCGGAGGGCGGAGGCTTCCTTGCCGAGCACCTGGATGGTGGCGGTGATCATTGGGGGCCTGGTGGATTCCGGCACTTGGCCCACGTGAAAGACGAGCGGGTTGGACACGCCGCGAGTCGTGGCCAGGCGGAGTTCGCGTGCGCCGGGTTCGGCGTTGGGGGCGATGGTGACTTCGGCAATAACGAGGCTGGAGATCGAAGAGCAGGCGGGGGTTTGCACGTATTCACGGGTGCGCTTTTCGATCTTGGCGATCATCTTCGGCGTGCTCCCCTTCTTGCCTGACGCCGCCGGCTTCTTGTCCGGGCCTGTTTCGGACATCATCATCATGGTGTTCTCCGAGGCCATCATGGTGTCCGATTTCATCATCGGAGCCATTGCGGAGGCGACGGCTGAGGTGGCTTTTCTCAAGATTCGCACTTGCTCGCCCAGCAACTGCATCTCCTGGGGATTGAGTCGCCGGAGATACTCGACCACTCTGGCTTTGACGCCGGAGCCGCTGACCAGCACGGCGTTGACGTCGTCGAGACCTTGTCCGCCCAGCTTGATCTCGAAGGTTGTGCCCTGCTGGCCGCCGGCGGGATAGGTGTAGCCGATGTAGGGACGCGTCTGGGCAAGCGCGATGGGCGCGCACGCCAACAAGGCAAGAAAGGCGAGCCAATAAAGCTTCTGGATACCGTCGTCTCGGCAGGGCGTCGCTGACTGCGTTTTCAAAGAAAGACGGCGCTCTGCCGAGACGCCGCTACGGGATAAAGGATTCATCGGAAGCGCCTACATGATCTCCGTCAACAGCCCGCCGGACTTCACGCCTTCCTTGGCGGAGGGCAACACATGGGCTTCCGTGCCCATCGGATGCGGCAGCTTGGCGCTGGCGTCAATCCCGCCCAACGCATAAATGCTGCCGAGCAAATCCACCGGATACACGGGCCGGTCCTTGACCTCTTCGGCGCGCTTGTCGGACGCACCGACAATGTGGCCGCCCTTGAAGCCGCCGCCGGCGACCAGCGCGGTGAAGACGTTGCCGTAGTGGTTGCGGCCGCCATTCCACGGCGGCTGCCAGTCCACCTTGGGGCCGCGGCCAAATTCGCCGGAGCACCAAACGATCGTGCTCTCCAGCAAGCCGTGGTCTTTCAAATCCTGCAGGAGCATGGCCAAGCCCTGGTCCAGTTGCGGGCATTGCCGGCGCATGGTCGCGAAGTGGTTGCTGTGCGTGTCCCAGCCGCCGGGATAATTGATGACGATATAGGGCACGCCCGCCTCGACCATCCGCCGCGCCGCCAGGCAGTCCTGCCCGAACGTGTGGCGGCCATATTTGTCGCGCAGTTCCGGCTTTTCCTTCGAGAGGTCGAACACTTCCCGGCCCTGGCCCAGGATCAATTCATACGCTTGCTTCTTGGCCTCCTCCGAAGCGGCCAACTGAGGACTGGCGGACATGGCCTCGCCCATCGTGTTCATCTTGCCGAGCAAGGCGCGGCGGGCCTTTTGCCGGTCGTCGGTGATGCCGCGGGAAACCACGCCTTCCACCTCGAAGCGCGGCGCGTTCGGGTCGCCGCCGGTGGCAAACGGTTTCAGTCTCGGACCAAGAAAACCTTCTTCGGAGAACCGTCCCTGCGGCTGGGTGAGCACGACGTAGGGCGGGATCATGCCTTTGTAGGTTGGACTCTTGAAGAGCGCGAACACGGCCCCGACGCTCGGATAAGCCAGCCGCTCGCCGGGCGCGTGCGCGGTCTGCATCAGGTAGGCCGCAGTCTCATGGCCGTTGTTGCGGTGCGTCATGCTGCGGATGAGGGAAAACTTGTCGGCCTGTTTGGCGAGGTTGGGGAACAACTCGCCGAGCTGGATGCCGTCCACGTTGGTGGGGATGGCCGTTCTGAAATCGCCCATGTACTCGTAACCCGAGTCCGGCTTCGGATCCCACGTGTCGTTGTGCGACATGCCGCCCCACAGGAAAATCTGGATGACCGACTTGGCCTTGGCCTTGATGGGCGGCGCCGACACGACCTTCGCCGCCGGCGGCGCGTCGGCCGCCGACACCAAGCCGTCGGCGCACATCAATCCAGCCGTGCTGAACAAACCGATGCGCAGGGCTTCGCGCCGGGACACCGGCAAGCTGAGACTCAGGCCCAGCGAATTGGGATTGGCGTTCGTGTTCATAGTCTGGCCTTTCGTTTTTCTGCTGTCAGTGACGATACAGGAACTCCGAGCTGTTAATCAATGACCACGCGATGTCCACCCAGTCCTCGCGCCTCTTCACCTTAATCGGCTGTTGGGCCGGCTTACCTGAGCCCACGGCGGCGGCCGGTTTGGCGGGCTGAGCCTGGCCATACGCCTCGGCGTTCTTCACTTCTTCCGGCGTCGGAAACCGCGAGAGGATGGTCAGGTAAAGTTCCTCGATGATTTCAGACTGCTTGCGGCCCGAATCAATGATCGTCCTGAGCTTGGGGCCTTGTTCCAGCTTGCGCTGAATGTGGCTGGAGTTGAGCAAGTGCAGCCACTGGGCGGGAACGGGGCGGTTGTTGCGCTCGTTCTCCATGCCCGTGGCGCGCGCCGAACGCCCGAACAATGCGAGGAACGGACTCGTGATGCTGCCATCCGCGATCGCGATGGCCGGCTTGTCCTCCGGGATGTAAGTGAACGGCTCCGGGATGGGACTGGTGTAGAGGTCCGTGGTGCCTGTGATCTTGTTGATGGCATCGATCAGCACCTCCGCATCCAGCCGGCGCAGCGGGTAGCTTGCGAAATTGGCCTCAGCTTGGGACGACGTGACCCGCGGCATGGACGAAAGCTGATAGGTTTTCGAGTTCAGGATCGACCGGTAAGTCCGCTTCAGATCGTAGCGGCTGGCGACGAGTTCCTGCGCCAGATGGTTCAGCAACGCGAGGTTGCTCGGCGGATTGCCCACCCGGAAATCGTCTGGCTCGTGGAAGATGCCGCGCCCCAGCAGCCAAGCCCAGACGCGGTTCACGACGCTGCGCCGGAACCAGGGATTCTGCGAAGTGACCAGCCAATCGGCGAACACCTCCCGCGGATCACGATCCGGGGACAACTTGACCTTGGTGCCATCCGGGAACATCGCTTCCGGCGGCGCGTCATTCGTGCGCGGCGGGATTGCCGGCTGCGCTACGCTGTTGGAAGCCTGTCCGATCGCGGTCACGGCGGCGCGTCCCGGCGCGCTGTTGCCCGGCACGGCGCTGGTCCCCAGCGGATCCCAGAAGACGTGTTCCTCCTTCCACTCGCTGGTGGGCTTGTAGCCAACCTGGGAGAAGAACACCGCCATGCCGGCCACGCGATCCTTGGGCCAGGAATCGGCCCGCGCGCCCATGAACGTCAGCGCCACCGCGCCGGCGATGCCTTCGGGCGTGCGGTTCTGGATGGCGCGGTAGAAGTTGACCGGTCCCACGCGGAAATTGCTGCCGCTGGCGGTGAGCATCTCCCGGACGAACTTGTCATACGGCTTGTTCTCGGCGATGGACGCGCGGACCCAGCGATGATACGCCTGCGCCGCGTTGGGCCAGAGGTTGACGGGAAATTCCGCCTTGATCCGCAGGACATCGCCCCACTTCATCGCCCAGTAATCGGCGAACTCGTCCCGCTCCAACAGCCGGTCGATCAGGACGCGGCGCTTGCTCGGGTCCTTGTCCTGAATGAACTGTCGGGCCTCCTTCGCGGTGGGCAGCGTGCCGATCACGTCCAAGAAGGCCCGCCGGACGAACACCGCATCCGAGCAGAGGACGGGCTGGAGGTTCAACTCCGAGAGCTTGACGAAAACCAGTTTGTCGATCTGGCTCTCCGGCGTCAGCGGCGCAGAACTCTCAAAGACATCGGTCCCCTTCTCCGGTGTCGCGGCCCGCCCCACGGCCATCTGCAAAGCAACCATCGCAATCCACAAGGCCTGCTTCATACTTGATGGCGGCAGTTCCAGCAGGAGGCGGAGGCGGACGCCGGGCGATGCCCCAACGTCTCCCGCCCCGCGTGCTTCCACAGCGCGTTCATGGTTTCGGCCGTCTTCATTCATCAATTGTGCGTCACTGGTCAGATTGTGAACAGGACCAAGAAATTCACTTTTGGCTGACGAAAAAGTGCCGCGGGCGGCCGCTTCATTCCCGTTCCATCTTCCACTGCGGAACGCGCCCCGGTGTCCACGGCGCGCCCGCCGCCTCAAACTTGGCTTCGAGGGCCGGCAGGTCCTTCTCGGCCAGCACGCGGTAGTCGGCCAGCACCTTCTCGAACGCTTCGCCGGCGTAGCGGTAGGCGTCGCGTTGGGTCTGCGTGGGCGGCGACGTGACCTGCCACTGGCTGCCGGTCTGGACGCGCTCGCTGATGGACGGCGGCTGCGCTTCCTCGCGCTTGCCCAGCGACGGATCGCCGCGCAACTGGACCAGGAGGCGCGTGAGCCGCTGGCTCAACCCGCGCACTTCGGCCAGCAGTTCCGGGCTGGCGGCTGGCGTTGCCGTGACCGCCTTGCGCAAGTGGTCGAGGCGCGTTTGCGTTTCCGATGCCGACCTGATGGTGCCTTCAACGGCGCGTTGCAGGCGCGCGACTTTCTGGTGAAAGGCCAGCACTGCGTCCTTCTCTTTGGCGGCAAAGGTCGCGAGTTCTAGCGGGATGACGTTGAACGCCACCGCCGCGGACAGATCGGCGAACTTGCCGTCCACTTCCTTGGCCACCGTCATGGTGTACTGGCCGGGCAGCGCCAGCGGGCCGGAGGGCGTGAAGTCCTCGTCCTCGCTCGCGCCTTCCTTCTCTTCCCTCACCGTCACGGGTCGGGCGGACGGATAACGCAGGTCCCACGTCGCGCGATGGACGCCTTTCTCGCGTGAGCCGGGCACGCGGCGCACCACGGCCCCGGCGTTGTCCTTCACCACGAGCCAGACGCGCGGATCTTTCTCTTCGTCCTCGGCGCGGAGTTCGTCGAGCGATGGATAGCGGTACGGCTTCTTCGCTTCGGTGGCTTTCTTCTCCTCGTCTTTGCGCGCTTCCTTGCGCGTCTGGATTTTCTCTTTCAAGTGGTAGGTGAAGACGGCCCCGAACGGCGGGTTCGGCGCGGCGTAGTAAGTCGCGCCTTGCGAGCCGCGGCCCGAACGACCGCCGAGCCGGCTGCGTTCGATGTAGCGAAGCGCGTCCTTCACCGGGAAGACGTGCGCGGCCTCCTTGAGCGCCTCCGGCGTGGCGTGGCGCAGCGGAGTGTAGTCGTCGAGGATGTAGATGCCTCGGCCAAAGGTGCCGAGGATGAGGTCGTTCTCCCGCGTCTGGATTTCGAGGTCGCGGACGGCGATGGTTGGCACGCCGCCGATCTTGGTCCAGCGAGCACCGGCGTCCAACGAGAAGTAAGCGCCGAACTCCGTCCCCACGAACAGCAAGTCCGCCTTCACAGGATCTTGCTGGAGGGCGAGGACGACGTCGCGCTTCGGCAAGTTGGTGCCGATGGAAGTCCACGTCTCGCCGCGATTCGTGCTGACGAGGAGATAGGGCTTGAAGTCGCCGTGCTTGTGGTTGTCGAAAGCGGCGAACACGGTGTTCGTGTGGTGGCGGGAAGCGGTGAGGCAACTCACGTAGGTGGTGGTCGGCACGTCGGGGAACGTCTCGATCTTGCGCCACGTTTTGCCGCCGTCACCGGTGACGTGGACGAGGCCGTCGTCGGTGCCCACGTAGAGCAAGCCCTCGACCAGCGGGCTTTCCGCAAGGGAGACAGCATTCCCGTAGATGGAGGTGGACTTGTGCTTCGCCACGGCGTCGGCCGGCTGGATGCGGCCCATCACTGGCAGCGCATTGCGGTCGAGGCCGCGCGTCAAATCACCGCTGATGGCGCGCCAACTGTCGCCCCGGTCGTCGGAACGGTAGAGCCGGTTCGCGGCGAAGTAGAGGCGCTTCGAGTTGTGCGGGCTGAGAAGGAGCGGTGAGTCCCAGTTCCACTTCAGCGGCGGCTCGCCTGGAGTCTCGCGCGGCTTGATGTCCGCGAGTTCGCCGCTGCGCCGGTCGTAGCGGGTCAGGCCGCCGTACTGCCACATGCAGTAAACAATATTCGGGTCATCGGGATCGACCAGCGATTCGTAGCCGTCGCCGCCGACGGTGATGAACCAGTCCGCCGAGGTGATGCCCGCGCGATCCGTCGTGCGCGACGGCCCGACCTGGGAATTGTTGTCCTGCGTTCCGCCGTGGACGTAGTAAAACGGTTTCGAGTTGTCGGCGCTAACCCGGTAGAACTGCGTGACCGGGAGGTTCTCCTTGAAGTGCCAGTTCGCGCCGAGATCGAAACTTTCGTAAATGCCGCCGTCGCAGCCCACGAGCAAATGGCGGTTGTCGGTCGGGTCGATCCAGAGCGCGTGGTTATCGACGTGTTTGTCCTTGCCGGGCACGGCGCGAAAGCTCTTGCCGCCGTCGTCAGTGATCATGAGTTGCACGTCCGTGAGAAAGACGCGGCCCACTTCGACTGGGTCGCAGATGATCTCGTTGAAGTACTGCGGACTGCTGGTCGTCGTGTCGCTGCGCTTCTCCCACGTCTCGCCGCGGTCGGTGCTGCGGAAGAACCCGCTCTTGTCCTCCGCGGCCTCGACGATGGCATAAACGACGTCCGGGTTGACGGGAGAAACCGCCAGCGCGATGCGGCCTTTGTCCATGTCCGGGATGCCGTTGGTGAGTTTGCGCCAGGACTTGCCGGCGTCGGCGGACTTGTAAAGCGCGGACTCCGGCCCGCCGTCGATGAGCGTCCAAACGTGACGGCGGCGCTGGTAGGCCGAAGCGTAAAGAACGTTCGGATCGCGCGGGTCGAGGTGAACTTCGTTCACACCCGTGTCGTCGCTGATGTGCAGGATGCGTTGCCAGGTCTTTCCGCCGTCGGTGGTCTTGTAGAGGCCGCGCTCGCCGCCGCTGCGCCAGAGCGGGCCTTGGGCAGCGACATAGACGACGTCGCTGTTCTTGGGATGAACGACGATGCGCCCAATGTGCTCGGAGTCTTTGAGGCCGAGGTTCTGCCAGTTCTTGCCGCCGTCGAGCGAGCGATACACGCCGTCGCCCCAGCCGACGCTGCGCTGGCTGTTGTTCTCGCCGCTGCCCACCCAAACGCAACTGACGTTGTTCGGGTCCAGCGTGACGCAGCCGATGGAGTAGGCGCCTTCCTTGTCGAACACGGGCGCGTAGGTGACGCCGCCGTTGACGGTCTTCCACACGCCGCCCGACGACACCACGACGTAATACTCGTGCTTGTTTTTCGGGTTGACCGCGAAGTCGCCGATGCGCCCCGACATCAACGCCGGGCCGATGCCGCGGGCCTTGAGCGAGGAAAACAGCTTGGCGGGGTCGCTGGCGGCGTCAGCCGACTTGGCAGGGTCGGGTGCGGAGTTGGTGGCGGCGAACGTGGAGGCGGTCAACGCGGCGAGAAGGAGTGGCAAGGCTTTCATGGTCTGGCATTGGTTAGGACTGTGTCATGACTGGCGCGAGAAGGTATTGAGTTCGGGGAACGCATTCAAGTCGAACGAAGCCGGACGAGCGGGATTCTCCATCGCGGGCCACGTCAGAGTGGAGCGCGGGCTGGCAGTGGTTGCACCGCGCGGTTGCGGTAGTGCTCGATGCCAAACTCCGGGCCGTCGAACAACGTCTCCACCAGCTCGAAACGGTCTTCAAACGCGGGAAAGAACGTGTCGCCCTCCACTTCGCGCTTCACGCGCGTCAGGAACAGGTCGGAACAAAAAGGCAGCGCCTGCACATAGACTTGCGCGCCGCCGCAAATGAAGATTTCGCGCGGCTCGTGTCCGGGATCAAGCTGGGCCAGGTCAGAGATCGTCTGCACGCCAGGGTAAGCGAATCCGCCGCGGGTGAGGACGATGGTCGTGCGGTTGGGCAACGGCCGCCCGATGGACTCAAACGTCTTCCGCCCCATCACGACGATGTGCCCGGTGGTGACTTTCTTGAACCACTTGAAGTCCTCTGGAAGGCACCACGGAATCTCGCTGCCACGTCCGATGACGCGGTTGAGCGACATGGCAGCGATGGTTTTGAGGTACTTCATCGTGGACCCAGCCGTTGACGCAAAGGCGCAGAGACGCAGAGACGCAAAAAGGTGGAAATGACAGCTCCGGCATGGCTTCCCTTCGGCTTCACCCGCCGGCTGAGGACAGCATTCCCGCAAAGCCTTTGCAGTGCCTCTGCGTCTTGGCGTCTTGGCGTCAAATCGCCGGCCGGAATCAGGTTCATCGGGCTTGCGTCGTTCGGTCAGACCAACGAGGGCGGGCGGGCGGCGGACCTCGCAGCAGAGCGCGAGCAGCAGCGACCACGTGGTCCCACTGGAAGGCTGGACCGGGATCGACTTTGTTCAGTTGGATATGGAAATGACCGAGGACGCCCTGGTACCGGGCCAATTGCTCGTCGGGCAGTTTCTTCAGGATGAGCTTACCGTCGGCGTCGCGCGGGTAGTCGCATTCGATCTTGGGAAAAACCTTGCAGAGCGTGGCGGTGAGCTTGGCGAGCGACTTGTACTGCTCCGGCGTGAAGTCGTACTGGACCAACTCGCTGCCCTGCACCACGCCGCGCACCGCTTCGGCGCGGGCGGGCCGCGCGACGAAGTTCGGCGTGCGCACGCCCGTCGGCCCGAACCGACTGGGAACCGTGAACTTAACACCGCCGCGTTCGTCGGCTTGATACCATTCCTTGAGCGCCGGCTCGCGGCGGACGGAGAATGCACCGATGTGCGCGATCTCGATGCCGACGGAGCGCGTGTTGGAGGACGTGGCGTGCCAAGCGCGCTCCTTGAGGTCAAGCGTCTGGTAAATCGTGCCGTCGAGGTCGAGCAGGAAATGCACGCTCAGGTCGCGGAGGTCGTGGAGGATCTTGAAACACTGCCGGCTCGTGCCGGCGGCGTCGTAGTGAATGACAAACTGGTCCACGACTTGTTGCAGCAGCGGCAAGTCCCAGCCGCCGCCGCGCACGCGCTCAACGTCGTTGCTCGTCAGCACGGAGGACTTGCGCAGGCCGTAGCGGTTCGGCGTGGTGAGGTCTTTCACGGCGGTCTTGGACGTTTCCCAAGAGGAGTCGTCGAAATTGCTGAAGCGCCGCTCCACGCGATAAGCGTCGTAGCCGCCGGGGTCCATCCACAGCACGACGCGCGCGCCGGTGTGGAAGAACTGGCCGGCTGCGACGATCTCGTCGCCGCGGCGCGGGGCGAATGCGCCAGGTTTGGACGGAGTGTGGCAGCCGGTGAGCATGAGCGTAAGGACGCCCATCACTGCGGCGAGTGGGAAGAAGTGAGTTTGGATTTTCACGGTGAGATGGAAGAGCCGGAGTCGTCGGGCAGGATCATCGGTTCGCGGCGTGAGGTGTGCCACAAAGTCAGGATGCTCACCGCGTGCCGGTCGTCGTGAACACGGTAGATCACGCGGTAGGGCTTCACGAGCGTCTCGCGCACATCGTCCCGCTGGAGTTCGTGGAACACATGGCCCAGCCGGGGAAACTGGGCGAGGATGGAAACTTGGTTGAAAATCCTCTCTCCGAGATGTCGAGCCGCCGTTGGATTGTCCACAGCGATGCGGGTGAGCGCGTCCTCCAGCGTTTCTAAGCTGCGCGGCGTCCAGATGATTCTGTAGTCCATGACTCGACCCTGCGGCCCACTTCCTCGTGAGAGACACCCTCACCCCGATCGCTTTGGGCCAAGCCTTCTTTCACCGAGGCCAGCATCGCCAAGTGATCCACAATCTCCGCGAGGGATGTTTCCTCCGGCATTCGCCTCACTGCATTTAGAACTGTCTCTCGATCCGTCATCGGGATGAAAATGAACCGCGGCCCGGCGCTATGCAAATCTTAAACCACCGTCACGGCTTCCCATCTTGATCATCGCCCCGCACCCGCAGGTAGTTTGCGTCCAACTCCGACGTGAGAAGGAGCAGCGCGGCGATGCGGCGGGCGATGTAGGTGAACTCGCGGACTTCGTCGGGCGTGAGCGCGCGGCCCAGCAACGCAGCCTCGCGATAGCTGAGCCACTTCTTCAAGACTTGGTAGCCGCCCAGCGTGTAATCCCAGACCGCTTCGGAGACGCCTTGCCAGCAAGTCGTGTCGTTGAGGTGGACATCGTGAACAGTCGTGGCTGACGTTTCAAACGCGGCAGCCCGCGAAGTCAGCCGACCTTTGCCCGGCATCACGATGCCGCCTTTGCCGGCGATGCCCCAGCCGGCGGTGAGGCGCAGGTCGGCGCCGCTCAGCACAGCGATGTTGCGCAACTCCGGCTGCGTCTTGCCGCTGGTCACGCCGGGGACGGGCGTTTCAGGATCAAGGAGCGCGGCGATCTGCCGGCCCAGAGCGGCGCTGGCTTCAAGCGCGGCGCGCGCGGCGGGCAGCGGGACTCGCGGCCAGTCCTGCCGCAACGCGCCGGCGTTCTCCGTGCGGTAGGCCGGCGCGTGCAAGACGGCGACGATGTGGAAGAAGAGCGCTTCTGGTTTGGTGCGTAAGCCCGCCAGATATGCGGCGGCGCGCGGTGTGAGGTTGGGCTTGATCTCGAACTCGTCCTCAGGCGCGTTTCCGCCACCGCCGTTGCCGCCGCGAGGAGAGAAGAGATCGGGCGCGTCGTGCAGGGCGGAGGCGGCGTAAGAGTGACGCGGTTGGCGGAGGTAGAGGGGAAACATGCCCACGTTGGACTCAACCAAGTGGTGGTCGGCCAACATGCGGGTCATCTGGGGCGCGTAAAAATCCTCTTTGCGGTTTCGCTGGCCAGCGCTGAACCAGACATTGCCTGCGAAGACCTGCTTGAAATAGTCGGCGCGTTTCTCGTCGAGAAGCTTTGTTGCCGGATGCCAGTAAACCCACCGAGAATCGAATGGCCGGTAAGCGTATCGCACAACCTTGCCAGAACTCATGCCCAAGGTCCGAAGCGACTCTCTGGTCTTCTTCGGATCGAACCGTTTGGTCTTCTCCATCAGGCACGGGGCGAAAAGGCGCACTTCCTCATCGCTCACCTTGGGATCGAAGTAGCGCCGCATCCGCGTTTCCAGGTCATCGCGTTGAATTTCGACCAGTACCTCGTCCCGGCTCGTCTTCACGCCGGGAAACGAAACCGGCAGCAGTTCCGGCAGCTTCGGCCATTTCAGATAGGCTCGCCCCACGAGCGCGGGAACGAACACCAAACCCAGCTTGGCGGCGGGCTTCAGTTTCGAGTAAGCGCGGTCGGTCTTTTCTTTGAGCGACGCTTCGAGGTCGGCGCGCTTGGCCTTGCCCCAGAAATGGCGGAAGCGCACCGCCGCCGCCGCGCGGCTTCGATCTCTCTTCTGATCTCTGTCCTCTGTCTTCTGACTTCTGGATGGAGCCTCCTTACGTCGGCTGCTACGAACGAGGAGCGCCACGGCGGTCCCGACTTGAATGCCTTCGCGGTTTCTTTCCGTGCTGAAGACGCTCGGATCAGGCTCGCCTTCAGGTGTCAGCTTGCCGGTTTTGTATTTGTCGCCGTTCAAGCAGTCCACGGTGATCGAGTCGAAGGCGTCCAAGAACCGCTCCCTCATCCCCGGATGGCTGAGACCGTCGAGCCACGAGTAATTGGAGATGAAGCAGACGATGCCCTCGCCCATCTTCTCCGCGATCTGCCGCTCGGCCATCCGGTAGAAACGGACGTAGAGATCGTTCAGCCCCTGGCCTTGCGGCTCCGGACAGCCGGGCGTGCGAACCTCGCGGTAGGCGTCGCTCAGGTCGCGTTCCTCACTGACGGCGAGGCCCGCGTAGCCGTCGTACGGCGGATTGCCGAGGATGACGAGGATGCGCTGGTCCTGTTTGACATGATTGGCCGCGTCGCGCTCGGCTTCGAGTTCCCGCATGACGATTTGTTTGGGATCGCGCGTGGGCGTCCAGCCAGTGAGAGCGTTCGTGAGATAAACGGCGGCGCGCTCGTGGGTGGCCTCGTCCAGTGGCGCGCCGAGCTTCTGCAAGAGCAGGCCGAGTTGAAGGTGGGAGACGACATAGGGCGCGGGCAGCAACTCGAAACCGAAGACGCGTTCGCGCGCGGCCTGCTTTGCCTGCTGAGCGGCCTGGCTCGCGCCCAGCGCCTCCTCCTCGGCGTGGTAGCGGTGAATGGTCCGCAGCACTTCCACCAGATACGCGCCGGTGCCACAGCAGGGGTCGAGCACGACCACGTCTGGATCAGCCAGTCCGGCGGGCCGATGAAAATCCTCCCGCAACGTGCGGTCCACGCGGGCGACCATGTAGCGGACGATTTCCTCCGGCGTGTACCAGACGCCGAACTCTTCGCGCAATTGCGGGTCGAAAGCTTCGAGGAACGGTTCGTAGAAATACTGGACGGCGTGGTCGTCGGCGAAGCGCTCGAAGAATGCAGGGCGGTTCACGCGATTGAGCGTGGCAGTCGCCCAGTCGAGCGGTTCCTGCACGCCCAAGTCTTTCACACGCGCCGGGCTGGCCAGCTCGTGGAAGAGGCGCTGGAGCACGGGCAACTGGAGATTGAACGCGGCGGTGCGCCAGTCGAAGCGGTCATTGCGTTGCGGGCGCTCCTTGTGCCACAGAACCCAGGCCGAAAAGACGCCGTAGAAGAGCGTCTGGACCAGCGTGGAGCGGAAGAAGTGCAGGCCGCGTTCGTCCTCCACGCGGAACCCCAGGGCGGTTTCGAGCGAGGCGCGAAGGTTCTGGAGCGCGTCGAGCGGCGCCTTCTCTACCGCCACGCGGGCATCGCGGGCGTAGCTGGCGAGGAAAAACGCGAGGTCCTCCGGGTTGTCCAGCGGCGCGGCGTGGAGCATCACGCGCTGGAGGAATTCGGCCAGGCGCTGGCCAAACTCTTCGGCGGCTTTGCGCGGATGGGCGGTGAGTTGCCAGAAAGAGGTTTCACTCTCGGCAAGGTAGAAGCTTTCGCCTCTCGTGCCCTCGCCTGGCTGGTGTCTTGTCAGGAGCAGAAAGGAACGATAGTTGCAGAGCAACACCGTGCCGTAATGGTAGAGGTAGTCTCTGACTTGGCGGCCGCCATCGACCGTGATCAAGTCCACGTCCGCCGCCTTCACTTCAATCACCCCGCGCGCTGGCTTCAGCCCACGCAGCGGCGCGTCTTCCGGCGAACGCTTGAGTTGATCGGGTGTGAAGAACCCGCCGTCAGGAATGCCCGCGCCGGAGTTCGCAATCTGGACGAGCGCTGTGACCTTGGGCTTGAGCTGGCCGCCAATTGCGTTGAGAAGGTTGGCCAGCGCCGGGTAACCGGAGGTTTCGGGCAACGCCGCGCCCGACGCGCGCAGTTGCGCGAGTTCGTGCAAGTATTGCTCCAGCGGCTGCATGTCGGGTTTCGTTCTAGCACGCCACCGTCTGGCCGTAAATGAACACTTCGCCGGAGCGCCGAATTCTCAGGGCTGATTCAAGAAAGCGTAGCCGCCGACGTGAGGAGGCTTTGTTTTGATTTCGGATTTGAAAACAGAGCCTCCTCACGTCGGCTGCTACAATCCAGGGATTCGTGAATCCATCGTGCCAAATTCGGGCGCATCTCGGCGTCACCACCGCCGATGCCCCCGAAGGCTGGATCGTCCGCGCTGCTGGCTTCACGACGACTGGACGACCGCGGACTCCTCCGGCAAGTTTCGAACGTGACCGATAGGCCGCCATCGCCGCGCGGCCGGGGCGCCGCCAGCAACCCGGCCAACCGGTTCGAGCGCATCTCGCTGGAGCGGGACGCCGACTGGGACCCGGAGCAGGACCCGGCGCCGCGAACCCAGTTCCTCCGGGACCGCTCGCAGTCGATCATCACTTATAACGACAGCCCCGACATCCCCTTCCGCGCCAGCCTCAACCCGTATCGAGGGTGTGAGCACGGTTGCAGCTATTGTTACGCGCGGACTTTCCACGAGTTCCTCGGCTTCTCCGCGGGTCTGGACTTCGAGACGAAGATCATGGTCAAGGAGGACGCCCCGCGCCTGCTGCGCCAGGAACTGGCGTCGCCGAAGTGGAAGCCGCAGTTGCTCGCGATGAGCGGCGTGACCGACTGCTACCAGCCCGTCGAGCGTCGCTTGCAACTCACCCGCCAGTGCCTCGCCGTCCTGGCCGAGTTTCGCAATCCGGTCGGCATCGTCACCAAAAACCACTTGGTCACGCGCGACATCGACCTCCTGAGCGAATTGGCCCGGCACCGCGCCGCCGAGGTGAGCCTCTCCATCAACTCGCTGGACGCCGAACTGGCCCGCAAGCTGGAGCCGCGGGCCTCGTCGCCCACGTTTCGTCTGGCGGCCGTCGAGGCGCTGGCCCAGGCGGGCATCCCGGCCGGCGTGCTGGTCGCGCCCGTGATCCCAGGGCTGAACGACCACGAGATCGCGGCCGTGCTGAAGGCGGCGAAGGAAGCCGGGGCCACGTGGGCGGGGCTGCAAGTCTTGCGCCTGCCGCTCACCGTGGCGCCCCTGTTCGTGGACTGGCTGGAGCGCAATAGGCCCGAGCGGAAGGACAAAGTGCTCAACCGCATCCGGGCCATGCGCGGCGGCCGGTTGAACGATTCGCGATTCGGAGAAAGGATGCGCGGGGAAGGCATCTTTGCCGAACAGATTCACCAAATGTTCCACGTCGCCCGGCGCAAGGCCGGAATACCGGAGGACGGCCCGGAGCTTTCAACCGCGGCTTTCCGCCGGCCGGCCGGAGCGCAACTGGAGTTCGGCCTCGGAACTCCTGAGCTGTAGAATCCGCCTGGGCCGCCCGGTGAGGGCACCGGGCCTACAGGATGCGCCGCGGTTGTAGGTCGGGTCCCCTGGCCCGGCGCCACTGGATTCACCCCAATTCCTCGACGACACAGAACGCGGGCTACGGCTCAGGAGGTGTGAGCCTGGCGGAGGCGGGGCGCGGAGTTGAAGGCGAAGGGAAATCCTCCAGCCTCCGTTCGACGGGGCGCGCAACGAATTCGTCGAATACACTTTCCGCGGCCGCAGTCCTTCACCCCATGCAAACGATTCAATCACTTCTCCGCCCTCTTCGTGTCGTCGCGAGTCTGTGCGCCGTGCTGGGGACGCCGCTCCCAGGCTGGACCGCCGGTGACCTCATCTGGATCGAAGGCGAGCAGCCGACGAAGATCAACCAGCCGATCAAACAAGAAGGCGTGGGTCATCCAGAATTCCTTTCCCAGCAGGCCTGGCTCAAGGTCGCCATCGACGCCGACAAAGTGGACAAGGACGCTCCCGCGGACGGCGTGCTGATCGACTACGCCTTCGAGGTCGCAAGCGCAGCCGAGCACGAGGTCTGGGCGCGGATCGGCTTCGAGTTCGCACGGTCGCCGTTCGACTGGCGGCTCGACGGCGGCGAGTGGCGGAGCGTGTCGCCCGAAGTTCTCACGACGGATCTCATGGAGTTGAGCTTCTGGACCGAGGTCGCATGGCTGAAGTTGGGAAAGCCGGCACTCAGCCAAGGCGCGCACACGCTCTCGTTCCGCTTGCCCAACGCCAAGGATGCGAAAGGCAAGCCGCAGCGGATTCTGTTCGCGCTGGATTGCATCTGCGTGTCGGCGGGCGAGTTCCACCCGTATTCTCATTTCAAGCCGGGCGAAGACCATCAGACTGAGGCCGACCGTGCCGCCGCGAAGCAGATGTTCCAGATGCCCGAGGCCAAGGCCGACGGTGCTCGCGTCTTGCTCAAGCTGAACGGCACTTGGGAAGTTTGCCGACACGACGAAGAAATGCCTGGCGAAGTGGCCGCGCCGATCAAGGATTTCCCGGCCGAGCCGAGGTGGACGGCCATCGCCGTACCCATCGACAAGAATGACCGCCCGGACCTCGTCTTCGCTCACCGGCTTTGGTATCGCACGCGCGTCGAAGTGCCGGCCTCGCTGGCGGGTCGGTCGTTCTTCCTCGTCTTCCCGCAAAACAATCTCAACACGACCGTCTTCGTGAACGGCCAGTTCTGCGGCTTCGACAAGAACCCGTTCGCCCGCGTGCAGATCGACCTGGGACGCGCGATGAAGCCGGGCTTGAACGAAATCCGGGTGGGCATCAAAGACGCGTGGTACGGCTACTCGGCCAGCCCGACCAGCCCGCTCAAGCTGCGCAAGCGGTTCAATCTGCCGAAGAGCTTTTTCGGCCAGGGCTTCCAGGACCTCGCCTATCCGATCTGGAACCATCCGCAGTCGGGCATTCTGGTGACGCCCGAACTGGTGGCGGCAGGGCCGACATACTTGAGTGACGTGTTCGTAAAACCGTCCGTGGCGAAGAAGGAACTGACCGCGGAGTTGATGCTGAAGAACCCCGGCTCGCAAGAGGCCGCGGGCGAAGTGCTTTGCGAAGCGGTGAACGCGAAGACCGGCGGGGTGGAAAAGAGGTTTGCCCCGCAGCCCTTCAAGCTGGCCGCGGGCCAAGAGGAAGTGGTCAAGCTCGCGGAGCCGTGGTCGAACCCGAAACTCTGGTGGCCCGACGATCCGAACCTCTACACGCTACGCGTGACGCTCACCGCCAATTTGAAATCTGAGATCTCAAATCTCAAATCCGACCTCAGCGAGACCTCCTTCGGCTTCCGCGAGTGGGGCGCGAACGGGAAGGACTTCACTCTGAACGGCGTTCCCTGGCACGTCTGGGCCGACTGTTTCACCGCGCCCGACAAGGAGGCGTGGCTCAAGTTCTACCGCGACCAGCACCAGACGGTGATGCGGTTCTGGGGCACGAAGTGGCAGGGACTGCCCCCAGAGGAGGCGCTGAGCTTCTTCGATCAACACGGCGTCCTCTGCCGCCGCTCGGGCATTCTCGACGGCGAAGCCATCGGCTACATGGCCATCGAGAACGATCCGGAACTCAAGAAGCTCCACGGCTCCGACATCAAGATGGAGTTGATGAAACACTGGCAGGACCAAATGGTCGCCCAGGTCCGAGGCGAACGTAATCATCCCTCGGTGATGCTGTGGTCGATCGAGAACGAGTGGCTTTACATCAATTGCATCAACCTCTACGGCGGCCTGATGGACAAGTTCGAGGCCGCGGTGCTGAACGTGTCTGACGCTGTGCGCGCGGCCGATCCGACGCGCCTGACGATGACCGATGGCGGCGGCGCAGGCAAAGCCAACGTGTTGCCCGTCCACGGCGATCACTACGTCTGGGACGCGAAGATGGCGGGCTACCCGGACTTGGCCTACGACGCCAACCCCACCGGCGGCGGACGCGGGCGTTGGGTGTGGGACGCGGAGCGCCCGCGCTTCCTCGGCGAGGATTACTTCATTGCCGGGCATCATCCGGAGCTGGCCTACCTCGGCGGCGAAGCGGTGTTCGGCGGCAAGGCCGCCAGTCTGCCCGCCGCAGGGCTGATGGCTCGCATCCTGACGGAAGGCTACCGCTGGGCCGGCTTCGGCGGCTTCCACTTCTGGATGGGCCAGAGTGACACCGACGGCGCGCACTATCGCAGCTTCGCGCCGCGCGCGGTCTTCTGCCGGCAATGGGACTGGACCTTCGGCTCCGGCCAGGCGGTGAAGCGCTCGTTCGGGATTCTCAACGACACGCACTCCGCCGAGCCGCTGGCGTTCACCTGGACGCTGAGCTTCGGCGGTCGGAAGATCGCCGGTGAGACGAAGGAGTATCGTGTCGCGTCCGGCACGAGTGAGAAGTTCGACGTGCCCGTGACGATGCCCAAAGTGGACGCGCGTACCGAAGGCGAACTAGCGCTCGCGCTAACCGTGGGCGGCCAGGAAGTGTTCCGCGATGCGAAGGCGGTTTCCGTCCTGAACGTAGCTGCCGACGCAAGGAGGCTCACTTCAGAATCCGAAAGCGGAAAGCGGAAAGCGGAAAGCGGAAACGACCGGAGCCTCCCTACGTTGACTGCGACGGACTTGCTTGTCCTCGACCCTCGCGGCTCCGTCACTTCCTTCCTGAGTTCTCTCGGCCAGCCGTTCACCGCGCTGTGCAGCCTCGAAACGCTTCCTGCAAGCGCCAAGGTGCTGCTCGTCGCCAGCGATGCGCTCAGCGAAACCGAATCGACCTCGACCCGCCTGGCTGCCTGGGCATCCGCTAGCCGCGCCGTCGTCGTGCTGGAACAAACAAGCCCGCTGCGCTTTCAGGCGCTGCCTTGCGAGATGGAGCCGGCGCAGAACGAAGGCCGCGTCGCCTTCGCCGAAGACCTGGGCCACCCTGCTTTCCGCGACTTGCAGCAGAAAGACTTTTTCACGTGGGGACCGGACTCGGTGGTGTATCGCAATGCCTATCTCAAACCCACCCGCGGCGCCAAGTCGCTCGTCCAGTGCGACGATCAGCTTCGCCACAGCGCGCTGGTCGAAGTGCCGTGCGGCAAGGGCGTCCTGCTCCTGAGCCAGCTTGCCATTGGCAGGAAGCTGGCCAGCAACGCCGTCGCGCAGGCCGTGCTCCACAACCTGATCGGCTACGCCGGTGCGTACCAGCAGGAGTTCCGGCCCGTGGCCGCCGCTGTGCCCGCGGATGCGCCTTTGGCCCGCGTGCTGGAGGCTTCGGGCCTCAAGTATTCGCCCGCCTCCGGCCCGCTCGACGCCCTGAGCACGGGCAAGATCGCAGTGATCGCGGCCACGCCCGCCAGCTTGAAGACGCTCGCCGCCAGCGCCGCGCAAGTGAAGCAGTTCACCGCCGGCGGAGGTTGGATTGTTTTCAACGGCCTCACACCGGAGGGCTTGGCCGACTTCAACCAACTCGTGGGCGTCGATCATGTCATCCGCCCCTTCCGCCGCGAGCGCGTGACCTTCCCGCCGGTGCGAAACCACCTGACCGCCGGCCTCACCGTCGGCGACGTCGCGCTCTACTCCAGCGAGCGCATTTTCCCCTGGCAGGCCGGCAATTACGTGGCCTCCGACACATTCAGCTATTGCGTCGATTACGACGAAGTTGCGCCGTTCGCCAAGATGCCGAGCGACGCCTTCGACAACATGGTCAACGGCATGGTCAGCGCCGACGGCTGGAAGTACATCTTCTCTTTCGAGTTGAAGCAGGGTGACAAGCCGGAGTGGACGATGGAGTTCCCAGCCGAACAGGAGTTCATCGAGTGGACGTGGATTGGCAACGGCTTCTATCACTTCGTCACCAAGGTTGAGGTCAACTTCGACGGCCAGGCTACGGCGGCGTTTGACACGCTGCCGAACACCGACGCGCAGACCTTCGCCATCGACCCGCCGCGCCGGGCGCGGAAGCTGCGCCTGAAGATCACCGATTGGCAGCGCGTGCCGAACAAGAACGACGTCGTCGGCGTGGACAACCTCTATTTCAAGGCGCGTCGCTCGCCCGAGTTCTACGCGAAGGTGAAGCCGATGTTGAACGTCGGCGCGCTCATGGAGTACCCGCAGGGCCAGGGCGGCATCGTGCTCTGCAACGTGAACTACCAGCCCACCGAACCGGTGCCCGCCAATGGGCCGAAGAAGCAGGCCATCCTCACGACCATCTTGCGCAACCTAAAGGCGCCCTTCGCCGGCAAGACCGTCATCGCCGGGGCCAACCTGCGCTGCGCGCCCATCGACCTCTCGAAACACGCCAACGCTTTTCGCGACGAAAAAGGCTGGTTCGGCGACGCCAAATACACTTTCAAGGATTTGCCCACCGGCCGGCAGACCCTGGCCGGCGTGGAGTTCGACATCTTCGAGTTCGCCACCTCGCCGGTGCCGACGGCGCTGATGCTCTCCGAGAAAGCCAGCCAACCGGCCAAGGAAATCCGCGGCATTCCGGTGAACCGCAAAGCCGACGCGCTCTTCTTCCTCCACACGATGAAGCTCGATCAGCGCATGAATGACGACGACCGCCGCCGAAAGCGGTCCTTCGAGACCTTGCGCTACGTCGTCACCTACGCCGACGGCAAATCTGAAACCGTCCCTATCCTCGCCGAGATCGACATCCACGAGTACCGCCAGAAGACGCCGCTGGCCATTCCCGGCGCGCAGGTTGCCTGGACCAAGAAGTACGACGGCACGGACAACAGCGCCGTTGCCTACGCCAAGCAATGGAACAACCCGCGCCCGGACGTCGAGATCAAGTCCATCGACATGCTTCCCGGCGAGAAGCCGCGCGGCGTGCCGGCGCTGCTGGCCGTGACCGCGGCGGTGGCGGAGTAGGCCCGGCGCCTGAGCCGTAACGATTCAGTTGAACCACGAAAGACACGAAAGGAACGCCCAAGAGAATCGCTGGCCGCGCCGCGGCAGGACGGGGACTTCGTCCCGTCACCGTTTGGTGACGCCGGCACACCAGCCAAGAACCGCACGGCGGCCTTTGCTTTCGTGTGTTTCGTGTATTTCGTG
>JACRJZ010000025.1 GCA_016219875.1 Verrucomicrobiota bacterium | reverse complement strand
CGAGGGAGGCCGGACTGCCACCGTGCCCCGGCTTCCTTCGCTTCCAATTTCCAGGGGCATTTGGGTAACACCACTTTTGAGTCAACCGGAGCATTTTCCGGCCTCATCTTGGGTAACACCCCCTTTTGAGTTACGGCGACCCACGGTACCGGTTCTATCGGAGATGTTGGCAATCAGATTATGACCGGGGACAATCTCAATGTGGATGGTGTACTGGGCAACGACAGCTCTGGTCGCAACGAGACTCAGGCCGAGCAGCAGCAGCAGCACCCGCAGTCTAGCAGCAATCGTCGTCATCTTGGTCCCTTTCCATTTATGTCCTCGCTGGGTCCGCCCAAGCGGGATCAAAATTCACAATCACCTTCCACGAAGCTGCTGTTGGCTACCACGATGGCCAGCGTGCGGCAAGCCCCGATTTCTAACCGTGCGCACCGGGACGCATCTTGACACTGCCACCGCGTAGTAGGGCAGCCGACTCGGCTGCCGAAGTTGTGCCAACCGACTCGGTTGGCGTGCGGCCCGACGGGCGGGTCGCCCGTCGGACTATCGCAGGCGGTCGCTCGCGCCACTACGGAGGCAGTGTCAGTGATGCGCCTGTTCCACCATGACCCCGAAATTTCTCCGTGCCTTCCGCCGACCTATCCTCTACCTTCCGCGCCATGAAAATCCTGTTCATCATTCCATTGCTTGTCACCGCGCTGGTTTCCTCGGCCGCCGAGACGGTCCCGCTCACGTCGCTGGACCTCTCCAAGATGACGCAAGGCTGGGGCAAACCCCAGATCGACCGCTCCATCCGCGAGAAGCCGCTCTCCATCGGCGGACAGAAATTCGAGCACGGCGTCGGCACGCACGCCAACAGCACGCTCTGGATCGACCTCGCGGGCGGCAGCGAGCGGTTCCTCGCCTCGATCGGCGTGGACGACAACGCCAATGGCCCGGCCACGGTCACGTTCAAGATTGTTGGCGACGGCAAGAAGCTTCTGGAAACCGGCGTGATGAAGCCCGGCGACAAAGCCAGGAGCGTCGATCTCGACCTCAAGGGTCTGAAGACCCTCATCCTCATGGTCGGTGACGGCGGCGACGGCGTGGGCTTCGACCACGCCAACTGGGCCGACGCGCGCTTCGTCGTGAGTGGCGCCAAGCCCAAGGCCCTCGACCGGCCGATGTTGAAGGAAACCGCCGTCATCCTCACGCCCAAGCCCGGCCCCGCCCCGCGCATCAACGGGCCGCGCGTCACTGGCTGTCGGCCGGGGAACCCGTTCATCTTCCGCATCCCGACGACCGGGGAGCGGCCAATCGCCTTCACTGTCGAGAATTTGCCGTCGAGTCTCAAACTTGACGCCGCGAACGGCATCATCACCGGCACCGCGCCGGCCCGCGGCGAATTCACGCTTACGCTGCGCGCCAAGAACTCGCACGGCGAAGCGACCCGCGCGTTCAAGATCGTCTCCGGCGACACGCTGGCCCTCACGCCGCCGATGGGCTGGAACCATTGGTACACGCACTACGACCGCATCACCGACCAGCTCATGCGCGAAGCCGCCGACGTGATGGCGAGCAGCGGCATGGCCGACGTGGGCTACCAGTACGTGAGCATCGACGATTGCTGGATGAACGCGCCGAAGAACAAAGACCCGTTGCGCGTCGGTCCATTGCGCGATGCCCAGGGGAACCTCATTCCGAACAAGCATTTTCCGGACATGGTGGCCATGACCGAGTACATCCACTCGAAGGGATTGAAGGCCGGCATCTACACCTCGCCCGGCCCGCTGACCTGCGCGGGTTTCGCCGCGACCTATCAGCACGAAGAGCAGGACGCGAAGCTGTTTGCCGACTGGGGCTTCGACTTCCTGAAATACGACTGGTGCTCCTACGGCGGCATCGCCAAGAAAGAAACCGGTCCCGAACTGGCGAAGTTCAAGAAGCCCTACCAGCAGATGGGCGACATCCTCAAACGCCAGAAGCGCGACATCGTGTTCAACCTCTGCCAATACGGCATGGGCAACGTCTGGGAATGGGGCGCGGAAGTCGGTGGCCATTGCTGGCGCACGGCGGGCGATTTGGGCTTCGAGTTGGACCGCATCTTCCCGGTCGCGCTCAAGAACGCCGAGCACCGCGCCTGGTCCAAGCCCGGCGCGTGGAACGATCCCGACTACATCCAGATCGGCCGCATCGGCAACGCGCGCGGCATGGGCGAGCCGATTGCTAGTCCGCTGACGCCGAGCGAGCAGTATTCGTTCATGTCGCTCTGGTGCCTGAGCGCCGCGCCGCTATTTTTCAGTGGCGACATGGGCAAGCTCGACGAGTTCACCGTGAACGTCCTCTGCAATTCTGAAGTCATCGACGTGGACCAAGACCCGCTCGGCCAATGCGCGCGAGTGGTGCCGGTGGAGGAAGAAACCTTCGTCATGGTGAAAGACCTCGAGGATGGCAGCAAAGCCGTCGGCCTGTTCAACCGCAGCGAAGTGGAAACCAGCGTGACGGCGAAGTGGTCCGACCTCGGTGTGAAAGGCCCGCAAACCTTGCGGGATCTCTGGCGGCAGAAAGAGCTCGGACGGTTTGAGAACGAGTTCAAGGCCAGCGTGCCGAGACACGGCGTGGTCATGGTGCGGATGACGGGTGCGCGACCTTGAGTCGCCGTTCAACCCAAAGGAAAACTGTGCCGCTCCCAGACCTCATCCACACCGAAGCCGACCTCGACGACGTGCTGACGCAGCCGCGTCCCGCGCTGGCGGAGTTCATGCGCAGCCTCGCCAGCCCGCTGATCGTTTTGGGTGCCGGCGGCAAGATGGGGCCGACGCTCGCCGTATTGGCCAAGCGGGCCGCGCAGGAGGCCGGCACGGGATTGGACGTGATCGCCGTCAGCCGATTCTCGAATCCGGCCAGCCGCGACTGGTTGGAAGCCCGCGGTGTGCGCACGCTGGTCTGTGACGTTCTCGACCGATCGAGCCTGGATGTTCTCCCCGACACCCAGAACCTGATCTACCTGGTGGGTGTCAAGTTTGGGACGGCGCAAAACCCTGCGCTCACTTGGGCGGCGAACACGCTGGCGCCGGCGCACGTGGCGGAACGATTTCCCGGCGCGCGCATCGTCGCGTTGTCCACGGGCAACGTGTATCCCTTCGTGCCGGTCGCCGGCGGCGGGACGCAGGAGGACGAGCCGCTCACGCCGCTGGGCGAATACGCGAATGCCGCCGTCGCCCGCGAGCGCCTCTTCGACTATTTCTCCCGCCAGAACGGCGTGCGCGTGGCGCTGATCCGGCTGAACTACGCGGTCGAACTTCGCTACGGCGTGCTGGTCGATCTCGCCCGCAAAGTGTGGGCCGGCGAAGAGATCGACGTGGCCAACGGTTTTCTGAACTGCATCTGGCAAGGCGACGCCAACGACATGATCTTGCGCGCGCTGCCGCTCGCCACGGCGCCGACCAGCGCCTGGAACCTGACCCGGCCCGGCCCGTTGCGCGTGCGCAACGCTGCGAGCCGCTTCGGCGAATTGCTGGGCAAGACTCCGGTGTTCGTTGGCAAGGAAGCGGACACGGCGCTCCTGAACAACCCAGAGAAGCTTTGCTCCGTCCTCGGCCCGCCGCCGATGCCGCTGGAGACGATCTTCCGCTGGACGGCACATTGGGTGAAGATCGGCGGACGCGATCTCCGCAAGCCCACGCACTTTGAAGTGCGGGACGGAAAATACTGAGATGTCCAACACTTCCCCCACGACAGCTTGGGTGCGCGAGCGACTACGCACCGGGCTGGTCATTCCCGCCCATCCGCTGGCGCTCACGGAGGCGCGCCGCTTGGACGAGCGCCGCCAGCGGGCGCTGACGCGCTACTATCACGCGGCCGGCGCGGGCGGCCTCGCGGTCGGCGTCCACACGACGCAGTTCGCCATCCGAGAACCCAAGCACGGCTTGCTCAAGCCCGTGCTCGAACTCGCGGTTGAAACCGCCTCTGCGTGCGACGCAGCGACGAGACGGCAGACGATCCGCATCGCCGGCCTTTGTGGTCCAACGAAGCAAGCGACCGCCGAAGCGCAACTCGCCCGCGAACTCGGCTATCACGCTGGCCTGCTCTCGTTGGGCGCGCTCCGGGACGCCGGCGAAACCGAGTTGCTGGCGCATTGCCGCGCGGTCGCGGAGTTGATTCCAGTGGTCGGCTTCTACCTCCAGCCGGCCGCCGGCGGACGGCTGCTGCCCTTCTCATTCTGGCGGCGCTTTGCGGAAATCGAGAACGTCGTCGCTGTCAAGATCGCACCGTTCAACCGTTACCAAACGCTCGACGTGGTGCGTGGTATCGCTGAAGCCGGACGCGAGGACATTGCGCTCTACACGGGCAACGACGACAACATCGTGCTCGACCTGCTCACGCCGTTCCGCTTTCAGGCCGGCGGCAAGGCGGTCGAGCGGCGCATCGTGGGCGGCTTGCTGGGGCATTGGGCTGTGTGGACGAAACGCGCCGCGGAACTCCACGCCGAGTGCCGTCGCGTGGCGGCAAGTGGGGCGAGCGTGCCGCCAGATTTGCTGCGCCGCGCCGTGGAAGTCACCGATGCCAACGCGGCCTTCTTCGATGCCGCGAACCACTACGCGGGCTGCATCGCGGGCCTCCACGAAGTCCTGCGGCGCCAGGGCTTGCTGGCAGGAGTGTGGTGCCTCGACCCCAACGAGCGGCTGTCGCCAGGTCAGGGCGGAGAGATTGACCGCGTCCAGCGGGCCTACCCGCATCTCAACGACGACGAGTTCGTGCAACAGAACCTGGCCGCCTGGATGTCGTAGGACAGGCGTCGCGCCTGTCTCTGGAATCAAGAAGGCGGGCCTAGTTTGGGCTTGAGGTGGGATCTGAATGGAGACAGGCGCGACGCCTATCCTACGGCTCGGGATGCACCCACGGGGCGCGATACGGACGACGGAGGAGCCGGTTTGCTTCCTCGTCGCCGACGACCTGCCACTTCTCGGGATCCCAAGTCAGGGTCCGCCCGACTTTCAGGGAGAGGTTGGCCAGAATGCTCGACACGCTGGAGATGACGCCTTGCTCGATATCGGCCACGGGCTTGCCGCGCGAGGCGATGTTCTTGAGCAGGTCCTGCATGTGCCAACGGATCGCCGAGGCGCAGTGTTTCTCCAGGTCCTTCTCGGTCTTGTCCTCGGGGTATTTCTCGTATTCGTAAAGCGGCTCGCCATGCAGCGCCTGGGCGTTCTTGTCGAGAGGCTTGAAGTCATATTTGAACACGCCGGCCTTGAGCGTGCCTTTGTCGCCGTAGAACGTGGCGCTCCACGGATATTCCGGGTCCGGGCTTTCGCCCCAAGTCCGATGTTTCCACACCACTTGCAGGTCGCCGAAGTCGAACGTGGCGGTCTGCGTGTCGGTGGTGTTGGCGTTGCTGGTTTTCTCCACCAGGATGCCGCCCGAGGACGAAATCCGCAGAGGCCAGCCCAGGTCCATCATCCAACGGACCATGTCCAGCATGTGAATGCACATGTCGCCGACGATGCCGTTGCCGTACTCCATGAAGGCCCGCCAGCCGCGCGGATGGGTGCGCCGGTTGAACGGCCGCATCGGCGCGGGGCCGGTCCACATCTCGTAGTCGAGGTAATCGGGCGGAGCCATGTCGGGCGGATTGCCGGCGCGGCCCATGCCCCAGTAGCAGCAGATGTCCACGTGCGCGATCCGGCCCAGCTTGCCTTCGCGGATCACGCGGTCGCGCGCTTCGATCAAGTGTGGCGTGCTGCGGCGTTGCGTGCCCACTTGGACCACGCGCCCGTGCTTGCGCGCGGCGGCGAGCATGGACTGGCTCTCGACGACATCGACGCTGGTGGGCTTCTGGACGTAAACGTCGGCGCCCGCCTTGACGGCTTCGATCATCGCCAGCGCGTGCCAGTGGTCCGGCGTGCCGACGAGCACGATGTCGAGGTCTTTCTCCTTGAGCATCTCGCGGTAATCGGAATACGTGCGCGGGCGTTTCTTCGAGAGTTGGCGCTCGGCGGCCATGTCGGCGGCGGCGGCGAGCATCCGTTTGTCCACGTCGCACAGGGAGACGATCTCCACCGGCGCGACCTGGACCAGCCGCCAGAGATCGCACTTGCCGTACCAGCCGGTGCCGATGAGGCCGACGCGCTTCTTGGTGTCGGCAAATTCGGCGGCGAAGGAAGAGTAACGGGAGAGGACCATCCCAGCCGCCCCGAGCGAGCTGACTTGCAGAAAATTTCGACGATTCATGGCGCTGTGTTTCCCAGAAACCGCGGGCCAAGACAAGCTTTTCAAACGGCGCGGCGGGCCCACCCAGGGCCGCTCTAAATTCGGCGAGCGGGATGGCAGGGTGGCCTTCGGCCCTCACCCCGGCCCTCTTCCCATCCGATGGGAGAGGGAGGGCGCAACCGGCGCCGGTTGAAATCTGGAGCGCGTTTCGTGACCCCGCGTCCGATGGTCTCCCCCTCTCCCGTCGGACGGGAGAGGGTTGGGGTGAGGGGAAGGCCTTGTTTCCCGCGGTGGGGGTGCCGACTTTAGAGCAGCCGTGGGGCACACCGTCGGTCCGCATTCGCTCCGTTGACAGCCGCCGCCGCTGGCCCACAGTGGCCAGGATGTCGCGAGTCTATGACTTGGTAATGACGCATAAGCTGGACGCGGATGACTTCTTCATTCACCGCGTGCAGCAGCATTGCGCCGAGGCGGGCTGGAGCTTCTTCCTCATCGAGCCGTTGTGGGCGCAGGCCTTTTACGATTCCTTCCGGCGCGGCGAAGTGTGGGCGCGGGTGCTTCTCAACATGCACAGCGAGCACCACGACCCCAACGACCTCTACCACCGGCTCGTGCGGCTGGCAGCGGAAAGGCACACCAAGGTGATCGACCCGCCGGCCGTGGCGCTGGCCGCGTTCAACAAAGCGGCCCTGCACCATCGGCTTATCGCCGCCGGCATTCACGTCCCCTACACCCTCATCGTGCGGCGCGAGCAGGTGCCGGAGTACCGCTTCGTGAACGGGGAATTTGAATTGCTGGGCACGCCGTTTGTCATCAAGCCGTCGCTGGGCTACGGACGAAAGGGCGTGGTGCTCAAGGCCACGAGCGAAGCGGACTTGGTGCGCTCGGCGCTGGCCTGGCCGAGCGACGCCTATTTGCTCCAGCGCCTGATTGTGCCGCGTGACCTCCGCGGCGAGCCGGCCTACTGGCGCGTCTTCTACGTGTTCGGCTCCATCTGGATCTGTTGGTGGAACTGTCACACGGATCGCTATCGGTCCTTGGCGGCGGGTGACTTGACGGTGGAAGAATCGGCCCGTCTGGAGGACATCGCCCGCCGTATCGCCTCGACGACGGGGATGAAGTTCTTTTCCACGGAAGTCGCCCAAGTGGAGAGCGGCGGCCTGATCGTGATTGATTACGTGAACGACCAGTGCCACCTGCTCAGCCAGCAATCGAATCCGCGCCTGGGCGTCCCCGACGAGCTCGTGGCCGCCGTGGCGAAGCGCCTTGTCGAAGGCGCGAAGGAACTGGTTTCATCGGCGCCATGAGACGTATCCCACTGGGCCTCGCCCTTCTGCTGCTGATCGCGTTGCCTGGTCAACTGAAGGCGGCCTCGTCGTCCGCCCGCGTCCCCGTGCGGATCGTCTTCGACACCGACATGCACACCGACTGCGATGACGCCGGCGCGCTCGCCGTGCTGCACGCGCTGGCCGACAACGGGGAATGCAAAATCCTGGCCACGGTCGTCAGCGTGAAGGACTACCTGTCGGCCGCGACGGTGGACGCCATCAACACTTATTACGGACGCCCCGGCCTGCCGCTCGGCATGGTCAAAGGTCCGGGGGTGCGGCGGCAGTCCAGCTTCACTGCGCGCCTTGCCGCCGACTTTCCCCACCGCGTGAAAGCGGCCGAACAAGTTCCCGACGCGACCGAGGTTTATCGCGAGGTGTTGGAGCAGCAGCCCGACCGCTCCGTCGTCATCGTCACCGTCGGCTACCTCACGAACCTGCGGAACTTGCTCCAGCTTCCGGCTGCAAACGGTCGGCCCAGCGGACGCGAACTGGTCGAGCGCAAGGTCGCGAAATGGGTTTGCATGGGCGGCAATTTCGTCGGGCATCCGCCCCGAGACGACCTCCGGTTGGGCAACGTGAATTTCCAGTTCGACGTGGCCGCGACACTCGAGGCCATCCGGCAGTGGCCCCGGCCGCTGGTGTTCGTCGGACGCGAGATCGGCTCGGTGCCCAGTGGCTTGCAGGTGGGCGCGAACTTGGCGAAGACGCCGCCCGAGAATCCGGTGCGCCGGGCCTACTTCCACTACTTTAGCGGCCAGCAGAAAAGCCGGCACGTGGCCGACTTGACCACGGTGCTTTATGCCGTGCGCGGGCGGCGCGATTACTGGGACCTTTCAGCGCCCGGCCGCATGAAACTCCAGCCGGACGTGACGTTCGACTGGCAGTCTGCCGCCGAGGGCAACCAATCTTTCCTGATCAAGAAGCAGCGCGACGGCAAACCGAACGACCGCTACCTCGAAGCGGTGCTCGAGGAGTTGCTCCTGCAACCGCCGCGCCGCCGGACTTCCGGGGGCACGTCGAAAGCGTCTAGCGCGGGACCGCCTCCCGTGGCGGAGGCTTTCTCCGCTGCACCAAGTTCATCTGGCGCTTCAACGCCCGCCACCGAAGCCGCGCGAAGCACCGGTTCGACGGCCACGCCGCCATATCCTCCCAGCCCTGTCATCGCGGCGCTGGAATGGGCACCCACCAACCGCATCGCCCGGGCCGCATACGATGGCGACAACTGGCCCGTGACCTGGGCAGATGACGACGCGATTTACACGACCTGGGGCGACGGCACCGGATTCGTGCCCAAGGTGAAGCAGAAACTGAGCCTGGGTTTCGCGCGCGTCACCGGAGCGCCGGACCAATTCAACGGCGTGAACGTGCGTTCACCCGCCGAGCAACTGGGCCAGGGTCGCGCCGGCAAGAAAGGCTGGGGCATCCTGTGTGTCGAAGGCGTGCTGTATCTGTGGCTGGGCCATGCCGACAACCGCGGCGCAACGGCACAACTTGCTTGGTCGCGTGACCACGCCGCGACCTGGACGTTTGCCGACTGGAAATTTGCCGAGTTCGGCCTCGTGGGCTTCGTCAACTTTGGCCGGAACTACGCCGGCGCACGCGATGAGTTTGTGTATGCCTACTCCCACGACGACCCGCGCGCCGATACGCCGGCCGACCGGTTCATCCTCATGCGCGCGCCGAAACGCCGGCTCACCGAGCACGCCGCCTGGGAATTCTTCGAGAAGCGAGGCGCCGACGGCCAGCCAGTGTGGACGCGCGATGTCCGCGCGCGGGGCGCGGTGTTCGAGCATCGCGGCGCTTGCCTGCGTTCGGCGATGACTTACTGCGCGCCGCTGCGCCGTTACCTCTGGTGGCAGCAACTCCCGCAACCGGCCGGTTTCACCAACGACCGCGGCGACACCCGTTTCGCCGGTGGTTTTGCCATCTACGATGCGCCGGAACCGTGGGGGCCGTGGACGACCGCCTTCTTCACTCCCCGCTGGGATGTTGGCCCCGGCGAGCATGGCGACTTTCCCGCCAAGTGGATGAGCGTCGGCGGCCGAACGCTGCACCTCGTCTTTTCGGGCGACGATTGCTTTGCGGTGCGCGAAGCGCGAATCGAGCTGCGTTGAATCTGAACGTCGAAGTCGGAGAGCGCATGTCGCCGGCGTGTCTGGTCTGGCGGCCGTAGGGGTTCAGCGTAGCGCAACGGGTTCTGGTTGGTTCAAGAGAGGCGATTTCAAAACCCCGTGGCAGCCGACGTGAGGAGGCTCAAACTCCAACGGAAACAGAGCCTCCTCACGTCGGCTGCTACGGTTTTGAAAGAGGCTCAAGATTCCAGCAACTCCCGGTTCAACGCGGACATGGGGGGGGAAATCACGGAACGGGAGAGAATACACCGGCTGGGGCTGGGGGCGGAAGGAGATGGTCGCTCGGCCAAACGCGCTTCCGCGGCGCTTGGTTCGGGCGAAAGAGAGCTGCGGTTGCAGGTCACAGGCTCACCGGGCCCGGCGTGCAAAAGAGCAAGCTTTCGCCTGCAACCCACAACCTGCAACCACATGATCTCTTACCGCGCTTTGGCCAGCGTCAGGTAAATCTGTTCCGGCGGCGGCACCGGCGTGGCGGACCAGTCGAAGGCCCGGTCCACGACCGCGTGCATTTGTCCAAACCACCAGCGGGCGCGGGCCATCCGGCGGTTGTGTGGCGTCATCCGGGTGAGCTTCATTGGCGTTGCGAAACCCAGTTCCAGTTGCGTTTTCACGGTCTTCATATCGGTACTTTTTGCCGCAACTTTAGAGGGTGGGGTCGGACAAATACGGGGGGAGGGTCAAAATTCTTTTCGGGGCCAGCGCTCCTCCGCCGAGGGGCCGGGGAGGCTGGAAGAGGGCGGGCGGCGCAGGCAGAGGGGGGAATTGCTAAATGAAAATTGAGAATTGAAAATTGAAAATTGCCTACGGCGTTCTGTCGTTGTCGGTGTTCCCAATGGGCAATTTGCATTTTTCATTTTTCAATTTGCAATTCCCCCATCGCCACGGCGGGTCCGCGCTCCGTTTCTTGCTTGATCCCACAGGAGCCAAATGCGAACCGCGGTGCCTGCCCGCTTGTTTCCGGGTCGGTCCGCCGTTATGGTTCCACCGTGAACCACAGCTTGAGTTCAATCATGCGGCGCTGCCTGCTCGCGGGACTGCTCGTCTTGTCGGGTGTGGAGTTGGCCCAGGCGCAGAGCAAAGTCATCCGGCTGCGCAATGAGACGATTCCCACCGCGCGCGCGTCCGCTCCAGCCCCCGCGGCCAAGGCGGTGGAGCGGCCTGTTTCCGGTTTGCTGTTGGTCCAACTCACCCAGGCGCTGAAGCCGGAATGGCGGGAGGCGTTGCGCGCCACCGGGGTCGATCTCCTGCATTACGTGCCGGACGACGCGTTCGTGGCGCGGGCCAAGACGGTGTCCCTGGCCGACCTGAGACGGCTGCCGTTCGTGCATTGGGTGGGCGACTATCGGCCGGAGCACAAGATGCAGTCCGCCCTGGGCCGGGTGCGGATCGGGGAGTCCGCGGCGGTGAGCATCTTGCTGGCCCCCGACACCGCGGTGCCGGACGCCGCGGCGGTGCGCCAGTCGTTGGAGCAGATCCACCAGGAGTCGAAGTTCCGTTTTGGCACCGTGCTGCGGGGCACGTTGGCTTCGCAACAACTGGCGAACCTGGCCCGCTCCGACAGCGTCCTTTGGATTGAGCCGGCGCCGAAGATGCAATTGTTCGACGAAGTGTCGAGCCGCATTGTGGCCGGCACGGGCAACACGCCTAACACCACCGCCATGATGAACCTCGGCTTCGACGGCGCGGGCGTCACGGTGGCCGTCGCGGACAGCGGTTTGGACAGTGGGGAGATCGACTCCATGCACCCGGACATCGCCGGCCGGGTCACGGCATTGTTCTACTACGGCTCGCTCACCGACGCCGCCGACGAGCACAGCCACGGAACGCACGTGGCCGGCATCGTCGCGGGCAACGGCGCCACCGGCGAGATGGACGAGAACAGTCTGCTCTACGGCTTGGGCGTGGCGCCCGGCGCGAGTTTGATCGCGCAGCGGCTCTTTGACGGCACGGGCGGTTACCAGCCGCCGTCCAGCTTCGAGAAGCTGACGCGCGACGCCAAGCGGGCCGGCGCGGACGTCGGCTCCAACAGTTGGGGCGACGACACGCAGGGCCGCTACGACTTGAGCGCGATGGAATTCGACGCGCTGGTGCGCGACGCGGATGCGCTGCGTTCCGGCGACCAGCCGTACATCCTGGAGTTCTCCGCCGGCAACGCGGGGCCGGCTTCGCGCACCATCGGCAGTCCGGCCGTGGCCAAGAACGTCATCGCCACCGGCGCGGCCAACAGCGACCGCCTGAACCTGCCCATCGAAGAATTCTCCATTTACTCGGACGGGCCGGACACGATGGCGGATTTCTCCAGCCGCGGCCCTTGCGAAGACGGACGGATCAAGCCCGATGTGGTGGCGCCGGGAACGTGGATCGCTTCCTTGCGCTCAGTCTATGCCAACGATGAAAACGCTTGGTGGCCCATCTCCGACAATTACATGTATCAAGGCGGCACCAGCCAGGCCGGCCCGCACGCGTCGGGCGCGGCGGCGGTGTTCGTGCAGTTCTACCGCGCCACCCACACCAACGCCACGCCGTCGCCCGCGCTGGTGAAGGCCGCGCTCATCAACTCCGCCACGGACATGGATGACAGCCAGGACACGGACGCGGCGCCGAACATGGACGAAGGCTGGGGCCGCATCGACCTGCCGGCGCTCATCGCTTCGACGCGCAACTACGAGTTCCTCGACCAGACCGCGCTGCTCACCAACGGCCAGATCTACGAGCGCACTCTCGTGGTGGCGGGGCCGCAGGAGCCGCTCAAGATCACGCTCGCCTACACCGACGTGCCCGGCTTGCCGGCGGCGGTGCCGGCCCTGGTGAATGACCTCGACCTCGAAGTGCTGTCGCCGGATGGGCACATCTATCGTGGCAATCAATTCCAGGACGGCGAGTCGCTGCCCGACCTGCCCGGTCCGGACGCGATCAACAACGTGGAAGGCGTGCAACTCTACGCCCCGGTGCCGGGCGAATACACCGTTCGCGTTCGTGCCAGCCGGATCGCGCAAGACGCTCGGCAAGACACGCCGGGCGTCGTCGATCAAGACTTCGCCCTGGTGATCTCGGCGGTCGTCGCCGCACCGGGCGTGGGGCTGGTGACGTTTGACAAACCGGCCTATCGCGTGCCTGACACGATCACGTTGCGCCTGGTGGATTACGATCTCGCCGGCCAAGCGATGATGGCGGTTTCGCTGCGCAGCACCACGGAGCCGGCGGGCGAGACGATCACGCTGCGGGCCAGTGGCAGCACGGGGATTTTCACCGCCAGTGTCGCCACCGCCACCGGTCCTGCGCTGGCGGACAGCAAACTTCAGGTGGCCCACGGCGACGCGATTGAAGCGGTCTATCAGGACGCGCAGCCGGCGGGCGCGCGGACGTTCATCGCCAGCGCGGACCTTCAGCCGCCGGTGATTTCCAACGTCGCGGTCACGAACCGTTTTGGGCAGATCATCATTTCCTGGGATACGGACGAAGACGCTAAGTCGGTCCTCCGGTACGGCACAAGCACGCTGAACCTCAGCGTCACCAATCCGGTCCTGGACTTCGTCCACGAAATCCGGCTCACCAACGTCGTCGCCAACCAACCCTACCAGTTCCTCGTCATCGCCGAAGACGAAGCCGGCAATCGCGCCACGAACGACAACGGCGGCGCGCTCTTCACCTTCACGGCCGTCGAGTCGCCCAGCCTCTTGCTGGTGGATGGGTATGGCGACTACTTGGGCCTCATCTTCGCCCCGCCGCTGTCGGGCTACACCGACGCCCTCAACCAGATCGGCATCGTCTATGACGTGTTCGACGCCACCACGGGCGACCTGCCAACGCTGGAGCAACTGCGGTCCTACCGTTGTGTCATTTGGCGGATTTCGGAACTGGAGTCCTTTCCCGCCGCGGCGGCGCAGAGCTTGACGAATTACCTCCGCAGCGGCGGTTCGCTGTTGATCGCGTCCATGGAGGCGCTGTCGCGGTTCGCGGAATCGGGGCAAGCTGTCTTGAACACCAACTTGCTCCAGGTCCAATCCTACGCCGTGGACCAGCCGGTGTATGTCGTCGCCGGCGCCCCGGGCGAGCCGGTCGGCGCCGGGATCGATGTCACCCTCGACTACTCGCCTTACGACGAGTTGCTGCTTCTGGTGGGCGAGGAAAATCCCTCGGACTACATCGTGCCCACGGCGAACGCCACGCCGATCCTTTACAGCGACACGCACGTCGTCGGCATCCGCTCGCCAAAACCGGGACGCGATCTGCCGGGGCGTGTGGTCTTTCTGTCCTTCCCACTGGACGCCGTGCCGCTGGGCACCGGCGTGGGCAACAACCGCGCCGGGCTGTTGCAGAACATTCTTAACTTTCTCCTGCCGCCGGCGGGCAACAGCACCCTCGCGCTCGACAGCGATGTGTATTCAGTCCCATCCCGCGCGGTGGTGGAGGTCGAAGACTCGGACCTCGAAGGCCAGGGCCAGGCGACCGTGAACTTCACCAGCCCGCGGCAGACCAACGCCGTCCGCGTGACCCTCTACGAAACCGTCCGGCGCGGATTGTTCCGCGGCGCTGTCGCCGTCGTGCCCGTCGGCGCGGGGGCGACCAACGCCCTTATGGCGGCGCCCGGCGACACGATTTCGGCGGAGTACCTCGATGGTTCCTCGGGCTTGACCATTACGGCGACGGCCTTGATCGAAACGACGCCACCCGTCCTCAGCAACGTGGACGCTCTGCCCGACTATCTGGAAGCGTGGGTGAGTTGGAACACTTCTGAGCCGGCGGACGCCTTGGTCCAGTACAGCGAATCCAGGGACAACTTTCCCAACAACTTCATCGCCTACGACGGCACGCTCGACACCTACCATGAACTCCTGCTGACGGGGTTGCGTTCGGACCGGACCTACTACTTCCGCCTGGTCAGTCGCGACCGCGCCGGCAACGCCACCATCGACGACAACAACGGCACGTTTTACTCCTTCACCACGCTCAAGCCCATTGCTCCGCCGTGGAACGACGACCTGGAAAGCGGCTCCAGTGGCTGGCAAGTGCAGACCGACGCGGCGATCGACTCCGAACTGGAATGGGAACTCGGCGTGCCGGGTGGCGGCGCCGTGGCGCACTCGCCGAACATGGCCTGGGGCTGCAACCTGCACGGCACGTCCGCCTCCTGGGCGGAATCGTTCCTCATTGGCCCCGCCCTGGACCTCAGCGGCGGCAACCGAGCCACCTTGCGGTTCTGGCACAAGGCTGATTTCGCGTCGGACGGTGGGATCTTCAACGTGGAAGGCGGCGAGGTGATGCTCTACTTGCCCGCCAGCGGCACCCTCGTCACGCTGGAGTCGATCACCGACTACGCCGCCGACTGGGAGGAATTGGAATACGACCTCACGCCGTACACCGGCGGGATCGCCTACGTCGTCTGGCATTATCTCCTGATCGCCTTGGAGGAAGCGGACACGACGGGCTGGTTGATCGATGACGTGTCGGTGACGATGGACTTCGTGCCGCCGGGCACGGTCGTGGTGACGAACAACCTCTCGCAGGCCGTGTTCGAACTGGCCGGGCCGAGGGGTTCCAACTGGCACGGCAACTGGTTCCTCCGCGTGACCAACGCCCCGGTGGGCCGCTACGTCGTGGACTTTGGCGACGTGCCGTTTTACAACACGCCGCCCCCGCAGACCAACGACTTGGCGTCCGCGAGCGTGCTGGTCTTCACCGGCGACTACACCTTCGCCGACGCCAACACCAACGGCCTGCCGGACACTTGGGAGCAGCAATACTTCGGCTCGGCCACGAACCACTCACCGCTGCTGGACTCCGACCACGACGGCGCTTCGGACTACGCCGAGTTCGTCGCCGGCACCAACCCGACGAACAACGCGTCTGTCTTGAAGATGAGTGCCTCCGTGCCGACAGGAGAGAGTCTGCATTTGGAATGGCTGGCTGGAGCAGGCCGCTCGTACCGAATTCTTGGCAGCGGTGACCTGCTCTCGTGGACTCCGCTGACGGAATGGCTGCGCACGCCGAGCGGACTCGTGTCGCAGGACGTTCCTCAAACCGCCGCGTACCGATTTTACCGGCTCGAAGTCAGGCCGTAGGCAGGCCCGTAGCAACCGTCGGTGGTTGCTCCGACTCTCCTCACGTCGGCTGCTACGGTTTCGAAGTTCGGCCCTACGACAGCTTCTTCTTCACGTCGTCCGGGACGGAGACTTTGGTCGTGCCGACGTCCTTGATCTCGACGGTGGTGGTGCGGTTCATGTCGCGTTCCTGCCCATCCTGGCCCGTGATTGTGCCACGCTGGTTGAACTGGTACTTGGCCAGCACGCCATCCTTGACCCAGAACTTCACCCAGCCTTTCGCGCCCGATACTTGCGGAGCTTGTCCGCCGCGACCCCAGCGCGAGAAGATCTCTTTGACCGCGGCTTCCGTCAGGTCGCCGGAGTACAGCCCGCCGTCGCCCGCTTTGAGTTCCGTCACCTTGCCGGCGAGCTCGGCGGCTTCCTCGGCCGGGAACTTCGCGGTTTGCAGGCGGCGAGTCATGCGCGCGCCACGCTCATCCATGTCTTCGGGCGTCTGCCATTGTCCATCGCGCTGGACGGCGACTTTCTCGCCCTTGCGCACGGCTTGGAATTCGTTTTCGCCGAACCGGATGGTCAAGGTCGTGAAGCCGCCTTTCTCGGTCTTGCCGTCGGTGCTCATCTGAAAGCCTTCCTCGCTGCCTTCAGGTTTGTTGACGAGGCTCCAGGAGTAACTGCCTTTCCCGGTCAGCGTGTCGGCGGCTTTCTTGACCGCGCTTTGGGTGTCGGATTCGGCGGCGCCGAGCGTCAGAGCGCCGACGGTCGCCAGAGTCAGCCAGAGGTTTGTCTTCATTGGTTCGAGTGGATTGGTGGTTGGTGTTTCGGCTCTGCGAAGCGGCCCACGGGCTACACGTCGCAAATCTTGATCGATTCCTCCAGCGACTTGAGCGGGTCGCGCTTGGGCACAAACTCCTGCCCCACGAAACCCTTGTAGCCGCTGGCGACAATGGCTTTCATGACGGCCGGATAGAAAATCTCCTGCGTGTCGTCAATCTCGTTGCGCCCCGGATTGCCGCCGGTGTGGTAATGGGCAAAGAACTTCCCGTTGTCCCGAATGGAGCGCATGAGGTCCCCTTCCATGATCTGCATGTGGTAGATGTCGAAAAGCAGCTTGAGCCGCTCGGAGCCAACTTGCCGGCACAACTCGACGCCCCAGGCGCTCTTGTCGGCCATGTAGCCTTTGTGGTCCACCTTGCTGTTGAGCAGTTCGAGGACCACCGTCACGTTGTGTTTCTCGGCGAGGGGCATGAGCCGCTTGAGGCCCTTGACGCAGTTCTCCAGTCCTTGCTCGTCGGTCAGCGAGTACTCGCCCCACTTGTCTTTGCCTTTGCGGTTGCCGGAGAAGGTGATGATGTTCGGGAACCCGTTCGCGGCCACTTCAGGAATGGCGGTTTCAAACTTGGCCAGCAGATCGTCGTGGTGCTCCACGCGGTTCCAGCCGTAGCCGATGTTGTCCGGCCCGTTGCACATCGCACAGGTCATTCCCGCTTTCTTGACCGCGGGCCACTCCTTCGCGCCGAGCAACTCCACCGATTCCAGGCCCAGCTTGGCGCACTCGCGGCAGAAATCGTCGAAGGTCATCGGAGCGGGCTGCTTGTTCCGGCCGGGATTGAAGAGCTTGCCGTAGCACCAAGCGGAAACGGAATGGCGGATGTTGCCCTTGAGTTTCGTTCGGGCTTCCCCTTCGGCAGCCAGCAGAGGAGGAACGGCGGCCGCCGCGCTGAGGGCCGCGGCGGTGCCCGCCAGGGTGCGCAAAGCGGAACGGCGTGACATGTGGTTTTTCATAGCGGATTGGTCTGTGTTTTTGCGGATGGTTCTAGCAGCGCCGTGTCGCAAGGCAATGCAAAAGCCGTGCGGCTCACTTCTTCGTCAACTCCCGGAGGTACACGTTCTTGAACCACAGCGGCCCGCCGTGGTTCTGCAACTCGATCTGGCCGGTGGGGAAGATCGGTTTCGTGCGGTCCCAGTAGTTCTCCAGCGTGGTGGCGTGGACGACTTGCTCGCCGTTCAGGAAGATGTGCGCCTTCTCGCCCACCATCACGATGCGGAAGCGGTTCCACTCGCCGATGGGCTTGTCGGCCACCTTGAGCGGCTTGGCTGGGTTCTTCTGGTTGTTGTAGAACCCACCGGAGCCGACTTCGCTGCCGGCGCGCGTGGGCTGGGTGTGCGGGTCCCAAATCTGCACCTGTGGCGTGCCGCGGAGGTAAATGCCGCTGTCGCCGTGGGCGGGAATCTTCCAATCGACGTACATCTCGAAATCGCCGTAATCCTTCGCCGTGCAGAGGCTGCGGCCCTTGCCGTCGAAGACGAGCGCGCCGTCCTCCACCTTCCAGTGGGCGCGCATGTTGTCGTCGGCCTCAGCCTGGGCTTTGGCGCGGTCTTCGTCGGAAAGGGCGGCGCGTTTGATCGGATTGTCGTTCGGGCCTTTGAGCAGGCCCTTCCAGCCGGAAAGGTCTTGGCCGTTGAACGCTGCGGTGAAGCCTTCCGGCGGCGTGTTGTCCTTTTCCTCACGGACGATTTCCTTGATACGGATGTTGCGGAATTCCAGGTAGTCACCGTGCCCCAGCCAGCCGATGTGGCCGCGCTCGCGGAGCAAGCCGGGATGTCCCATGAGCTTGGCGGGGGGAGCGTCGTTCAGGTTCGCATCGACGATGGTCTGGCCGTTGACCACGACCTTCACGTGGCGGCCGATGGCAGTGATCTCCTCCACGTTCCATTCGCCGGGCGGCTTGAGCGCGCCTTTCTTGGCGGGGAACACGTCGTAGATCGAGCCGTGATACTGGGTCGGCTTGAGCTGGCCCCATTTGCCTTTGTCGGCGGCAACCTCGTCGAGAATCTGGATTTCCATGCCGTTGTAGGCGGCGTCGCCTTCGTAGGGCGCGCGGATGCCGACGCCGTTGTTGGCGCCTTCCTCCAGCTTGAACTCGAAGCGGAAGATGAAGTCGGCAAACTCCTTCTCGGTCACCAGTTTTCCGCCGCCGCCGCGGGTGCAGAACATGACGCCGTCCTTGACGCCGTAGCCGGGCGGTTTGCCGCTGGCAAGTTTCCAGCCGGTGAGGTCCGTGCCGTTGAAGAGGGAGACGAAACCGTCTTCAGCCGCGAGGGTGGAGGGGCAAAGCGCGGCGAAGGCCACCGCTGCCGTGAGTGAAAAAATTCGATCGGTTTGCATGGCGCGGTTTTAGACGAAAGCCAGGGCTGGAACTAACAAAATTTTTCAGGTTGAACGGACCTGGGGATCTGGGCGGAGGAGCACCAGCGGATGGTCCCGGAAATCTGCCGGAAATGTGCTTTACAGCCCCGGGGCCAACACCTACGTTCTCCGGCTTATTTACGAGATTGACATCGAAGATATGGAATCCAAAACGAAGTTGATTCAAGACTTCAGGCTGCACGAGAAAGACACCGGTTCGGCGGATGTGCAGATTGCCATCCTTACCGACCAGATTAACGCTCTGACCGAGCACCTGCAGAAGAACAAGAAAGACCACAGTTCCCGTCGTGGCTTGCTCATGATGGTCGGCAAACGCCGCCGTCTCCTGGATTATCTGCACAACAACGACACGGCCCGTTATCAAGCGGTGACCAAGAGGTTGAAGTTGCGCAAGTAAGGGTGGACCGCACTCGGCCCCGCTTTCCGCGGGGTTTCGTGCTTCCACCTGGCTTGCCGGGGCCGGCACGCGCGAACGGCCGCAGCAAGTGGGAAAACACCAAGTCGCGCATGGAAACAGGCCTGTTGCCTCTGGGTAATTTCAATCAGCACCCCGCTGGGGTGTTCACTGAAGTTCCTCAGGAGGCAACGGCTAGAACCTACCTATGCCAGAAAAAATAACCGCCCAAGTGGGCGACAAGTCCATCATCATTGAAACCGGCAAACTCGCCAAACAGGCCGACGGCTCTGTGACCGTCCAACTCGGCGAAACCATCGTCGTCGTCGCCGCGGTCGCGGCCACCAAAGCCAAGGAAGGACAGGATTTCTTCCCGCTGACCGTGGATTACCGTGAGAAGGCCGCCGCCGCGGGCAAGATTCCCGGCAGCTACTTCAAACGCGAAGGCCGCCCCACCGAGAAGGAAATCCTCACCAGCCGCCTCACTGACCGGCCCATTCGTCCGCTCTTCCCGAAAGGGATGTACAACGAAGTTCAGGTGCAGACCATTGTGTTGAGCGCCGACGGGGAAAATGACCCCGACGTGCTTTCCATCACGGGGGCCTCGGCCTCGCTCATGGTCAGTGACATCCCGTGGGCCGGCCCGCTCGGCGCCGTGCGCGTGGGGCGCGTCCAGGGCCAGTTCATCGCCAATCCCACTCACACCCAGCGCGTCGAGAGCGACCTCGACCTTGTCTATGTCGGCAACGAAACTGACGTGGTCATGTTCGAAGGCTCCGCCAACGAAATTTCCGACGCGGACTTTGTCGCCGCGCTGAAGTTCGCCCAGGACGCCTGCCAGCCGCTCATCCAGGCCCAGAAGGAACTTGCGGCCAAAGCCGGCAAGCCCAAGCGCCCGATCACCCTGACCGTCGTGCCGGAGGAAATCCTCAAGGAAGCCAAATCCCTGGCCGGCGACCGCATTGTCCCCGCTCTACTTACGCCGGGCAAACTCGCCCGCGAGGACGCGGTGAAGTCCCTTTTCGACGAAGTCGGCACGAAGCTGAAAGAGAAATTCGGGGAAGAGAAAGTCACAGAATTTGTCCTCAAGGACGCCGCCTACTACATCCAGAAGGAAGCCGTGCGCGGCTTGGTGATGAACCAGAACCAGCGCCTCGATGGCCGCTCCTTCGATCAGATTCGCCCGATCAGCAGCGAAGTCAGCCTCCTCCCGCGCGCCCACGGCTCCGCCTTGTTTGCCCGCGGCGAAACCCAGGCCATCAGCTTGGCCACGCTCGGCACCAGCGAAGACGCGCAGGAATTCGACGCCTACACCGGTGGTGAGCACGAGAAGCAGTTCATGCTGCACTACAACTTCCCGAACTTCTCCGTCGGCGAGACGGGCCGCATCTCCGGCCCGGGCCGCCGCGAAATCGGCCACGGCGCTCTGGCCGAGCGCAGCATCGAGCCGATGCTCCCGCTCAAGGACTATCCCTACACCGTTCGCATCACCAGCGAGATCATGGAGTCCAACGGCTCCACCTCCATGGCGGCCGTGTGCAGCGGCACCCTTGCCCTCATGGACGCCGGCGTGCCCGTCATCCGTCCCGTCGCCGGCATCAGCGTCGGAATCTGTACCGAATACGACAACGCCGGACGGCTGGACCGCTACAATCTCCTCACCGACATCATCGGCTGGGAAGATGCCTTCTGTGACATGGACTGCAAGATCGCCGGCACGGAAAAGGGCATCACTGGCTTCCAACTCGACCTCAAGCTCAAAGGTCTGCCGCAAGATGTGATGACCGAGGCGATCGAAAAAGCCCGGGTGGGACGACTCTTTGTCCTCGGCGAGATGGCCAAAACCCTCGCCGCGCCGCGCGCTGAACTGAGCAAGTACGCCCCGCGCATCATCACCATCAAGATCAACCCCGAGAAGATCGGCGCGCTGATCGGGCCGGGCGGCAAGAACATCAAGAAGATCGTTGATGAGTCCGGCTGCGAGATCAACATCGAGGACGACGGCACGGTGAACATCTATTCCACCAGCGAAGCCGGCATGAAGATCGCGCAGGAAGCGGTTCAAGGCATGACGGCCGAGGCCGAAGTGGGGAAGATCTACCGGGGCAAGGTTGTCACGATCAAAGAATTCGGCTGCTTCGTCGAATTCCTGCCCGGCAAGGATGGCTTGGTCCACATCAGCGAACTGGCCAACTTCCGCGTCAAGCGGACCGAAGACATCGTCAAGATGGGCGATGAAATCTGGGTCAAGTGCCTCGGCGTGGATGAGAAGGGCCGCGTGCGCCTCTCCCGCCGGGAAGCCATGGCCGATCGCGACCGCGAGATGGGCGGCACCGGAACTCCAAGCGAACAGCCTCCGGCCGGGGAGCAACCCGAACAGCCGGGCCAGGAGCGCACGGGCGAACCAGACCGTGGGGACCGCGGCGAACAGGATCGTGGCCGCGATGACCGTGGCCGTGACCGTGGTGGCCGTGGCCGCGGTCGTCCTCGCGACTCGCGCCGCAACTGATCAGGAAACAAGTAATTCGAGGCGGGCCGAACGGCCCGCCTTTTTCTTTTCATCCGAGGCGATTTCCAAACGCCGCACCGCCGAGGTTCATGGCCGCGAGGCCCAGCGATGAGCGGTGCGAAACCTTGGCCTCGCGCTGCCAACCCTTCCAACCGCCTCGCCGGGCCCGGCAGCGAGAGGTCAAGCGAAACGGAGCAGTTGGAGTGGGCCACAGACGACACTGATGACACCGATGAAAGAGCTTGAAGAGGTGAAATCAACCGTCGAAAGCGCACCCTGTATGTGAACGACCTGACGTCGCCCAAACCTTTTTGCGTCTGTGCCATCTGTGCTATCGGTGGCTCCGAACGGCTGGGCTTAGGATCAATCCTCCGCCATCCAATCGGTGAGCCGGAGACACTCCCGCACCTTGCGCCGTTCGTAGCGGTGCTTTTGCGATTTGTGCGGACGATCCTCCAAGCCGCGCAGCGGAAGCCGGGTTTCGCGGATGACTTCAGAGATCAGGGCAGGGGATTTTCTCATAGGCTTTGTGACTTCGGGACTGGCCCGGTGGTGTTCATTCTGTTTCAGCAGTGCATTTCGTTCATGCATCTCCAGCACTCGCAGGCGCTGTGCCAAGCCACGAGAGCCGGTCGCCCGCCTTGGTGAAAGGGCTTCAGCAACTCGGGCACGGAGTTCCATGAAGGGGCCAAAGCGCCTGATTTCACTGCGATTTGCCGCTGCCGGGCGCACAAAGGGAACGCGCGACTGGCGGTGGCGTCGGACGCTGTCGCCGCCCGTGGTGAAAAAAAGTCCGCTGCCGACGGCTGGCCTGCTTGGAGAGTTTTGGCCAGGTTGCGTCGTTCAAGGCTGCATCCAGCTCGGTTCGGGAGCACTCGTAGCGCAGACTTTCGAGTCTGCCGTAGCGCCGGTTTTCCAACCGGCGAGCGTTGGACGAGACCAGCCGGCTGGAAGGTTCACGGCCTGGCCGACTGCAAGTCGGCGATACGGCAGGTTGGAAAACCTGCGCTACCCGGTGCGCCGGGCGGGAGCTTGATGCAGCCCTGGACGTTGTTTCAGGCCGTCGTTTCAGGCTGGTAAAAAGTGGCGGACTTGAGGCACCCTGCCGCCATTCATGAAAAGACTCTTCTGGCTTTCCGGAATCGGCACGGTGTTGCTGAGCATTTTCCTCATGGTCGGGCACAGGCGCGCGGGAGGGCCTGCTGCGGAATCGGCCTCGCGAAACATCCAGGAGACGCGGCCAGCCAGCCTCACGGCGGATCGCTCCGAGACGGCCACAGCCCAAGCCACTCAGACCAAGCCCTCAGAGGCGCCAACGCCGCGAAGCGATCCATCCACCGAAACCAACGCCCTCGTCGCTTTTCGCGCCTGGGCCGGGAATTTCGTGAACGCCTCGCCCGACGAACGCGCGGCGCTGACCGCGGAGGGCGTGACGTTGGCTCAAGCGCGGCGGTCCGTGTTCAAGGAGTTGGTGAAACGTGATCCGCGCCGCGCGCTGGAAGAGGCCGTGCCGATAGTCTTTCGCCAGGAGTTGCCCGACGACGTGGTGCAATGGCTTGAAGCGCGCGTGAACGGCCGCGCGGCCTTGCGCGTGTATCAAGGCGTCGGGCCGGACAACGCTTCCCCCGTGCCGACCGTGCGCATGGCGGAGTTCGCCTCCGGTGAAACCTACCAGGCTTACGTCTATGGCCGTCGCGCCGAGAGCGTGTGCTGGCTGGCGGACGCTTCATTGAACGGCGTCGCGGTGGATCGGGAGTTCGCGGTGCATGAGGACCCGTTCCGCACGCTCGAAATCGGCGAACGCCCGGACCCGAACAAGCCGGCCGTCACCGTCTGTCCAGTTTCCGGCAGATCGGCCCTCGCCGACGAAGACAAGGGCCGACCGATCACGGAGCAGACACCGGCCCTCGAAGCGTTCGGCGAGATCGTCTATCTCTGCGACGGCAGTCACGCGACGGTGTACCGCGAACAACTCCTCTACGCCGAAGGCGGCACCGGCGGCGCGATGACCTTCACCGGCCTTCTGCCTGCGGCGCCCACGCCCTCCATCGGCAACATCAAGGTGCTCGTCATTCCGCTCACGTTCGCCGACCAGAACGACACGCCGTCCTCCGAATCGGTGCTCTACCAGTTGATGCGCGACGTGGGCGACCATTACGCGAAGGCCTCCTACGGCAAGCTCACGCTCGTCACCACCGTCACGCCGCCCATCCGGCTGCCGCATAACGAAGCTTGGTACGTGCAGAAAGACAGCTCGAATGGCGGCCCCATTGACGGCCTGGGCCTGGAGCACTCGCACGCGCGGGCCGAAGCGCGGAAGCTGGGCTACGACGACGAAGAGTATGATTGCATCGTCGTGCGGTTGCGCGGCGGGGCGCGGCCGGTCGGCGGCTGGGGCGGCGGGCGCAGCGTGTGGATTTACGGCGACGGCCCGGACGTGACCGCGCACGAGGTCGGCCATGTCTTCGGCCTCGCGCACGCGAACTTCTGGAACACCGGCGGCTCCAGCGCCATCGGCGTCGGGTCGAGCGAGGAATACGGCGGCCACTGGGACGTGATGGGCGGCATCGGCCTGCCCTACGGCCACTACAACGTGCAGGGGAAAAACCAGATCAAGTGGCTGCCCGATGCGTTCATCACGGAAATCACGTCCAGCGGCCTCTACCGCATTTACGCGCAGGACCAAGGCATCCTCGATCCGGCGAAACGCTTCGCCTTGCGGATTCGCAAGGACAGCCTGCGCACTTACTGGGGCGAGTTGCGCGGCCTTTACACCGGCCACAGCACCCGCACCTGGGCCGACTACGGCCTCATCTTGGGTTGGCGATATCCCAGCGGCAGCGGAAGCAACTGGCAGCTCATCGACACCACGCCCGGCTCGCCCTTTGGCAAAGACGACTCGCCCATCAACCTCGGCCGCACCTTCGCCGACACCGAGGCGGGTGTTTACCTGACGACGGTGGCGGTCAACCCCGCGACGAGCGAGGAGCCGAAGAGCGTCGATGTCGTGGTGAACCTGGGCGAATTCCCGGACAACCACCCGCCCACGCTCGCGCTGGCCGCGTCCGCGACGGTGGTGCCGCTAAACACGCCGGTCACCTTCACCGCTACGGCCGCGGATGCTGATGGCGACCCGCTGGCCTATTCCTGGCAGCACTTCGGCGACTCGAACTACCGCACCATTTCGCCCAACGCGCCGGTGATCACGCGCTCGTTCTCCAGCGCCGGAAGCTACGTCGTCACTTGCACGGTTTCGGACATGAAAGGCGGCTCGGCCACGCGCAGCGTCCTCGTCAACGTCGGCAGCGGCGGCAGCCGATACACGATCACCGGCCGCGTCACCTTGAATGGCCAGGGTCTGCGCGGCGTGCTGGTCAACGCCAACAGCGCCAACGGTGTCCTCACCGACTCCGACGGCCGCTACGTGATTCCGAACCTCACCGCGGCCACCTACGTGATGACACCGCTGCTCTACGGCTACAACTTCAGCGAACTGTTCAACAACAGCGTCGCCGTGGGGCCGAACTTCACCGGCGCCGACTTCGAAGCGGCCGCCGTGGCGCGCGTGTCCATCACGGCCACGGCACCGGTTGGGAATGAAACGAACACCGCCGCGCCTGCCCAGTTCACGCTCACTCGGTCAGGCGACGCTTCACAGGCGCTTACGGTGAACCTCGCCAGCCCGACCGGCACAGCCACGCGGACCAACGATTACGTGATGACACCCGCGCCTGCCAGCGGCTCGCAAGGCTTCAGCACGCTGACGATTCCCGCCGGCTCCGATACGCTCACCGTCACCATCGCTCCGGTGAACGACGCGGCGGCGGAAGGTCCGGAGACGGTCATCCTGGAGCTTGGCCCCGGCAACGGCTACCTCATCGAGGGCTTCGCCCACGCCACCGTGGTGATCGACGATGACGACACGCGCCTGCCCAAAGTGAGTCTCGCGGTGGGCGAAGCGAAAACGGTCGAAGGCACCACCGCGCTGGCCACGGTCACGTTCACGCGCACCGGCGCTACGACCAACGCCCTGGCGGTGGCGTACACGGTGGGCGGCAGCGCGGCCAGCGGCGACGACTTCGTCCCGCTCAGCGGCACGTTGACGATTCCCGTCGGCGCGACTGTCGGCACGCTCTCCATCACGAGTGTGGACGACTCGACTTCCGAATCGCTGGAGACGGCCGCGATCACGATCGCCAGCACCGCGACGTTCATTGCCGATCCGATGGCCAACACGGCGACGGTTTCCATCGTCGATGACGACGTGCAGATCGTGACGGTCGCGGCCACGGATGCGGTGGCGACGGAGCGCGATCTCAGCCAGCCCGACGCGCTGGCCGACACGGCGACCTTCCTCGTCAGCCGCAGCGGCGACATCTCGCAACCGTTGACGGTTTATTACGCGGTGGCGGGTGCCGTCAGCGGCAGCGTGGCGACCGCGTTGCACGGCGTGGATTACGAGACGCTGCCGGGCGTGCTCACGATTCCCGCGGGCCAAGCCAGCGGCGCGGTCACGATCATCCCGCGCTGGGACGGCTTGGGCGAAGGCCCCGAAAGCGTCACGCTCCAACTGGGCGCGGGGCCGACGAACTATCGCTTGGGCGTGCCCAACACCGCGACCGCCACGATCAACGACGCCGGCGATCCGCCCTACGTGGAAGTGCTGGGCACCGACAACGCCGTCGAGCCGAGCACCGCGGGCCACTTCCGCTTTTCACTCAAAGGCTCCTCCACCAACAGCGTGGTCGTGAGCTACACGCTCAGCGGCACGGCCTCCAACGGCGTGGATTTCACCGCCCTGCCCGGCACCGTGACCCTCGTAGGCAACGGCGTCACCACCGCGGACATCACGGTCACCCCGCTGGCGGACACGCTCGCCGAAGACTTGGAAACGATCACGCTCACGCTCACGCCGGGCGCCGGCTACCAGGTTTTCGGCCCCAGCAGCAGCGCGACGATTTGGATGCGCGACGACGAGCAACCGACGCTGTTCGTCGATGCCGCGTCCACCAGCTATCCGCCGTCGATCACGGAAAACGGCACGGGCGGCAGCTTCTATGTTTCCCGACTCGGCTCGACCAACGCGGCGTTGACTGTGAACTACGTCCTGTCTGGCACCGCTTCCAACGGCGTCGATTACCAGTTGATGCCCGGCACGACCAACATCGCCGCCGGCGCCCGCGGCGTGGACATTGCCGTCGTGCCGATCAACGACGCCCTTGCTGAAGGCACGGAGACGATCACGCTCGAACTCGCGTCCGGCGCTTACGGACACGGCGCGCCGGCGACGTTCTACCTCACCGACAACGAAACGCCGACGCGCACCGTTGGGTTCCCCTCCGCCAGCGCGGTCGGCGCGGAGAACATCGGGACCGTGAACCTTCCCGTGACGCTCAGTTCCACGACGGCGACGCCGGTCACGGTTGAATACTTGGTCGATACCGGCGCGCGCGCCACGAGCACCGCCAGCGGAAGCGCGCCCTCTCCGCTGCCGTATTGGGTGCGGTGCGACCGCATCGGCGGCACGATGATCGGGTCGATCTCGCCCGACGGCACCAACTGGACGGGCGTGAGCACGCAAGCCGTCGCGCTGCCGAGCGCTTCGTCGCTGGTGGGGCTGCACGTCTGCTCCTTCAACACGAGCGTCCTTTGCACGAGCGTGTTTGACCACATCGTCATCACCAACCTCCAGCCCGGCGGCACGGTGGGCCTTCGGTCCAGCGGCAACATCGGCTCCACCGCCCTGGCCGGCAGCGTCAGCATCGTGGGCGACACTTACACCGTCAGCGGCGCGGGCGACAACGTCGAGGGCACGACGGACCAGGGCTATTTCACGTGGTGGACCGTGAGCAACTCGACCAACTGCACGATCATGGCTCGCGTGGTGTCGCAATTGAACACCAGCCCTGCGGCCACCGCCGGCGTGATGGTCCGCGAAAGCACGGCCAACAACGTGCGCCGCGGTTACATGGCCGCCACGTCGGGCAGCGGGTTTGAGTTCCATTACCGGACCAGCACCGGCGCGCAAGAGGCCAAAGTCACGCGGGCGCCGGCCAGGCCGACCTGGGTCCGTCTGCAACGGGCCGGCGACATCGTCCGCGCCTTCCAGTCCAGCGACGGCTCCGCCTGGACGCAAGTCGGGGCCAACCTCACGATGGCGTTCGGCGCTGAACTGTTTGCCGGCCTCGCCGTGTCGGCCCAAGCGGACGCCGCGCGGGCCACAGCCACCCTTGACAACGTCACGCTCACGCCCGGGCCGTTGCCGCCGCTGCTCGGGCGCACGGTCGGCTTCACCTCCAACCAGGGCATAGACAGCTTGGCCGACGGCATCTATACCATCAGTGCCTCCGGCGACGGCCTCAACGGCACGCACGACGACTTCTATTTCCTCGCCGCTACCGCGACAGGCGACTTCACGCTCACGGCGCGCTTGACCGGGATGCAAAGCACCGCGGCGTCGCCCCAGGCCGGCTTGGTCGTCCGCGAGAACACGACGCGGGTGGCGCGCAGCGTTTTCCTCGGTGGTTCACCGGGGCTGGCGCCGCAATTGATCTGGCGCACCACCACGACCACGACCGCCTACGGCGTGGGCGTCGATCACACCCTCGCGCCCGGCGTCCTCACCTTCGCGCCCGGTTCGACGACGCTGAACATCACGTTCAACGTCACCGACGACGCGCTGCCGGAGTCTGACGAAGCGGTCACGATCCTTCTGCGCAATCCGATGGGCGCGCGGCTCGGCAGCGTCACGCAATTCACCTATGTCATCGAAGACAACGACTCGCCGCCCGCGCTGCCGTTTGTGGGCTTTGCCTCCAGCAGCAACAGCGCCTCCGAAGCCAGCGGCACGATCCAGGTGCCGGTCACGCTGAGCGTGCCGGCCGCGGAAAGCGCCGCCGTCGATTACGCGCTCACCGCCGGCACAGCCACCACGGACGGAGATTTCGCAGCCGCGACCGGCACGCTGAACTTTGCCGCGGGTGACACCGTGCAGTGGATTCCGGTCACGCTCCTCGACGACGCGGCCATCGAGCCTTCCGAAACGCTGCTCCTCACGCTCTCCAGTCCCGTGGGGCTGCGCTTCACCACGTTCACAAACCAAACCTTCACGATCCTCGACAACGACAGCCCGCTGGTCACGATTTCCTCCACCGACACCAATGCCGCCGAAGCCGGCGACACCGCGACCGTGATCCTCACGCGCTCCGGCCCGACGGACAACGCGCTCACGGTGAACCTCACGCGCTCCGGCGGCGCCAGCGCGGGCACGGATTACACAGGGATCAACGCCACTGCGGTGATCCCCGCCGGCGAGTCGAGCGTGACCCTGACGCTCGCGCCCGTCCAGGACACGGTGGCGGAAAGCACCGAAACCGCCGCCATCAGCGTGGCGGCGGGCGCCGGCTACGCCGTCGGCGTGCCATCGAACGTCACTGTGTTCATCACGGACGACGACCGCAACACGGTCACGATCCTCGCCGACACGCCGGTCGCCTACGAAGGCGGCAGCAGCGGTTCGCTCTTGGTCACTCGCGCCGGGGACACGAACGGCAGCCTCACCGTAAGCCTCACCCTCAGCGGCACCGCCGCGAACGGCACCGACTACACGACCACGCCCGCGAGCATCGCCAGCCTGGTCTTCAGCCCCGGCCAGACCGCGCGGACGATCACCGTCAATCCGATCGACGACGCCACGACCGAAAGCGACGAAGCCGTGCTCGTGCAGATCGGAAGTGGCTCGTACGACATCGCCGGCCCGGCCTACGCCAGCCTCACGATCCGCGACAACGACATTCCGCCCACCGTCTTCATCAGTTCGCCGGGCGCGCAAGGCGTGGTGGTCGCGCCGACCAATGGACTTTTCTTCGAGGCCACCGCGGACGATGACGGGCTGCCGCAGCCCTTGACCTATCAGTGGGCGCAAGTCTCCGGTTCGGGCGTCGTGACATTCGGCGTCACGAACAGCGCCCGCACGCCGGCTACGTTCTCCGCGCCCGGCGTGTACCTGGTGCGCGTGAAGGTGAACGACGGCCAGTTCAGCGCCAGCGACCAAATCGCGGTCACCGTTGGCGGGCGCACCAACCTTGCGCCCGCGGACTGGATCAGCGCGGACGTCGGCCCGACGACGTTGGCTGGCTTCTCCGGCCCGACCGAAACGAACTGGGTCTTGTCCGCCGCCGGCGTGGGCTTCGCCACCAGTTCGGATCGCGCCCACGCCGTCACCCGGCAAGTCACCGGCGACGGCACGTTGATCGCGCGCCTGACTGCGGTGAGCGGCCCGACCGCCGCCGAGGCCGGCCTGTGCGTGCGCGACTCGATGCACCGTTACGCCCGGCGCGCGGCGCTGCTGTATCAAGGTTCCGCCCGCACGCTCCGTTTCCGCACGCGCGTGACGAACAACACCACCGACACTTCCGTGAGCCTGGTTAACCTCAGCCTGCCGCTCTGGCTGAAACTCGAACGAGTCGAAGCCAGCGACACCGTGACCGCGTGGTATGCCACCGACAACGCCGGCACGCCCGGCCCGTGGACGCAGATCGGCAACGCCACCGTCATCGCGATGGACGCGACCGCCGACTTCAGCCTCACGGCGGACAGCGGCAGCGACACGGTGGCGGCGACCGCGGCCTTCGACGGCGTCGCGCTCACGCCGGCGCCGAGCGGCCCCGCGACGTTGGCGGAAGATTTCGGCGACGCCGCGCAAGCCGGCAGCTATGCCTACGATGCGGTGAACGACATCCACACCTTGCAGGGCAAAGGCTCCATCGACGGCTCCGGCATGTTCTGGGGCCAGCAGTTCACCGGCGATTTCACGCTCACCGCGCTGCAGACCAACGCCACCTCCAACGCCATGGACGCGCGCTCCGGCATCATGATTCGCGACTGCATGGACAACGGGGCGATGGCGTTCCTGGGCCGCAACCCGCAGGGCGCGTTCTCCTCGTTCGTCTGGCGCACGAACCCGAAAGGCGGCACGAGCGGCTTGAACGGCATCACGCAGAAACGGCGCTGGCTGCGGCTCATCCGCCGCGGCACGCAGATCACCGCGCTGCACGCGCCCGACAACGCCGGCGTGCCTGGCGCCTGGGTGCAACTGGGCCTGCCGCAAACGGTCTTCCTCCAACCCACCGTCGTCGCCGGCTTGTATTGCGACAACGCGGGCGGGGTCGGCTTCAACGTGGCGAACTTCAGCCGGTTCAGCGTCGTGCCGCTGAACACCGCGCCGATCGTCAACGCGGGAGTCCCGCCCACGAACGCGGCCTCGCCGCTGGCGCTCGCCGGCGCGGTGACCGATGACGGCCTGCCCGCGCCGTTCACCGCGTGGTGGTCCGCTGCGGCTGCGCCAAGCCCGGTCATCTTCGCGGACTCCAATGCTTTGGCCACCGCCGCCACGTTGGCAAGTGTGGGTGAATACACGCTTCGCCTTTGGGCCGATGACGGCATCGCCCGGTCTTTCGACGATCTGAACTTCAGTTACGCCGGTTCTCCGTTCGCGGCGTGGCAAGCCACGAACTTCGTTGGCGGCGCGGCCAATCTTGACGCGGCCCCCGAGGCCGATCCTGATCGCGATGGTTTGAACAACGCCGGCGAATACGCTTTTGGCACGAACCCGAACCTGGCCGGGCCTCGCCCCATCATCGCGTCATGCGAAACGGTCGGCTCGGAGGCTTACTTCTGTGTCACTGTCTTCAAGAATCCCGCCGCCACCGACGCGACCATCGCCGTGGAGTCCAGCGCCGAGTTGTTCCCACCGGCGTGGAGCGGCGCCGGATTGATTGTGGAGGAAGACACCGCGACCACGTTGCGGGTGCGGCACAGCGCGCCGCTTTCCGAATCCCCACGCCGTTTCCTCCGGGTGAAGGTGACGTTGGCCCGCTGAGCGAAGCTCTCAGAAAGGCGCTCCGTCCGAAACGGCCCCGGCGGCGGCTTCGTTCCCAAGCTCGACCGCCTTCTTCGCATCGGTCAGGTCGTTGCCGGTGAGCTTGATTCGGGCGCTGGCCTTGCCTTCCACGCGCAACAGCGCGGAGCCGTCCTCCGGGCCGCGACAGCCGTGGAGCAGCGCGCGGCGCACGTCGGTGAAGCGGATCGGCGCGCCGGCCTTCGCGAGCGTCTCGGCCCGCCAGCGGAACAACTCCAGGTCTTCCACGTCATCGCAGACCAGCGCCGGCCTCGCTTCCGGCGCGGCGCTTTCCAGCCGGACGTTGCTGAAGCGAAGTCTCTTCACGTGGCGGCAATAGAACCCGTAGGCCGGCAGCGTGCCGAACATGGCGTACTCGGGATACTTCTCCGGATGTTCGGGCACGGCGCGGCGCGCGTCGGCTTCGGTGCCGCCGCCAGCGAAACTGAGGTGGATGTTCTCCAGCGTGATGTCCTCCGCCGGATGTTCCGGCAAGCCGGTGATCGAACAGCCGACGCGGTTTGCGCCGTCGGCTTGCACATCGGTGATCGTCACGCTCCGCAACCGGCCCAGGCCGGGCTTGTCCATGCCCTCTTTGAACGGACGCGCGCGATGGCCCAGCCGGACGAAGATCGGGCAGGCCACGTTGCGCATGACGATGTTCGCCACGCTGACCCGCTCCAGCAAACCGCCATCGACCATTTCCACCGCCAACCCGGCCAGGCGCGTGTCGTGGATCGCGCAATTGCTGAGCGCGATGTTCTCAAAGCCGCCGTTGGACTCGGTGCCCAGCTTGAAGGCGTTGCAGTCGCTGCTGAGGACGCAATTGGTGACCACCACGTTCTGGCAGGCACGGTCAAGCGTGCTCTTGAGCACGATGGCGTCGTCGCCGCTGCTGATGTCGCAATTCGCGATGCGGACCTGGTGGCAGCCGTCGATGTCGATGCCGTCGTTGTTCGCGTTGACCTTGCTCCGCACGGTGATCCCGTCGATCAGGACGTGGTCGCAGGCCAGGTAGTGTTGCACCCACATCGGCGAGTCGAGGATTGTGACGTCACGGACCGTTACTCCGCGGCACGCGATCACGCGGATCAGGTACGGGCGGACCTTGTACGGTCCCTTGAAGGCCGCGCCCTGGCCGTCGATGCGGCCCAGGCCGGTGATCGCCACGCCGTCGAGGTCCTCCGCGTAGATCAAGCTCCGCTCGGTGTAGTTGTCGGTGTAGGAACGGACCTTGGAAACGGTCGGCGGATAGTCTGCCAGGTTCTTGCTGCCCAGCAGCGTCGCACCCGGCTCCAGGTGCAACTGCACGCGGCTGCGCAAGAAGAGCGTCCCGCTCAGGTAAGTGCCCGCTGTCAGCGCAACGGTCCCGCCTCCGGCCTTTGCGCAGGCGTCGATGGCGGCTTGAAGGGCTTTCGTGTCCAACTGCGCGCCATCGCCTCGCGCGCCGAAGTCATGCGGGTTGAACGAGCCGCTTCGAGGAGGAGCCGCCGTGTCCGCGCCCGCCACGCGAGAAGTTCCGGCCGCCGCAAGACCGACGGCCCCAAGTCGGGAGACAAATTCACGTCTGCGCATGGCCTTGGGTGTAGGCCGCCGGCTCGTTCGCGGCAATCAGAATGAGCGGGACTCGGGCCTCCCTCTCCCATCGGATGGGAGAGGGACGGGGTGAGGGGGAAGCGCTCTGGCGACGCCCGCCTCGGCTGTTCCGCTACGGCACGCGGACCCGGAAGAACCGGGCGCGATAGGCGGCGTTGCTGGTCAGTGGAACAATGAACGTGACGCCGAAGCATCGAAGCCGAAGCGGGGAAGGCGGTTTTCCCAGCGCCCGCGCTGGGACTTCTCTCGGTTGTTTCCCCTCACCCTGGCCCTCTCCCGTCCGACGGGAGAGGGAACACGCTGCACCCACTCGACGCAAGCCAGTGCCTGCCGCGTCACGACGCGTGACTCGGGCCTCCCTCTCCCATCGGATGGGAGAGGGACGGGGTGAGGGGGAAGCGATCTGGCGACGCCCGTCGCGGCTGTTCCGCTACGGCGTGCGGACGCGGAAGAAGCGGGCGCGATAGGCGGCGCTGTTCGTCAGCGGCACGGTGAAGGCGCCGCTCGGCGCGGTGTTGCTCGTCCAGAAGTTCGACCAGACGATGGATGGTGTCAGGTTCGTGGCAGCCTGCACTTGGTAGAAACGCGACGGCAGCGCGAGCACGAGCAACTCCGACGGCGGGCCATTGGTCCCGCGCGAGAGCAGCAGGCGCGGCAGGTTGGCGGTGAAGTTGAGGTTGGTGATGTTGGTCGTGCTGAGCACCACCACTGCGCTGGCGGGGGTGAAGCCGACGCCCTGGGGAGGCGGTGAGATCGCGTAGGTGCCGGGAACCAGGCCGCCGAACGAGTAGCTGCCGCTGGACGCGGCGTTGATTTGCAGAGTTTTCGTCTCGGTGGAATTGGCGAGGTTGCTGGCGATGGCTGTCACGAGGAAGTTGGCCACCCCGTTGGTGCCTTCAAGCAGCCGCCCCGAAATGCTTAGCGTCGGCGAGGCGGTGAAGTGGATCTTCGTGGCATCGGGTTCCTGATCGAGCCGGCGCGACGAGGGCAGGAACCAATAGCCGTTTGTGGCGGGCACGACTTGGTTGATGGCCGAGACGTTGATCATCGTGTAGTTGCCGCTGCCGTCGGTCGTGGCGGTGGCGCTGCCGGCCGTGAGGGTCACGCCGGCGAGGCCCGTGCCGGTGCCGGCGTTCGTCACCCGGCCCCGGACGGTGAGACGCGGGATGGCGAGGAAGTTCGTCAGCGCGTCGTTGGTCGTGAGCGTGACCACGGCGGAAACCGGGCTGAAGTCGTAGCCCGACCGGTGCGGCGTCACGCCGTACTCGCCCGGCGGAAGGTTGGAAAGGATGAAGCTGTTGCGGGTGCCGGTGCTGAGTATCTGGTTGCTCACGGTGACCGTGACGTTGGTGACGGGCGTGTTGGTCCAGGTGAAGACGCCGGAGATCGCCAGAGCACCCGCGGCGGTGAAGTTCACGTTGCTCACGTTGTTGGTGCTACGCAGCACCTCGATACTGGCCGGCAAAAGGACATAACCGGGGTGGCTGGCCATCACGAAGACATTCGTCGCGCCGCCCGAGTCGAATGCATCGATATCAGTGAGAGCGTAGTTGCCAGAGTCGTCGGTCGCCGCCTCGCTGGCGTCCGCCATCACGATCACGCCCGGCAAGCCCGCGCCGTTGAAGGTGACCCGTCCGCTGATGGCGAAGGAGCGGTAGCCCGCGAAGTCGATGCCTGTCAGGTCTGCCGTCAGCGTTCCCGTGAAATCTGGGCTGCCACCACGCTCGAAGCGGTATCGCGCCAGGGCCGGAGTGACAACCACCAGGCCGCCGGGTGCGTTCGTAAAGACGTAGTCGCCATTGGCGTCCGAGAGCGCACTGAACTCCAAGGTGGCGGAGGAGCCGTCGGCGGTCGTCACCGTTGAAGTGAGGCCCACGACCACGTTGCTGAGAACGCTGTTCCCTGACAGATCCTCGCCGTCGTAGATGCGCCCGGAGAGAACAAAGGTTTCAAACCCCTCAAAGTCCAACCCGCCGACCAGGTCCGTCGTTACTTGCACTTCGTTGGTGGCAGGCAGGAAGGCGTACTTCGTCCGGCTGGCGATGACCTGATGCGTGCCTGGTCCGATGCCGAGCAGCAGGTAATACCCCTCCGAATCGGTCACGGTGCTCCGGGTTTCCGAGCGGACTGTCACGTCCGCCAAGCCCGCATGGGCAGGACCGGCGATGACGCGGCCCACAATGGCGTAAAGGCCGATGGCCTCAAAATCGTTCGTCGCCAGGACCGAGTTGACGACGGCCTGGCTCACAGGCGGCGAAAACTCGAAGCCCGTTTTCGACGGGACCACGGTGTAGGTTCCGAACGCCAAGTTGGTGAACGCATACCGGCCGTCGGCGTCCGTGGTCGCGGCCAGGGAAGTGCCTCCCAACGAGACGGTCACTCCAGCCAAACCGCTCGTTCCATCCAGCACCCATCCGCTGAGGCTCACCACTTGGAGCAGCGCGGCCCTGAAATCATTCGTGGAGCCGAACAGCGTGACGTTGACGTTGGCGGACGGCGGGTCGAAGAGATAGCCCGACAGCACGGGCGTGACGGTGTAGTCGTCGGGCGGAAGGTTGGTGAACGTGTAGCGGCCCGAAGTGTCCGTCATGGCCACGTTGGTCGCAGTGCCGAGCGTGGCCAGGACGCTGACGCCGGAAAGGCCCTCGGTCCCCAGTGTGACCAAGCCGGTGAGGCTGATGATCTCGGCTTCGTAGGCGCCGATGTCCCCGTGCGGGCCTTGCGGGCGGGGCGTGCCGCGCTGGTCGGTGGGCAGCACGAACGCCGGATCGCCGCGGTCGAGGGCCGGGCTGCCGGGAAGCAGCGCCAGAGTGGCGGTGACACCCGAGTTGGTGGCGAGCACCCCGAGCAGGACGTTGTTCGTCCGAAAGCTATTGGTGGTAGCGAACGCGGGCGTGGTGTCCGAACTCAGGTTGAAGCCGGCATCGGTGAACGTGCCGTAAGCGTTCATGCCGACGAACACGTTGGTGGTCGTGACCACGTTGGTCGTGACGGTGGTGTTGGTGGTGCAAGTGACGCCGTTGGTGTAGGTGCCGCTGATGGGATCGAAGGCGGTGTTGGTGACGCAGGTGTAGGAGGTGGAGGTGTTGACGTTGGTGCGCACGACGACGTTCGTGCCGCTGGGCGGATTGGCAAAGAGCGAGTTCTTCAGGAGGAACGTCACGTTGTTGCTGTTGGCCAGATTGCCGCCGCGGGAAACACCGGCCGCGCCGTCGCCTCGGCTCAACGCCCCGTTGCCTCCCGCGCCGGGCAAGCCGCCGAAGGTGCCGCTCTCAGTCAAGGTGCAATTGGTCATTGCCGTCCAGCGCCCGCTGTAGAAGCCGCCGCCCCACGCGGCCCCGCCGTCGCCGCCCCTGCCGCCTTGCCCGTTGGCCGCGTCGCCATCGCCGCCGTCTCCGCCCGCGCCGCCGTAGAGCACGTTGCGGAAGAGCGTGCAATTGACCAGGACGTTCGTTCCCAGATTGCAGATGCCGCCGCCGCGGCTGTCGCCACCGACGCTGCCGTTGGGCGCCGAGCCGAAGGGTCCGCTGGCCGCCTTGGCGCTGTCTCCGCCCGCGCCGAGGTTGTCGTCCAGCGTGCAAGCTGCGAGGGTAAGCGTACCCAGATTGAAAATGCCGGCGCCGTTGCCCGCTCCACCCACCCCGCCGCTGCCGCTGTTGCCCGGAAAGAGCGCCGAACCGGCGGCGCCGCCTGTGCCCGCGTGGCCACCCGTGACGGTGTTCAGGCTCAGCGTGCAGTTCGTGAGCGTCATGGAACCGGCATTGTAGAGGGCGCCGCCAAGCGCGGTCCCGCCGCTGCCGCCGTTGCCGCCGTTGCCGGCCGTCCCGACGTTGGCATCGCTGTCTCCGCCTTTGCCGCCGTTGCCACCGTCGCCGCCCGCAGCGGTGTTGCCGAGAAAGCCGCAGACCAGAAACGACGCCGAGCCGTAATTGCCGACCGCGCCGCCACTGGTGCCCGCTCCCGACTTGCCAGCCTGGCCAGCGTTGCCCGTTGGGAAACGGTACGTGCCATCCAGCCCGTTCGTGCCGGACGGGCCGAAAGCAATGTTCGAACGGAAGACGCAGTTGCTCGCGGAGAGGGCGCCGTGATTGAGGATGGCGCCGCCGTTGGTGGCCAGGCCGTTGGCGAGAGTCAAGTTGCGGAGGGCCAGTTGCCGGTTGGTGTTGACGATGAAGAGGCGAATGCCGTTGGTGCCGCCGCCGTCGAGCGTCACCGCCTCATTGGTGGCCACCAGCGTGACATTGGTGGCAATGACGAGGGTGTTGGTGACGTTGATCGTGCCGGTGAAACCAAGGGTGACCACGCCGCCGGCATTGAGGGCCAGTTGGAGGGCCGCCGAATTGTTGTTGGTGAGGACGATGTCCGCTCGGACGACATCCGCCGCGAACACGAGGCAGGCGGCCAGCCCGCAAATCCGCCAGGCGTAGCGCAGATTTTCAATCTGCCGTGAGCCTCGTGCAAAACTGTAGCAGCCGACGTGAGGAGGCTCTGACTTCCTTCTGCTTTCTGACCTTTCCCCTTTGAATGGAGCCTCCTCACGTCGGCTGCTACGGAGTTCTGCAATTGGCTCCCGTATCGCAGGATTGCATCCTGCTGGTCCCCGACGATCACAAGGCGCTCGGAACACGGCCCACGCCCTGCCGATTGAAAATCGGCGATACGGAAGGTTGAAAACCTGCGCTACCAGCAGGGCCAGCCAGGCCGGGCGCAAGCGTCCGTGGGCTGCGGTCGGCGGCCGGGAGACGATTTCGGAATTCCCTCTCATGGCGGTCAGCTCTTCTTGGTCTTCTTGAGGTTCTTGTTCTCAAAGGCCTTTTGTTCCTTCTTGATCTGATCTTCGTATTCCTTCTCCGCGTTGCGGATGCCGGGGAGTTGATCGCGCTCGATGGCGGTGGCGGTGGCGGCGGCTTCCGGCGAGTTCAAGACCGTGGGCCGAATCAACACGACGAGTTCGGTGCGGTCGGAGTCTCTCTTGTTGCTGCGGAAGAGCGCGCCCAAGACCGGAATGTCCTTCAAGATGGGGACACCCGAATGAGTGCGCGAGGAGTTGGAAGTGATGTAGCCACCGAGGATGACCGTGTCGCGGTCGCGCACGGCGATGTAGGCGCTGGCCTGTTTGTCGCTGGTGATGGGCACGTCGTTGCCGTTGATGGTGACAGAACCTTTGATGCCCTGGATGCTTTGCTGAATGTCCATGACGACCAAGCCCTCGGAGTTGATGAAGGGCAGAATGGTGAGTTCGATGCCGATCTGGAGTTGCTGGTATTGCGAGTAGTTGCCGCCACCGTAGCCGCCGTAGCCGCCGTAACCACCGCCGTAACCACCGCCGCCGTAATAGCCGGTGATGTAGGGCCGGGTTTCCCCGATGAAGATGCGGCCTTCCTTGGCGTGGGAGGTCAGGATGCGTGGGCGGGAAATGACGTTGGCGCGGCTGTCGGTGGCGATGGCGCGGGCGGTGACATCCAGATCCTGCGCAAACCGCCCAATGTAGGTGAGGCCGTCGGAAAGCGACCCATTGGTGCCACCGGAGGCGAAGGCGCTCATGCTCATGATCTTGCTCGGATTCAAGGCACCGATGCCGACGAAGTTCCCAATCGTGCTGGCGCTGACCTGCTTCGTGCTCAACCCGTACTCGTGGCCGGCGTTGAGCGACACTTCCATGATCAGCGTCTCGATCAGCACCTGCGCCAGCACCACGTCGAGCTTGTTGATGATGTTGGTGATGATCGGGAGATCGTACTTGTCGGCGAAGATGAGCAGCGAGTTGGCCCGCTCGTCGGCGATGATCTTGGCCATGCTGATGACTTGAATGTCCCCCGCCGCGCCGGCCCCGCCTTGGGTGCTGCTCTTGATGATGCCACCCAGACGCTGGCCAAAGGCGGTGCGCGCCGCCGCCAGACTGCCGCCCGCCGCGCCCGTGCCCGCCGCTGTGCCCAGCGGGTTCATGCCGGTGCCGCCGGGGTAGGTGGAGGAGCCGCCGTAGGCACCCCCGTAGCCGCCGCCCATCGAGCCGGTGCCGAAGGTCCGTCCACTGCCGCTGAGCCGGCCCCGGCTGGCGCCGCCGTAGCCGCTGGTGCCACCGGAGAGACCACCGCCCGAAGTGCCGGTGCCGCCGATGCTCATGCCGCCGCCGCCGCCCGCCGTGAGGCTGCTCAACACCTGCTGGATGTCCGTGGCCAGCGCGTATTTGATGGGGATGACCACCGGCTCAATGTTGTTCGTGATGGCCACGTCCACCTTCTCGATCATCTCCAACATGCGCTTCACGTTTTCCGCGTAGTCGCGCATGACAATGATCTGGCTGCTCGGCACGCCGATGACGCTCTGCGGGCCGGCGGCAAACTTGGTGACGACATCGGTGACTTCCTTGGCGTCGGCGTATTTGAGCTGGTAGATGTGCGTCACGAAGGGGCCGAACTCCACGATCTTGTCCGCGTCCACCGGTTTGGCGCCCAAGGTGTGAACCTGCGCGACGGGCACGATTTTCACGAACTTCTCGCTGACCGGCGAAACGCTGATTTGGTTCAGCGCCAGTACGGCCTCAATGGCGCGGGCGCCTTCGGAGCGCGTCAGCGGCGTCTGGGCGCGGAGCGTGATCTTGGCCGCGGGCAGCGTGGCCGGGCGCAGCACGGTGCGGGCGGTGATCTCGCCGTAGATGTCGAGCACCTGGCTGAGGTCGGCTTCCTGGAAACGAATCAAGCCCGACGGCAGGAGTTCGTCGTCGTCCATACTGGCCGGGATGTTCGTGACGCCGCCGGCCGGCGTGGGCTGCAAGGAGCCGGCCGGCAGGCGGGGGACTGCGCCCGGCACGCCGGGACGCGGCGCAGGCGTCACGCCCGCTGGAACCGGCACGCCCGCCGGAAGTCCGGCGTTGGGCGTGACGCGGGCCGGCACCGCCGGGATGGCAGGCGCGACCGGCGCGACCGCGTCCGGGGCCGGAGTCGTGGCCGCCGGGGTGGCGGGAGCCGTGAGACGATTGGTGAGCGCGGCCGCGAGGGCCGCGAGGTTGGTGGGCAGGCCGGCCTGGTTGGTGAGGAGAAACATGCGCCGTTGCAGCGGCGTCATGTTGGTGAAGTTGGGCGGCATGGCGCCAGGGAGCACGCTCGGCGCGGAGGGCAAGGCCGGGAAGGTCCTGGCCGGTGGCGCGCCGGGGGCCGCGGGCTTGGTGACAGGCGGTGTCTGGGCCGGCACGGCAAGGGCGTTCGTCTGGGCGAATCCGGGGATCGCCACAGCGAGCGACAGCAGGAGAGTGAAAATCGCTTTCATGGGAGGTGATTCAAAACCGTAGCAGCCGACGTGAGGAGGCTCTGATTACCTTGAAGTTTGAGCCTCGTGACCTCGGCTGCTACGGGGTTTGGAAATCGCGTCAACGGCTTCATGGTTTCTTGGGCGGGGCGTTGGTGACAGCCACCGGCTTCTTGGCGGGCGCGTTCGTGCCCTTGGCCGGGCCGCCGAACCAGCCTTTGACTTTGCCCCACCACGACGCCGAAGCGGGCGCGTTGGTCGCCGCGGGTTTGGTGGCGGCCGTGACAGCGGCGGAGATGGACTTGGAGCCGGGCGTTACGGCCTTGGGACGAGGACCGGGCGCAGTCGCCGTCGGCGAGGCAGAGGCCACCGTGGCGGGCGTGGTCGCGGACTTGGCCGGGGCCTTCTTGGGATAGCTGGCCACGAGGGTCATGTTGCCCATGAGCTTCATGCGCGTGGGATCGGGATTCACCGTCATGCTGGAGACGCGGATGAGCGAATCGCCGGAACTGAGCGCGAAGAGGAAGTTCACCAGGCTAGGCTCGTCGGCCAGGTACTGGATGCTCACGGTCTTCTCCTCGAAGAAGGCGTTGGTCTTGCCGCCGGAGTCGGTGGTCCGGCCAGGCTGGATGTTCGGCAGGCCGACGTTGTTGGCATTGCCGAAGTTCTGGACGGTGCGGGCGAGGTCGAGCGACTGGAGGTCGGGATCGACCCGGGCGCCTTTGGTTTGCAGTTCGATCTGCTGGCGCTTGTAGAGGTCGGTCTTCTCGATTTCTTTCTGGAAACGCAGCAAGGTCTGCTGCAGATCGGTCTTGCGGTTCTTGAGCTTCTTCCACTCGGCGAACTGGGGCCAGATGAACCAGAAGTAGAGGAAGGCGACCACGACCAAGGCGACCACCACCACCAGCCGGCGCTCGTTCGGACGCAAATTCAGCTTGTCGAGGAAGGAGGTCATCTCAGTCGGCGACGTTGCGTTTCAACTCCGCGTTCAACGTCCAGATCATGCCCTGGCCTGGATTGTCGCGGATGTCCGGCGTGAGGATCTTGTTGAAGAGCGGTTCTTCCTTATAGGCGGCTTTGCGGAGCGCCTCGTTATAGTCGTAGGCGCGCGGGCCGCTGCCGGCCGGACCATTGCCAGACACCAAGAGCGCCCGGCCTTTCTGGAAGTTCATCACGTTGAGCGTGAGTTCCTCCGGGAGGGACGTGGCCACGGCCTTCCAGCATTCCAGCGCGGCGAATTGCAGGTCCACCTGGTCTTGCAGGACCTGCACCTCCGCCTTGATCTTGCTGGCGTTGGTGTAGAGGACGCCTTTGGCGAGAAACTCCTTCTCCACGGTGTTGACCTGGAAGCGCAGCACTTGGAGCGAGGCGAGGTAAGCGACCGTGCCCACGAGCACCAGCATCAGCATCGCGCCCAAGCCGCGCATCCAAATCCGGTCAATGAACTGCTGGCGGTAGCGCGCGGCGAATTCGGGCGGCAGCAGGTTGTCGCGCGGCTCCGGGCTGATGGCGCGCTTGGCCGTGAGCGCGGCGACTTCCGCGGCCGTCAGCGGCGGGACGGTTTCCACGGCTTCGCCCTCCGCGCGCAGCCACGGCGCCCAGGTGGCGGCCAGTTCCGGCGGGGCCACCAAGTGCCAGCGCGGCGGCGGGGTGAGCCAGCCCTCGAGTTCGCCGGCCCAGGCCATCTGCGCGATTTGCTGGCGGAGATACGGGCCGGCCTCCGGTTCCTCGGGCACGTGCAGGTAAGCGAGGCTGTGGAGGATGCCGTCGTACCACCATGCCACGAGACAGGCCTGCGGGTCCGGGCTGACGCCCGGATAGACCCACACGCCGTTGGCGGTGATCTTGGTGGCGAGCAACTGGTCGAGAAATGGAATCTCCAGCCGGTCGGCGAGGAAGCCCACGCCTTCGATCTTGCCGAGGAATTCTTCGACATCGGTTCGGGCCGCAACCACCAGGATGGCGGTGCGCAGCGTGCCATCCTTTTTGGGCAACAACTCGAAACTCCAGACCGCCTGCATGACCGGGACGGGCGAGAGCTTCTCAAGCTGCAACTCAATCATCGAGCGCGCCTCGTTGAAATCCGCGGCGGGGAGTTGGACGACGCGGAGGAAGAGTTTCTCCGGCGAGAGGCAGGCGATGTTGAGCTTGGGCTGGTAGAGCGTCTGCCAATCCTTGAGCGCGAGTTTGGCCGGCAACACGACATTGGCCATCGTGCGCTCCTGGTGCGCGAGCCTTAACCCGGCGCCCGCCGTCTGGAATTGCCAAAGCTGTTGTCCATCGGGGGCGGTGTGAAGAACGTTGCAGGAATGCCAGCGGGCCATGATTCAATGCGGAATGCAGAATGGAGAATTGAGAATGAAGAAGGCGCGGGCCGAAGGCAGAGGCAGAACTCTTCCGTCTGAGAATTCTACATTCTGCTTTCCGCATTCTGCATTCGTTCTCACGCCTTGTCCTCCACCAGCGACTTCAGGTGTTCTTCCGTCTGCGTCACGCGCAGGACTTCCTGGATCGTGGTCTGGCCGGCTTTGACCTTGTTCCAGCCGTCGATGCGCAGCGTTCTCATGCCGTGGTCGATGGCGCGTTGGGCGATGGTGGAGGCGGCGGCGCGGCTGAGGATCAGTGGGCGGACGGCTTCGTTCACGAGGAGCAGTTCGTAAATACCCATGCGGCCCTGGTAGCCGAGCGAGCGGCATTCCTCGCAGCCCGCGCCCCGATAAAACGTCGTGGCGTCGATCTCGTGCTCCGGGAAGCCGATCTTCAGCAGGTAATCGCGGTCCACCTTCTCCGGGGTCTTGCAGTGCGGGCAGATCGTGCGCACGAGGCGCTGGGCCATGACGGCTTCCACGGACGACGCGACCAGAAACGGCTCGATGCCCATGTCGATCAGACGCGTGAAGGCGCTGGGGGCGTCGTTCGTGTGCAGCGTGCTGAAGACAAGATGGCCCGTGAGCGCGGCGCGAATGGCGATCTCGGCCGTCTCGGTGTCGCGGATTTCGCCGACCATCACCACGTTCGGGTCCTGGCGCAGGATGTGGCGCAGGCCCATCGCGAAGGTCAGCCCGATGTCCGAACGGACGGCGATCTGGTTGATGCCTTTCAACTCGTATTCCACCGGCTCCTCGATGGTGATGATGCGCTTCTGCACCGAGTTGATGGAACTGAGGAAGGCGTAGAGCGAGGTCGATTTGCCCGAACCAGTCGGCCCGGTGACGAGGAAGATGCCGTGCGGCTTGACGATGATTTCCTTGATGGCGGCTTCTTCGAGGGGAGAGAAGCCGAGTTTGTCCATGCTGAAGAAAATCTTGCCGCGGGTGAGCAAGCGGAGCGACACCGACTCGCCGTACACCGTCGGCACGGTCGAGACGCGGATGTCCAGTTCCTCGCCCTTGATGCGGACGTTGATGCGGCCGTCCTGCGGGAGGCGCTTCTCGGCGATGTTCATCCCGGACATGACCTTGATGCGCGAGATGATGGCGGCCTGGTAGCGCTTCAACTGCGGCGGCATCGGCGTCTGGTGCAGGATGCCGTCGATGCGGTAGCGGATGCGCAACTCGTCTTCCGCTGGCTCGAAATGAATGTCCGTCGAGCGGTCCTTGAAGGCTTCCCAGATGATCTGGTTGACGAACTTGATGACGCTGGCCTCCTGGTCGCCCTCGGTGATTTCCTTGTCGATGAGCAACTCGATCGGCTCGTCGTCATCTTTCTGGAGTTCGTCGAGGGTTTCCGCGCCGACGCCGTAATACTTTTTCAGCGCCTTCTCGATCTCCCCCTTGGTGGCGAGCGCGAACTGCACTGGCCCGTGGGCGTCGAACTGGACGGCGTTGATCATGCCGATGTCGAACGGGTTGCAGACCGTGACCTGGAGGGTGCCGTTCTGGAAATCGGTCGGCAGGGCGTTGTATTGGAAGGCGACCTTGGTGGAAATCTTGTTCCGCGCCTCGGTGGGCACCTGGGCCGTGCGGAGATCGACGAACGGCCAGTTCAACAATCGGGCGAGCTGCTGGAGAAAGACTTCCTCCGTCGTGCCGTGTTCGCGGCAGACGAAGTCAATCAGCGATTCGGGGGAACCGCTTTCTACAGCCACGCGCCAGGCCTTGGTCCAACTCCCGACTTGGTCGGGGGCGGCCATCAGGGCCTGGGCAATGACATTCTTGAGCGAAGCAACAGCCATCGGCAGAACAGTCTTGTGTCGTTCTCGGACAATTAACGCGCGAACCTACGAAAAGTTGCGCCGCAAGGTCAAAGAAAGTTTGGGAGAAAGGCAAAAGACAGAAGTGTTTCGAGTTTCGGGTTCCGAGTTTCGAGTTGCGCGCCCTGTCGGCGACAGGCTCGAAACTCGAAACTCGAAACCCGCAACGGTTCCCCCCGCCCGTCCGCAATCTGCAATCTGCATTTTGCAATTCCTCTCTTCCCTTGCCGTCCGCGGGGCCGGCGCTAGAAAGGGGCCGTGCAAGTGACCTTCCTGCTGGGGCCGGCGGGCAGCGGCAAGACGTGGCGCTGCTTGGCGGAGATTCGCGGCGCGCTCCAGACGTCGCCGGAGGGTTTGCCGTTGCTGCTGCTGGCACCCAAGCAGGCCACGTTTCAGCTCGAACGCCAGTTGCTGGCGGACCCGGACTTGCCGGGCTACACGCGCTTGCAGATCGTCTCGTTCGAGCGGCTGGCCGAACTCATCCTGAGCGAACTCGCCCCGCCGCCGCGCGTGCTGGACGAAGAGGGCCGGGTCATGGTGCTCCGCGCGCTGCTCATGCGGATGGAGCGCGAGAAGCAGCTCCAGACCTTCCATGCCACTGCGCGCCTGCCGGGCTTCGCCCAGCAGCTCAGCCTGCTCCTGCGCGAGTTGCAGCGACACCAACTTCCGCCCGCCAAACTCGCCGCGCTCGCCGCCAAACCCGACGTGACGCCGGCGCTCGCCGCCAAACTGCACGACCTGGCGTTGGTGCTGGAAGGCTATCTGGGCTGGCTGAACGAGCACGGCCTGCAAGATGCCAACGGTCTCTTGGATCGGGCGGCGGAAGCATTGATCGAGAGTTCAAAGTTCAAAGTTCAAAGTTCAACGTCGTCGGAATCTGGGATCGCCAATCCGCAATCTGCAATCTGCAATCTGCAATCTGCAATCCGCCTGGCCGGGCTGTGGCTCGATGGCTTCGCCGAGATGACGCCCCAGGAACTCGACCTGCTGGCCGCGCTGGTGCCGCATTGCGACCGCGCGACGCTGGCCTTCTGTCTTGATCGCGAGCCAGCCGATGAACTGCCGTGGCTTTCGACGTGGGCGGTCGTCGCGCAAAGCTTCCGCCAGTGCCGCGCGCGCCTGGCGGCCTTGCCGGACTGCGAGGTGACGGTGGAGACGCTGCAGCGTCAGACTGCACGCGATCGCTTCGCCGCCAGTCCGGCGCTGGCCCATCTCGAAGCGCACTGGACCGACTCCCGCCCGGCCTCGGACGAAGCGGCCAGCGCCTACCCTCTCCGTGTCGCCGTCTGTCCGACGCCGGAAGCCGAAGCCACGCTCGCCGCGCACGAAATCCTCCGTCACGTCCGCGCCGGCGGGCGATTCCGCGATTGCGCCGTGCTGGTGCGCTCGTTGGACGGCTATCACGACGCGCTGCGCCGCGTGTTCACACGCTACGAAATCCCGTTCTTCCTCGACCGCCGCGAGCCTGTCGCGCATCACCCGCTGGCAGAACTGACGCGCTCGGCATTGCGCACGGTGGCGTTTGGTTGGAAGCATGAGGATTGGATTGGCGCGCTCAAGACCGGCCTCGTGTCCGCGCGCGACGAGCAGATCGACTGGCTGGAGAACGCCGCGCTGGAACACGGCTGGGAAGGCGCGGTTTGGCGCGACGGGATTGCGTCGCCCGCTCCGACTGGCCCGGCTCACGAGGCTGAGCGTCTGCGCCAGGAACTCGTTCCGCCGTTTCTCGCACTGGCCGCGCGCCTGAGCGAGACGCAGTTCCAGCCGACCGGCGCCCAACTCGCGGAGGCGCTGAGCGAACTTTGGGAAACACTCCAGGTCGAGAGCCGGCTGGAAGCGTGGGCCAATCACTCCGCCGCCGAAGACCAATCCGCATTCCGCACTCCGCATTCCGCACTCCACTCCACCGTCTGGGACCAGATGCAGTTGTGGCTCGCGAACCTGGCGCTGGCGTTTCCGACGGAAGCGTTGCCGTTGCGGGACTGGCTGCCGATCCTCGAAGCGGGCCTCGGCGGCCTGACGGTGGGCGTGATCCCGCCCGCGCTGGACCAGGTGCTGCTCGGCGCCATCGACCGCTCGCGCAATCCCGACCTGCAATTGGCGATTATCCTCGGCCTGAATGAAGGCGTATTCCCCGCGCCGCCGCCGCCCGCCGTCCTGCTCACGGACGCAGACCGCGACGAGTTGGAGGGCCAGCGCGTCTTCCTTGGCCCAAACCGCAAGCTGCGTCTCGGCCACGAACGTTACTTCGGCTACATCGCCTGCACTCGCGCCCGCCGCCGGCTCGTCCTCACTCACGCCCAAAGCGACGAAGACGGCCGCGCCCTCAACCCGTCGCTCTTCATCGATCAGGTCAAGCGGATGTTCCCGGATTGGGTGGTGGAGGAGTTCGGTGCTCTGGAAGCTGCTGACGCCGCGCCCTCCTGGCTGGCCGCCCAGCACGTTTGCGAACTGGCCGCCCCGCTGCTGCGCAACAAGACCCGGCCCGCAGCGGAGCAGTTCCAATCCTTGAGCCGCTTTGAGCCGCTTCCGCCATTCGCTCCCATCGTCGAGAAATGGAGCCAGGTCGCGGCCACCGTTGGCCAGGCGCTGCGGGTGGCTGCGACGGAGAAGTTGTACGGCCAGGAACTCACGACCTCGGTGAGCGCGCTCGAAGACTTCGCCGCGTGCCCGTTCAAGTTCTTCGTCGCGCGCGGCCTGCGGGCGGAGGAGCGGAAGCAGTTCGAGGCCGACGAGCGCGAGCAAGGCTCCTTCCAACATGAAGTGCTGAAGGACTTCCACTGCCGCGTCCGGGCGCACGGCCGCCGCTGGCGGGACCTGCCCGTGCCGGAGGCGTGCGTGATGATCCGCCGCAGCGCCGAAGACCTGCTGCCTCTGTTCCGCGACGGGATCTTCCTGGCCAGCGACGCCGCGCGCTTCAAAGCCGAACTGCTCATCGACGCGTTGGAGCAACTCATCGCCGTGCTGATCGACTGGGCGCGGCAATGCGAGTTCGATCCCTACGCGGTGGAAGTCGATTTCGGTTTCGAGGGCAGTCCGTTGCCCGCATGGCGGCTGCCGGTGGACGCGGGCCATGCCTTGCGGCTGCGCGGACGGATCGACCGGATTGATCTCTGCCGGATTTCAGACGAGGAAGCCCTTGTCACGGTCATCGACTACAAGTCGCGCGTGCATCCGCTCGACGCCACGAAGCTGCAACACGGGCTGCAACTGCAACTGCCTTCCTACCTGAGTGTGCTGCGGCATCTGGAGAATCCGCTCGAGGCGTTGAACGTGGAGCGGCTCACGCCGGCCGGCGTGTTCTACGTGAGTCTGCGCGGCGAAAGCGGCTCCGGTGCCAGCCGTGCGGAGGTGCTTTCGGCTGCCGCCGACGCGCGACGCAGCGGTTACGTCCACACGGGTCGGTTCAACTCGGGCTGGCTGCGGCTCTTCGACAACCGGGAAGACGCCCGCTCCGGCGATCAGTTCAAGTACCGGCTGAACAAGGACGGCAACGTGTCCGCGAACTGCACGGAGGCGCTGACGCCGGAGAAGTTCCAGCAATTCCTCGAACTCTCAGAGCAACATCTTCAGCGCATTGGCGGCGAGATCTTTGCCGGCAACGCCGGCGTGTCGCCCTACCGCAAGAACACCGAAACTGCCTGCCAGCACTGCGACTTCCGCGCCGTCTGCCGCTTCGATCCGTGGGTGGAACCCTATCGCGTCCTCCGACCGATGGTGAAAACGTGAGGGGCAGGTGAGGCCGGGCCATCGGAGAACCTGACGGTGGAACTACTGTGCCGGGGTGGATGGCGACGAGGGTGGTGGTTGCCAACGCGCCCTTGGCCAGGAACAGCCGGTACACATTTGCGCTGTGGCTGGCCGCAGCGGCAAGCCGGCGAGGATTTGCATTTGGCTCACAGCAGACTTCGAGTCCGCACTACCGACGTGCTGAACCTGGCTTGAGGCGGCCCTGCTGCTAATCGCACACGGGCCGGCAGACAGCCCAATCGCCAGCCCAATCGCCTGTTGCAGTCCCTCTGGCGCTCGGCTAGTGTGCCCCGTCTTTGCTATGACTTTGACGGAAAAACTTCTGGCCCGCGCGGCTGGCAAGCCGGGCGTGCAGGCGGGTGACAATGTCTGGGTGAACGCGGATGTGCTCATGACGCATGACGTGTGCGGCCCGGGCACCATCGGCGTCTTCAAACGGGAATTCGGCCCCACCGCCAAGGTCTGGGACCGCCAGAAGATCGTCATCACGCCGGACCACTACATCTTCACCTCGGACTCCAAGTCCAACCGCAACGTTGATCTCCTTCGGGAGTTCGTGAAGGAGCAAGACATCACCTATTTCTACGACGTGATCGACGACCGGAACGGGGCGTGGAAATTCGACGCGTCCAAGGGCCAGTTTGTCCGGCAGTTTGGTTCGCGCTACGCCGGCGTGTGCCACAGCGCGCTGCCGCAAAAGGGCCACACGCGCCCCGGCGAGGTGCTCTTCGGCACGGATTCGCACACCTGCACGGCGGGGGCGTTCAACGAGTTCGCCACGGGCATCGGCAACACGGACGCGGGCTTCGTGATGGGCACCGGCAAACTGCTCCTGAAGGTCCCGGAGACGATGCACTTCCGCCTCGAAGGCCGGCTCCAGCCTGGCGTCATGGCCAAGGACATCATCCTCCATTGCATCGGCGAAATCGGCTTCGACGGCGCGACCTACCGTGCCCTGCAATTCGACGGCCCCGGCGTGGCCAGCCTGTCCATGGACGACCGGATGACGGTCGCGAACATGGCCATCGAAGCCGGCGGCAAGAACGGCATCTTCGAGTTCGACGCCAAGACAGAGGAATTCGTCAACTACCGCACCCGCCTCAACTGCACCAAGCAATCCTATGAACCCGTGACCTGCGACAAGAACGAGAAGTTCGTTTACGAGACGGTCGTGGACCTCGACCAACTGGAGCCCCTCGTGGCTTGCCACCCCGATCCGGGCCAGCGCAAGACGGCCAAGGAACTCGGCAGCCTCAAACTGGACCGCGCCTACATCGGCTCCTGCACGGGCGGCAAGACCAGCGACTTCCTGGAATTCGCCCGCATCGTGCGTGGGAAGAAAGTGGTCCTCGACACGTTTGGCGTGCCGGCCACGCCGGAGATCGTCCGCGATCTGCAGACGACTTACTGGGGAGACCAGACCATTTGGCAGGTGCTGGTCGCGGCCGGCGTGCAGATGACCGAGAACGCCGGTTGTGCCGCGTGTCTCGGCGGGCCAGTGGACACCTTCGGGCGCATGAACACGCCGCTCAAGTGCATCAGCGCCACGAACCGCAATTTTCCCGGCCGCATGGGCCACAAGGAATCGCAGGTGTTCCTGGCTTCGCCCGCCACCGTCGCGGCCAGCGCGCTCACCGGCCAGGTGACCGATCCGCGCGCGTTCCTCAGCTAAACCTCTGACCTGGGCCACATGGTGGAGACCGAGGGACAACAGGGAGCAGCATCGCCGGCGCGAGCGCGGCGCGAGCAGATTGATGCGCGGTGCGAGCGCGGGATTTTGGCTCTGACGCTGGGCGTGCTGGTCCTCGGTCCCCTGGCGTTGGGCGCCGTCCGGCCTTCGGAGTTTGTCATCCTCCAGTTTCTTACCGTGGGCATTCTGGCGCTGTGGCTGGTGCGCTATTGGTTCGGGAAAACCCACCGGCTGCTCTGGACGCCGATCTGCTGGCCGGTGGCGGCCTTCGTCGTCTTCGCCGTCGTTCGTTACTTCACGGCGGACCTCGAGTGGGTGGCGCGCCAGGAGTTGATCCGCATCCTGATTTACGCGGCGTTGTTCTTCGCCGTGCTCAACAACCTCCATCGCCAGGAAAGCACGCGGATCATCGCCTTGACGCTGGTCGGGCTGGGGACGGTGATCGCGTTCTACGCGGCGGTCCAGTACCTGACGAATACCAACCGGGTCTGGCATTTCACCCGGCCCCCGGACTATGCCGGGCGGGCCTCCGGCACGTACATCTGTCCCAATCACTTCGCGGGCTTCCTCGGCTTGTTGATGCCGTTGGCGCTGTCGTTCGCCGTGACCGGCCGCTTCAAGGCCGTGCCGCGCGTGATGCTGGCCTACGGCGCGCTGGTGATGATGGCGGGGCTGGTGGTTTCGGTGTCCCGGGGCGCGTGGGTGGCCAGCGCGGCGGGCCTGCTCGTTTTTTTGTCCTGCATCCTGCGCCAGCGGTCGTCGCGCATCTTCGGGATTGCCATCATCCTCATTGTGGTGCTGGGCGGCACACTCGCGTACTTCAAGTCCTGGCGGCTGCGGGAACGGCTGAGTGCCACCCGGCTGGCGGGCACGGACCCCAACCTCCGCCTCCGCATCTGGCCGGCGACCATCCGCATGTGGAAAGACCACGTCTGGACGGGGGTGGGTCCGGGGCATTTCGACTTCCGCTATCGCGAATACCGGGACATGCACGACCAGTTGCAGGGACGGCCGGAGCGCGCCCACAACGACTACCTCAACACGCTGGCCGACTGGGGCGTGATCGGCTTTGCGCTCGTGGGGGCTTCCTGGGCGTTGCTCTACTATGGGGTGTTCCGCGGCTGGCGGTTCATCCGGCGCCGCGGGAACGACCTCGCCCAGAAGCGCAGCAACAAGTCCGCCTTCGTGCTCGGCGCGTCGATCGGCCTGCTGACGGTGCTCGTCCACAGCGTCGTCGATTTCAACATGCACATTCCCGCCAACGCCATCCTCGTGGTCACGCTCATGGCGCTGGTGACGGCGCATCTTCGGTTCGCCAGCGACCGCTATTGGGTGACGCAGCATCGCACCGGGCAAGTGCTCGGCACGTTGTTCATCGGCGCCGCGCTGATCTATCTCGCGGCGGAAGGCTGGCGGACGGCGCGCGAGCACAGTTTTCTCCGTCGCGCGGAAGCCCTGTCCGACGACCCCGCGGCTAAACAGGCGCTGTTGGAGAAGGCCTTTGCCGTGAATCCGAAGAACGCCGAAACCGCCTACGCCCTGGGGGAGAACTTGCGCCGCCGAAGCTGGCTGGGCGAACCCGGCTACGAACAACTCGCCACCACGGCCATGGACTGGTTCAAGCGCGCAGTCGAACTCAACCCCTACGACGGCTACGGCTACATGCGCATTGGCATGTGCCTGGACTGGTTGGGCCGCCACGGCGAGTCGGGCGAATGGTTTGAGCGCGGCGTCAAGCTCGACCCCAACGGCTACTACATGCTGGCCCACGTGGGCTGGCATTACTTCCAGGTGGAGGACTACGCCAAGGCCCGCGAGTGGTTCACGCAATCGCTGCGCCGCTTTTGGACGGACAACCCCATCGCCCGCACCTACCTCAAGCTCATCGACGAAAGGGAAGCAGAGCAGAAGCGGAAGAAGCCGTGACCGCTACAGCCCCGCCTGCCGGATGACGCCGAGCAATTTTTCCACCAGCGCGCCCGGCCAGCAACCCAGTGCCACCACCGCCAGCGCCAGCGCCCCAACGGCGAGTTGCGTGGCGCGTGAAACCTGGAGCGGGTTTGTTCCGGCGGGGATTTCCGCGACATAAACCTGCTTCAGCACTTGCAGGTAGTAGTAGAGCGACACCGCGCTCATCGCGATGGCGACGATCACCAGCCAGAGCAAGCCCAAGTTCTTCGGGTCGGATTTCACGGCGGCGGTGAAGACGTAAAACTTGCCGAAGAACCCCGCCAGCGGCGGGATGCCGGCCAGCGAGAGGATGAACACCAGCAGACACAGCGCCAGCACGGGCGCACGCCGGCTCAATCCGGCCAAGGCCGCGAAGCCGTCGTCGCCCGCCCGCCCCTCCACCACTCCGACCACGGCGAACGCGCCCAGGACCGCGAGTCCGTAAGTGATCACGTAGTAAAGCAGCGAGGCCATCGCCTCCGGCTGGCCCGCCAGCAGCCCCGTCAGCGCGTAACCGGCGTGCGCGATGGCCGAGTAAGCCAGCAGCCGGCGCACGCTCTTCTGGACGATGGCGGCAAGGTTCCCCAGCACCATCGACAGCACCGCCAGCATGGCCAGCAGCGGAACCCAGCCCGGCGCAAACGCGCGCCAGGCGCCGCTGCCGCCCGTCCCGGACAAGCCCAGCAGCATCAACTTGCCCAGCACGAAGAAGCTCGCGACCTTCGATCCCGACGCGATGAACGCCGCCGCCGGCGTGGGTGCGCCCTGATACGCATCCGGCGCCCAGAGGTGAAACGGCACTGCCGCCACCTTGAAGCCGAGGCCGGCCACGGTCATCACCAGCGCGAGGTAGAACAGCGGCTCCAACCGTTGCCCGCCGAGCGCCGCGGCGATGGCGCGCAAGTTCGTCGAGTGCGCGAGCCCGTAGATCAAGCTCAGCCCGAACAACATCACCGCCGCTGCCGTGCCGCCGAACAGGAAGTACTTCAGCGCCGCTTCGGCCGACTGCGGATTCTGCTTGTTGAACGCCGTCATCACGTAAAGGCAAAGGCTCGTCATCTCCAGCGACAGGAAGATCATCAGCAAGTCCTCCGAAGAAACGAGGAACATCATCGCCACCGTGGCCAGCAGCAGCAGCGCGAAAAACTCACCGACGTGCTCGGTGAAATCCGCTTCCGCCGAAATCACCGCGGTGAAAACGGTCAGGATCAGGATGACCTGCTTGAGCATTTGGGTGAGCGGATCGACGACCAGAATCCCTTCGCAGAAACTGCCGGCGGCCTGGACCTCCAGCAGCCAGGCAAACGCCGCCGCGCAGCCCAAGCCGCCCAGCATCGCCGCCACCGTCCTGCGGGTGGAAGTCGGCTTGAGCCGCATCCACGCCAAGTCCACCAGCAGCACCACGAACGCCGCTGCCACCAGGATGGTCTCCGGCACGACCTGCTTGAAAAGCTCGCCGTAGTTCATTGCGCGGCCCCCAACGTTGCATCAAGCTCCCGCCCGGCACACCAGGTAGCGCAGGTTTTCAACCTGCCGTATCGCCGACTTGCAGTCGGCAAGGCCGTGAACCTTCCAGCCGGCTTGCTTCTTCCTACGCTCGCCGGTTGGAAAACCGGCGCTACGGCAGACTGGATAGTCTGCGCTACGAGGGATCCCGAACCGAGCTTGATGCAGCCTAGCACGGCCCCCAACGTTGAACGTTGAACTTTGAACCTTGAACTCATCGCGTCCACACCTTCGCCAGCGCCTCCACGCTCGGCTCGAACAAGTCCATCAGCACCCGCGGATACAGCCCGATGGCGATCGTGCAAGCCAGCAGTAGCCCCGCGCCGATCTTCTCTGGCAGCGAGATCGGCTCCAACTGCGTGCCGTTCCTCTCCTCCCCGTCAGACGGGGAAGGGGCCGGAGTGAGAAGCCGCCTTCCGTAAAACGCCTGCTGCATCACCCGCAGCGTGTAGGCCACGCCAATGACGATGCCGATTCCCGAGACGATCACGAACCACGGGAACGCTCGCCACGCGCCCAGGAGCACCTGCAGTTCGGCGACGAACCCGCTGAACCCCGGCAGCCCCGCCGCCGCGAACCCCGCCAGCACGAACGTCACCGCCGCGAACGGCAGCGCCTTGTTCAACTCCAGACCCGCCAGCGCCGGCAGTTCCCGCGTGTGGGTGCGGTCATAGACCATTCGCCCCACCACCGCGAAGAGCAGGCCCGCGATGACGCCATGCGAAAACATCTGCAGCACCGCGCCGTTGAGGCCGGTGGCGTTGAGCGTCATCAACCCCAACAGCACAAAGCCCATGTGGCTCACGCTCGAATAACCGATGACGAATTTGAAATCCCGCTGCGCCAGCGCCGCCAGCGCGCCCGTCACGATGCCGATCACCGCCAGCAAGCCAAAGACCCACGCCCATTCGCGCGCCCCTTGCGGAAACAGCGTCATCGCCACGCGCAGGCAACCGTACGCGCCCAGCTTCATCACGACGCCGGCCAGCAGCATCGACGCTGCCGTCGGCGCGGCCACGTGGCCCGTCGGCGCCCAGGTGTGGAACGGCCACAAGCCCGCCAGGATGCCGAAGCCGACGAACACCAGCGGAAACGCCCACTGCTGGAACGACGCCGGGTAGGCGAACTGCGCGAGGGCCACGAGGCCGAACGACTTGGCCCCGCTCACCACGAACGCCGCGATCAACCCGATCAGCACCAGCCCGCTGCCGACGAACGAGTAGAGCGCCAGCTTCATCGCGCCGTATTCCTTCCGCGTCGAACCCCAGATGGCGATGAGGAAATACTTCGGGATGATCGCGATTTCGTAGAACGCGAAGAGCAGGAACGCGTCGGCGCTGAGGAACACGCCGTACACCCCGCCAATCAGCGCGAGGTAGAACGCAAAGAACTCCTTCACCCGATGCTCGACGTTCCACGAGAACAGCACGCCCGCCACCGCCGCGAGACCCGTGAGCAACACCAGCGTCACGCTGATGCCGTCCGCCGCGAGATGAAACCGGATGCCCAGCGCGGGAATCCACGAAACATCCATGAGCGTGACGATGCCTCCGTCCGGCTGGAAGGCCACGGCACCCGCCACGGCACAACTCAGCCCCGCGACCGCCGTGAGCAACGCCACCCACCGCGCCAGCGCCTTGCTCGCCGCTGGCAGCAGCAGCAGCGCGACGCCGAGGAAGGAGATGTACATGGTCCAGGCGAGCATAGTCAGAACGTTGAGCGCGGAATAAGCGAGGTGATGGCCACGCTTCACTCACTTTCCCCGGCCGCTGGCAGAATCATCAGATGGGTCGCGGCTGAGACTCGAAAACGCAGTTGGTGGAGTTGCTGCAGCAGCGGGGCGACGGCAGGAATCAAGCCTGCCTTTTTCGCGTCCACGAGGATACCCAGGGTGCCGGTCAGGCGCACGTTTAGTCTGAGGGCGACCCGACGAGCCAGGCGGTCATCCAGGACTGCGATGGCTGTCTTCCTCTCCAAAGCGAGCGCGAGGACGCTGGCTTCGCCCGGGTCGAGAGCGCGCATCAAGGGCAGGACTGGGCGCGAGATCGGATCCTGGATCCTGAACCAGCCCAACCGCCGGACCTCCGGCAGATCAACGCCGTTGATTCGTCCTCTCTCCAATTCCTTCATCACTGCGCTCGGCACCGTGACACCGCCGGCGAGGGACCGCAGCACCTCCAGCCGGCCGAGCTGGTGGAGATACTGAAGCGGTGACGTGTTGCAGATAAGTTCAGACAAGGCGGGTTTCCTGGGCAAATTCTTCCGGGCTGATATCGAAACTGTCCACGCTGTAATCGGCCAGTTTGCCCAGGAAGATCGGCTTGGGCACGCCCGCCAGCGCTGCGGCCGCGCCTGACGACAGCCGGCCCAGCTCGTAGAGCTTGACCGCCGCTGCCAGCCGCAACTCTGCACCCGCTTGCTCAGGCGTCATCTTCAGTGCCAGTAGCGATTCGTCCGGCATGTTCAGAGTTATTTGGCACATGGCAACCGAGTTGTTACCACCGGCTCGCCCCGCTCGCAAGCCTGCTGTCGCTGTGGGGCGCGAAGGAGCGCCCGTCGTGGCAAAAGCCGGCGTTGAATTTTCCATCCGGCTTGCTTACAAACAGGGCTGTGTCATGAGTTCCAGCGATCAACCGTTCGGTGAAGCCAGCGCGGCCAGCCTGGCCGCGGAACGCCCGCCGCTTTTCACCATCGGCTACGGCGCGCGGACTCTGGACGAATTCATCGCGGCGCTGAAAGCGAACCGCATCGAGTATCTGATCGACGTGCGGACGGCACCGTACTCAAAGTTCAAGCAGGAGTTCTCCAAGGAACTGCTTCAGCACCACGTCGAGCGCGCCGGCATTCGCTACGTCTTCATGGGCGACACGCTTGGCGGCCAACCCAAGGACCCTGCCTGCCACACCGACGGCAAGGTGGACTACGACAAGGTCCGCGCGCAGCCGTTCTTCCAGGCCGGGATCGAGCGGCTCAAGAAGGCCTTCCAGAGCCAGCGCCGCGCGGCTTTGATGTGCAGCGAGGGCCGGCCCGAACAATGCCATCGCAGCAAGCTCATCGGCGAGGCGTTGGCGGCAGCGGGCGTGCCGGTCAGCCACATTGACGAAGACGGGCAGGTGCTCACGCAGACGCAGGTGATCGACCGGCTCACTAAAGGGCAGATGGATTTGTTCGGGCAATCATCCTTCACTTCACGGAAACGCTACGCTCCGCTGGAAGAAGGCGGCGGTTCCAACTCAAGCTGAACCATGACTGAGGCCGCGGCATCGCTGAAATTCGTCACCATCGGTGTTTACGGATTCACCGAGGCCGGCTACTTCGCCGCCTTGCAGCGGGCGGGCGTGGATACGTTTTGCGACATCCGCTGGCGGCGCGGTGTGCGTGGCTCGGAGTATGCCTTTGTGAACAGCGCGCGGCTCCAGAAGCGGCTGGCCGAACTCGGCATCCGTTACTTCCATTTCCGCGAACTCGCGCCGAGTCCGGAATTGCGCCAGCGCCAAACGGACGCGGACAAAGCCGAAGGGACAACGAAGCGCAAGCGCACGGCCCTCGGTGAAGTTTTCGTCGCCGGATATAGCGCGGAGAAGCTGGCCGTGTTCGACAGCCGGAAGTTTGTCGAACAGTTGGGCGCCGGGGCCAAGACCATCGCGCTGTTCTGCGTGGAGCGCGAGCCAGCCGCCTGTCACCGTTCGCTGCTGGCAGCGCGGCTGCAACGCGACCTTGGAGTCGAAGTCGTGCATCTGAGGCCGGAATGAAGATTCTCATCGTCGCCAAGACGCGCCGGGGTGGCGGGGCCTGCGTGGGTGGGATCACGGAGGAAGGGCACAGCGTCAGGCTGGTCGCTCACGATGCCGCTACGAACGAGCGGGCTGGTCTGGAGTACGAGGTCGGCGAGGTCTGGGAGATCGAGTCTGCTCCTGACGAACACATCATCCCGCCGCATGTCGAGAACATCATCGTCCTCCACGCCCGCCGCGTGAAACGCTCGGAGAACTTGGAGCAGGTCATTCACCGCTACATGCCTCCCGTGACGGGCGGGCCGGAGAAACTCTTCGACGGTTTGGCGCAGGCCACTGACTCCGGCGGCCTCTACATCGCGGAGCGCACCGGCTTGCCGCATCGCAGCACGATGTTCTGGAAGCCCGACCAACCGCTTCGACTCGATTATGAAGGCAAACGCATCCGCTACCGCTACCCGACGCCCAGCGGCGGGCGCACGCTCACGTTCGTCGGCTTTCAGGAGCCGCTGGAAGTGATTCCTGCTGGCACGCTGCTGCGCGTTTCCTTGGCGCACTGGTGGCGGTCCAAGGACAAGCCCGACGAGGAACTGCGCTGCTTCGTGCAGTTGTCCGGTTGGTTCCTTGAACCGCAAGAGTCGCCGCGCAACCTTTTGTTGCAGGTGCAACAAAAGGTTGCCGCTGCCCAGCCCGACCAATTCCAGCAAGCCCGCCAAGTGCTGAAGCAGACCTTCGGATTCTCCGACTTCCTCCCGGTTCAGGCCGACGTGATCGCGCGTGTCCTGCGGCACGACGACACGCTCGTCGTGATGCCGACTGGCGGCGGCAAGTCGCTCTGCTATCAACTGCCCGCGTTGCTCCACGACGGCCTGACCGTGGTGGTGTCGCCGCTGATCGCGCTGATGCAGGACCAAGTGAGCCAGCTCCGCGAGTTGGAAGTGCCCGCTGCGTTTCTGAACTGCACGATGCCGCTCCACGAATACACGGCCATCACCAGCCGCATTCGCCACGGGGCCACGCGCATTCTCTACGTCGCCCCCGAAACGCTGCTGCGACCCGAAATCCTTCTTCTGCTCCAACAAAGCCGGTTGGCCTGCATCGCGATTGACGAGGCCCATTGTATTTCCGAGTGGGGCCACGATTTTCGCCCCGAGTATCGCCAGCTTCAGGAAGTGCGCCGCCGCTTTCCGCAAGCCGTTTGCCTCGCGCTTACGGCCACGGCCACGCCGCGCGTGCGTGAGGATATCCGACGTTTGTTGAACATTCCGGCGGAGGGCGAATTCGTCGCCAGCTTCAACCGGCGGAACTTGTTCCTCGGCGTCCAGCCGCGGAAGGATGGCCTGGCGCAACTGCTCGCGTTCCTGGAGAAACATCGCGGCCAGTCGGGCATCGTCTATTGCGGCACGCGCAAACAGACCGAGGAAGTCGCCGCCAGCCTGAACGCCAACGGCTGGCTCGCTCTTCCGTATCACGCCGCGCTCGACGCCGACGTGCGGCGGCGGAACCAGGAACGGTTCAGTCACGACGAGGTGCCGCTGATGGTGGCGACGGTCGCGTTTGGCATGGGCATCAACAAGTCGAACGTCCGCTTCGTCGTCCACTACCACTTGCCGAAGGACGTGGAGAGCTACTATCAGGAAATCGGCCGTGCCGGACGCGACGGGCTGCCCGCCGATTGTCTGCTCCTCTATAGCCGCGCGGACGCCGTGGTCCACCGGCATTTCATTGACGAGGGCGCGGCCTCCGAGCGGCCCGGACGACAGGCTCGCCTCGAAGCGCTCCTTCGCTACGCCGAGGCGCGCGACTGCCGCCGCATCCCACTGCTGGCTTACTTCGCCGAAACGCTGGACCAGCCGTGCGGCCATTGCGACAACTGCGTTCAGCCGCCGGACCTGGGCGAAAAGAAGGACGTGACCACTGAAGCACAAAAGTTCCTTTCCTGCGTCAAGCGCACGGGCGAGATGTTCGGGCCGAACCACATCATCGCCGTGTTGCGCGGCTCGCGCGCGGAGCGGGTGCTGTCACGCGGGCACGACCGGCTCACGACCTGCGGAATCGGGAAAGATCACTCGACGGAGGCGTGGCGAGAACTCGCGCGGGAGTTCATCCATCAAGACTTGGTGGAACAAGACCTCCAATTCGGTGGACTGCGCATCACGGACAAAGGCTGGAAAGTCATCAAAGGCGAGAAGGTCCTGGTGGCCGTGGGGCAGGCGCTCGCCGCGGCTTCGCCGACCGTTTCTGCAAAGCACGACGCCGAGCTTTTCGAGCGTCTCCGCGAACTGCGCAAAGAACTCGCGGCCCAAGCCAGCGTGCCGGCCTATGTGATCTTTTCCGACCGGGCGCTGACGGAGATGGCCACGTTCTTCCCACAGGACGAAACGCAGTTCCTCGCCATCAACGGTGTCGGCGAGGTCAAGCTGGCCAATTACGGGGCGGCGTTTCTTCAAGTCATCCGCGAGCACTGTCAGGCGCGCGGCCTCACGCCGAGGCCACCGCCGGGCCGCGCCGCGCCAGCTCTCATCGTGCGTCCTGGAGTGCGGCGACGCTTCCATGAAATCGGCGAACTGTTCATGGCTGGGCAAACTGTCGAAGCCATCGCCGAGCGATACGACAGCAAGCGGGAAACGGTGATCCAGAACCTCGCCCAGTTCCACGAAGCTGGCGGGCAACTCGACCCGCAGCGCGTGCTGGCCTTGTCACGTTTGTCCGAAGCCGACCGCTTGCGGGTGCTGGCCGCGTTCGACCGGTTGGGCCTGGACCGCCTCGCGCCTGTTCACGAGTGCCTCTCCGGCGCGATTGGCTACGACGAACTCCATCTGCTTCGGCTCTACCGGCGCTGCTGTGAGCGCAAGCCGAATGACTGAAGCGCCCGCACCGGCTTTCCACGCGGCGAGCAAGCGCCCCGAGGCCACACTTACACGAGCAGTCTTCGCATCGGGATGAGCCGCCGTTGAAACGGATCGAGGACCAAGCCGATGCTCTCCAACGTGGTCGCTCCGAGCAACGGTTCATCTCCTTTCTCGCCGAAGATCACAGGAGCCGCGCCGCCCTCGCCTTGAAACTCGAAGTAGGCATCACCCACCTTGCGCGTGATGGTCGTGCCATCCGCCAGCGCGAAATCGACCTTGCGATGGGGGCGGACTCCCAGCCTTCGGAGGGTTGGGGTCGGCACCAAGCTATATACCGCGCCGGAGTCGATGAGGAAATTGACCGTTGCTTTGCGGCGGGCGCGGTGGCTTTCCTTCACAATGAGTTTCTGATTTGTCAGGCCCATAGCGAACCAAAGTTAACGCTGTCTTCCTGTCGCGCCAAGCCTCCAGTTGCAGGCTGCGAAACCGCCCGCCAACCGGGTTGGCCGATCGCAGCGTCGATGCGTAATTTCATCTCGCTAGCCAGGCGACGGCCTGAACGGAACCCGTGTTGATGAAGCTGATCACCAACTGCGGCCAAATTCCCAGCAGGAACATCAACCCCAGCGCTGGCGTCACCATCAGCCGCTCCGGCCAGGTCAGGTCGGCGAAGCCGCTCCAGCGCTCGTTCAGCGGGCCGTGGAAGACGCGCTGAACCAACGTCAGCAAGAAAACCGCCGTCATCAGCAACCCCAGCGCCGACAGTGCCGCCGCCCACGGCACGAGCGCGAATGCGCCTTTGAAAATCAGGAATTCACCCACGAAGCCGCTCAGCCCTGGCAGGCCGATGGAGGCGAAGAGCGCAATACCCACCAGCCCCGTGAGCACGGGCGCGGCATTGCGCAGCCCGCCAAAATCGTCGAGTCCGCACAGACCGCCGCTGCGCTGCTCGATCAGGGCCACGAAGCCGAACAGCGCCGCCGCCGTGATGCCGTGGTTGAACATCTGGAGCAACACGCCATTCAACGCCGCGGCTTTCTCCAGCGACCAGCGGGCGTCGGTGCCGGTGACTCCCGCCACTGCGAAGATGCCCAGCAGGCAATAACCGAGATGATTGACGGACGAATAAGCGAGCATGCGCTTGAGGTCTTTCTGCGCAAACGCGGCGCAGGCGGAGAGCACGATGGTGCCGACGGCGAGCCAGAGCAGCGGTGTCTGCCATTCGCGCACCTGCGCCGGGAACAGCGGCAGCACGAGCCGCAGCAAGCCGTACACGCCCATCTTCGACATCGCGCCGGTGAGCAGCATCGTCACGCTGGACGGCGCTTCCGCGTAGGCGCTGGGCAGCCAGGTGTGGAACGGCATCATCGGCACCTTCACCGCGAAACCGAGCAGCACGCCAGCGAACACCAGCATCACGAGGCTATGCCCTGTGATCCCGCCGAGATGGAGTTGGCCTAGTTTCGCCGCGAGTTCGCCGCTGGATCCGATCTTGGCCAACACTTGGAAGTCAAAGCTGTCGGTCGCGAGGTAAATCGCCTGAAACGCCACCAGCATCGCCACGCTGCCGACGAGCGTGTAGAGGAAGAACTGCGTCGCCGCCGCCACTCGCTGTGGGCCGCCCCAGAGTTTGATGAGGAAGTAGGCCGGGATGAGGCTGAGTTCCCAAAAGATGAACCAGTGGAAAAAGTTCAACGCCGTGAATGTGCCGAACAGGCCCGCTTGGAGAAACAACACCAGCGCGTGGAAGACGTGGGGGCGCTCCACGCTTCGCGACGAGAGCAGTTGCGCCATCGGCACCACCAGTGCGGAGAGCAGGACCATAAGCAGGCCCAGGCCATCGATGCCCAAGTGGTAATGAACTTGAAGCGCGGGAATCCAGGCGTGTTCTTCTTCGAACTGCATTTGCGGTGTCGCTGAATTGAAGCGCAGCAACAGGTGTAGTGCCTCAAACAAAGCCAATCCACTGAAGCCCAGAGCCGCTTTGCGCGCCGCTTCCTTGCGAGTGAACAAAACCACCAACCCCCCGACGAGCGGAGTCAACGAGAGAAGAGTGAGGAGTGGCGCGGTTGTCATTTGCATCCCCACAACAGCGCCAGCACCAGCGCGACCACCGCGAGCGCGACCGCCCGCAGGTAATTTTGCACCTGCCCATCCTGCAAGGCCGACATGAGTTTCCCGCCGCCGGTGACGCGACGGCAGCTTGCATCGAAGCCGCCATTCACTACGAACTCGTCGAGAAGTTTGCTCAAGTCGGAGAAACCTTGCGCGGCGAGTGAAACCAGTTTCACGGCTCCACCCCAGACCCAGCGGTCGAAAAAGTCGCAGAGCCTGGCCCAATCGGCATTCAGGGCGATGACGGTGCGTTCATACAGTTCATCCACGTAGAACTTGTCGCGCAGCCAGCGGAAGAGCGTGGGCTGTTTCTCCTGAAGGATGTCGCGTTGCTCCGCGCTCTCGATTGGCTTCGCGCCGTAGAGCCGCCACCCCAAGCCTACGCCAACCGCCGCGATCAAGGTGGACAGGAGCATTGTCGGCAGCGCGTGGCTCAGGTGAGCCAGTCCGAAGTGCGCGTTCTCGCCATTCAGGAAACTCTGGAACCACGGCCATGCCGGCGTGCCAAGGAATCCCAGCAGCACCGCGAACACGGCGAGGATCACTAGCGGGAGGGTCATCACGGGCGGGCTTTCGTGCGGCGTAACGTAGGACAGGCTTCCAGGCTGTCCCACCCGGTCGTTGCCATGCTCTGCCGGGATAGGCTGGAAGCCTGTCCTACTTTCACCGAAAAACACGTAGCACATCTGCCGCGTCATGTAGAACGCCGTGAGCAAAGCGCCGAACGCCGCCAGCACGAACGGCCCTTTGGACACCGGCCATTGCCACGCGCTGTGGAGAATATCGTCCTTGCTCCAGAACCCGGAGAACAGCAGCGGGAAGCCCGACAGCGCCATCATGCCAACGGCGTACGTTGCGAACGTCACCGGCATGAACTTCCGCAAGCCGCCCATGCGCCGAATGTCCTGTTCCTCGTGGCAGCCGTGAATCACCGAGCCGGCACCGAGGAACAGGAGCGCCTTGAAGAACGCGTGGGTGATGAGATGAAACATCCCCACCGCCACTCCGCCCACGCCGAGGCCCACGAACATGAAGCCGAGTTGCGACACGGTGGAGTAGGCCAAGATGCGTTTGATGTCCGTCTGTGCGACGGCGATCAGCGCGGCGAAGGTGGAGGTGATGGCGCCGAGCCACGTGACGACGGCGAGTGCCGTTGTGAGTGGGACAGGCGTCCCGCCTGTCTCCATCGTCGGTCCCGTACTCATGAGCGGAAACATCCGCGCCACGAGGAACACCCCCGCTGCCACCATTGTCGCCGCGTGGATGAGCGCACTCACGGGTGTCGGACCTTCCATCGCGTCCGGCAGCCAGACGTGCAGCGGCACCTGGCCGGATTTGCCGATGGCCCCGCAGAAGATCAGCAGCGAGATCGCTGTGCTCACCGCCATGCCGCCGCCGATGGTCTGCCCCACCAGCTTCGTTAGCGCCGATTGTTCCAGGCAGCCTTGCCCGTTGTCGTAGAACAGCAGCGTGCCGGTTTCCTTGTAGAGCCACAGCATTCCGAGGAAGAGCCCGATGTCGCCGATGCGCGTGGTGATGAACGCCTTTTTCGCCGCCGCCGCTGCGCTGGGTTTTTGATACCAGAATCCGATGAGGATGTACGACGCGAAGCCGACCAGTTCCCAGCAGATGAACAGCAGCAAAAGGCTGTTCGCGATGACCAGTCCGAGCATCGCGGCGGCGAACAGCGACAGGAAGCAAAAGAACCGCGTGAAGTTCTCGTCGTGCGCCATGTAGCCGACGCTGTAGATAAAGATGAGCAGCCCGACAAACGTGACCATCACCAACATGACCGCCGTGAGCGGGTCCAGCATCCAGCCGAGCTGGAGCGAAGCACTGCCCATCTGGAACCAGGCGAAGTTGTGAATATGCCGCGCTGCTTCGCCTCCGAGAGTTCCCGCAAAAGCCAGGCACGAGAGCAAGAACGAAACGGCCATCGAGCCGATGGCGAGGGTAGCAGCGGCCTTCCGCCTCGGTTGCTTCAGCAGTGAGGTGATTCCGGCTGTAAGCAACGGCAGCGCCGGAATCAGCCACAGATTGTGCCAGAGTCCTCTCACTCTTCAGGCGGACAAACGAGCGGTATCACTTCGCGCTTGTTCCGCCGGTAAACCCGGAAATCCTCCCGATCCGTGGTGATGACGCTGTGGTGTGGGTTCAGTTCGCTCAGGCGGATCAGGCACAGGTCCGCAAAGTCGGGATGCCGGTCGGCGTAGCGTTCCGCGAGGGCGGCCAGATGCGGCAGGTGATCGTTGCAGTCGAACGCCAGGGTGACCAAGCCGTTGCGGATCATGTCCAGAACCGCAGTCACATTCTGGAGATGGAAAGCCGTCTCTGAAAGAACGGCCTCGCAGGCCAGGAGAGGAGCCGTCACGCGCGCCGCGACGCTGACGGCCCAGTCATGGTGCGAGTCGTTCTGGCTGGCGAAGGCCACCAAGAAACCGGTGTCCGCGATGCCCTTCATCCTTTGGAATATCCTTTGCGCATGGAAAGGTCTTTGGGCCGGCCCTTGATGCAGCCCGCCAGCCGCATGAACGGCTGGCCGGCTCCAGTGGACTTCGCCTTTTCCAACTGCTCGCGAACGAACTGGCCTTGCGGCACGCCGGTTTCGGCAGCCGTCTTCGCCAGCCAGTCGGCCAAGTCTTTGTTAAGACGAACGGTAATCGTGTGACTCATACGCCCAAAGTGTATTCGCTCGCGGTTGGCCCGGCAAGTGTCCTCATCCTTTCATCGCATCAACCTCATCGAGGTTTGTCGTCTTGATGTGCCGGTAGATGGCGATGATGAGGGCCAACCCCACCGCAGCCTCGGCGGCGGCGATGGCAATCGAGAAAATCACGAACATCACGCCGGTAAGCACTTGCGGGTTCAGTCCGTAGCGCCAGAAGGCGATGAAGTTCAGGTTGGCAGCGTTGAGCATGAGTTCGATGCCAATGAGCACCATGATGGCGTTGCGCCGCGTCAGCGCGCCCGCCAGGCCGATGGCGAAGAGGAACGCGGAGAGAAGGAGGTAGGCGGGGAGCGGAGTCATGGTGCGGCGAGACGGAGAAACGGAGAAACGGAGAAACGGAGAAGTTTCTCGCCTCGCGCTAGCTCCGACTTTGAACTTTGAACTTTGAACTTCATGGCTTTCTTTCTCGCATGGCGATGACGACCGCTCCGATCATCGCCGCCGTCAGCAGCAGGCCCATGACTTCGAGCGGCAAGATGTATTTGGTCATCAGTTCGGTTCCGATGGTTTTGACGGTGAGAGAAACTGGCTTGGCTTCAGGGCGGTTTAGCGATGGGCTGCGGACAACGGCGGCGAGGATCGTGCTGAGCGTGACCACGGCCACGCCCGCTCCCAACCACCACGAACGACTGAACACGCGGTCACTCGGCGGAGTTTCGCTGCTGCGGGTGAGTAGAACGGCGAAAACAATCAGGATGGCCACCGCGCCGACATAGACGAGGATTTGCGCCAAGCCGACGAACTCGGCGTTGAGTTGGATGAAGAGCGCAGCAATGCCGACGAAGGTCAGCGCGAGGCAAAGGGCGCAGTGGATCAGGTTCCGCAGCACCATCGCGCCAACGGCGCTGGCCAGCGTGAAGACGGCGAGGATGAGAAAGACCGGACTCATGCGGCGTGGGAGCGGGAATAACGCGAGCCTGGTCTGCAAGCGCAGGCGTTGGAGCGTTGAAGCGTTGAAGCGTTGAAGAGGGGCGAGGATCGCGCCGCTTGTGTCGATTGACGCGCCAGCGTCTTGGAGTGCGTCAGTGCTCTGGCGCTTTGGGCCAGGCGTGGGGAAACACCAGCCGCGAGGTCTCGACAGTCCGCGCCCGAAAGCGGCGGAGCACCGCCGCACTCCAGGACGCTGGCGCGCAGTTTGAGACGTGAGGTCTGCGCCGCCCGCCACGCCTTTTCGTGTGTTTTGTGGTTGCTCATCTCAAGCTTCCGCAAAGCGGTAGGTACGCGGTTTGATGTGCGGATGGAGCGCGCGGCCCAGCCAAACGTAGGCCGCTACCAGCGGCGCGGCGCACAGAATCCACCGCGTCATCGCTCCACCGGGCAACGACCACGCGGCCGCGTAGCGCCACAGTCCGGCGATGGCGATGTTCAGGAGCGTCATGGGAAGAAGGAACTTCCAGGCGAAGTTCATGAGTTGATCGGAACGCAAGCGTGGCAGGGTGCCGCGTAGCCAGATGAAGACGGCGAGCAGAGCGAAGAGTTTTCCAAAGAACCACGCCCAGCTCGGCACCCAGTTGAGGAACGAGAACGGCGCGTTGTAGCCGCCCAGGAACAGTGTGATGGCCAGGCCGCTCGCGGCGAACATGCCGAGGTATTCGCCAAGGAAAAAGAGCGCGTATTTGAAGCCGGAGTATTCGACCATGTGGCCGGCTATGATCTCGGACTCGCCCTCGGGAATGTCGAATGGGCTGCGGTTGGATTCCGCAGCGGCGGCGGTCATGAACAGGATGAAGCCGACGAGTCCCCACGGCGTGAAGACGTGACACGCGCCCAGCCAGCCCCAGTGAAAGTCAGACTGGCTCTCCACAATCTTCACCAACGAAAGAGAGCCGACCATCATCACGACCGCAAGGCTCGAAATGACCAGCGGCACTTCGTAGCTGATCAGTTGGGCCACGCCACGCATGGCGCCGAGGAGGGAATATTTGTTGTGGCTCGCCCAGCCCGCCATGAAGACCGCGAGTTCCGTCGCCCCGCCGACGGCGAAGAAGAAGAGCACCCCGGCGTCGAGGTCGGCGGGAGCCATGTTGCGTCCGAATGGCAGAACCGCGTAGGCGAGAAGCACGGACGCGAGGAGGGCGATGGGCGCGAGGAAGTGGACCACGCGGTCGGCGTGTCGCGGAATGATGTCCTCCTTGACGAGCATCTTCAGGCCGTCGGCCACAGGTTGCAGCAGGCCGAAGGGACCGACGCGGTTTGGGCCGTAGCGGTTTTGCATCCGGCCCAGGCCCTTTCTTTCCAGCAGCGTGGCGATGGCGAAGAGCAGGCCAAACGTGAGCAGGATCGCGGAAACGGAGAGGAGAATGGAAACCAGCGGCTGCGCGAACATCGGGAACCAGCCGACGATAGCGTGCTTGAGCGAGACGAAGAGTTGGTCGGCAGTGATGGTCATCTGGTTTCAGGCCGGGACGGCGGGCGCAGGCGGCGCGGCAGGTGATTGAGACTGGGACAGGCTGGAAGCCTGTCCTACGGGTTTGGCGGGCGTCACCTTCGCTGTTTGTTTTGCCTTCGCTTCTGCGAGACGCGCATCCACCTCGGCAGCTTCGGTGGGATGGATCTGTCGGTAGTAATCGTTCGACTTGGCAAGTTGCTGCTTGTGCAGAAGCAAGTCCTCGAAGCGGCCGTGTTTGCTGAGTTCGAACTCGGTGTCCATTTTGATCGCGTCGAACGGGCAGACTTCCAAGCATATCTGGCAGCTCATGCAAACCGAGATGTCGATGTCGAAGAGCTTCGGGTGCCGGATGACTTTGCCCTTCTCGTCGCGCTCGGCCACGATGTAGATGCACTGGGGCGGACATTCCTTCTCGCAAATCAGGCAGGCCACGCAGCGCAGGCCTTTCTCCGGGTCGTCGCCGTCGTGGACGAGGAACGGAAAGTTGCGCGCATTCTCCGGGAGTGGGTGTTTCTCCTCTGGATACTGGACGGTCGTGAGCCGGGCAGGATCGTGGTAGCTGCCCGTGAAGTTGCGGGCAGTCTCGACCAGTCCTTTGATGATGCCTGTGCCAAGCATTCTCAGACGGAATTAACGCGAGGGACGGAATTTTTCAAACCAACTTTGTTCGCTCCGATTCGTGCTGGCGCAACAAGTCCAGCGTGCGGTACTTCCGTTTGAACTCGAGGCTGGTGGCGCCGAAGTTCAGCAGAAGGCCGCTGTCCTTGTGGATGGCGGTGAGGTAATTCACGGTCTGCACTTCGTGGGCTTCGACGATGTGCTCGACCGCCTTCAATTCGACAATCAACTCGTCGTTGACAAAAAGGTCGGCTTTGAAGTCTCCGACGACGATGTCTTCGTAGTGGACTTGGATGGGTTTCCCGGCCTCGATCTTGAAACCGTTCCGGGTCAGTTCGCAGGCGAGGGCGTTGCGATAGACGGATTCGAGAAAGCCAGGACCAAGAGTCCGATGCACTTTCATGGCCAGCCCGATGACGTTTCCAGCGAGGTCGTATTTGGGATTCATTGTGTTGGTTTGGGTTTCTTGGACGGAATTAACGGAATTCACAGAATTCTCCACGCGGAGGCCTGTCGAAAACTCCGTTGATTCCATCTTCGCAGCCGAGGCTGGCGCCGTTCACGTCCGCGAAGCCAGAGAATTCCGTCAATTCCGTCAATTCCGTCTCGTTTCACCTGTCCACCTCCCCGAGCACGATATCGACGCTGCCGAGGACGATCACGGCGTCGGCTACCGTGTGACCGAGACACATGTCTTCCAGAATCGTCAGATTAATCAGGCTCGGCGGGCGGACGCGGTAGCGGTACGGATTGGTCGAGCCGTCACTGATGAGGTAGAAACCGAGTTCGCCCTTGGGCGCTTCGATGCGGCCGTAGGCTTCGCCGGGCTTGGGTTTGAGGCCACGCTGCTTTGCCTTCGGATCGACGATGGGGCCGTCGGGAATGTCGCGCAGGGCCGGCTCCAGAATCTTCAGCGACTCGCGCATTTCCAAAATGCGGAGCATGTAGCGGTCATAAACATCGCCGTGGTCGCCGAGCGGGACGCGGAAGGGGAAACGCTCGTAGATGCCGTAGCAGTCCACCTTGCGGATGTCGTAGTTCACGCCGCTGGCGCGGAGCATCGGGCCGGTGACGCTGGCATTGACGGCAAGTTCCTTCGGCAGCACGCCGACTCCTTGCGAGCGAGCCATGACGATTTCGTTCGTCGTGAGCAAGTTCTCGAACTCGTCGAGGAAGCGCGGAAATTCGGTAACAACTTTCTTCGCCGCGTCGAGCCAGCCCGGTGGCAAATCCACTCGACACCCGCCGAAGCGGTGGTAGTTGCACATCATCCGCGAGCCGCTGAGCGACTCGAACAGGTCGAGAATCTTCTCCCGCTCGCGGAAGGCATACATGAGCGGCGTGCCCATCGTGCCCATGTCGTGCATGAGGAAGCCCAACAGCGACGCGTGGTTCTGGAGGCGGGACAGTTCGGCGGTGATGACGCGGATGTATTCGGCGCGCTCGGGCACTTGCAGACCGGCAAGTTTCTCAACGGACAGGCAATACGCCCAGTTGTTCGTCATCGAGTTGAAGTAATCCAGCCGGTCGGTGTACGGGATTGACGCGAGGTAGCTCGTGCCTTCGGCGATCTTCTCGTGGTTGCGGTGCAAGTAGCCGAACACGGGCTTGAGCTTCACGATGCGCTCGCCATCCAACACCACGTCCATGCGAAAGACGCCGTGCGTGGACGGATGGTGCGGCCCCATCGAGACTTCGAGGAGATCGCCGTCGAGTTCGCCGGTGTCGGAATCCTTCGGAGTGAGTTGGAACTTGGCAGGCGTGTCAGCCAGCGCTGGGCCGAGAGAATCCGAGTTCATACGGCGGGAACAGTCTTGCGGATTTCCTCCAGCACGGCTCGGCTGTCGTGTTGGTCGCACCACTTCTCGACATAAAGCCAGTCGAGCTTTCCGCCCTGCACGGAGAGCACGTCCTTCACGTCCTCGAGGTCCTTCTTTCGCTTCCAACGCAGTTTCATCACGACGACGTCTTCCGCGGAGGGCATGAAGACGCGCCGGCCTTTCACTTCCACCAACTGCCTGCGCCGAAAACGCTCCTGATCGAACGGGTCGTCTGACAGCCGGAAAATCTCAACTTTGAACTCCGAGTCCTTGACGCGGAAAACCTGCTTCACAGTGCCGGTGTTGGTTTCAAACGATAGCTGAGGATCGGCCTCAAAGTTTTCGCCGAGCAACTTGTCAAAACCGCTGGCCAACGGCGCGGCCAACTTGACCACGAAATCAACGTCTTCCGTTGAGCGGGGGATTCCGTGGTAATTGCTGGAAAATGACCCCACCAGCATGTGCGCCACGCCCGCACGGTCGAGCGCGTCAATTACCAGCAGGGCTACATCGGTGATCGTCATTCGGTAGCTTCCCTTCGCCTGCGCATGGCGAGACGCTCGCGAAGAATCTCGCGGCAGCGGGCTTCGCTTGCCTCAGGAAATTGATTTCGGATGCCCAGCAGAGTGACTTCACAGGCGCTTTCAAAAAGCCTCTGGCCTGCCAGAATTTTTTCCTCAGGCGGCGTCCGCCGCGCCCGCAGTACCCGCTCGCGGTAAATCTGGTCCGCCAGCGCCTCGAATTCGCCGTGGGTTTCGCGGGTGCGGTAGGGAGCCGTCGTGTCGTGCAATGCGTCGTCGCTCATGGCTTCGCCTCCTGCGGATAATACTTCTTCGCTTTCTCCAGCACGTCATCGTGCGGCGTCGGCTCGTAGTCGTAATCGTCTGGTTCCACGTAATCCTTGCGCATCGGAAAGTCAGTGAAGCCCTCCCACATCAAGATGCGCCGCAGATCAGGATGACCGTCGAAGACGATGCCGAACAGATCGTAAGCCTCACGTTCCTGAAACTCGCAGCCGCGCCAGATGGGCGTGAGCGAGGCGACGTGATTCTGGTCAGCGCGGTTCCCGGTGCGCTGCCGAAGAACCAGCGGGCCGTGGCGCAGTTCCATCGAGTAGAGGTGATAGACCGCTTCGAGGTAGCCAGGCTGCTTGCGCTCGACGAGTTGCTCGACTTCCTGCTCCACGTCGTTGACGACCTTCTTCACCTTGACCTTGTCCTTCACCACCGAGTCGAGCCAATCCACGCCCGTGACGTTGGAGCAATAGTCGAAGCGAAGCTGTGGATCGTCGCGGAGGAAGCGCGCGACGGCGAACGCGTGGGGAGGATCGACGCTCAACGACGGTTGATTGGCCGGACTGCCGTTCGGCACGAATTCCAGGCGTGCGCCGGGCACAGCGGCTTCCAGTCGGACTTTGATGGTCTCCAAGGGTTCCATGTCGCGGCGACTATTCTTCACGAACCACCACGGGCGGTTTCCACATCGCCGGATTGTTCGGCGGCTCCAGATCGTGCGGGCCGAATTGCGGCACGGGGAATTCGCTGGGCCGCGCCGGATCGAGATGAGGCGCGCGGTTCGGGCCGGTCATCTGTTCGCGGTCGATCTTTTCCTGGAGCGTGATCAGCGCGTGTAGGAGCGCCTCCGGCCTCGGTGGACAGCCGGAAATGTGGACATCGACGGGGATGTAGCGGTCGATGCCTTTGAGCACGTTGTAGCCTTGCTTGAACGGCCCGCCACTGATCGCGCACGCGCCCATCGCGATGACGTATTTCGGCTCCGGCATCTGGTTGTAGAGGCGCACGACTTGCGGTGCCATTTTCTTCGTCACGGTGCCGGCGACGATCATCAAGTCCGCCTGCCGCGGCGAGGGGCGGAACACTTCCGCGCCAAAGCGCGCGATGTCGTAGCGGGCCATTGAGGCGGCGATCATTTCGATAGCGCAGCAGGCGAGGCCGAAGTTGAGCGGCCAGATCGAACTGCGCCGGCTCCAGTTGTAGATCTCCTGCAGGCTCGTCACGAAGACGCCCTGCTTCTGCAACTCGCTCCGCAATTCCTCGTCCAGGGGACCGTTGGGGTGAGTCACTTCCATGTCAGCACCCCCTTCATCCACGCCCAGGCCAGCCCTTCAACGAGCAACAGCAGGAAAACAAGCATGGCGATGAAGCCGCCGACGGGCAGGTCCAAAAAGACAACGGCGAACGGGAAAAGAAAAACAGCCTCCACGTCGAAGATCAGAAAGATGATGGCATACAGGTAGTATTCCGACTTGAAGCGGATGTTCGTGTCGCCCTTGGACTCCAGACCGCACTCGTAAGTGGCGTTCTTGACCGGCCCCGGCTTGGGCGGCGAAACCCGCCTGGCCCACCATCGTGCCAGAAGCAAGGGAACGAGCGGAAACACGACGCTCGCACCGAGGAGCACGGCGATGAAGGCATAAGGATTGTATTCGGCGGACATTCGTGTGCGCACCAGTCGTGGGCGGAAGCTAGCATCCCCAGTCGATGGGTCAAGTTGCCGCGACAGGCATGGCGAACAGCCAAATCAAGTGCGGGGGCATCATGAACGGAAGGACCACCGGTGCCAAAGCCTGAGCCTTGGTCGGCACGGTGCTCCTTCGTCGCTTTCCTTCCACTTCCATCGACTTGCAGGGTCGGGAGCGGCTCGACGGACCTCGAGTGGACGAAAGGCTTGACTTCTTAAATTGTTTAGAATAGATGGTGCCCGTGAATTCCGAGAAGTTGATCGGCACCGTTTTGTACCGTTTGTTTCAGAAAGGCCAAGCCCATGAAGACTCTAGATTGTTCCTCCATTCCTCAGAATCCCTCGCGCCGGCGGCGAGTGTTGCACGGCAATGCTTCGACGTTTAGCCGACGCGCTGCGTGGCGTTTCCTCCCGCTGGTTGTGGGACTTGTGCTCGCTGCAGGCGCCGTCCCAGCACAAGAGCAGGTCCTCAGCTTCGGCCCGGCGGGGGCCGCCAAAGCTGAGAGGGGACGACCGACACGCCTGCTGACCACGGAGAAGAGCCGGGCAGACTTCGAGTCCTCGGCCAGCGTGTGCGTGGCGCGCTCGGCGCGCAAGCACGGGGCCGATTACACCGCCCTGGAGTTGCCGGGCGGCAGCCTGGGCGGCGAGGTCGGCGAACCGCAATTGCCCTACTACGGCCAGTTCATCCAAGTGCCGGAGGAAGCCACCGTGCGGTTGGTGATCGACAGTGTGGAGTGGGCGCCGCTGGCGGGGCGGTTCGAAGTCGGACCAAGGCAGGCCGCGCCCCCTGATGTTCGGGGCGCGCCGCCGTCGGTGTTCACCAAGAAGGCCGAGGTGTACGGCAAGGACGAGTTCCTGCCAGCCGAGCCCGTGCGCCTGGCAGATCGCGCCCGCGTTCGTGGGCGCGAGATGATTTACGTGGTCTATACGCCCGTCGTTTTCAATCCCGCGCAGAAGACGCTCAAGGCGGCGCGCCAGGTCAAGTGGCACCTGGAGTACGACGTGCCGGCGGCCAAGTCCCTCAAGACCAAGCGCGCCGATCCGGTTGGCGACCAGAGCTTCGCGCCGCTCCTGGACGGGGCGTTGGACGCCAGACCAGCGGAAGCGACGCCGGAGTCCACCGCCGCGCCCAAGCTCATGACCGGCAACGGGGCGGATTACCTGATCATCACCCACGACGACTTCTTCAACGCCATCCTGCCCCTGGCCAACTGGAAGCACGCCAAGGGCTACCGGACCCGCGTGGTGCGGACTTCGGACATCACCGACGGTGACACCGCAGCCGGGATCACCACCTACATCAAGAACGCCTACGACAACTGGAATCCCAGCCCCACCTTCGTGCTGCTGGTGGGGGACTCCGCGTTCATTCCGCCGCACTACAAGACGGTTCACTCCTACCACGGCACCAAGTCGGCCACGGACCTTTACTACGCCGCCGTGGACGGCACCGACATCTTTCCCGACATCTTCGTGGGCCGCTTGCCCTGCAGTTCCGTGACGCAATGCTCCAACATGGTGACCAAAACGCTGACGGTGGAAAAGACGCCCAACACAACCGCCTCGTTTTACACGACGGCGCTGACCGCGGCCTATTTTCAGGATCTCACCGACAGTGATCCCACCGACAGTTACGAGGGCCGTGTGTTCACGGAAACTTGCGAAGGGGTGCGCGCCTACTTGGGCTGGCTGGGCTACTCGGTCGCGACCAGCTACGTCACCGAAACGGCCACCACGCCCCGCCACTACAACCGCGACACCGACTGGTGGGGCAGCATCCTGCACACGAATGGCGCCACCTACGTCAACGCGCCCAGCTATCTGAGCGCCGCCGCCGCCACCACGGCCGTCAGCAGCAACGTCAACCGCGGCGTTTGGATTGTGCAGCATCGTGATCACGGCTCCACCACGGGCTGGGGCGATCCGCCATTCAACACGGGCAACGTCAACGCTCTGGCCAACGCCGACCGCCTGCCCATCGTCATGTCGATCAACTGCCTGACGGCCAATTTCGACAGCGCCTCCGATTCGTTTTGCGAAGCTTGGCTGAAGAAGTCCACCGGCGGCTCGCACTGCACGATCGGGGCCACGCGGGTCAGTTCCTCCTGGTACAACGACTGGATGGTCCACGGCTTCTACGAGTGCCTGTATGCGAATTACCTCGAAACCCTGGCCACGTTCGCCGGCTACAAGAGCACGCTCAGTTACGGCGACAACTACGTCGGCAAGGGCACGCACATCGGTCAGATTCTCGATTACGGCAAACGGGTGATGTACGACAAACTCTCCGGCGGCAGCCAGACCGGCACCACCCGCGAGCAATTCGAGATCATGGAACTGTTTGGCGACCCAGAACACAGCCCGCGGAATGCTTACCCCTCACTGTTGACGGTAACGCGCCCCTCCAGGTTGACCGCGACGATTGCCACCAACTTCAACATCACTGTGACCACCGGCGGCACGCCGTTGTCAGGTGCGCTGGTGGCGCTCGTGCTCGATCCAAGGGATTACCACACCGCCGTGTCGGATGCCGCCGGGGTGGCGCATTTCAGTTTCACTCCGCAGACGCCCATCCCCGGCAGCAATCAGATGAGCGTGGTGGTGTCGCACCAGAACCGCACTCCTTACCAGAGCACCATCACGGTGGACACTCTAGGCATGGTGGTGTCCTTGCCGGCCTCGGCGCGGGAAGGCGACGGCACGTTGGCGGGAGCTGGCCGGGTGTCGATCCCCGCCCCGCGGGCCAGCAGCCTGGGGGTCAGCTTGACTTCCGGCGATACCACGGAACTCACTGTGCCGGTTTCCGTAACGATCCTGGCCGGATCGACGAATGCGACCTTCAACATCACCGTCGTGGACGACGCCTTGCTGGACGGCACGCAGCCCGCCCAAATTCGCGCCACCGCCACCGGCTACGGCGACGCCTTCGACACAATCAACGTTCTGGACAACGACGCCGCCGCGCTGACCGTGATCTTGCCCGCTTCGGCCACGGAAGGCGATGGAACCATCGCGGGCACAGTGCGCTCCAGTCGCGCGCCGCTGGTGCCCTTCACGGTCTTCCTCGGTTCGAGCGACACCACGGAACTCACCGTGCCGGCCTCGCTGGTGTTGGCGGCGGGAGCTACGCAAGCGGTGTTCACCGCGACCGTCGTGAATGACACGCTGATCGATGGTCCCCGCAATGCCACGGTGACCGCCTCCGTCTCAGGCTGGACAAACGGCACCGATGTCGTGTCCGTGCTGGACAACGAATCCACCAACCTCACGCTCACCCTGCCGGAGATGGCGATGGAAGGCGACGGCACGTTGAGCGGCGCGGGCCGCGTGACCCTGGGCGGCACGCTGACGACGAACCTGGTGGTGGCGCTCAGTTCCTCGGACACCACCGAGTTGACCGTGCCGGCGAGCGTGACCATTCCGGCGGGAGCCAGCACGGCAACCTTCTCGCCGGTGGTGGTGAACGATGCGCTGGTCGATGGCATGCAAGCCGTCAAGGTGTCGGCCACGCCGCCCGGATTGGGCAAAGACCTCGCCTCGATCTCGATTTACGACAACGAAAGCCCGCCGCCCGCGATCAATCCCGTGCCCGCCCACCGGGCCAGCAACGTGGTGGTGACGACCGGCTTGTCGTGGCAGCTCCTGGGCGGCGGCGGGGGCGCGGCGGTTTCGAACGAAGTCTATTTCGGCACGGTCCCGACGCTTGGCCCGACCGAGTTCTTGGGTGTGACCACCAACACCAGTTGGGCGCTGCCGCGGCTGGCCCCGGCCACCAAGTATTACTGGAAGGTCGTGACGCGCCGCGCCAATTCCACGCCCAGCCCGGTCTGGGAGTTCACCACGCGCGGCGTGCATCACTTCGAGTGGGCGCGGGTGTCTTCGCCACAGATGGCGCTCAATCCCTTCACCGTCGCCGTGGCCGCCCGCGACGAGTTCAACACCGTGGTCAGCAACTTTACCGGCACGGTGGCGCTCAGCGGCCTGATTGGTTCGCCGGCGCAGCAGTTGTTCTACGACGGCTTTGAAGACGGCAACTACTCCGGGTGGCTTTCTGGCGGTGGCGCTTACACGCGCTTCGTCACCAACAACACTTCCGGCGGTGGAACGCGCAGCTTGACGATGATCGGCGGCAGTCTGGACCACTTCGACGGCCTGTCCTGCACGCTGGCGAACGCGACGCCCGAAACGGTCAACTTCTACGTGCGCACCAGCGCCACCAACGCCGCGGCGGCCTACGTGGTGCTGGGCCAGAACACCAACATCGCGAACACGGCGGCGTTCTTCTACGCCCGGTCCGACGGCACCATGGGGCTGTACGAAGACACCGTAGGACCGCACACGGCACCGTACGTGGCCAACCAGTGGTACAAGGTCAGTCTCCGCTTCGACTGGGGCGCGAAGCGCGTGGACTACTACCGGGACGACGAACTGGTCGAAGCGGGGATTCCCTTCCGCGGCGCGGGGACGACGAACTTGAGCAAGATCAGTCTCTACAACTACAACAACACCCAAACCTGGTGGGACGAGATCGAAGTCGTCTCCAGCAACTTGGTCCAGCGCATCCGGATGGCCCCCACCAACTCCGACTCCTTCGTCCAAGGCCTGTGGAGCGGCGACCTGAGCGTCTTCACGCCCGCCACGAACATGCTCCTGCAAGCGGAAGACAGCGAGGGGAACACCGGCTCCAGCAGCCGCTTCAACGTGATCTCGAACACCCGGCCGGTGCTCTCCATCCGGGACGTGGCCACGGCGGAAGGCGACGCCGGCAACCATACGGCCAACTTCACCGTCACCCTGCTGCCCGCGGCCGACACGGAGGTCACGGTCAAGTTCGCCACGCACAACGGCACGGCGAGCGCCGGCACTGATTACCGGGCCACCAACGGCACGCTCACCTTCACGGCCGGGGCCACCTCCCGCACCCTCCCGGTGCTGATCTATGGCGACGGCGGCCGCGGGCCGGATGAAGCCTTCACCATGGAACTGAGCGATCCGGTCGGCGCCGTGATCAGCAACGCCGTCGGCACTTGCACCATTTGGAATGACGACGCGCCGCCCAACCTCTACCTGAGTTCCCGCGCGGGCGAGCCGTGGCACTCCAGCGCGAACCTCAACGCCATGAACCGCGTCTTCGGCGGCAACTGGGAGCATGAATACTTCGAGACGGCCAACCCGGCCCGCATCTTCTCCTCGGTGTATCAGTTCATTTTCATGGATGGCAGCGACAGCGCGGCCAACGATCTGGAGAACTTCCGCTCCACCAACTCGAGTGCGATCCATGCCTGGGTGTCGGCCGGCGGCTGCCTCTTGTTGAACGCCGCGCCCAATGAAGGCAACGGCCTCTACCTCGGCTTCAGCGTGAACCTGGCCTATCCGGCTTGGTGCGCCAGCGCCCATGCGGCCTGGACGGCCCACCCCATCTTCGCGGGGCCGTTCGCCCCGGCCAGCGCCACTTGGACGGGTAATTCCTTCGCGCATGGCGCCGTGAGTGGCGGCGGCGTGACCCCGTTGCTCACCAACGACACGGACGGCACGATCGTGCTGGGCGAGCGGACCTACGGCTCCGGCTTCGTGGTCTGCGGCGGTCTGACGACCGACAACTTCCACAGTCCGCAACCGCAAGGCTCCAACCTGACGGCCAACATCATCGCCTGGGCGGCCGACCCGAAGCCCTACGTCAACATCGACGACGTGCTGATCGTGGAAGGCGACGCCGGCACAACGAACGCGGTGTTCCGCGTGACCCTCAACCGGGCCTACGGCAGCAACGTCTCCGTCGGCTTCAACACCAGCGGGACCACCGCGACGGCCAACGTGGACTACACCGTCACTGCCGGCACGCTGGTCTTCGCCCCGGGCGAGACGGTCCGCCAAATCAACGTGCCCATCCGGGGGGACCTCGCTGTCGAGGGCCCCGAGACGTTCCGCATGGTGCTGCTCACGGTCACCAACGGCTTGATTCAAGGCAACACCGGCCTCTGCACCATCGTGGACGACGACGTGCCGCCCAACGTGTACTTGCGCTCGACGGTGGGCGAACCGTGGGGACGAATGGACTCCTCCAACGCCATGAACACCGTCTTCGGCGGCGCCAACTGGCAGGGGCAGTTCTACGAAACCGTCAATGCCGCCGCGCTCTTCACGCCGGCCACGCGCTTTGTGTACATGGAGGGCGGTGACGACAACGCCGTGGAAATGGAAACCTTCCTGACCGCCAACCGATTCCTCATCGACAACTGGGTGTGGGACGGCGGCTTCCTTTTCCTGAATGCCGCGCCCACGGAAGGCAATGGGATGGACTTCGGCTTCGGGGTGGACTTGGTGTATTCGCATTCCACCCGCACCGCCGCCGTGGTTTCGGCCTCGCATCCGATCGTGACCGGCCCCTACACGCCCGTGGGCACGACCTGGACCGGCAATGCGTTCGGCCACGGTGTGGTCGAGGGAACCGGCCTGATTCCGCTTCTCCTGAATACGAACGGGGCCGCCGTCCTGGGCGAGAAAGCCTTCGGCGCGGGCAACGTTGTCATGGGTGGCATGACGCCGTACACCTTTCACCTTCCCCTCACGCAAGCCTCCAATCTGTTCTGCAACATCCTCTCCTGGGCGGCCAATCCCCGACCGTACGTGTCGGTCGATGACATCTCCGTCGTGGAAGGTGACACCGGCACGACCAACGCGGTCTTCACCGTGTCCTTGAACCGGCCGCACCCGTCGTCGGTGAGAGTCAATTACAACACCAGCGCCAACACCGCCACCGCCAACTTGGACTACACCGTCACCAGCGGAAGCCTGATCTTCACCTCCGGCGTCGCGTCCATGCAGGTGTCGGTGCCGATCCGCGGCGACACGGTGCGCGAGGGCTTCGAGGACTTCCGCCTGCTCCTGAGCGGAGTGACCAATGCGATCCTCCAGGACTCATCCGGTTTGTGTACGATCATGGACAACGACGTGCCGGCCAACGTGTACCTTCACTCATCAGTGGGCGATCCGTGGGGCGCAACCGGCTATACCAACACCATGAGCCGGGTGTTCGGGACCAACTGGCAACTCGCTTTCTTCGAAGCGGCGGATCCAGCCCAACTCTTTTCTCCCGTCACCCGTTTCATCTACATGGAAGGCAGCGCGAACAACGCCCAGGAGATGGAGACTTTCCTGACCGCCAACCAAAGCGCCATCTACGACTGGGTCGCGAGCGGCGGCCACCTTTACCTCAACGCGGCGCCCACCGAGGGCGACGGCATGTTCTTTGGTTGGGGAGTAAACCTGGTGTATGACTCGCCCAGTTCCTACACCCACACGGGCGCCGTTGCCACCGTGACTCATCCGATCGTCAACGGTCCCTTCACGCCCGCCGGCACGACTTGGACGGGCGGCGCTTTTGCCCACGGGTCGCTGACCGGGAACTTCACCAAGTTGATCACCAACGTCCTCAGCGGCGTCACCGCCTTGGCGGAACGGACCTACGGCAGCGGCAGCGTGTTGTTTGGCGGCATGACGGCTTCCAAGTATCACGGCCCCGTCACGGAAGCCTCCAATCTCTTCGGCAACATCCTCTCCTGGGCCGCCGATCCGAAGCCCTACGTCACCATCACCGATGCCACCGGCCTCGAAGGCGACGCCGGCACGGTCAACTTCGTCTTTGATGTCTCGCTGAGCCGTGCCAGCACCCTGCCGGTCACAGTCAACTTTGCCACGGCCAACATCTCGGCCTCCTCGGCCAGCGACTACTACGCCACCAATGGCGTGCTCACGTTTGCGCCCGGCGTCACCTACGGCCAAGTCGTCGTCCGCGTCCGCGGCGACACGCTGGGCGAAAACAGCGAGACGTTCCGCGTCGTTCTCTCCACTCCGACCCAGGCGGCCCTGTGGGATGCCGAGGGCACCGGCACCATTCAGAACGACGATCCGTTCCTCGCCACGCTGCCGTTCACGGAGACGTGGGAGACGGCGGGCTTCCGTCCGTTCTGGACGGTCAGCGGCACCGGACCGTCCCGCGCGCTCATCAGCACGAACCAGGGCGCGCACGGCGGCGCCTACCACCTCTTGCTGGACAGCGCCACGGACGGTGCCTACGCCCGCAACGAAGTCACCCTGGCCATGGACCTGACCGGCTACACGAACCTCACCCTTCGCTTCTGGGCCAGGGAATTTGGCGAGGAACCCCACGGCCCGCCGCCGACTCCTTTCCAGTTCGGCACGGACTTCGACGGCGTGGCCGTCAGCATGGACGGCATCTGGTGGTACGAAGTTCAAAGCCTGCGGACGCTGGCCGCGACGAACCAGGAATTCGCCGTCAACCTGGACAACGTGATGGCCACCTACGGCCTGGCCTATACCACGCCGTTCTTCATCCGGTTCAACCAGTATGACAACTACGGCGTCGCTACCGACGGCCTCGCGGTGGATGACATCTCCATCACGGGCACCCTCCGCCGCACCATCATCAATCCCGCCGGCTCGATCGTGGTCGCGGAAAGTTGTGCGCCTTTCAACGGCGTGGTTGACCCCGGGGAGCGGGTCACCGTCAGCTTGGCGCTGCGCAACGACGGCACGTCGCCGTCCACCAATCTGGTGGCCACGCTGCAGGCCAATGCCGGCGTCGTGCTGCCGTCCGGCGCGCAGACGTTCGGCGCGCTGCAACCAGGCGCTACGGTCAGCCGCAACTTCAGCTTCACGGCGGACGGCGCTTGCGGCGGGTTGGCCTACGCGACCCTGCAACTCTCTGACGGGAGTGGCGGCCTCGGCACAGCCACCTTCCCCATTCGACTGGGCGTGGCGGTGCCGAGCGGCAGTGCCACGTTTGCCAATCCAGCCGCCATCACCATCGTGGACAACGCGGCGGCAGCGCCCTATCCGTCCACGATCCCGGTCGCCGGTTTCACCCGGCCCGTGACGAAAGTGACGGTCGAACTGCGCGGCCTCTCGCACACGTTCCCCGACGACCTGGACGTGCTCCTGGTGGGACCGACGGGTCTGTCGGCCGTGCTCATGTCGGACGTGGGCGGAGGGGCAGACCTGACCAATGTGAACCTCGTCTTCGATGACGCCGCGGCGTTCGCCTTGGCGGACGCCGGCCCGACCGTCGCCGGCACGTATCGGCCGAGCGACATCGGCCTGGGGGATGCCTTTCCGGTTCCGGCGCCGGCCCTGCCGCACGGAGCCAACCTCAGTGTCTTCACCGGCACCAATCCGAACGGCGACTGGAAGCTGTTCATTCAGGACGATGCCGGCGCGGATACTGGTTCCCTGGCGTCCGGTTGGAGATTGACCCTTGAAACCGGTGAACTGCGCTGCTGCGCTCCCAGTGTGCATCTCTCCCCGATCTTCCAGACCAACCACGTGATCTTCTCCTGGCCGTCCGTGCTGGGGCAGAACTGCATCGTCCAGTACGCCGATGAGTTGGGGAATCCCACCACCTGGAACCCCTTAACCACCTTGGTCGGCGACGGCAGCGTCATTATCTTCACCCAGCCGGTCAGCAACGCGCCGCAGCGGTTCTTCCGCTTGTGGCTGCCGTGAGCCGCGGCGGCGTGCCGAAGGCTTCGTGACAATCTTGGCGAGCGAGGCGCGAGCGTGCCGGCGGCGGCCCGCGCTCGCTACATTGCTAATTGCACCACCCGCTCCTGAAGCTGCTCCGTCCACCGAGTGACGTAGCTGAGGACGCGGTAAATCTGTTCCAGCCGCTCCAGCGGCAGCGCGGGAGCGCGGTTCGCAGAGCCAATAGCCGGAGCAGCATCCCAAGCCGCATTCAACTCCTGAAGTTCGCGGGAGAGGCCGTCGCGCATGGCGTTCACGTTCCGTTGAATCCCGTTCAGCTTGTCCGTCCACTCCATCCCGCGCTGGAACATCTGGACCTTGAGCATGGGCGAAGTGACCTTGGCGCGCTCGGCCAGGAACGCGTCGGCGTCGCGGCACGATTGCCCCACCTCGACGAAGAGGTCCATCGTGCCGGGCGGGATGCGCTGCACGTCTTTCGGCTTCGCGCCGAGTTCGAGTTCGAGCAAGTGCCGCAGCCGCTCGCGCGGCTCCAGCAGGCATTGGTAGGCCGTGTTGAGGTCCGCGTAGCGTTGGCCGGCGGCGGCCCGGTCGGCATCTGGCGCGGTGTGGAACCGGTCTGGATGGACGGCGGTGGAAAGCTGGCGGAAACGCTGCTTCAACTCCTCGGCCTCCAGCCAGGGCCGGCGCGGCTCGTTCAGCAGGGCGAAGTAGTCGGTCATGCAAACTCGAAGCCTGTTGTGGAGAAAGCCGGTCCTTGCTCCGCACGAAGCGCGACGCCTACCCTGCCGCGAACGACTTTGAACATTGAACCTTGAACTTTGAACTTTGAATTCCCCTACGCGCTGAAACTTTCCCCGCACGAGCACGTCGTCGCGGCGTTCGGATTCGTGACCTTGAAGCCGCCGCCTTGGAGCGCGTCGATGAAGTCCAGTTCGCTGCCCGTCACGTAGAGCGCGCTCTTGGGATCGACGACCACCTTGATGCCCGCCGACTCCACGAGGATGTCGCGGTTCGCGGGCGCGTCTTGGAGGTCCATCTTGTATTGCAGCCCGGAGCAGCCGCCGCCAATCACCGCCACGCGCAGCACGCCCTGGGCGCGGCCCTGCTTGGTGAGAAGGGATTTCACCTTCTCCGCCGCGCTGGGCGTGACTTTGATGAGCCGCTCGTCGCCGACCCGGAAGGCCGGGACGGCGGGGGGTTGACTGGTGGTGCCTGCAATCATAATTCGCGGGCCGAACGTATCGCCCGTCCGCCGGGGCGTCAACGCCGCAGGGCTGATTCAAGAAGGAGCGCGGGCAGCCTGCCCGCGTGTTTCTCGCTCCCATTCTTGATGGAATGCGCGGGCAGGCTGCCCGCGCTCCTGTCGGCGTGTTTCTTGAATCAGCCCTGGTCAACGTCGTGAGCCGGCGATTTCCGTCTTGCAGTCCGGGCGGGCGGCACTACGTTGCCGCCATGAGCGGGGAAGTGGTTACAGTGCAGTCGGTGAATCAGCCCCCTACCGGAATCGCCGTTCTCCCGGCGCCAGCCAGCCGGCACAACTCCGGGCCGACTCCGCAGCTTCCGTCCGCCGCCCCCGTCCCATGAAAGATCTCGAACACGCCTTCGCCGCCAGTGTGGCCAGGCCCAAAGCGATCTTCTGGAGCGTCGCCGGATGGGCCCTCCTGGCGCTGCTGGCCGTCCTGCCCATCGGCGTGCTGAGCCTGTATTCGTTTCGCGTGGGGTCGGAGTCCATCCGCACGCTCGTCCAAATCAACAATCTCTCGGTGGCCACGCTGGCGGCGGAGTTGATGGGCCGCGAACTGGAACGCCGCACCGATCTCGCCGTCGCGACCGCCGCCATGCCGGAACTGATCGACGCCGTCGAGCGGCACGACGAAGAAGCCGTGCGCACCCGTCTGCGCGTGCCGGTCAGTTCTTATCCAGGGATCGACCGCGCCCTCGTGGCCAGCCCCGAGGGCGTGGTCTGGAGCGATTATCCGCGCGCCCCCGAGTCGCTGGGACGAAGCTTCGTCCATCGCGATTGGTATCGCGGCGTGACCAACGGCTGGAAGCCGCACGTGTCGGAGGTCTTCCAGCGGCAAGCGGCCCCGCAGCCGTTGGTGGTGGCCATCAGCGCGCCCATCCGCCGCGACGGGCGGGTCATCGGCATTCTCTCGCATCAGTACCGCCTTGATGCCATCGCCGGCTGGCTCAAGGACCTCCGGGTGGGCGAGCACGGTTATGTCTTCGTCATCGATCACTCGCTGACTGTGGTGGCGCATCCGTGGCTGCCATTGCAGGAGCAGAAGTACCGCGAGTACAGCGCCCTGCCCCTGGTGCAAGCGGCGCTGGCCGGCCGGGCCAGCCGGACCAACTACCTCGACCCGGTCAGCCAACGTCTGATGATCGCGAACTTCGTGCCGGTGCCGATCGGGAACCAACATTGGGCCCTCGTGGCCCAGCAACCGTTGGAAGACGCCGCCGCCCCCTTGCGCCGTCTGCGCCTGCAATTGGCCACGGGCGCCGGCATCCTGGCGTTGGTGGCCGGTGGCGTCGTGGTCTTGCTGGGCTGGACCACAGAACGCAATCGCCGCCTGCACCGCCAGTTGGCCGAAGAGCGGAACCTCTTGCGCAGCCTGATCGACACTCTACCCGACTTGGTCTATGTGAAGGACACCGAAAGCCGGTTCCTGCTGGCCAACGCCAGCGTCACCCGCCTCATGGGCGGCAAGGACGCTCACGACTTGCTGGGCAAGACTGATTTCGAGTTCTTCCGCCACGACCTGGCCGCGCGCTACCGGGCGGACGAAGTGGAGGTCAGCCGCACCGGCCGGCCCTTGCTCAACCGCGAAGAGCTGGTCATCGACCACGACGGCACCCAGCGCTGGTTCTCCAGCACCAAAGCGCCGTTGCGCGACCGGGAGGGCCGCATCATCGGCTTGGTGGGAGTTGGCCGCGACATCACGCAGCGCCGCCGTGCCGAAGAGGCCCTGCGAGCGAGCGAAATGCAACTCCAGGCCATGCTCGACAACACCACGGCGGTGGTCTATCTGAAAGACCTCGAGGGCCGTTACCTGCTCATCAACCACCGCTTCGAGCAGCTCTTCCACGTGAAGCGCGAAGAGATCGTCGGCAAGACGGATTACGACATCTTCCCCAGGGAGCTGGCCGACGTCTTTCGCGCCAACGACCGGCGCGTGCTGGAGGCCGCTGGCCCCGTGCAATTGGAGGAAACCGCCCCGCATGACGACGGGCCGCACACTTACCTCTCGGTCAAATTCCCGCTCACCGACTCCAGCGGCCAACCCCACGCCGTCTGCGGCATTTCCACCGACATCACCGAACGCAAACGCGCGGAGTCCGAAATCAACCGGGCCAAGGAAGCCGCGGAGGCGGCCAACCGGGCCAAGAGCGAGTTCCTCGCGAACATGAGCCACGAGTTGCGCACGCCGCTGAACTCGGTCATCGGCTTTGCCAGCATCTTGCTTCGGAACAAAGGAGGCAACCTTCGCCACGAAGACCTGCTTTTCCTGGAGCGGATCGTCGTCAACGGCAAACACCTGCTCGACCTCATCAACCAAGTGCTCGACCTCTCCAAGATCGAAGCGCGCCGCATCGACCTCGATCGCGCTCCTGTGGCGCTGGAGCGGCTGGTGCTCGACACCTTGAGCCAGTTCGAGGCCCAGGTGCGCGACCGGCCCATCGCCCTGAAGTCCGAACTGCCGTCCGTCCTGCGACCGCTGCTCGCCGACGAGCGCCGGCTCAAGCAGGTCCTGATCAACCTCATCGGCAACGCCATCAAGTTCACCGAGAAGGGCGCCGTCACCGTGCGCGTCCAGGCCGACGCCGCCACGCATCATCCGTTGCGGATCGAGGTCGCCGACACCGGCATCGGCGTCCGGCCCGACCGGCTTGGCCTGATCTTCGAGGCCTTCCGCCAAGGCGACACCAGCACCACGCGCAAGTACGGCGGCACCGGACTGGGTCTGACGATTTCCAAGTCGCTCTGCGACCTCATGGGCTATCGCCTCGAAGTCCACAGCGAGCCGGGCAAAGGATCGACCTTCAGCGTCATTTTCCCGGCCCCGCTGCCGGAAGCCGGGTCGTCCGCTCTTGAGGGCGGAGCTTTGGCTGCGTCAACGTCGCCGGCCCCGATGTTGGAAACGGAATTTCCGGCGAGGAAGAAACTCGTGCTGGTCATCGACGACGAAGCCGACTCGCGCATCTTGCTCAGCCGGCTGGTCGAGGAATGCGGCTGGCACGTGGTGGTGGCGGAGACGGGGGAAACCGGCTTGCGGCTGGCGCGCGAGCTGCGGCCGGACCTGATCGCACTCGATCTCCTCATGCCGCAGATGGACGGCTGGGCGGTGTTGCGCCACCTCAAGACGGATCCTGCCCTGGCTCGCATCCCCGTGGTCGTGGCCAGCGTGGTGGGCGATGAGGCCCGCGGCACTCTCTGCGATACTTGCGCCGTCTTGCAGAAGCCCGTGCTGCGCGAAGAATTGCTGCGCGTGCTGCGGTTGTTCCCGAAACCCAAGGTGCTCGTGGTGGACGACAACAGCGACCACCGCCGCCTCATGGTCAGCCACCTGGCCGGCGAAGCCGTGGAAATCGCGGCCGCCGACAACGGCCAGGACGCGCTCCTCACGCTGGAGAAGTTTGCGCCGGACCTCATCTTCCTGGACCTCATGATGCCGCACATGGACGGACTGACTTTCCTGAGCGCGCTGCGCCAAGACCCGCGCTTCCAACACGTCCCCGTCTGCGTCGTGACGGCCAAGGAATTGACCGCCGCTGAAACCCGCCGGCTGCAGAGCGACGCGCAAGCCGTCCTCCGCAAAGAGAATGCTTGGGGCGAAGACTTGCCGCGCTTGTTGAAACGGCTCCTGGGCGAAACGCCTGCCCGGATCACGGCTGAATCCGAACGCCGAAGCAGGCGGGCGAACCAAGAGGGATAGCCCTGGCGACCTGTCTGTGTTTCGCGTCGTAGCGCAGGCTTTCCAGCCTGCCGTAGCGCCGACTTGCAGTCGGCAGGGCCGTGAAACTTCCAGATGGCTTGCCTCTTCCAACGCTCGCCGGTTGGAAAACCGGCGATACGGCAGGCTGGAAAGCCTGCGCTACTCTAAACACATACGGGCCGGCGACCCCGTCGCGTGCATCGAACGACTCGCCAAAAAGCCGAAGACGGGCGAGATTCCGCCGCTCCGCCGGGAATGGGAGCGGGCTTTCGAGAGGGTCCAGGTCCGGTCCGAGCACGAACCAGAACCGCCGACAGAATGAAACGCATCGCCGTCGTTGAAGACAACCCCGACAACCGGCTCCTCGTCCGAGTCATGCTTGAAGAACGTTATGAACTGGCTGAGTTCGAGAGCGCCGCCGAGGCCTGGGTCGCTTTCCAGCAGTCCTGTCCCGATGCCGTGCTGCTGGACATCTCCTTGCCGGACATGGACGGCGCGGAACTCCTTCGGAAAATTCGCGCTGATTCGAGCCTGCGGTCGTTGCCGGTGATCGCCGTCACCGCCCATGCCATGAGCGGGGACCGGGAGAAGTATCTCGCGCTTGGCTTCGATGATTACGTCACCAAGCCCATCATCGACATGGAGCGGCTCGTCCAGGCGATCGACCGGGCGCTGGCGAGAAACGGCTGACCTTGGAGCCTCTTTCAAAACTGTAGCAGCCGACGTGAGGAGGCTCACTCTGATTGCAGATTGCAGATTGCAGATTGAAAACAGAGCCGTCCCACATCGCCGGCGACGGTTTTGAAACAGGCTCTTTGGATTCAAGTTCAGGCTCTACCTCGTTTTGCCGATTCATTCCTTGTGGCCCTCCCGGTGGAACAGCCGGCCAGCCACAGCACACAATTTCAGCTATGCGCATCAACCAGAGCCAGCTTCAAGACCATGCAGCCGTAGCGGCGTCTCGGCAGAGCGCCGCAATTTTCGGATTCCAAGCCTCAAAGCACGGCGCTCTGCCGAGACGCCGCTACGGGGTGTTGGGATCGCTTTACCAGAAAGTGCTCCTCGGCATACTGGCCGCCTTGTGCGGTCTTCTCTCGCCGCTCGCAGCCGCCGACCTGCCACCGGCGTCCATCGAGAAAGTGATGCTGAAGGAAGGCCGGCTCCTCGTCGTGCAGGCCGGCAACACCAGGCCGGCCGACGCGGAGGTCGTCCTGCCACAGGACATCCGGGTCGCCACCAACGCCAGCTTCCGTGTGAAGGACGGCAAGCCGCGCCCGCTCAGCGAAGGCCAGGTCCTGGGCGCCGACGGAATGTTGACCAGCCCGGACGGCTCCGTGGTGCCCGTGGTGGACCACGTGGCGGTCCGAAGCGGCCAAGTCACTCTGACCAAAGACGGCGAGAGCGCGGCGGTGTCGGCCGACGTGCCGCTGGGCGACGGCTCAAAGATCACCCGCGACGGCTATCACGTCGCGGCCGCCGGCAGCCGCGTCAAGTTGCTCGACGGCCAGATGTTCAAGCTCGACGGCCAGCCCATTGCCTCCGCCGATACCGTCACGCTCCGCGGTGGCGCGGTGCGGGTGCAGAAAGACGGCTCGCAGTTTGCCGTCGCGCGGGGCCGCAGCCTGATGATGAACGACGGCACGAAGGTGTTCGGGGACGGCTATGTGGTGTTCAGAGACGGCAGGACACAACGGCTCTCGGAAGGTGAAATCCTCACCGTCCAAGGCGTGACGAGAACGCAGTCTGGCTCGCGCGGCGCGGGCTATTGAAGCCCTATTTGAACTGCAGCGCTTCCTTCGACGGCAGCGCGGGGAACTTGGCGTGCGGCTCTTTCTGGTACCAGAAGGCGGTGGAGGCGATGTCGTCGTCGAGTTGCAGGTAGCGTCCGCCTTCTTTCCAACCGAGCGCCTGGATCGTCACCTTGAGGTCTTTCTCAAACCGCACCGGGTCCGTGACGTGCCAGCGGTAAAGGCCAAAGCGCTGGCCGACTTCGTAAATTTTGTCCGGCGGCAGCACTTGCGCCAGGCCGGTGTAGGGCGTGGAGAACGTCTGGTACTTCTTCGTCTCGCGGTTCTCGAAGTTGTAGGAGCCGCAGAAGTAATCCTCCGTGCCCGTGCCGCAGATCGTCGGGAATTCCTTGTCCCCGTCCATGAAGAACTTGATCTCACCTTCGCCCCACCAACCGGGGCTGTGGACTTCCCAGGCGAGGTAAGTGCCAACGTACTGACCCTGTCCTTTCACGCCGTCGAGGATCGTGTAGGCGCCCTTGCTCTTGAGCGGGCTTTCCCGGCGGAACTGCGCGTGCAAGTAGCCGGCATCCGACGGGACCTTGGCCAGCGAGTAATTGATCTGGTAGTAAAGGACCATGTCCTTGGCATCGATGTTCTCCAGGGTGATCCGCGCTTTCTTGCGGAAGGGCATTTGCCAATAGCAGTTGAAGGCGCTGCCGGGATTCACGCACACGGCCAGCGAGTTGATCTGGCAATACTTGCCCCAGCCGCAGGCGAAGAAATCGCCCACCGGGCACTCGATGGACGGCTCGGCTTCGTCGTCCCAAAAGAAGCGGATGATCGAGGTGCGCCAGTTGCCCGTGGGCGTCATCCAGATTTGCTGGATGCAACCCGGCCCGACGATTTCCCCGAGCGTGAACGTGGTGCCCGCCTTGATGCGCACGGAGGGCGAGACTTTCCAGGTCTGGCCCAATCCCAGCGCGGCGTTCTTGCCGGTGCCTTCGGTGGCCATGCCGGCTTTGCCTTTCTCGCCGGTGAAGTTTTCCGGGCTAATCGAGCGCGATTGCGCTTTCGAGGTGCGATAGAGGTTCTCCAGGCCGGAGTTGAGTCCGTTGAAGTCGGCCGCGCGGACGGCGGCGAGACTGCCGAGAACAAGGGTGGTGGTCAGGAGAGGAACGGCCAGTGTTGCTTTCATTTTTTTCTTTTTTCAGGATGCGCCCGTCTGCGAACCGAGGCTCGACGGGCTGGTTTCGTGGGGCGGAGTCTAGGCGAAGCTCCGCCGGCAGCGCAATGTTCCTTCTCGCGGCGGCGGAGTCGCCCAGCCGTTTGAGGATTTCGGCCGGGCCATTCACGCGCTCCGTTCGCCCGGGACGGACGGCCTCACGATGGCGCGTGAACAAACGGCGCACGTGAACAGTCCATCAAGTGTGTCGAAGCATTCCTTGCCGATGAACCACTCATGGCCCCTCGTGTTGGCCGCGGTGCTGGCGGCCGCCGCGGGCGTCCCCGCCCAAACGCCCTGGCAGGCGTTCGAGGACGGGCGCTTTTCCTGGAAAGCCACCGGCCCGTTGATCGACGTCGGCCCCGGCAAGGACGCGGCGGACCCGCACGTTTCCATCAAGGACCCGACCGTCGTTTTCCACGACGGACGCTGGCATCTGTTCGCCACCGTGCGCATGAAGTCCGGCAAGGTCGATATCGAGTACCTGAACTTCAGCGATTGGTCGAAGGCCGGCGCAGCGCCGCGGCAGGTCCTGGCGATACACGACCAGTACTACTGCGCGCCGCAGGTCTTCTTCTTTACGCCGCACCAGAAGTGGTACCTGGTCTATCAACTGGCTGAGAAGACGCGCACCCCGCCGTTCGGGCCGTGCTTCTCCACGACCACCGACCTCGCCAACCCGGCGTCGTGGACGCGCCCGCAGCCCATGATCACCAACGCTCCGGCCAAGCCCAAGTGGCTCGACTTTTGGGTCATCTGCGACCGGGACAAAGCGCACCTGTTCTACACTTCGCTCGACGGGAACATGTGGCGGCGCGAAACCAGGAAGTCGGATTTCCCGTTCGGCTGGTCAGACCAACAACTGGCCCTGCGCGCCGACCTCTTCGAGGCTTCGCACACCTACAAGCTCAAAGGCCGCAGCCAGTACCTGACGGTCATCGAGGCGCAAGGCGGAGGCCGGCGCTACTACAAAGCCTACGTGGCCGACCGCCTGAAAGGTCCGTGGAAAGGGCTGGCCGACACCCTGGCCAAACCGTTTGCCGCGCACGCGAATGTCCAGCAGGACCTCGAGTGGACCACGAGCTTCAGCCACGGGGAAATCCTCCGCGCCGGCGTGGACGAGTTGCTGGAAGTCGATCCCGCCGACGTGCGCTTCGTCTTTCAGGGCGCCAGCGACAAGGAATATCGTGGCACCGGCTACGGCGGCATCCCGTGGCGGTTGGGGCTGCTGGAGAGGAAGCGATAAGCAGTCCGGGGAGCCTCGCCGACCGGCGGAGAGGTGACGGAACACCCTGCCTCTCCGCCGGTCCCTTGGCGACCCAGTTGTTGGCCACTGTGGCATTCTCAACACCCCGTAGCAGCCGACGTGACGAGGCTCTGTCTGCAATCTGCAATCTGCATTCCGCAATCAAAGTGAGCCTCCTCACGTCGGCTGCTACTGTTTTGGAGGAGGCCCTACTGGTAAATGATCTCCAACTGCGGGCGGTCGGACGACGTGGCGATGTCGCCGGAGTACCAGCCCATGTAGTCGGCGCCGTTGTCGTCGTTGTCGCCGCGTTGGAAGTAAACGCGGAACTGGGTGGTTCCAGCTTTGTTGACAAAAGACAGACCGCGCGCGTCGAGCACGGCCTCGCCCCAGCTTCCGTTCGTTGGACTTTCACCGAGCACGGCGACCCCGGCGCCGTCGGCGGGCGCTCGGAAGTCTTCCACCGTCAAGGCGAGAGAGTTGTTGAAACCGTTGCCACCCTTGATGTCCACGCGGCAGGGAATGTGCGTCCGAAACGGGCTGGTGCCGACCAACAGCCCGCGCTTCAGGCGCAGTTTGGCCGAGAGGATCGTCGCCCCGTCGGGAAGGCTGGCGGTATCGAAGGACAGGATGGTCTTGTATTGGCGATCCGAGGCGTCGTCGCCGGCGCGCAATGCGTCGGTGCCGGTTGAGGCGGACGAGACGGCGCCGCCAATCTCCGAGTACTCGCTCGACTCCCGCACGTAGCCGTCTTGCGAGGCCACAGAGGTCAACGTGACTGTCGTGGCAACCGGCGTTTGGGTGGTGGCGCTGGCCGTGCCGGAATAGGCCGAGTTGCCGGCGCTGTTGGAGGCGCGCACGCGGTAATAGTAGGTCGTGCTGGCGCTCAGGCCGGTGCTGGCGTAGGCCGTCACGTTCGCGCCCACCGACGCGATTGAAGTGAAGGTCACGTTGTCGGTCGAGCGTTCGATGGCGAAACCGGCTTCGTTGTTGGCGTTGTCGGTCCAGGCCAGGTTGATCTGGCTGCTGGAGGCAGCGGTCGCGGTCAGGCCGCTCGGGGCGGCGGGAGGAGTTAGGATGGCGACCGTGGTGGCGCTGGCCGTCGCGGAGTAAGCGGAGTTGCCGGCGCTGTTGGAGGCGCGCACGCGGTAATAGTAGGTCGTGCTGGCGCTCAGGCCGGTGTTGGCGTAGGTCGTCACGTTCGCGCCCACCGACGCGACCGGCGTGAAGGTCACGTTGTCGGTCGAGCGTTCGATGGCGAAACCGGTTTCGTTGTTGGCGTTGTCAGTCCAAGCCAGGTTGATTTGGCTGCTGGAGGCAGCGGTCGCGGTCAGGCCGCTCGGGGCGGCGGGAGGAGTTAGGATGGCGGCCGTGGTGGCGCTGGCCGTTGCGGAGTAAGCGGAGTTGCCGGCGCTGTTGGAGGCGCGCACGCGGTAATAGTAGGTCGTGCTGGCGCTCAGGCCGGTGTTGGCGTAGGTCGTCACGTTCGCGCCCACCGACGCGACCGGCGTGAAGGTCACGTTGTCAGTCGAGCGTTCGATGGCGAAACCGGTTTCGTTGTTGGCGTTGTCGGTCCAGGCCAGGTTGATTTGACTGCTGGAGGCGGCGGCAGCCGTCAGGCCGCTGGGCGCGGCGGGCGGGGTGACGCCACTGGAGCCACTCGCAATCAGTTCGAGGTCGAAGCTGATGTCCGAGCTGGTGCCGTTGGCTTGGTGGATTTCCACTGCGACCACGTTCAACCCGGCCACCAGCAGACTCAGCGGCACATTGGTTTCCCACCAAGTGGTTTCGTCTGCGCCGCCGATGGCCGTGGGGGCCAGGGTCAAGTAATTCACCGTGCCGGCGGGCATGTTGCCGCGGTAGATCTCGGTGCCGTTCAGATAGACCACCGCACCGTCGTCCCGCAGCGCGCGGAGCAAGAGGCTGCTGACCGCACCCGGATCGGCGACGCTGAAGCCCTGGCGGAAGTAGGTCGTGATGAACTTGCTGCTGGCGTTCGGGCCGTAGCCGACCACCGTGGCTTCGTCACCATCGCCGTAACCCAACTGCGCCGGGCCGGAAGCCCAAGTCGTGTCGGCAAACGTGACGCCGCGCCAAGCGGTGCCTTGGTCCGAGCCGTCGTCGCGATACTTCCAGACGGAGCCGGCGGCGATCAGTTTGGTATTCGCTGAGGTGGCCGGCGTCGTGGCTTGAGCAACGCTGGAGTAGGCGGAGTAGCCGCTGCTGTTGGAGGCGCGCACGCGGTAGAGGTAAGTGGTGCTGGCGCTGAGGCCGGCGTTGGCGTAGGCCGTCACGTTGGCCCCAACGGTCGTGATCTGGGCGAACGTCACGCCATCAGCCGAGCGTTCAATCGCGAATCCGGTTTCGTTGTTCGCGTTGTCGGTCCACGCCAGATTGATTTGGCTGGAGGAGGCCGCAGTCGCGGTCAGGCCGGTGGGCGCCGCGGGCGGAAGCCCGGGCGTGCTGGCTGACGCCGTGCCGGAGTAAGCCGACCAAGTCGTGCTGCTGTAGGCGCGGACCCGGTAGTAGTAGGTCGTGCCGGCGCTGAGGCCCGTGTTGGCGTAGCTCGTCGCGTTGGCGGCGAGAAGCGTGATTTGGGTGAAGGTCACATTGTCGGTCGAGCGCTCGAGGGCGAAACCGGTTTCGTCGGTCGCGTTGTCGGTCCAGGCCAGATTGATTTGCGTGGACGAAACCGCGGTGGCCGTCAGGCCGCTGGGTGCAGCCGGCGCGGCGGGAGAATTCACCGTCACCAACACCGGCGCGGATTGCGCTTGGGCACCGAGGTTGTCGGTGGCCACCGCGACCAGTGTGTAACTACCTGCCGGCACGCCGCTCCAGTTGACGCTGAACGGAGCAGTAGTGTCGGTCCCGAGGAGCGTGCTGCCCTGATAAAAAGCGACGGACGCCACCGTGCCGTCGCTGTCCAGGGCCGTGGCCGTGAGGGTGATCGCGGCTGGCGCGGTGAAGCTGGCGCCGCTCGTCGGGCTGGTGATCGCCACCGACGGCGGGTTGTTCACGACCGGGCCTTTGAGGAGGGTGAAGTAGTCGTTGATCGCGCCGGTGTCGGTGATGAATTTCGCGTCCAGCCGGTGGGTGTCGATGTCGAGGACCACCGAGCCAAGTTGATTGAGCGAGATGAACATGGCGGAGTGGTTCAGCGTCCCGCCGCTGGTCTGGCCGGAACTGCCGGCGACCACATAAACAGCGCCTTCATGGCTGTTGGGGCCGGTGTTGGGTTTCTGGTAGGCGCCGGCGGCGGTGCCGTCGCGTCCACTGCCGGCGTCGAGTTTCATGGCGGCGGTCAGGGTTGAGGAGGAGCCGTAGTGGCCGTTGAGGAGGAAGGAGCGTTCGTAGCTGTGGCTGTGCCCGGAAAGCACCAGGTCCACGCCGTAGTTCTCCAGGATGGGCAGCGCATTCTGGCGCATCTGGATGAGTTCCGTCTCGGTGTCCGAGTTGTGGGAGCCTTTGGAGTACGGCGGGTGATGCCAGAACGCGATCAGCCAATCAGCGGTGTTGGCTGCGAGATCGTACTGGAGCCAGGTCAGCATGGGGCCGGTCGCCGCACGGTCGGAGGTCATGGAGTCGAGGCAGACGAAGTGGACGTTGCCGTAGTTGAACGAGTAGTACTTCTCCGTGCCAGACGCGACCCCGCCTGCCTCCGCGCCGGTGGGCAGGGAGAAGATCAGAAAGTAGGGCGTCGTGTTGATGTTCGGGTTCGTGGATTGCGCGGTGTCGTGGTTGCCGATGGTCGGGAAGAGCGGCGTCTTGCGCAGTACCGTGGGATAGACATTGAAGAGGTTGTTCTGGAACTCGGTGTCAGTGCCGCTGTTGTAGGCGTTGTCGCCCAGCATGAGCATCAGGTCCGTGTAGCGCGCGCCGGTGAAGGCGTAGTAGGCGTCGCGGACGTTGAACTGGTTCGCGTTGCCGGTGCCGGGGTCGCCGAGGATCCAGAAGCGCAGGGCCTGCCGCGTGCCCGCCGTGGGCGCGGTGTAGAAGAAGTAGTCCGCGCCGCCGGCGAGGTCCCCAACGGAACTGCCGATGGCGTAGTAATACCGCGTGTCCGGCGTCAAACCGTTGAGTTGGACGACATGCTCAGTGACGGAAGCGGCAGCGGTCGCGGTCTGGTTGAGGTTCGCCGCGTCCACGCCGTAGCGGACCCGGCTGTCGCTGGCGGCGCTGGTCCGCCAACGAAGAGTCATGCTGTTGGAAGTCGCGAGTTGGAGGTAAGGACCGCGCGTCAACGACGTGGCGGCGTGGAGAATGCCGGCTTCCAGCAGGGCCAGGCTGAAGACCAACGCGAAGGTCAGACGCCGTGCTGCAGAAAGGGGAGGGGTGAGTTTCATAGCGATGAACATGGGGGGCTGTTGAGAATCTGTGTCGGAGGATGGGGTCGGGAAGAGAATCGGCCAGCGGGGATCGCGTCACTCGCTTTCCCCGCTGGCCCTCTAACGGCTCAGCGTGGCATTACCGGAAGCTGATTTCCAATTGTGGGCGGTTGCTGGACGAGGCTTCACCGGAATACCAACCGATGAAATCCCGTTCCTCGTCGTTGTTGTCGTCGCGTTGGAAGGCAACGCGGAACTGGGTCTTCCCGGCCTTGTTGACCAGGGCCAGGCCGCGGGCGTCCAGGGTCGCGATCGACCAGTCGTTTTCGTCCTCAGCGTTGCTCAGCGCGGCGACGGCGGTCGCATCGGCCGGTGCCTGGAAGTCTTCCTTCGTCAGCGCCGGGGAGTTGTTGAAGCCGTTGCCGGACTTGATGTCCACGCGGCAGGCGCCGAGAAACTCGAACGGATTGCTACCCGAGATGCGGCCGCATTTCAGTCTCAGCGTGGCCGAGACGATGGTTGCCCCATCGGGGATCGCGGAGGTGTCGAACGACAGGATCGTCCGGTACTGGCGGTCGCCCCGCTCATCGCCGGCGCGCAGGCTGTCGGCGCTCGAACTGGACGAGACGGCGCTGCCCCCGACGTTCGAGGACTCAGTGGACTCCAGCACGTAACCGTCTTCCGAGCCGATCGAAGCCAGCACGAGCCGGCCTGGAGTCGTCGAGCCGGTGGTGGTAGCACTGGCGGTGGCGGAGTAGGCGGAGTTGCCAGCGGCATTGGAGGCGCGCACGCGGTAGTAGTAGGTAGTGCTGGTGCTGAGGCCGGTGTTGGCATAGCTCGTCACGTTGGCGCCGACGGTCGCAATCTGGGTGAAGGTCGCGTTGTCAGTGGAACGCTCGAGGGCGAAGCCAGTTTCGTTATTGGCGTTGTCGGTCCAGGCCAGATTGATTTGGCAGGCGGACGCGGCGGTCGCCGTCAGGCCGCTCGGAGCCGCGGGAGCAGTCTGGATGGCTGCGGTGGTGGCACTGGCGGTCGCGGAGTAGGCGGAGTTGCCGGCAGCATTGGAAGCGCGCACGCGGTAGTAGTAGGTGGTGCTGGCGCTGAGGCCGGTGTTGGCGTAGCTCGTGACGTTCGCGCCGACGGTGGCGATCTGGGTGAAGGTCGCGTTGTCAGTCGAGCGTTCGAGGGCGAAGCCAGTTTCGTTATTGGCGTTGTCGGTCCAGGCCAGATTGATTTGACTGGCGGACGCGGCGGACGCGGTCAGGCCGCTCGGAGCCGCGGGAGGAGTCTGGATGGCCGCCGTGGTGGCACTGGCGGTCGCGGAGTAGGCGGAGTTG
>JACRJZ010000002.1 GCA_016219875.1 Verrucomicrobiota bacterium | reverse complement strand
CGCCATTCATTTGGGTGCTGGAGACAGCGGCGCTCTGCCGAGACGCCGCTACGGGGGACAAGGTTCGTGAAAAGGCTCAGACTTCCTGATCCGGCAGGGGAGATTGCACAGTCTCGTGGAATCGGGGTGGAACGTGGAACGCCGGGTCAGGGGACCCGGCCTACAGCCGCGATGTTGCTTGTAGGCCCGGTGCCCTCACCGGGAGGCCCAAGCCAATTCCACGGCTCAGGAGTTCTGAGGCTCCATCTGCCATCAGCGAGAGCTTCCCGAATCAGCTTGCCATGACCACCTTGCCCTCCGACTTTCCCCTCCGCCTCACTACTGCCGAAACCCACGCCCGCATCCACTCCGCTTTGCGTGACGCGGGCTTCGACGAAGCGACGCTGTGCCGCGAGTTGAAGATTCAAAACCTCAGCCATCTGGGGCGCGTGAAGTGGAAAGAGGTGAATTTCGCCACTCTCCCGGCGCAACTGCAACGCAGCGCGGGCTTGTTCTTGTTCGGCGAGCAGATGCCGCGCGCCGACCTCGAGCAGGTGTTCGGCGCGGAAGTCATCGCCGCGCTGCTCGAAACGGGCCTGCTGCGGCCCATGAAATCCGCGCCGGACACGCTCGTCAGCCCGGTGTTCTTCTATCCGGTCGGTGGATTCCTCATCGCCTCGGATCGCCACGATGATCCGGACGGCCAGCCGGGGTTTCTGCGGGACGCGCAGCCGGATGTGGTGTTCCCCGGCATCTTTGGCGGCACGTTGCGCTTCCTGGAACTGCTGCCGCCCACGGCGGGAGACGCGCTGGATCTGTGCGGCGGATCTGGCATCGGCGCGCTGTGCCTGGCGCGTCAGGCCCGGCTGGCGGTCACGGCCGACCTCACGCCGCGGGCCACGCGCTTCGCGGAGTTCAACCTTTGCTTCAACGGCTGTGCGCGCGCCGAAGCCGTGTGCGGCGACCTTTACGCGCCGGTCGCGGGGCGGCAATTCGATGTCATCACCGCGCATCCGCCCTACGTGCCCGCGCTCGGCGGGACGATGATTTACCGCGACGCGGGCGATGCGGGTGAGGACATCACGCGAAACGTGATCGCCGGCCTGCCGACGCACTTGCGGCCCGGTGGCCTCGCGCTCGTGCTTTGCCAGGGCCGCGACGCGGAAGAAGGCGTTTGGGAACAGCGCGCGCGCGCTTGGCTCGGTGAAGCGAACGGCGAATTCGACGTGGTCTTCGCGCTGCAAGACACCAAGGCGCCGGAACAAGAAGTCAGCGAGCTGGGCCGTCGCAAGAGCGCGCCCTCGCGCGAGGAGTTGGCGGAGTTGTTGGCGCGCTTCCGCAAGCTGGGGACGAAGCAGTTCGTGTACGGCGCGCTCGCGATTCACCGGCACCGCGCGGGGGAAACCATTCCGTGGACGGTGCGTGTCCGGCTTTCGCCGGAAGCGCTCGGACCTGATTTCGCCTGGCTGATCGCGTGGCATCATCGCCGCGAGGAGCGCGGGTTCAGCGAGTGGCTCGCGCAATCACGGCCGCGCCTGTCGCCGCACTTCGAGCTGAATGTCCGTCACGTTGTGCAGGAGGGAACGCTCGTTCCGGCGGAGTTCGTGTTCGAGGCGGATCGTCCGTTCAAGTCCGCGATGCGGATCGATGGCTGGGTCGCGCCATTGGCCGCGCGGTTCAATGGCCAGCGTACGCCCGCGGAGATTCACGCGGAGGCGAAATCTGGCGGCGAGATGCCGGCGGATTTTGAATTGCGCCACTTCACCGATCTGCTGGGGCTGCTGGTGGAGAACGGCTTTCTGGCTTTGCCGCAAAATCCAGTAGCGGGGCCGTGATGCGTCACTTCACCGCCGCGGCCCGCTGGTTCAATTTGCGCCACGCCGCGATGGAGCGGGCGAGGTGATCGCGCGCGTCGCCGGGGAGGCCATAGCATTGGAGGCCCACCGGACCGCGATAGCCGAGGTCGCGCAGCGTGTGCAGGAACTGGCCCATGTCGAACGAACCGGCGTCGAGCGGCTGGATGTAGCGGCTCCAACCGGGACTGGGATCAGACTCGTCCGCGCCGTTGAGGGAGACGGCGAAGAGCTTCGGGCCGACCCGCTCCAGCAAGGCGCGGTAGTTCCGCTGTTGGTCGGTGCGCAACCAGTGGCAGAGGTTGAACATCACGCCCACGTTGTCACGGTCCACCTTGCGGGTCACGCGGACAGCGTCTTCCACGCGTTCGAGCCAGTCGCTGGTGTGAGGGTAAAGGGCGATCTTCAAACCGTTGGGCTGGGCCAGTGCGGCAATCTCGCGGAGCAACTCGACGGCGCGCGGATCGCGTGATTCGTCGCCGGGCTTGCCGCCACCGACGAGCGCGGCGAGCTGGGTGCCGCGGCCTTTGAGTTGCGGAAGAATCTCCTTAAGCCTCGGATCGTAGGGTTGCTTGGCGTCCGGCGAAACATCCACGCGAATGTAGATTTGGTGGAGCTTGAGGCCGGCAGCATCGAGCGTCTTGAGGCGCTCGTCCACTTTGTCGAGCCAGAGATGGCCCGCGCCGTCGTAGCCCAGTTCTTTGAGCAAGGCGGCCTGTTCCGGCAGCGAGCGTTTCTTGGCGTCGTGCGTGTCCATGCACAAAGCGAAGAAGGGATTGCTGGGCAACTCCGCAGCGAACGCGGTGTTGAGGGCAACCAGGAGGGCGAGGGCGGAGAGGAAGAGTGGATTCATCCGCGTCCAGATCTCAACCACGCGGGACCAAAAATTGTGAACCGCGAAAACGGAACTGGAATGGCTATCCCGTGTTGGCTGCAGCGATTTTCTAAGTACCATGTATTTCTTTGCTCTCATCTTGCTCCCGTACTTTTTTGCGCGTGGTCAAGTGGCCATTCACCGTGGCTGTGCCTATTGCTGTGCCGATCGCCAAACTGCCGAACAGATAGCCCAGCCGAAACATCCCGGCGATGTGAAGTCCAAGAGAAACAACAAACATCGCAGCCGCCACTCCGTAAGCGATCTTTGCTCGCTTCGTGTAAGTGAGCTTCTTCGGGTCGGGTTTCTGCGTTTCGCTATGGCCTAACATGGATGAGTAGGGAGAACCGCGTCGAATTCAGAGCCGCGCATGTCTGCTGTCGCACGGTTCAGGCGAGCCAAGGTCGCTCCCGGCCCGCCACACCGGCGAGGGTTTCTTTCGCGAGCTTCACGTCTTCGGCAATCTCGAAATCGAACATGCCGGCCAGAACGAAATCAGCGCCGTTGTTGAAGGCGTGACGAAAGGCCTGCTTCGGCGGAATCGCTCCGGCGGCCATCGTCTTGAAGGCGATCCAGGGCTTCTTCACCGACTTCATGAAGTCGGCCGTCTCTTGCGGGTTCTTGCACCAGTAACCGGGGAATTCGCTGTACGGCGCGGTCAACTGTTCGGGCTTCGGACCCGTCGGGTAACTGTGATGGTGGAAGGTCTTGATGTAGAAATCGGCCTTCACGCCGTTCTGCTCGCAGGCTTTCACCACGTCCAACGAGTGCGCGCCCACGCCGGAGGGCACGCCGAATTGCTTGGGCAGTTCCACGGCCTGCGCCACCAGATCGAGCTTCTTCTCTGCCACCAGCGCGTCACCGCGCACGCCCCAGAGGTAGATGGCTTCGCAGCCGTCCTTGATGAGGTCCTCGACCATTTGCCGGTATTGCGCCAAGCCCGGTTCGATGGGCGCGGTGGGACAGATGATCCACTGAATCTTGCCGCCGCGCTCCTTGCGATAGCGGCGCAGGAGCGACATCGGGTGCGGCGGATTGTGCATGGAAACGCAGTTGATGCCGTGCGCCTCGGCCTGGGCGAGTGTCTCCAGGATCTTCTCGTCGGTGTTGTAGTGCGCGGCGAGGGAATAGACGTACTTCAGGTCGCGGCTGTGGGTGAAATGCGTGAGCAAGTTGCCGCCGAGGATCAGGCGGCTGATTTCCAGCTTGCCGATCTTGCCTTTGGGCATGGCGTCCTTGGTGGGCGTGGGCGTAGGCGAAGGCTTCGGCGCTTCCGCGGCTGGGGAGTTGAGCGCGAGAGCGAGGCTGGTGGAGGAGAGGAGGGTTCCTTTGACGAACGCGCGGCGGTTCATTTCGTTGGCCATATTCTGAGAGTGGTTCGGATTTGTGTGTTGGACTGAGGAAGGCGGGCCGTTGTTCACACGAAAGCTGAGTCACGCGCCAGACACTGCCAGCTTTCTGTGACGCAAAGGAAAACGAGGCCGGCTTGCGCCGGCCTCGTTGCATTTCCCGGTTTTCCCGTGAGGGAAGCGATTAGTAATCCATGCCGCCCATGCCGCCGCCGCCGGGGCCGCCAGCAGGAGGCGAAGTTTCCTTCTTCGGAATCTCAGTGATGAGGCATTCCGTGGTCAGGAGCAGACCCGCGATGGACGCGGCGTTCTGCAGCGCGGTGCGGGTGACCTTCTTCGGGTCCACGACGCCGGCTTTGACGAGGTCTTCATAGACGCCGGTGGCGACGTTGTACCCGTCGTTGCCCTTGCGCTTCTTGACTTCTTCGACCACCACGGAACCTTCCACGCCAGCGTTGGCCGCCAGGGCGCGGACGGGGGATTCGATGGCGCGCTTGACGATATCGACGCCGATCTTTTCGTCTTCGTTGCTCGGCTGCACGGCGCTGATCGCGGCCAGGCAGCGGATGAGGGCTACGCCGCCGCCAGGCACGATGCCTTCTTCAACGGCCGCACGGGTGGCGTGCAGGGCGTCTTCGACGCGGGCTTTCTTTTCCTTCATCTCGGTTTCAGTCGCGGCACCGACGTTGATGACGGCCACGCCCCCGGCGAGTTTCGCGAGGCGCTCTTGAAGCTTTTCGCGGTCGTAGTCGCTGGTCGTCTCTTCGATCTGGCGGCGGATTTGATTCACGCGGCCTTGGATGTCGGAGTTCTTGCCACCGCCTTCGACGATGGTGGTGTTTTCCTTGTCCACCACGATGCTCTTGGCCTTGCCGAGATCGGTAAGTTCAATGCTCTCAAGCTTCACGCCGAGGTCTTCGCTGATAAACTTGCCCCCGGTGAGGATGGCGATGTCTTCGCACATGGCCTTGCGGCGGTCGCCGAAGCCCGGGGCTTTGACGGCGCAGACATTGATGGTGCCGCGCAGCTTGTTGACCACGAGGGTGGCGAGGGCTTCGCCTTCGACTTCTTCCGCGATGATGAGGAGCGGCTTGCTGGTGCGAGCGGTCTTCTCGAGGAGCGGGAGAAGGTCCTTCAGGCTGCTGATCTTCTTTTCGAAGATCAGGATGTAGGCGTCTTCCATCTTCACTTCCATCGTCTCCGCGTTGGTGACGAAATACGGGGAGAGGTAGCCCTTGTCGAATTGCATGCCTTCGACGACTTCGAGGGTTGTCTCGATGGACTTGGCTTCTTCGACAGTGATGGTGCCGTCCTTGCCGACTTTGTCCATGGCGTCGGCAATGATTTCGCCGATAGTGGTGTCCCAGTTGGCCGAGACAGTCGCGACCTGCTTGATCTCTTCCTTGTCCTTGACCTTCTTGGTGATCTTGTCCAGATGGGCCACGGCGGCTTCTACAGCCTTGCCGATGCCGCGCTGGATGCCGATGGGGTTCGCACCGGAGGTGACGAACTTCAGGCCGCCACTGTAAATGGCTTCCGCCAGCACCGTCGCGGTGGTGGTGCCGTCGCCCGCGGCGTCGCTGGTCTTGCTGGCGACTTCACGGACCATCTGGGCGCCCATGTTCTCGTAGGGGCACTCAAGTTCGATTTCCTTGGCGACGGTGACGCCGTCTTTGGTCACGGTCGGGGAACCGAATTTTTTGTCGAGCACGACGTTGCGGCCCTTGGGGCCGAGGGTAGCGGTGACGGCCCGGGAGAGCTTGGTCACGCCGCGGAGGATGGCCTGCCGTGCGGCCTCGTCAAAGAGGAGTTGTTTTGCTGCCATAGTATGTCAGTTGGGAGTTCGTAGTTATGTGTGGAGAGGTTGGTTAGCCGATGACGGCGAGGATGTCGTCCGAGTTGAGGAGCTTGTATTCCTTGTCGTCGAGCTTGATCTCGGTGCCGCCGTATTTGCTGATGAGGACGCGGTCGCCGACTTTGACTTCGAAGGGAAGTTTTTTGCCTTCGTCGTCGGTCTTGCCCGTGCCGAGCGCGCGAACGACCGCTTCGGTGGGCTTCTCTTTGGCGGAGTCAGGAATAATGATCCCGCCTTTCTTGACTTCTTTCTCTTCGACCGGTTCAACAAGGACCCGATCGCCGAGGGGTTTGACGTTTAGTGCCATAGTTTCGTTTTGTTCTACTGGTGTTGTTCGTTGTTGGTTTGTTTACATCAAATCCCGCCGCACCCGCGTTCGGGAAAAGCATATACATGATGTGGCTGCGAAGAGATCTCGTGTTGCGTCCATGCGAGGAGTCGTGCGCAGGCCTTCAGGGCCTTTTCTCGTCCACGACTTCGGCGTCAATGATCGGGCCTTCGTCTTTCTTGCCCGCTTGCTTCTCGCCGCTGGCCGTCGATTCGGACTGGGCGTGAGGCTCGCCGGCTGGCCCATGACCAGCACGGGCTTTGTCACCTGCGCTCTTGTAGAGTTCGGCCCAGACAGCAGAAACCGCCTCGGTGAGTTTCTCCGTAGCGGATTTGATCCCGCTGGAGTCGCTGCCTTTGAGTGCGTCTTTCACCGCGCTGACGGCACTTTCGATTTTGCTCTTATCGGCGCCGGAAACCTTGTCGGCGTTGTCGCGCAGCATCTTCTCCGTACGATAGACGGTGTTGTCGGCTTCATTGCGCGCCTCGACGGATTCACGCTGTTTCTTGTCATCATCGGCGTAGGCCTCAGCATCGCGGCGCATCTTCTCGACCTCGTCTTTCGAAAGGCCGCTGCTTGCGGTGATTGTGATCTTCTGCTCCTTGCCGGTGCCAAGGTCTTTCGCGCTGACGTGGAGAATGCCGTTAGCATCAATGTCGAAAGTGACTTCGATTTGCGGGACACCACGCGGGGCGGGTGGAAGGTCGGTGAGATGGAACTTGCCGATGGTCTTGTTGTCGCGCGACATCGGCCGTTCGCCCTGAAGGACATGGATCTCCACGCCCGGTTGATTGTCGCTTGCGGTGGAGAAAATCTCGGACTTGCGCGTGGGGATCGTGGTGTTGCGTTCAATGAGGCGCGTGAACACTCCGCCCAACGTCTCAATGCCAAGCGAGAGCGGCGTCACGTCAAGCAGAAGGACATCCTTAACTTCACCCTTGAGCACGCCGCCCTGGATGCCGGCGCCAATAGCTACGACTTCGTCGGGGTTCACGCCCTGGTGCGGCGGTTTGTTGACAAGCGAATGGGCCGTTTCCACGACGCGAGGCATGCGGGTCATGCCACCAACCAGGACGAGTTCGTCAATCTTGTCGGCACTGAGGCCGGCGTCGTTAAGGCAGTTCTTGACTGGACGAATGGTGCGTTCGAAGAGTTCGTCGCAGAGTTGCTCCATTTTTGCGCGGGTCAGCTTCATGCTGATGTGCTTTGGCCCGCTGGCATCGGCCGTTATGAAAGGCAGGTTGATCTCGTACTGCTGGGCGCTTGACAGAGCGATCTTGGCTTTCTCCGCTTCTTCTTTGATGCGCTGGAGAGCATCGGGCTGCTTGCGCAGATCCATTCCGTTCTCCTTCTTGAACTCGTCGAGGATCCAATCCATGATGCGATTATCCCAGTCGTCGCCGCCCAGATGGGTGTCGCCGTTCGTCGCCTTCACCTCGAAGACGCCATCGCCGATTTCGAGAACGGAGATGTCGAAGGTTCCGCCGCCCAAGTCATACACGGCGATCTTTTCGTCCTTCTTCTTATCAAGCCCATAAGCCAAACTAGCTGCTGTCGGTTCGTTAATGATCCTCAAAACCTCAAGGCCCGCAATGCGGCCCGCATCTTTGGTTGCCTGACGCTGGGAGTCGTTGAAGTAGGCAGGGACGGTAATGACGGCCTGAGTAATGGTTTCACCGAGACGCATTTCGGCGTCAGCCTTCAGTTTGCCTAGAATCATGGCAGAGATCTCGGGCGGACTGAAAGTTCTGGGCTTGCCTTCCACTTCTACTTCGACGGCGGCATCGCCGTTGGCAGCACGGACGACCTTGTATGGCACGCGCTTGATCTCTTCATGGACCTCGTCAAACTTCCGGCCCATGAAGCGTTTAATGGAATAGACGGTATTGCGGGAGTTGGTCACGGCTTGGCGTTTAGCAGCATCGCCAACAAGTCGTTCCCCTGATTTCGTGAAAGCCACGACCGAAGGGGTGGTGCGTTTGCCTTCAGAATTCTCCAACACGACGGGTTCCCCGCCTTCCATGACCGCCATGCAGGAGTTGGTCGTGCCTAAATCAATACCAAGAACTTTTCCCATAGAAGCTATCACGTTATGCTCAGCAGACTCAAGCAATGAGAGTACCAGAGCTCTCGCAGGCGATTCTTGTTTGTTATGAACCAATTACATCGCTTGACACTCATTCAAGGCACATTGTGACCGAAAGGTGCTGTCATTGCGGCACGAAGCCTGAGTCAGCCTGTCGCATGTTTCAGTGCCAACCCCTATCGATCAGGCGACCGTGGCGTCGTTATCAGATGTGGTTGCATCGGGCACTATCTCAGAGGCCTTCTAACCCGCATTTCTAGACTCGCGACTATTTTTGCCCCGGCGGGGTGGAAAGCCCTTGTTTTCCGGGGGCACTCTCGGAAAGGTCTTCACTACATTGGCTCGCCGGCAGGTCCAGGTTTTGCGCCGTGCTCAGCCGGGGCTGAGGTTGCTCCGGCAGCACCAGCTTGAGTTGCTGCAGCAGGCGCACGCCCGCGTCGGGCTGGGTGTAGCGGCTCAAGACCAGCGTGCGCCCGTCGGTGGTGGGCATCACCACGTCGAGCATTTGCACTCCGGCCAGTTGGTCCAACGCTTGGCGCGGGGTCAGGCCGGGGGCCAGCGCACTCAGCCGTTGTTTGAGTGTCACCTACAGGCAGTAGGCCAGGAAGCTCACGAAGAGGTGCGCCTCGACCCGCGCCTCCAGCGAGTGGTAGATGGGCCGCACGTGCAGGTCGTTCTTAAAGGTGCAGAAGACGCCTTCGTTTCCACCAGCAGCATGTAAAGCTTCCACAGCCAGGCCGGCTCGTCCGCCGTCAGGTTGCTGCGCAGGAGGTAATGGCCGTCGTAGAGTTCGGCGTCGGCCAGTTTCTCTGCCTGCACGGCGAAGCGGAAGGTGTCGCGGTTCATGGGTTGGTCGGCGGCGGGCTCTTGCACGCGCACGAAGTCCGATAACCGTCCCGCCTGGTGCCGGGCCGCCCGCCCTGCAAAAATAGTCAAACCCCGCCTCCAGTAGCGGAAGTCGGGTTAGGATCAAGGTTTGTTGTCCGGCGTGTTCCCCGGCATGATTTCGTAAGCCAGGGGCAGGCCCTCGGGCGTGACCACCAGTGCCAGCACGACTTGGCGGCAATCGGGACGGTGATCGCGGCTGTAGCCATGCGTGGCCTTGAGAATCTCGGCGGCCGCGCCCTCGAAGCAAGTGCTCGTCAGATCATAGAGCAGGACTTCGCAGTTCACGCCGAAGAGATCCTGCCAGCGGTCGCACAAGTGTTGTAACAGTTCCGCGCGATGCGGCAGGAGGCGGTCGAGCACGGCGTAGAGTTGGTCCTTGTTGGCGAGATGGAAGTCCGGGCCGACCAGATCGCCCAGCGCGATGCGTTCATACCACAAGCGCCAGAATCGCCACTCACTGCCCGGGGCGATCAGCCGGTAAGCGACGGAGACGAGCAAGGTCCTGGCCCAGTCGGTGCCCTCGTGGATCCAGCCCAGTTTCCCGATCCAGAAGGTATCCAGGCCCAATTGCCGCCACAACTCGACGGCCAGCCAGCAGGCGCTGAAGGCATGCGGATAGCGCAACTCATACTCCTGCCAGCGGATCTGCACGGCTGGGACGGGATCGGGCAGAGGGGGCGGTCATCGGGGAACAGGCGCAGGGGCTGGGTCTGGTGGGAGGGGCGTCGGCGACAAGCAGGGCCTTGGACTAGGCGGTCTGCTGGGAGTCGTTGAGTTCGCCCAGATAGAGGATGGGTTTCTGGACTGGATGTTTGGCTCCGGGATGACGGACGCTCTCGACGACGGAGAAGTAGCGGTGCGGCTTGCCGTCTTTGACTCGGTTGGTCGCGCGCAGGAACATGGTGCGCGGAGGATAGCACGGCGGGGGCGGCGGGCGGCAAGGGGGTGGGTCTTCACTACAAGCGTTTTGGACGTGGAAAGTGCTGATTTACAGGGGAAATCGTGCATCCGACCCCGAAAAAGTCAAAACTGGGGTTGAGTATAGAAAGTCGGGTTAACCTTGCCGTAGCTTGGCTCCATCGACTCCGATTCGCCGTAGCCAAACAGCCAGAATTCCAACATCGGAGGGCGACACACCAGCAATGCGGGTGGCTTGGCCGAGCGTGCGCGGACGGATCACGGAAAGTCTCTGACGGGCTTCGTTGCAGAGGCTCGGAACCGAAGCGTAGTCGATGCCACAAGGAATCTCCTTGTCCTCGAATGCTCTGAACCTTTCGACCTCAAGCTGTTGTCTTCTGACATAGCCCTCGTACTTCACTTCAACCTCGACTTGACGGATAACCTCTGGGTCAAGTCTTGGATTGTGCCCAGGCAGGTGCCGATACTCAATTTCCGGTCGGCAAAGCAATTGAGCCAGACTATTGGCACCGACGCGAGTGTTGACAAGTCTGTCCAATTCAATGCGCATGGCATCACGCTTTGAAGCGACCTTCCGGTACAATCCTTCCGGCAGAAGACCGATTCGGTACCCGATCTCCGACAACCGAAGGTCGGCATTGTCTTGTCGCAAGAGTAAGCGAAACTCCGATCGTGACGTGAACATGCGGTACGGCTCTTGAACTCCTTTCGAAACCAAATCGTCGATTAAAACGCCGATGTATGCTTGGTCACGTCGAAGGACGATCGGTTCATTTCCCCGCACTCGCCGTGCGGCGTTGATGCCAGCCATAATCCCTTGTGCGGCCGCTTCTTCGTAACCGGAAGTGCCGTTGATCTGCCCTGCAAGGTAGAGGTTGCGGCAGACCCTAGTTTCCAGTGAAGGCTGCAACTGAGTAGGATTGGCGAAGTCATACTCGACAGCGTACCCCGGGCGCATGATCTCGGCGTGCTCACAACCGATGATGGTTCGAATCATCTCAACTTGAACTTCTAAAGGGAGGCTGGTTGAAATTCCGTTGACGTAAATCTCGTCGGTGGCGATGCCTTCTGGTTCGAGGAAGACCTGCTGCCTTTCTTTGTCAGGGAACCTGACGATCTTGTCTTCGATAGACGGGCAGTAACGCGGCCCGACTCCTTTAATCACCCCTGCGAACAAAGGAGACTTGTCGAGGTTCGCCCTGATCAAGTCCGCCGTTGCCGCTGTGGTAAAGGTAATATGACAAGGAATTTGTTCACCAATTCTCTCTAGTACAGAACAAAGTGGGGAGCCAAGTCGTCCCCGGCGTTTTGTTCCACGTGGAACACCCGGTTCCTCTGTTTGGGAAGAACCGTCCTTCCAGAAACTGAAGTAGGGGACAGGCTCGTCGCCTGCTTGAACCTCCGTCTTTGAGAAGTCTATAGATCCCCGAGCCAGCCGCGGAGGCGTGCCTGTTTTCAACCTCCCCATTTCAAGACCAGCATCTTTCAGTGAGGCTGACAAGTCCATCGCTGCGGCCTCTCCAGCACGCCCCCCACTCTGCTGTTCAAACCCGATATGAATCAGCCCGCGCAGAAAAGTCCCGGTTGTGACAATTACGGTGGCCGAGTGAAATTGAATTCCCAGGTTCGTTTCGATCCCATAAATCTGCCTATCCTTAACCAGTAATTTCGTCGCTTGCCCCTGTTTGCAGTCCAAGTTCACCTGCTTCTCACATGCCCATTTCATGTAGAACTGGTATTCCTTCTTATCGCACTGAGCACGTGGTCCCCATACCGCCGGCCCCTTCTTGCGATTCAGTATCCGAAATTGGATCCCGCTCATGTCTGCAGCTCTTCCCATCTCTCCGCCAAGCGCGTCCACTTCTCGGGTCAAATGCCCCTTACCTAATCCACCAATGGCCGGATTGCAGGACATCTGACCCACGGTGTCGAGGTTGATTGCGATCAACAAGGTCTGACAGCCCAGCCTTGCAGCAGCTAAAGCCGCCTCGACGCCAGCATGCCCTCCGCCCACTACGATCACCTCATATTTCTTCGGATAAACGAACATCGTTCCAAAGTATCTGCTTCGTCGTTTTTAGCAAACTTTCCTGGCTGAACACCAACCCCTCAGGTTGACACACTCAGATCGAGTGGCTAGTCTCCCGTCATGGCTCGCCACTGCCACATTCAAAGAAACGGACTATTTGAGGCTCTGGCCCCAAGTTTGGTTTCTTTCTCTCTTCACCGCATCTGTTTGCTCGTTGAGCCGATTCTCCTGCCTTTTTGCTTACTGTTTGTCTGCCTGACTGCCCCTCTCTACGCGGGACAGTCGTTCCGCGTAGCAACGTATAACCTGAACTCCTATCTCGATCACGCCATCGGCACCCGGCCTGCCAAGACGAAGCAGGCCAAGGAGATTATCAGAGAGAGTATCCACGCTCTCAAGGCTGAGGTCGTCGCGCTTCAGGAAGTGGGTGGATCGAGTTCTCTTGCAGAACTCCGCGCATCGCTCAAGGCAGAAGGGACAGACTACCCGCATTTCGACTTGATCTGCGCTTGGGACACGAACATTCAAGTGGCATTGCTGAGCAAGTTTCCCATCGTCGCCCGGCGGCCCCACACCAACGACACCTTTCTGTTGATGGGCCGACGATTCAGCGTCGCGCGCGGATTCCTGGAAGTCGATATCCAAGTCGCCCAAGGCTACCAATTCACGCTGATGACAACCCATCTGAAATCCCGCCGGCAAATTGCAGAAGCCAATGAGGCCGAGATGCGCCACGAGGAGGCTCTCCTCCTGCGGCAGAAGATCGATCAGCGGTTCGCAGAGCGGCCGAACCTGAAGCTCATCGTCTTGGGGGATTTCAACGACACCAAAGACACCAAGCCCATCCGAACCATCGTTGGGTGCTACAAGAACACACTGATCGACCTCCGCCCTGCCGAACGCAACGGAGACAATCAGCCCGCTCCGAACCCACGCTGGAATCCACCATGGATTACATGGACACACTTCTATGGCAAAGAGGATACCTACAGCCGCATCGACTACATCCTCCTCAGCCAGAGCATGGCACGCGATTGGATAGAAGAAAAAACCTATGTCCTTGCTCTGCCAAACTGGGGTGTGGGATCTGACCATCGCCCGCTGGTCGCGACGTTTGCGATCAGGGATTAGATCGAAGATGCGCAACAGCCAAAAGGCGATCGTCGAACCGATCCCCGATTCTGAGTTTTGCGGTTCCACCTCAGCCGAGACGATCCGCGCGAGCGGAGCAGGCGCTCGACTGCTGTCTTTTTTAGGCGCAGGTCTTCTGATCGTGGCTTCGCTCGGCATGACAGTGTTCGTGGCTCCAGCAGCGGAAACCAATTTCGCCAAGCGGTATAAACTGATTTTCCATGAGGCTCGCACAGCTTTGGAAAAGAACCCCACCAATGCCGCCTTCGCTTGGCAGTTTGCCCGCGCTTGTTTCGATTGGGCCGAGTTCTCCACCAACGACAGTCAGCGAGCGGAAATTGCGCAATCAGGCATCGCTGCGGCGCGGAGCGCCACCCACCTCGAACCGACGAACGCGGCAGCCCATTATTATTTGGCCATGAATCTCGGCCAGCTCGCACGCACCAAATCCTTGGGTGCGTTGCGGCTCGTAGGCCAAATGGAGGGGGAGTTCAGGAAAGCGCGCTCGTTGGACGAGCAGTTTGACTATGGAGGCGCAGATCGCTGTTTGGGTCTGCTCTACCGTGACGCCCCCGGCTGGCCGGTGAGCGTGGGGAACCGGCGCAAAGCGGCGCAGCACCTCGCACGGGCGAGTGAGCTAAGTTATGATTATCCTGATAATCATCTTAACTTGCTTGAGGCCTGGTGGAACTGGGGCGAGAGCAAGCGTGTCGCAGCCGAAATCGAGTCCGTGGGAAGAGTCCTTGGCGAGGCCCGCAAGAAACTGACTGGCGAGATGTGGGCCTGGGCCTGGGCCGACTGGGACAGGCGGTGGAAGGATATTCAAACCAAAGTGAGCACGATGCGCCCAGATCTGCCTCGCAGATCGCTTCGATGACACACACCTGCCACCAGCGCAGGAGGACTTCTGCTCGACGGGCCGGCATCTCTAGCTGGAACGATTCCGTTTGAACGAGATACCGCGCTGGGCCTTTGTCGGCGGGGTTCTGTGCGGCGACGATGATCTCCCCCGCGTGGTCAGGCTGTAGAACGATCCGACCGTGGCTGACGTGCTGTGGAATCGGACGCGGGGCAGACCCATCCTGAAGCTGGCGGTGCGCGGCCAAGCCGCACAAGCGTGATGGCTTGAATCCCGGCCAAACTGACGGCCTTATCCAACGAGTTGGCCCTTTGAGTGCATGATCCCACCACCCCATCTTCCAAACTGAGCCTCTTCTGCATCGTTCCAGACTAAAGCTGGCCGCCGCCAGCCGGATTGGAGCCGCGCGCGCGAACTGTGAACTCCGAGCGAAGTATCTGGAACAGGGCCTCCCGCCCTGCAGCGTGGTGCAACGTGCCATCGCTCCGCAGCAGACTGAAGCCGTCGCCGTAGGCTGGGCCATTGGCCACGCAAGCGTCGGTGGCGTTGTCTTGAATCTGGCGGCGCGCCGCAGCGAGCACACTGTCGCGGCCACCATCGACTTCGTATTTCCAGCCCACGAGCCAGGCGTTCGGGAACCACTCGCGCAGACGCCGGATGAGCTTCAGCGTAGGCTTCAACTCCGCGATCAAGCCCTCCACCGACGTGGGGATTTTCCCGGCCCGGATTTCGCGAAGCTGCCCATCCGCACCGCGGGTCAGGATCGCGCCGAAGCGGAAATCACTTACGGCCGCGGCATGGAAGACGGCGTCAATGCCGGCGCCAGCGAGCCGCTCCAAGCGTTGCTGCAAATCGGTTGTTGTGGTGAAGACCTGGAGGTGTTGCGCACACCGAGACGCACTCCAAGTGGCCTGTTCGCCGACGAGTAGCGTGACCTCGTGGCCTTGATCCACGAGGAAGTTCGCCCACTCCGTTCCCAGGCGGCCGGTCGAGAAATTCGTCAACCGCCGCGCTTGATCGAGCGGCTCGTAGGTCGGCCCAGCGGTGACGAGGCAGTTCACTGGCAGCGATCATAGCCCCCCCGGTCGCGAAACGCGAAAAGGTATTTGCGAAGGCTGGAGCGCGTCGCGACCGCCCGATTTTTTCTCTCGCCCGCGCCGCGGTTCTTCGCCGTAATGGGCCATGCCTTCGACTTCGCACTTCAATGCTGGCGACTGGGCCATCATCGTCGCCTACCTGCTGGGCGTGATTGCTCTCGGCGTGTGGTTCGGCAAAGACCAGCGCAACACGCGCGACTACTTCCTCGGCAGCCGCAACATCGCGTGGTGGGGCATTGGCCTGTCCATCGTCGCCGCCGAAACCAGCGCGCTCACCATCATCGGCGTGCCGGCCATGGCCTACGGCACAAATCTGGTCTTCATCCAGATGGTGATTGGCTACGTCATCGCGCGCCTCATGTTGGCGGTCGTGATGGTGCCCCACTACTTCAAAGGCGAGATCTACTCGCCCTACCAACTCTTCGCCGACACGCTTGGACCTGAGGCGCGCCAGACGGCGGGCGGGTTCTTCCTGATCAGCGAGACGCTGGCCGCGGGCGTCCGCGTGTATCTGGCTGGGATTCCCGTGCAACTCATGCTCGGCCTGGACGTGCTGCCGGCCATCGTGCTCTTCGTGGTCCTTTCATTGGTCTATACCTACATCGGCGGCGTGAAGGCCGTGATCTGGACGGACGCCCTGCAATTCGGTCTCTTCCTGATTGGGGGCATCTTCGCCATCGCCTACATCCCCACGCTCGTCGAGGGCGGCTGGAGTGGTGTGTTCGCCAAGGCTGCAGAAGGCGGCAAGCTTCAGTGGCTGAACACGAACCTCGACGCCGCAACCGAGGGCGGCTTCTGGAAGTTCCTTCAAGCTTCACTGGCGTCGCCCTTCAACATCTGGATGGGCGTCATTGGCGGCACGTTCGTCACGATGTCTTCCCACGGCGCCGAGCAACTCATCGTCCAGCGCGTGTTGGCCTGCAAGAACGTCGCCGATGGCCGGAAGGCGCTCGTCCTCAGCGCCGTCTTGATCCTGCCACTGTTTCTCATCTTCCTCATCGCCGGCGCGATGCTCTGGGTGTTTTACCAGACGCACCCGTTTCAGATCGCCATCCCGACCGTGAAGCCCGGCTCCGGCATCAAGGCCAACGACTACATCTTCCCCATCTTCATGATGACGGAAGTGCCGCACCTTCTACGCGGGTTCCTCATCGTGGCGATCCTGTCTGCCGCCATGTCGTCGGTGAGTTCTGCGCTCACGTCGCTGGCGTCCGTTTCGACGATGGACTTCGTGAAGGGCCGCCACGGCAAGCGCAGTGAGGAGTTCTATCTGCGTTTCAGCAAATACTCGACGGTGGCTTGGGCCGTCGCGCTCATCGTGGTGGCCTACTTGAGCCGGCAGGTGGAATTCGTGCTCAACGCTGCGTTCTCGTTGCGCGGACTGACCAGCGGGGCGCTGCTGGGCGGATTGCTGCTGGCCGTGTTTCGTCGGCGTGGTGGGCCGTGGCCGGTGGTCATCGGCATGTGCGCGTCGCTGGCCGTGATGACGGCCATCCAAACGCTGCCGCGGATGGACTGGAGTAAAGCGGCGTGGGCGGCGATCATCGGCCCGGAGATTTTCTGGCCGTGGTTCACGCTGATCGGAACAGTCATCACGCTGACCACGGCCCTGGCCGTGGAAGCGGTGACGGCCCGGCGCAGCACGCAGTAGAAGCGCCCGACGCGCGGACGGATCTACTTGCCGACACTGAGTGCCAACAGCGATTCCATGACCCGGTCTTCGGCGACTTTCTCCGACAGCAGCGCGAAGAGAGAGGGTTGCCACGGATCGAGGCGGAAGGCGAGGCGGGTGGTGTGGCCGAGGTATTTCCCGACGCGCAAGTCATACACGTGCGCGGCGTCAACGAATGTGGCCTCCAGATCAATCGGCTTTTCCAGCGCCTCGTTGCCGCCAGCCTGCTTCAAGTCCTCGCTCATGTGGTAGTCGATGTTGCGCTCGAAGGCCAGCAGGCGGGCCGAGCCGAGCTTGTAGCGGTGGATGCGGGTGCGGGGGAACGACGATTGCAGATTTGAGATTGCAGATTGCAGATTGGTCGCTCGCAGCGCCACAGGCGGAGTCAAACTCAGGTGAGCGGAAATCCATTCCAGCCATTCGGATTTCGGCTCGGCCTTCAGGCGCTCGCGGGCGTACGTCGTGATGTCCGCGTTCAAGGAGCGTGTCTTCCATCGCGCCGAGTTGACGTAACTCGTGGCAGCAGATCTCGACGGCGGGAAAAGGTCTTCCAGGCGGCTCCTGGGACGAAGCTTCCCGTGCTCATCAAACAAGCCCGGCGAGCCATCGCAGAACACTTCCGGCGGCACAGAGCCAGGCGTCTTGGCGAACATGACGCTTCGGGTCTGCTCCGCTTCAACCGCGGCCAAGGCCAGCGACTGCGGCAGCACCACGATCCTGACCCGCTCTTGGCGCAACTCGCCTTCGCTGATTTGGTCAGCGGCCACAAAACGAGGGTTGAAGCCGAGATCCTGAAACGCCTTCAGCCACGCGTTCCGCACTTTGGCGTGACGGTTGTGATCCGCCTCGAAGCTAGAGAAGCGCCGATGCCATGTCGAGCCGTCGGCCGTGCTCTCGATCAACCACGCCACCTGAATGCTCGGCTGCGAGTAGTGGATGGCAATGGGGTCGTGCTCCTTTTCGGCACGGAGAAATAGCTGGCCCAGTGGCGAGGTCATTTCCTTCAGCACCGGCGCGAGCGCCTTGGCCTTGGGCGTGAGCGCATAGTCAGGACTCTTCCAGTCGATGCAGTCCTCGCTCCACCAAATGATGCAGCCGCGGTCGCCTTCCAAGAGCAGGTGCCAGAGCCGGCGGCACGCGTGGTCCGTGTCTTTCTCGAAGACCGTCGTCACGATCGGCTTGCCTGGCATGAACGAGCCGAAGATGTCGCGCGCGTTGCCGATGTCGTACGGCTCCACCCAGTCGAGCACCTGCGAGAGCCGCCACAAATCGTAGCCGCCCCAGGCCGACGGCATCTGTGTGCCTTCGATGCCAACCGGCGTGCGCGGATCAACGGCGTGGCTGGCTTGGCGGATGTCGTCCAGCGCGCCAGCCAGCGAAATGTCCATGTAAGTGCGGAAGTCGCACCAGGGAGACAAGTTCCACCGTGTCGGCTGCTTGCGGGCTTCGGCGGGATCGAACTTGAGGCGCTGCAGGGCTAGCCAGTCAGGCTTGCCGCGCGGCAACGCCTCGCCACTAGCCATGCGGTGCTTGATTTGGTCGGTGGTGAACGGCTTCACGTCGTCCCAGGAAGCGAACTTGGTTTCCCATTGGGCATTGAGGGTGGCCAGAGCGGCTGCGTCGGAACCCTCACCCGCCCTTCGGGCACCCTCTCCCATCGGATGGGAGAGGGATGGGGTGAGGGGGCGTTCGGACTTGGGCCGGTATTGCGTCTTCAACCACTCCCGGAACTTCGCCAGCGTGATCGGGTTGAAGTCGTAGTCGAACGGGTTGGCCGAGATCGTCGTGGAAAGCTCGTCCCGGATGTCGTAGGCGAGCGGACTGTGCGGTGCGTGCTGGCGCGCCGCGCGCTGCATCTGATCACGCGCCCACGAGCGCCATTGGGGATCATCCAGGCAGTAGTCGCGGACGAACGCGCTCTCCGGGCGGCCGCCTTTCGTCCAGTCGGTCACGAACTTGTCCCAGTCGTGGACCTTGGAGTTCCACTTGAGGCAGAGGCCGCGGTTGACGACGTTCTCAACGTAATATGGGAACTGGTGTTCGAGGAACGGCTGCGGGTTGGCATCGCCGGAAACCATCGTGGTGTTGATGCCCATCTCGCGCAGGCGCTGGAGGAAGAGGGGGAGCTTGGCCGGCTGCTTCCACACGGAATCGCCCACCCACATCACCGTGCGGTAGTCGGTCCACGGGCGAAGCTGGTTTGTGGCGGCGGATGCGACGTGAAGTCCGATGGCCAGAGCACCGCTGACGAAAGCCGACGCGAGGAGTCTTGTCATGGCGGGAGCATGTCGCGCGGGCGCGGGCGAGGCAAGGCAGTAGCGCAGACCTCCCCGTCTGCGGCTTCACGAAACCTTCCAGTTCGGCGAGCGGCGGGGCGCTACGACGCTCGCCGGCCCAGACTGAAACCTTGCGCGGTTGCCGCTAATTTCCTACCCACGCCCGCCGCGCTTTGCTACGTTCCGCGGCAAGTTTTTTTTGCGAACATGACCGACCAAAACAACACCGTCGCCGGGGCCGCCGCGCCCGCCCCGTCGGATTTCATCCGCGACATCGTCGCCGCCGACCTCGCCGCGGGCCGGCACACGAAAGTCCACACCCGTTTCCCGCCGGAGCCGAACGGTTACTTGCACATCGGCCACGCCAAGAGCATCTGCCTGAACTTCGGCATCGCCCACGAGTTCGGCGGCCTCTGCAACTTGCGCATGGACGACACCAACCCGGCCAAGGAAGACGTCGAATACGTCGAGTCCATCATCCAGGACGTGAAGTGGCTCATCGGTGGTTGGGCCGACGACAAGCTGGGTCTGAAACCCAAAGGCCAGATGCCGGAAACGCAGAGCGTGAACGGGAAGACGGATTTCCATCTCGCGGCCGTGGTGCCCTCAACTCTCGGCCCTCGATCCTCGACGCCGGACCTGGAGCCGTTCTTCGCCTCCGACTACTTTGATCAGATTTTCCAGTTCGCGCTGCAGCTCGTCCGCCTGGGCAAGGCTTACGTGTGCGACCTTTCGCCCGGCGACACCGACACCTACCGGGGCTCCCCCGACCGGCCCGGCCAAGACAGCCCGTTCCGTGACCGCGGCGTGGAGGAGAACCTCGACCTCTTCCTCCGCATGAAGAACGGCGAGTTCCCGGACGGCGCCCGCACCTTGCGCGCGAAGATCGACATGGCCTCGCCGAACATCTGGCTGCGCGACCCGGTGCTCTATCGCATCCGCCACTCCGAACACCATCACACCGGCAACAAGTGGTGCGTGTACCCGATGTACGACTTCGCCCACTGCCTGAGCGATTACATCGAAGGCATCACGCACTCGATCTGCACGCTGGAGTTTGAGGTGCATCGCCCGCTCTACGACTGGATTCTGGAGTCGCTTCACCTCCCGCGCCCGCTGCCGCACCAGTTCGAGTTCGCCCGCTTGAGCCTCGGCTACACGATCATGAGCAAGCGCAAGCTCCTCCAACTCGTGAACGAACACCTCGTCACGGGCTGGGACGACCCGCGCCTGCCGACGATCTCCGGCCTTCGTCGCCGCGGCGTCACGCCGGAGGCGTTGCGGGCCTTCGCCTACCACATCGGCATCACCAAGTACAACGGCCTCACGGACGTGGCCGTGCTGGAACACGCCATCCGCGAAGACTTGAACATGCGCGCCCTGCGCCGGCTCGCCGTGTTGCGGCCCATCAAGGTCGTCATCACCAACTATCCCGAAGGCCAGACCGAGGAACTCGATGCCGTCAACAATCCTGAAAACTCAGCCGCCGGTACACGCAAAGTTCCTTTCAGTCGCACTCTTTTCATCGAGCAGGACGACTTCAAGGAAACGCCGCCGCCGAAGTATTTCCGCCTCCGTCCCGGCGGCGAGGTGCGCCTCAAGTACGCCTACATCATCCAGTGCGACGAAGTGGTGAAGGACGCCGCCGGCCACATCACCGAGTTGCGCTGCACTGCCGATCTTGGCAGCAAGACCGGCGGCCCGACCGCCAGTCGCAAAGTCAAGGGCACGATCCATTGGGTGAGCGCCGCGCACGCCCTTGATGCCGAGGTGCGCCTCTACGACCGGCTCTTCACCGTGCCGGAGCCGGACGCGGGCGGCGACTTCAAGAGTTTCCTCAATCCGCATTCGCTTGAAGTCGTCACCGCCAAGTGCGAACCGAGCCTGAAGGACGCGCAGCCGACTGAGCGCTACCAATTCGAGCGCCTCGGCTACTTCGCGCTCGATGCCGACGCACGACCCGGCCAGCCCGTCTTCAACCGCACCATCACCCTCAAAGACACCTGGGCGAAGGCGGCGCAGAAGACGTAAAGCCCTTGCCGATGGCATCCCCTCTCAAGTATCCGTCAGCATCGGAGAGCCAGGCCGCGCTGCTCCAGCTTCGGGAGGACTCTGACCTCAAAGCAGTCCCAGCAAGTCTTCCTTGCTCAGACCGGTCTGGTTGAGGATGTCGCTCAAGGTGCCGGGACGGGTTTCGCGATGCAGCGGGACGACGGTGCGCCAGTAACCTTCCGCACTACGCCTTTCGAGGGAGACTTGGCTGCCCTTTTGCCGAAGCACGTCGAAACCGGCACGCGGCAGGGCACGAATCAATTCACGGCCCGAGAGGGAAGATGCCGGCTCATGCCGCGACTTCCATGCTGGTGAGATACACTTCTTTGACCGCCTTCGATGCCTGGGGCACGCCCCAGGTTTCAAAGTACAACTCAACCGCCTTCCGGAGGTCCTTCTTTGCGGCGGCCAGCGTCCGGCCTTGGGTCGTGACTGGCACGTCCAGGCAGCGCGCGATGAACCACTCGCCGTCATTTTGAATGACCGCATGGATCGTTCGCATACGATGGGACTCTGCAATCGGGCAGACGCCTTGGCGAGCGGCTTCCCGCAGGGAGGCTTGCGTTCACGCCCCGAACTCCAATTCCGACCGGCCCTTCGCCAGCGCGAAGCACACCGTGACGACTTTCTCGTGACGGTGCCAGGTGTTTGGCGCCAGTTTGCGCGCGGACGAGACTTCCGCCAGCGGAACCAACGCTTCACGCTGGCGCAGCCGCGGCGCTCCCTGGGCGTCGGTCTGCATCCGCACTGTGAATTCCGCACAGGCGAACGGCGCCTGGAAGCTCACTAAGTTTCCGTGCCGCTCGAGGCGCGTCAGTTCTTTGGCGGCCCAGTATCGCGCGACTTCGCACAGCTTCATCCAGATCAAATTGTCGAAGCGCGCGTGCAGCCGGCGGACGACTTCCTGGAAAATCTTGAAGCCCAGTTCCTGACCGTTCCAATACACGCCCGTCCAGTGCGCCAGCATCAGCGCTGGCTCGCCGCGCGTGATCACTTCCACCATTCGCCCGTGCTGCAAGTCTTCCGTGATGAACTTGTCCGCGCCGCCGGGCGGGGTGTTGTCCCAGCCGCCGGTCCAATCGCCCGTGCAAGCCAGGATGCTCACGACGCAGCGCGGATCGGAGCCATCGAGGCCGCTCGCGTACTCGACGCGCGGTGCCACGCTCTCGGTGCCGCGATCGTGGAGGTCGCGGAAGTAGTGCGGCACCTCCGCGCCGAAGACTTCGCGCACCGCCTGGAGCGTGGCTTGGGCCAGTTGCGGCCGGGCGCTGCTGCCGTAGCCGCCCGGCGTGGTGAGGCCCTCGCAAGTCAGGCCGGCGTTCTTGAGAATGCGCAGCGCGTAGCTCTGGTAATCGGCGATCTCGTCCACGGACTTGCCGGTGGTCCAGTCCCAGTTCTCCATGAACTTGAGCGAGTGATCGGGATACGGGTGGCCAGTCTTGGTGTCGATGACGCGCGTGTGCGTGACCATTTCGGGATGAATGTCCCAGTTCGGCATCATGACCGTGCGCACGAGGTCGAGGCTCTCCTTCAACTCGCGTTGGGTCCAGCCCGGCAATGTGCGGTCGAGCCGGCCCACGCACGCCGGGAACGGCACCACGCTCCATTTGCCTTTCACGCCGCTGGCCGCGGCCCACTCACCGAACTTGCGCACAAACGAATCGGGAATCTCCACCGGCCACTCGCGCCAGTTTCGGAGGTAGGTCTTGTTCTTCCCGCCGAACGCCTCGTCGAATTGCGGCATGGCGAAGCGGTTCACGTTCACCAAGCACGTCGAGTCGTCGATGATGATCCCGACCGGCACGCGATCACGCGGGTTCAACACTTCGACGCCGGGCGCGCGGGGTGGACGCTCGCCCGCAACTTGGGCGAGCAGGGAAGGAACTTCCACGGCCGCCGTCGCCAAGGCGAGGTTGCGCGCGGTGGTGCGGAGAAATTCGCGGCGGGTGTGAGGATGGGTGTTCATGGAATTTTATGGTTTCGCCGTGATGCCTTTGCCCAGCATCGGCAGGAGATCGTTCGCTTCGGAGACGCCGTAGTTGAAGATGACGAACCCGCCAGTCTGCTGGCGGCGTGTGATCTGGATTTGGCCAATGACGCGGTCGGGGCCGAGGCTCAGACGTGTGGCGCTTTCGCCGATGCCGGGATAGCACGGCACCGCGCCGGCCCAGCCCCGCTGCTGCCTCACCCAGTTCGCGAATTGCAGATCGTTCTCCGTGTAGTCCATCGGGCACACGAAATCGAGCCAGCCGCGCTCGCACCAGAGTTTCCAGTCCTGGCCCACGCCGTCGCGGTCGGCCGGCCAGTTGCGGAAGACGGCGGCGGAGATTTTGACCTTGGGCTTCGCGGCGTGGGCCTGTTCGCTCACGGCTTGGACGACCGCGGTGATGTTGCTGCGGCGCCAGTCGAGCCAAGCCTGCCGCGTTGGACCGTTGGTCAACACTTCCTGCGGCCACTGGCGCAGCTTGATCTTGGCTGCTCGCTGAAAGCGCTGCTGACAGCCGGCGCAAAAACAGTGGTCGCCGTCCGGGTAGCGAATGTAGTCGAAGTGGATGCCGTCCACGTCGTAGTCGCGCGCGACCTCGACCATCGAGGCGATCTCCAGTTTTTGGTTGTCGGGATGCGACGGGCAGAGCCACGGCTCCTCTTTGCCTTTGGAACTGGCCTGAAGTCGGCCCTCACGCCGCATTCGCGAGACGAACTCCTGCGGCGCGCGACCGAGGTTCCAATTCACTTTCCAGACGTGGACCTGCACCCCGCGCGCCTTGCCGGCGGTCACGCACTTCGCGATCTGATCGCCGCGTTTGGCGACTTCGGGTGAAACCGGGAGAACCTTGCTGTTGTAGAAAGCCACCCCGCCCCAAAGCATGTTGGGCAAAATCGCATTGAAGCCATTGTCCGCGAGCCGCTGGATGGCCGCATCCCACTCCAGACCGGACACGCCGAACGCGCTGTGACACCAGAAGGCGCGAAACTCGCCGGCCTGCGGGCGCTGCGCGGTGCAGAAGGCGTCCATCGTGCGCTGCGCGGCGTCCGCGGCACGGTCGCAGGCTTCGGCAAAACGGCCCTCGCTACGGGCTGTCACGGCCGCCTCACGTAACTTGCTGGCGTCGGCGAGCAGGGAAGCTACGCGGGCGTTGTCGGCACCCTGCTTGGCGATGGCTTCGGCGGCTTCATCGAAACTGCGAAGGCCAGCCAGGCTGCCGATCCGCGCGATCGCGGCCTCGGTCGTCTGCTGCCACAACTCCGGCACGAGCCAGCCGGCCAGCGCCAACAACATGCGGCGCTTGTTCACGCGGTCGTCGGTCAACAAGACGTGCGACATCTCCACGCAGTTCGACGACGCCACCACGGCGGCGCGACCGGTGGGCTGGCCTTCGCTGTCGAACCATTCGGCCACCACGCGGCTGGCGCCGGGGACGGGCTTGGGTTCGTGAATGTTCCAAGAAGCTTGACCCACGCTGGCGGGCGCTCCCGGCACCGCGCCCTCGGCGAAGCGCATCGCAGCGAAGTCACCCGATTTTTTCACCCGCACGAACGGCCCGGCGTCGATCTTCACCACCGGCCGCAACGGTGCGGGCAGCCCGTAAAACGCGAGGAGCTTGCCGCCCGCGTGCAGGTAGCGGGTCAGTTCCGTCACCGCGCGGTCGGGCAGGGTGGGATTGTGCGGCAGCACGACCAAGCGGGCTTGGCGCAACTTCGCCGCCTCCAGGTTCAAGTCGCTGAGCGTCGCGCAACCGAGGCCGGCTTCTTGGAACAGCTCCACCACGTTGCCGGCAAACTGCGCGGCGCTGCGGACTTCTTCCGGCCGGCTCTGGGCCGCGGAGTCGCACCGTACGACCGCCACGAACACGTCCTGGCCGAGCGTGCCCACCCGGCGCAAATCGCTCACGAGCATCTCGGTGTCCGTGTTCGCGCCGCGCCAAGCGGAGAGGCGGATGGCCTTGATCGCGCCCCAGCCGGCGGGCTTGCCTTCGACGCGGGTGTCGGCCTTGTCGATGGTGATGGTGTTCCAGCCGGGCAACTCCGGGAAAAAGGGCGCGGTGTACCAGCCGTCGCCGCTCTGGAAGTAAATGGCGAAGTAGGAGACAGGGGCCGTGTCCCGGCAGTGGAACTGGAATTGCACGCCCCGGCACTCGCCCAGGTCCAGTTGTCCCTTGCGATCCCAGGAAGCGCGCTCGGTCTGGGTGCCGGCGAACAGGCACGGCAGCCGCAGAGCCAGCGCGCCGTTCACATTGGTCACGGACGGCGCTGCCGAACCGGACATGGGCTGCCACGCTGCGCGGGCCGCGGCGTCATCGGCGTAACGGCAGTCGTCGATGACCGGCGGAGATGGAGATGAAGCGGCGAGCACCGAGGCGGTGAGCAGAACGAGAGCGGAAGCCAGCCAGCGTGAGACACACATACGGAGCTTCGACGGCGGGGCGCGGCTTTGTGTTCATGCGGCGGGTAGGCAGACTCTGACACGCCGGATTCACAATCCGCTCACGGCATCCGCGTCGAGGAACAGGCAACAGTTCGGATGGTGCTGCATCAACGAGGCCGGCACGGAAATGTCCGCCGGGCCGTGGATGAGGCGGCGCACGATTCCGGCCTTGGCCGCGCCGGTGGCCAGGAGCCAGACCTCCTTCGACTCCAGCAGCCGCTTCAGACCCACGGTTGCGCCCCAGGTGGGCGTGTGCGCGTGCGTGAGATATTGCTGCGACGCCGCAACCGACGCGGGGTGCATTTCGATGCGGCGCGTGAGGCTGCCAGGGGCGGAACCTGGCTCGTTCAAACCGAGATGCCCGTTCAAGCCCACGCCGAGGATCGCCAGATCGAAGCCGGGACCGATGGCTGTTTCGTAAGCGCGGCAGACGGCGTCGAGGTCCGGCGCGGTGGTGTCAAGGAATTGGAAGGCGCCCACGTCGATATGGTCCACCAGGCAGTGGCGGACGGTGTTCGCGCAACGGCCCGGATCATCGGGCGCAAGGTCGCCGTATTCGTCGAGCATGAAGATTTCGCTTTCGCGGAAGGAAACCTGGCCGCGGCGCACGCTCTCCAGCATCGCCGCGAAGACGGGCTTGGGGGTGTTGCCGGCGGGCAGGCACTGGCGCAAGCGCGGGTTCACGCGCAGCCGGTCGCGCCACAGGCTGGCGAGGCAGGCGGTCCAGGCGGCGGGGGAGTCAAAGCGGAGGAGATTCACAGCGGTCGCTCTGGTTACGGTTTGACATCCAGCGACTCAATGCGTTTGTCGTTAAACGTGGCGAGACGGTGTGTGTAGTTAGCCATGTTCTCTGCTCCTTGAGACATTGCGGCCAGCCATGTCGTCAGGTCGGTTCGAGCCTCGAAATCGAGTCGAACGAACGGCCCTTTGCCTCCCGCTTTCTCCAGATATGTGTACCCGCGCTTGCGCGAGAACAACAAACCGGAATGAAAGGTGACAACCATCTTTCCCGAGTAATTGACCCCGTGGACCAGGACGACTTCGAACTTCGATGGAAACTTGAAACCCTGGTGTCTCCAACTTCCTGAGAGCGCGTTTAGCACCGCCTTGTTCAGCCCTTGCTCGGACGTGGATTTCGGCAACAAATGGCAGGAGAACAGCGCAGCCGTGAGGCACACCCGGTCGGCTTGCATGGACTCCTTCATGGTGCCCTTCGTCGTTTCCAGATACCAGGGTGGATAGAACGTGGTGAATGCGTCGCTCGCCGTCGCGGCCAGCCTAAGAGCAGCTAGGTCGTTTGTCTGAGGCTGGAGAACCAGGAACGGGCCGAAGTTGTCGTCGGGACGCAGGCGGTTCCGAAGCAGGCCGTCGCCGAGCAGGATGACAGTGTCAATGCAGTTGAAGTCGTAGCGGTGCATGATGTCATCGCTGAGTCTGTGTTCCAGTGCGGAAACCAACCTGGGAGCCGACTCAAAAGAAAAAAAGCCATCGCGGATGATGGGCAAGTTGCTGAAAGGCACCTCAACTGGCGTGGCGTTGTGCTGTGCGACGATCTTCCTAAACGCAGTGACGGAATCCTCGCGGCAGCCGCTTCTCCGCAGCATCTCCAGGGTGTCGCGCAAAACGCTGTCATCCGTCAAGAACGAGAGTCGCACTTCACTGCCCTCGGCCGAGAACCGAGCCAGCAAAACACCTGCAAGCAGTGCGTGGAGCGCGCGTCTCATGCTTCCACCGGATTCTGCCTCACCCACAACTCCACTGGACTCTTCGCCTTCGTGCGGAACGGCAGCTTCACTTTCTTCCCGGTGCGCGCGGCTTGGTAGGCGGCCATCATGATTTCCAGCACGGCGCGGCCGTCTTCACCGGTGACGATGGGCTGCTTGTCTTCGCGGATGCACGCGATGAAATGCTTCAGCTCCTGCGGATAGCCCTGGTTGAACGCTTCCTCGAAGATCGTGAAAGACCAGCCTTTCGTCGAGCCGGCCTTCTCCATCGCATAACCGTAGCCGGCCTCGCTGTAGGTGAGCGCGGAGTTGCCGATGAAGAGGTCCGCGTAGATCACACCGCCGGTGCCATAGACCTCCACGCGGTCGTCCATGCCGCCGTGCTTGGCCCAGGAGTTCTCCGCCACGCCGATGGCCCCGCCCTCAAACTCGACGATGACGAGCGAGTTCTCCTCCGCGCGCGTGCGGCCTTTGTGGATGAGGCCGGTCTGCATGTGCGCCTGCACGCTCACGGCGCGGGGCCGGCCGCCCAGCATCCAGCGGAACCACGCGAGGCCGTGGCAGCCCATGTCCATCACGGCGCCGCCGCCGGATTGCTTCACGTCGTAAAACCAGTCGCTGTGCGGGCCGCTGTGTTTCTCGCACTGGCGCATCTGGAAAATTTTCCCGACCGCGCCCTCGTTCACCAGCTTGCGGACGCGCTCGTACTTGGGCGCGAAGCAAAGCTCCTCCGCGTAGCAGAGCTTGCGCCCGGCCTTCTTGCAAGCGGCGATCATCTCGTCGGCCTCGGCCAGGTTCAGGGCGAGCGGTTTCTCGATGATGACGTGCTTGCCTGCCCTGGCCGCCGCCAGCACGGCACGGTGATGGAGGAAGTTCGGCAGGCAGACATCGACCACGTCGCAGCCGGAGTCGGTGATGGCGGCATCGAGGTCGCTAAAGGACCGCGCGATGCCGTGCTTCTTGGCGAAGGCGGCGGCCTTCTTCGGGTTGCGGGTGAATACGGCCACGACTTCGGCGTCCGGCACGAAGCGATGGTAGGACTCAAGATGGATGTCGGCGATGAAGCCGGCGCCGAGGAGGGCAACTTTGGTTTTCGTCATAGGCTCGACGGCGTGGAGAATGCCACAGAGTCGGACGCGGGAGAACAGATTTCTGACCGGGGAAGACAACGCAGCGTATCCGGTCCCAGCCTGTTGATCTGGACGGACCTTAACCGTAGGCCGGAGCCAAGGCGGGCGCTGGGACTTCCTTCGGGACTTCTTTTTCCCCGCCGTTCAAGGCCACACTCAGTCCGACAAGGCCGGTGAACTCCCAGAACTCTTGCTTGATGGAGCCAAAGACGAACACGAAGATCACGATGCGGGTGATGAAGAAGGCCAGCAGGAACGTGTTGACCTGTTTGAGCGCCGGATCGCCGTGGCGGAAGTTGCGGTAGAGCAGGCGCACGCCAAACACCAGAAAGAGGGTGAACGCCACTACGCCCGGCAGGCCAAAAGGAACGTACACCGACAGCGGACCGTTGTGATAGTCTCCCGCTTCGATGGCGGATTCATAGGAGTCCGCAAGACCTCTGCGCATAGCCTGCTCTGTCAGCCACAAGTCGGTGGGATTGAGCGTGAAGCCTTTGCCCAGGAAAACGTACTTGTGCAAATCCGGCAGCATCGCTTTCCACATGTTGAGACGCCATTCTGTCGTGGCCGTAGTGTCCCAGCGGACACTTGCCTCTACATCCACTGGGAGGAAGCTGATCGTGCGCTGGACCTGGAGGGGCAGGTCTCGTGCAAACGGAACCAGCAGCCCGGCCGCGAAGACCACCGCCCCGACCATCATTGGCAGGAACTTGGTCTTGTAAAGTCCTTCGCACAGGAACTGGACGGCGAAGCTAACCACCACCCACGCCAGCATCGAGCGGTACCCTCCCATCATGGATCCTGCCACCATCAGCAAGAAGACCAAGAAACGAACCGGATGCTGCGTGGTCAAGTTCCCGCGAATCCCGTACCTCGCCAACATGAACGAGTACGCGGCCAGGCAGGCGAGCGACACACCCGTGAACCGGGCCAAGCCAGTGCCGGTAAACTCCACGACGGCCTGCGTCATGGCTGGATCCGGCGGCAGCAGATAGAACAGCCAGTACAGTTCCGGTCCAGCGTAAAGGACCAAGTGAGGCAACGCCGGCGTCATTCCGGAGAGAAAGAAGATCCCCACGTACAGGGGCACGCGCTTCAGCGGAATGGTGGTGGCGGTCAGGGCGAAGTACCCGGCAATGGCAAACAACATGTTGACGTAACCTTTGCCGCCGTAACTCCCCGAACCGAAGGCGCGGATGCCGACGCCGCCTCGAATCTTGGCAGTCAGCAAAATGATGAGCGCAAAGAAAACCAGGCTCCGGGTCACCCATGGCACATGCAAAAAACGCCCCTGCCGGCTCAGGATGTTGCCCACGAGGCTGAAGAACAGGCTGAGCAGCACCATCAGCATCCACAAGAGCGGCCGGCCCGGAAGGAAGAAGATGGAAATCCAGGCATGCCAACTGAACACCAGAATCGGGTAATGCGACCGGATCAGCACCGGCGAGCAAAGGATGAACAGCGCCAGGAGCATCCCCATGAACGACATCGTGTCCAGCGGCGTGGTGAGCATGTAGCCCAGAACCAGCGCCGCGGGAATCGTGATCGCATAGATCAGCAGGGTCTTAGGGAGGGAGACGGGGCTTGCCATGCGCTCAATGAAGAAGAGGGTTTCCGTGCGGGCTGGGGGCGGGTCTGTCGCCCCAAGCCAAGCTGGGGAACCGTGCGAAGCCGTCCGGCTCCGAACGTGCCCCTCGTGAAGCCCGGAGACGAAGCAACGCCCCCAGCGAGAGCAGGGGATACCCAACTCCGCTCAGGAACAGACCCCGCAACCAATGCGTTGCCGCGGGCCGCCAAGACATTGCCGTGAAAGCCATCGTGGTCAGATTACAGAAAAGTCCGCCGCCGAGCGCAACAGGAATCTCTTCCCCATTGTGATCGGCGCGGACCTGAACCGTGCTTCAGAACTGTGGAGGATGGACAGGAGGGACGGGACAAAGTTCAAAGTTCAAGGTTCAAACTTCAAGGAGGCGACTTTGCCACGTGGAGGCGGGACGCGCTCATCGCAGCCGTCTCACCACCGCCAAGCCCTTCAGCAAATCGAGCGCGCGGGCCAGGACAGGATCACGCACCATGGGCTTGGCGGGTTCGGCCGCCCGCCCAAACCTTGGCTCGTCCTCCCAGTTCTCCCCTTCGCGCAGCATCCGCACCAACTCGGCTTCATTCATGCGCCGATGGGATTTGTTGGTCGAGGCGGTGGACAGATTGGTGTTCCCACTCGCGCTGCCGACCAGGGCGGAATACTTCACGGAGCTTCTATAGGGGTCGTCCAGGTACAACTTCTCCTCCGCCGGACTGACCGCCACCTGAATGTCCGGCTTCACGCCTTGCGGCGGGAGCGCCTCCCCGTCACCCAACTTCACGGACGCGGTCGCCACGCGCAGGCGTTGGCCGTTCTTAAGCGGCAGATCCTTGGTGATGAAGGCGGCGCCCGCCGTGTTGGTGCCGAGCAGCAAACCGACGTCCGTCTTGCGCAGCACCGCCGCCAGCGCCTCGGGCGCGCCCGTCGTCTGCCGGTTCACGAGCACGGTGACAGGAACCTTGAGGGCATTCTCCTTCGTCTTGGACTGCGCCAAGCCTTGTCCCCAATCCAGCAGCGGCCTCTCCGTGGCGACGAACTGGTCTGCCGCGTCGGCCGCGGCTTGGTAGTCCGAACCGGTCGCGAAGCGCAGATCCAGCACCCAGCCTTTGATCTTGTTGGTGCCGGCCAAACCCGAGAGGGCCGCCTGCAGTTCGCCCGCCAAGCCCGCCTCCACGCGCGCCACGCGCAGGTACCCGTAGTTCTGGTCGAACACCGTGACCTTGGAAAGGGCCGGCCCTTCCGCCTTCGGGGCGGCTTGGCCGTTGGTTACCAGCGCGGCCTGTGGCGACAACTGGCGAAGCAAGCCGTCCAGGGCCGCGCGCTCCAACATGGCGTCGTCCGCGTGGACCAGGTTCGTCCTCAGCAAGTCATAGACTTCCTTGAAGGACGGCGGCGGGTCCGCCGCCTGAACCGTGGTCAGGGCCGCTGTGAAGACAGAGAGAACTGCTGCAACCGATTTGAGTGAACGCCGCTGCATAGCCGCGCCAAAGTGCGCCAGCGCGCCGCGGAAGTAAAGACCGGACGGGCCAACCGCCGGGAGCTTCAGCCATCAGAGAAAAAAATTGACTCGCCAACCGCACAAGTTGTGCTTAGCTTCGCGTTGACCAAACACCTATGCGTGTCCCGACTGTGCCAGAGTTCATCATCCTCGCCGTTGCATTGTGTCTCCATCTCGCGGCCCAGGCGGCCAGCCCGCTCATCGGTCTTGCTTAGGTGCCACTGTCTCGTCTCCTCAAAACCACCGTATCCCAATATGAACAAACGTTGTTTCTTGACTGTTGTTACCGTCCTGACCCTCGCCGTTCAGACCCAGGCCGCGCTGTTGTTTGATCGTGCGTCCACCTGGCGTTGGCGGCCGGGGACCAACGAGGCCTCTTCGCCCGTGAGCGGGTGGCGCACCGTCGGTTTCAGCGACGCCGAGTTCACGACGGCGCCGGCGCCGTTTTGGTACGGCGATGTGCTCTCCGGCGGGACGGAGATCACCGGGATGTCGAGCGTGTACTCGTGCGTCTTCCTCCGCCTGCCCTTCGTCGTCACCAACCTCAGCGAAGTCGCTGGGCTGCGCCTGGGGGCGTTGGTGGACGACGGCTTGGTGGCGTGGATCAACGGCACCGAAGTCCTGCGCGTCAACATGCCGGACGTGGCGGGCACGGAGGTCACCATCACCAACCTGGCGGTGAACGCGACCGAACCGGTGGCGTTTACCTTCTACAACTTAACCAACCCGCCGAACTACCTCGTCTCCGGCACGAACGTCATCGCCGTGCAGGTGTTCCAAAGCAGCTTGACCAGCAGTGATCTGGGTTTCGACGCTTCCCTCGAAGCGATCCTGGTCGAAACCAACCCGCCCACGGTCCTGAGCGTCAGCCCCGCCCGTGGCAGCACGGTGAGCAGCCTCGCCGAGATCACCGTCACCTTCAGCGAAGCGGTCACGGGCGTGGAGGCCTTTGATCTGCGCCTCAACGGCGCGACCGCGTTTGGGATGACTCCCATCAGCGCCTCGACCTACGTGTTTACGTTTCCGCAGCCAGCCTATGGAACCGTGCAGATCACCTGGGACACTGCGCACGGCATCGTGGACCAAGCCCTGCCGCCGAATCCGTTTGACGCCGCCGGATCCGGCGCGACCTGGCAGTACCAGCTCGTGGACACCACGGCGCCTTTGGTAGCCACGGTCACACCCGCCGCCGGCGCGACCGTGCCGTCGCTCACCAACCTCACCGTGTTTTTCAGCGAACCGGTCACCGGGGTGGACGCGGCCGACTTGCGCATCAACGGCAACCCCGCCACCGGCCTCGTCCAGAGCGCCCCGGACCTCTATACCTTCAGCTTCACGCAACCGACGAATGGCCTGGTGCAGGTCGCGTGGAACGCCGGCCACGGCATCACCGATCTGGCCCCGGCGGCCAACGCCTTCGCCGGCGGCAACTGGCTCTACACGCTCGACCCGACGGCCCAAACCTCGCTGCCCTACATCAGCGAGTTCATGGCCTGGAACGCCGGCACCTTGGCGGACGCGGACGGCGATTTCTCTGACTGGATTGAGATCTACAATCCTGCCGGCCTCCCCGTGAATCTGGAGAACTGGTATCTGACGGACAATGCCGAGAACCTGACCAAGTGGCGCTTCCCGGCGACGAACCTGGCGGGGGGCAAGTTCCTGTTGGTGTGGGCTTCGGAGAAAAACCGCCGTGTGCCCGGCGCGCCGCTGCATGCCAATTTCCGGCTCTCGGCCGGGGGCGATTACCTAGCGCTCGTCAAACCCGACGGGGTGACCGTGGTGAGTGAGTTCAAGCCGACCTTCCCACCCCAAGCGGCCGACCTCTCTTACGGCTTTGGGTCGTTGACGACCAACCAGACCGTCATCACCAGCAACACCCTGGTGCGGGTCCAAGTGCCACCCAATGGCAACGACGGCTTGGCCTGGACGCTGCCCAGCTACGACGACAGCGGGTGGACCTTGGGCACCAACGGCGTGGGCTATGGCACGACCAACGCCACCTCGGCGGACTACTCCGTCATCGTGCAGCCGACCCAGCCCGTGGGCTACTGGCGCTTGAATGAAAGCAGCGGCACCACCGCGGCCAATACCGGGAGCGGGACGGGGCTGAACGGCGCCTACTCGAGCGTGACGGTGGGGACGGCTGGGCCGCGACCGCCGCAATTCAACGGTTTTGAGGCCAATAACAACGCGCCGACCTTCAATGGCAGCAGCAGTTACGTGGGCGTGAACAGCAGTCTCTTGAACGGGCGTGGCGCCTTTACGATCGCCGGCTGGGTCCGCACCGCCGCGGCGCAGGCGGCCCGCACCGGCTTGTTCGGCCAGAACGACTGTGTCGAATTTGGCTTCATCGACAGCGCCACGCTGCAATGTTGGACCCCCGGTGGCGGTTCCGTGAACGCCACCTACTCGCTGGGGGCCGGGGTGTGGTTCCACGTGGTGGCCGTGGGGGATGGCAGCACCATCCGCATCTTCATCAACGGCGCGCTCGCGGCCAGCGGCGGCTCCCCCACCACCAGCTACGGCACTTCGGGTTCCAGTTTCAACATCGGCGGCAACGGCATCTTTGATACGGCGGGCAATTTCTTTAATGGCCAGCTCGACGAGGTCGTGGCCTATCATCGCGCGCTCTCGACGGCGGAAATCACGGCCCTCTACCAAGGCGGGTTGCAGCCGGCCGTCGTGGCCGTGACGCCCTACGTCCGCACGGACCTGGGGCCGGTCATGTCCAACGTCAACGCCAGCGCCTACTTCCGCCTGCCCTTCACCGTGGAGGACCCGGCGATTGTCGCTTTGCTGACGCTGAAGATGCGCTACGACGACGGCTTCGTGGCTTTTGTGAACGGCCTCGAAGTGGCACGGGCCAATGCGCCGGAGACGCTGGGGTTCAACTCCGCCGCGACCAATACGCACTCGCCCGCCTCGGTACAAGACTTCCGCATCGGCGGATTGGCGCTCCGTTCCGGCACCAATATTCTGGCCATCCAAGGCTTGAACCGGGCGGCCAATGACGAAGATTTCCTGACGGCGTTGGAACTGACTCTCACCTATGTGGCGGCAAACAGCACGGCGCCGCTCTACTTCTCGCCCGCCACCCCGGGAGAGGAAAACGTCGGCGGCGTCCTGTTTCCCGGCCCCTCCATCCTGAACGCCACCCACACGCCGAATATGCCCTTGGACAACCAGGACTTGCTGGTCACGGCGCGCGTGTTACCCACGTTCAACGCGATCAGCGGCGTGGTGATGCGCTACCGGATCATGTTCACCAACGAGATCGAGGTGGCCATGTTCGATGACGGTCTGCACGGCGACGGTGGCGCCAACGACGCCGTATTCGGCGCCACGATTCCGGCCAGCGCCTCGACCAACGGCCAGATGATCCGCTGGTTTATCCGCGCTACCGACGCCTTGGGCAACCAGTCCCGCTGGCCGTTGTTCGCCGGGGCGGAGTCCGCGGAATACCTCGGTACCATCGTGGATCCCACCAACGTGACGAGCAAACTGCCCATCATTCATCTCTTCGCGCCGGCCAACATCCTGGGGGTGGGCCCCACGACCTCTCAGACCGGGGCCGACTCGCAAGCGGGCGCCCGCATCTCGTTGTTCTACGACGGCGAGTTCTACGACAACGTCCACATGCAACTGCGCGGCAACACCACCGCCGGCTATAACAAGAAGTCGCACCGCGTGGAGTTCACCCGGGATCATCTCTTCCGCCATGCCGGCGCAGGCTATGGCACTCCCGACCGTCCGGCGCCGCGCATCAGCAAGACCTCCTTCGTGGCGGACTACCCGGACCCGACCTACATGCGGCAGGGTTTGGCGTTCTGGCTGTGCGACATCATGGGCTCGCCCGGCAGTTTCTACTACCCGGTGCGGCTGCAGTTGAACGGGCAGTTCTACCAACTGGCCAATCACAATGACGTGCATAGCGCAGACCTGCTGGAACGCCTCGGTTACGACCCCGACGGCGCCCTCTACAACGCGGCCGGCACCGTGCAGCCGAGCCGGCAGAGCACGGGCGGATTCGAGAAGAAGACCCGCAAGTGGGACCCGGACACGGACTACGCGGCGTTGTCCGCCGGCATCAATGAAACCAACTCCTTGGCCACGCGCGCCACGAACTTCTTTGAGAACTTCGACATCCCGAACGCCCTCAACTACCTCGTCGCCGCCCGCTGGTCGCATGAGAACGACGACGTCTGGGCCAACATGAGCCTCTACCACGACAACGACGGCGACAATCTGTGGCGTCTCATCGGCTTCGACATGAACCTCTCGTGGGGTGCGATCTTCTATGAAGGCGGCACCCCGTCCGTCATCGAAGGCGTGCAAGCCACCAACGATATCCACAAAGCCCATCCGTTCTACGGCGGCACCAACGCCCTGGCCTTGAGCGGTCCCGGTTCCCCCAACAACTTCAACCGCGTCTATGACACGGTTTTCCAGGTTCCTGGGCTTCGTGAGATGTACCTCCGCCGCGTGCGCACCATGATGGACACCTTCGTCAAGCCGCCGGGCACGGCTCCCTCCGAACTGGTCATGGAGAACAAGATTCTGGCCTGGCGCAACTTGATTGCTGAGGAAGCGGAGCGCGACCGCAATTTCTGGGGCTGGCCCGGCAAGGGCGGCCAGTGCAACTTCGATCCCGGCATCCGCATCACCAATGCGGTGGACGCAATGATCAACGACTTCGTCGTCAAACGCCGTCTGCATTTCTACGTCAAGCACTGCATCACCAACACGGCCCTGCCCATCGGCCTCACCAAGGCCGACAACGCCGGCATCCCCGTCAGTCAGAACCCGGACGCCGCCATCGCCGTGGCTTCAGTGGACTTCAATCCCGCCTCCAGCAACCAGGCGCAGGAATTCATCTGCGTGACCAATCCCAACCCCTACGCGCTGGACATCTCCGGCTGGAAGCTGGACCGCGGCGTGCAGTTCACGTTCCAACCGGGCACGGTCCTGCCCTCCAACAGCGTCCTCTACGTGGCGGCGGACGCGCGCGCTTTCCGCGCCCGCACCGCCGGGCCCCGCGGCCGTCAGGGACTCTTCATCGTCGGCCCCTACCAAGGCCAGCTCTCGGCGCGCGGCGAAACCATCGAGGTCCAGAACGAGCGCGGCGCGGTCGTCAGCGCCTTTGCCTATCCGGGCAATCCGAGCTTGGCGCAACAATACCTGCGCATCACCGAACTCATGTACAACCCCGCGCCGCTGGCCGGCAACACCAACAGCGCCCAGGAGTTCGAGTACGTGGAACTGAAGAACATCTCGACCAGCGTCACCCTCGACCTCAACGGGGTGAAGTTCGCCAACGGCATCGGCTTCGTCTTCAGCGGCAGCGCGGTCACGACGCTGGCCCCGCAACAGACCGTGCTGGTCGTCAAGAATCCGGCAGCCTTCGCCGCCCGCTATGGCGCGGTGGCCAGCGTCGCCGGCGCCTACACCGGCAGCTTCGACAACGGCGGTGAGCGCCTCCAGTTGCTCGACGCCATGAACGAGGAGATCCTCGACTTCAGCTACGACAACCGGTGGTATCCGATCACCGACGGCGTGGGCTTCTCGCTCGTGGTCGTCAACGAGATGGCCGAGGCCGACGCCTGGGGCTCCTCGACCAACTGGCGCGCCAGCGGCGTGGCCGATGGCACACCGGGCGCCGCCGATCCGGGCGTACCCACCTTCGCCCCGGTGCTGGTGAACGAGTTGCTCTCCAACCCGGATGGCACGATCCGCTCCGGCCAAGTCGTGGAGTTGTTCAATCCGAACACCAACGCGGTGGACCTCAGCGGCTGGTATCTGACGGACAATTTCAACCTCCCGAAGAAATTCAGCTTCCTGCCGGGCACGAGCATCGCTGGCGGCGGCTTCCTGCTCGTGGATGACGCGGAGTTTAATCCGTCCGGCCTGGGCTTCCGCTTCAGCCCGGACGGCGAGGAGATTTACCTCTTCTCCGCCAGCGGCGGTGTGCTGACCGGTTTCTATCACGGCTTCAATTTCGGCGGGGCCGAGACCAACGTGACCTTCGGGCGCTACGTGGACAGCGAGGGCGACGAGCAGTTCGTGGCGCAGTCCGCCATCACGCTGGGCGCGGTCAACGCCGGCCCGCTCGTCAGCCCGGTGGTCATCAACGAAATCATGTACAATCCCGTGGAACTGACCACGAACGATCCGCCGTCGAGCTACGTCGAGCTGTTGAACATCTCGGCGACCAACGTGCCGCTTTACCATGTGGAGCAACCGACGAACACCTGGCGGTTGCGCGACGCGGTGGACTTCAACTTCCCCTCCAGCGTGACGCTCCCGCCGTCGGGCACGCTCCTGGTCGTGGGCTTCGATCCAGCGACGAACACCACGGCGCTGGCGGCCTTCCGCAACCGTTACGGCGTGGCTACCAACGTGCCGATCTACGGCCCGTGGCGCGGCGTGCTGGCGAACAACGAGGACACGATTGAACTCAAACGGCCCGGCGTGGCCGTGGGCACCAATCCCGCGCCCTACATCCTCGTCGAGCAAGTCCACTATCACGACACGCCCCCGTGGCCGGCCACGGCGGACGGCTTGGGCGCGGCGCTGGCGCGTTTGCGGGTCGCGGAGTTTGGCAACGACCCAACGAACTGGGTCGCCCCGTTGCCGTCCCCTGGCGTAATCACCGGTTCGGGCCAGGCTCCGGCCGTCACCGCCCAGCCGCAGAGTGCGGTCGTGGTCAGCGGCAGCACCGTGACCTTCGAGGCCACGGTCACCGGCGACGCCCCGCTCGTCCTGCAGTGGACGCGGAACGGCGCCTACCTTCCTGGCGCCACCAGCACGTCGCTGGTGCTGCCCAGTGTTGATCGCAGCCAAACGGGCCAGTACCGCTTGGTGGCTTTGAATCCCTATGGCTCCGCCCTGAGCGAGGCCGCCACGCTCGCAGTGCCGTTCGTCATCACCAACCAACCGCAGAGCCAGGCCGTCTTCCCGTACGCGACGGTGGTCTTTGCCTTGGGCGTGGCGGCGGACCCCGGCGTGGTCTTTCAATGGCGCTTCAACGGCGCGAACATCCCCGACGCCACCAATCGCGCGCTGATTAAGACCGGCGTCCTGCCTGCCGACACCGGCGTCTATACCGTGCTGGTCACCAACGCCGGGTTGTCCGAGATCAGCGCGCCGGCTACGCTCACGGTCCTGACGAACCCCGTCATTCTGGCCCAGCCGCAGAGCCAGTCCGCCCTGCCGGCCAGCAACGTGCTGTTCAGCGTCACCGCCATCAGCAGCACGCCGCTGCGCTACCAGTGGCACTTCAACGGCGCGAACCTGCCCAACGCCACCAACAGCACGCTCCTGATCACCAACACTTCGGCCAGCCACGTGGGCACGTATGACGTGCTCGTCACCGACAGCTTCGGCTCGGTCCTGAGCGATCCCGTCCAATTCACCCAGCGCATCAAGCCGGGCGTCGCCCAGCACCCGCTACCGCGGGCCGTGGCGGCTTATGTGGGCGACACGGTGGCCTACACGGTGGTCGTGTCCAACACCGCGACGCTGCCCGTGGGCTATCGCTGGCGCCGAAACGGCTCGTCCGTGAGCACCAACCTCGAATTCAGTTTCACCAACACGCTCGTCCTCACCAACGTGCAATTCACCCACGCCGGCGCTTACGACGTGGCCATCACCAACATCGCCGGCAACACCCTGCCCGCCACCACCGCCCGGTGCTTCCTGACGGTCATGGAAGTACTGGCCGACCAGGCTGTGCCGCTGGGCAGCAATGCCAAGTTCAGCCTCGTCATCACCAACGGTGGCCCCAGCGGCGGCACCAACACGCTGAACTATGCGTGGTGGTTCCAAGGCACCAACCGTCTGGCCAGCGGCACCAACTTGACGTTCACCTCCCTGACCATCTCCAACGTCCAAGCCAGCAACTTCGGCCCTTACACCGTGGTCATCACCAACGCCGCGGGCATCTCCGCCACCCAGACGGCCATGCTCAGTCTGCCGCAGCCGCCGGTCATCGTCGGGCAGCCGACGAATCAGACGGTCTCGGCTGGAGCGGACGCTTCCTTTGCGGTCACGGTCACGGGTTCCGCGCCGCTCGGCTACCGGTGGTGGTTCAACGGCACGAACGCCGTGCCGGGCGGGACGGGGTCGGTGCTGACGCTGAGCAACGCGCAGCCGGCCCAGGCGGGCGGCTATCACGTGATCGTGAGCAACATCGTCGGCAGCGCGACGAGTGAGGTGGCGACGCTGACGGTGACGCTGTCGGAGCCGCCGCGTTTCGACGGGATCATCGCCGCGACAAGTCCGACGGAGCCGGTGACAATGAACTTCACCGCGCAACCGGGGCAGACCTACTCCGTGCTCTACAGCGACACGGTGACGGCAACGAATTGGCTCGTGCTGACAAACATCGGCCCGCTGGGCGCGGCTCAGCCAGTGACCGCACGGGACGCTGATGTGGTTGGAAGACCGCAACGGTTCTATCGGATCGTGACTCCAGCGCAGCCGTAATTCCCATCCCGGCTGCCGCGGCTTTCGAGCGACCGGCCCTGTCGGCATTCTGTAATAAGCGCTGCAGAATGCCGGCAGGCCGCAGCCGTAGCCGAGTGCCCTGCCTCACTCCGCTCTTTTCTCCGAGCGCGTCGCCGGCCACACTCCGCCATGCAAACGCCGGCCCGAAAGCGAGTGTGGAAACGAGTCGTCCTCTATGCGCTTCTGCTGGCGACACTGTGGGCCATGTTGCGTTGGTTTGAACAACACCAGGTCTATTTCCCGTCCCGGCGGATCGAATGGACGCCGCGGGCGTCCGGCTGGCGCTTTGAAGACGTCCGCCTGACCGCCAGCGACGGCGTGGCGTTGCACGGGTGGTTCATCCCGGCGCCCACCAACTCGCCGCGCGCGACTTGGACGGTCCTTCTCCTCCATGGCAACGCCGGCAACATCAGCCACCGCTTCAGCCTGTGCGATTTCTTCCGCCGGCTCGGCGTCAACGTGTTCGCGCTCGACTATCGCGGCTACGGTCTGAGCGCGGGCCGTCCCAGCGAAGCCGGCACGTATCGGGACGCCGAAGCGGCGTATCACTGGCTCACGCAGCAGGGCTTTGCCGACACGAACCTCATCGCCTACGGCGAATCGCTGGGCGGCGGAGTGGCCGCCGAGTTGGCGTTGCGGCAGACGCTGGGCGGGCTGGTCCTGCAGAGCACGTTCACGAGCATTCCCGAGGTGGGCGCCGAGTTGTTTCCCTGGCTGCCCGTGCGCTGGCTCAGCCGGATCAGCTACGACACCCACGCCAAGCTGGGACGCATCCGGGCGCCCGTGCTCATCCTCCACAGTCGCGGTGACACGCTCGTTCGCTTCCATCACGCGGAGGAGAACTTCGCCGCGGCCAACGATCCCAAGCTGCTTTGCGAAATCGCCGGCGACCACAACGACGCGCTGGCGTCGCTGGAGGGCGAAGAACGGATGCGGGCGGGACTGGAGAAATTTCTGAGCCTGCTCCTCACGAACGGAGCGCCGAAGTCCGCGCCCGCCCGATAACGGTGCGGCCGCCTCCAGTCCAGGCTTGCCTCGAGCTTCGGGCCGCAACGCGCTCGTAGCGCGGGCTTGCTGCAGCCCTGAGTCAGGGCATCAGCCCGCGGAGAATCTCCAGGCAGATCGCGTTCATCCGTTCGGCACGCGGGGCCGAGGCCGCCTCGTTGTAGCAACGGAACTCCGGCGCGTTGCCGGAAGGACGGAGGTGGACGATCTCCCCGCTCGCGAACGTGACGCGGAGGCCGTCCGTGCGATCGAGGACCGCGACCTTGCCGAACGGCGCGCCGAACACCGCCTCAATCGCCCGCTGGTCCGAGTCCATGCTGCCGGTGGTGAAGCGGGTCAGGAGCGCGCGGCTCTGTTCGACCGGGCAATTCTTCAGCAGCCCGCTGGCGGTGAAGCGCGGCGGCAGCGTGGCGACGAGTTGCGAGAGGTTCTTGCCTTCGCGTCGGGCCAGCAGCAGCACGCCCAGCAGCAGAATTAAGGCGTCGCGAGTGGGCAGGCCCCGCAGCGTCTTGGAGCCAAGGCGCACGTCGGAGTTGAGCAGGAAGCCGCCGTTGGCTTCGTAGCCGACCACGGCCTTCGCGCCGCGGGCTGAGGCTTCGAGCATCGAGGCCACGACGAACGGCGAGCCAATGCGCGTGCGACGGACTTCCTTGAACCAGCCGCATTGCTCCACTGCCGTATTGCAGCTTACCGGCGCGCTCACGGAGTCGGCGCCAAGGAACTTCGCGCACAGCACGCCCGCCACGTCGCCGCGCAGCCACTCGCCGCGTTCGTCGGCGAGAAGCGGGCGGTCGCTGTCGCCGTCGGTGGACACGATGGCGTCGAAGCGATGCTGCCGCGCCCAGTCCCGCGCCAACTGCGTGTCCTCGGGACGGATGGCTTCCGTATCGACGGGGATAAACGTGTCCGAGAAGCCCAGCGGCGTCGCCTCCGCGCCGAGGCCGCGAACGACTTGCAGGAGGAGGTCGCGTCCCACCGCGGAGTGTTGATACACGCCGAGGCGCAGGCCCTTCAGCGCGTCAGGCGGGAAGGCGTCGAGATAGCGGGCGAGATAGAGTTGGCGCGCCGCGTCGGACACCGGACGGGCTGGGGAACCCGCTTGTTCTTCCTGCACCTCCTCACCGGGCTGGCTTCGGTTCGTCGAAAGGGGTCGTGAAGTTTCCTGTCGCGTCGAAGACGCCTTCGCCGATCTCCACAGTCTGGCCGCAGATGCCGGCTTCGTCGCTCTTGAGGACTTCGCCGCTGCACTTGTTGAACTTG